>CAYVNP010000019.1:0-58242 GCA_964452905.1 uncultured Bacteroidales bacterium
CAAATTATTTTTTTATTAAAACCTACGGACTGGTTGGTGCAGCCATTGCCTTTGCCGTTTCATTCTTTGTTATGAATCTGATGTATTACCTGTTCCTGTTTTTTAAATTTAAAATGCAACCGTTTAATTATAAATTTTTAATAGTTTTTGTTGTTGCTGGGATATCATATTTTATTGGTTATATAATACCAGCACTCTCTAATTTTATTTTGGATATTATTATCAGAAGTCTCTCTATTACTCTTGTATTTGGCGTGCTGATCTACTATTTTAATTTATCGGATGAGATAACAGAGAGGATGAAAAAAATAACTTCTTTAATAAATAGAAATTAGATTTTCTTAAATTATAGAATTGATAATAATATTTATTTAAAAAAGAGGTCTGATTGAAAAGGAATATTAACAAATAGGTAATTATAATATAATATTAATAGTTAAAATATAATTATCAAAGATTAATTAGGATTATATTGATATGCCAGTTTTTATAGTTCTGATTATAAAATAGTTATATCATCATTTAAATATTTTCCCCATCGTGTTTGACATATCAATTTATTTATTTTATATTTGTGCATAGTAATATGGGTAAATAATAGATATGTGATTTTTATTAATCAATAAAAAATTATACATTATGAAAAAATATATTTTATATGTGCTAACTATGATGCAATCAATTTGTTTTTCTCAGCAAATACAAATTGGGAATGTAATTAATGTTACAAAATTAAATTCTGAATCTAATCAGTTAATTGGAAAGATACATAATGGAGATGTATTTGGAACATGTATTAGTTCATTAGGTGATTTTAATAAAGATGGCATTAATGATTTAATTGTAGGTGCACCAAAAGATGATGCAAATGGTGAAAATAAAGGTGCTATATGGTTATTACTTATGAATTCGGATCAAACTATTAAGAGTGCAAAAAAAATTAGTCAAGGGGAAGGCGGTTTTAATGCTATTCTTAGTCCTAATGAGTTTTTCGGTCAGGATGTTGATACTATTGGAGATCTTGATAAAAATGGTATAGTAGATATAGTTGTTGGAGCATGCTATGATGGAGAAGGAGGATATCAGCATGGGGCAGTATTCATTTTATTTATGAATGCTGACGGAACTGTTAAAAAATATCAGAAAATTAATGATAAGCAAGGTGGGTTTAAGGATATACTTCATAATGATAATCGTTTTGGTCATAGTGTATGCGGAATTGGTGATTTTAACAAAGATGGAATACCTGATATTGCTGTTGGTGCTGGTTGGAGTAATGATGGTGGATTTCGTAAAGGTAGTATATGGATTTTATATCTTGATTCAACGGGGTTAGTGAAAAATTCAAAAAAAATTAGTTCTACTTCTGGTAATTTTAATGGTGTTATAAATGATAATAGCAATTTTGGTTATAGCATTTCTCGAATTGGAGATATTAATAATGATGGAATTGACGATTTAGCAATTGGCGCACCATCTTATTTAAGTGGTACCGGATCAGTTTGGATTTTATTAATGAATAGTGATGGAAGTGTTAAACAAAATAAACAGATTTCTGCACAAAATGAAGCTTTAAAAAATTTACTTCATCCTGATGATTTTTTTGGAATTGTTACTTCGGCAGGTGATGTAGATAAAGATGGTATTCCTGATATATTTGTAACTGCAATGTTTAATGATGAAGAAGGTTTAAATACGGGAAAAGTATTTCTTTTATTATTGAATGAAAATGCAACGGTTAAATATGCTAAAGAAATTAATATTAATTCTTACTTTAAATTGAATACTGGTGATAATTTTGGCTCAGGAATCAGTGTGTTAAATGAAAAAAATGGAGATTTAAATGTTGTTGTAGGAGCAAGGATGGATGATGTTGGTGGAAATGATAGAGGAGCAATTTATGGGATAGATATTCAAGTGAATAAAATATTAAATTGTGTTGCAGGTACTCCGGTTTCTGCTACTAAAATAAGTTCAACAAAAGGAAATTTTTCAGGAATAATTAATGATGGTGATGTTTTTGGAACATCAATTGCTTCTTTGGGTGATTATGATCATGATGGAAATGCAGATATTGTTGTTGGTGCCCCAAAAGTTGATGATGGTGGCACAGATAAGGGTGCGATATGGATGTTAATGTTAAATGCTGATAAAACAATTAAATCAGCAAAAAAAATTAGTGAAAATAATAGTGGGTTTAATACTACACTTGTTAATGGTGAATTTTTTGGTCAAGATGTTGATACAGTTGGCGACTTAGATAAAAATGGAGTCATAGACCTTGTTGTTGGTGCATGTTATGATGCTGATGGGGGATTTCAGCGTGGTGCTGTTTTTATATTATTTATGAATGCTGATGGGACTGTAAAAAAATATCAAAAAATTAGTAATACGGCAGGTAATTTTAAAGGAGTTCTCCACGATGATATTCGTTTTGGTCATAGCGTGTGTGGAATTGGGGACTTAAATAAAGATGGTATAAATGATATAGCAGTTGGTTCCGGATGGGATAACGATGGAGGATATAGAAAAGGAAGTATCTGGATTCTATTTTTAGATATTAATGGGACGGTTAAAGATTATCAAAAAATTAGTTCAACTTCGGGTAACTTTAAAGGATATTTAGCTAATGAAGTTAACTTTGGATATAGCATTGCACGAATAGGAGATTTAAATAAAGATGGAGTTGAAGATTTAGCAGTTGGTACAATGTGTTATTTAAGTGGGACTGGTTCTGTTTGGGTTCTTTTTATGAATGAAAATGGTACTGTAAAAGCAAGTAGAGAAGTAACATCATCAGATGAGGTATTAATAGATATGTTAAAACCAAATGATGGATTTTGTATGGTTTCAAGTGTAGGTGATATTAATGGAGATGGTGTGTCAGACCTTTTAGTTGGAGCAATGTTTGATGATAAAAAAGGAACAGATGTAGGAACAACATATTTGTTATATTTAAATTCGAATGGAAGTGTTAAATTTGCAAAAACTGTTAGTGTTCCTAAAGGATTTACTTTAAACATTGGAGATAATTTTGGTTCAAATTTATCTTATCTTGGAACTAAAAATGGACTGGCAAATATTGCTGTCGGTGCCCGTTTAGATGATGACGGTGGTAATAATAGAGGCGCAGTTTGGTTGATGGATGTTTGTGTTAATAAAACGAACGATACTGTTATTTATGACACTTTAAAAGTATCAATACTTCCAAGTAAAACTATTATTTGTCCTGGCGAATCTGTAAATCTTTTTGCTGAAGTAACTGGTGGTATACGTCCATATAATTACAAATGGAGTGATAACATTTCTTCAAATAATTCGGTTAGAGTTTATCCTTCATCAAATAATATTTATAGTTTAACAGTAACTGATACGTTTGGTGATTCGATTTCAACTTCTATAAAAATAAATGTAAATAAAATAAATGCGTTATTCAATATTAAGCTTGACTCATCTACAAATACTGTTTCATTTGTTGATTCATCTAGCAGAAATGTTTTAATAAGATACTGGAATTTTGGTGATGATTCATATTCAAATGAGATAAATCCAATCCGTAAATTTTATAAAGAAGGAATTTATCCTGTTTGTTTAAGTGTTGAAGATTCTTTGGGCTTATGTCATGAACAATATTGTAAAGATTTAAAAATTGGACGATTGATTTGCAAATCAAATTTTACATATTTTATAGAATCTGAAACAGATAAAGTGATATTTAGTGAAACCACAATTGGAGGTGCAACAAATTTTTATTGGGATTTTGGTGATGGCAATACTTCAATAATTGCCAATCCTGTTCATATTTACTCCAAACCGGGAATTTATCAAGTATCACTTAATATTTTTAATAGTTTTAATGGATGTATGTCCTATTCAAATCAAGTTATTATTATTAGCGAAAAAAATATACCATGTAAAGCAGATTTTGTTTATTTAGTAAATTTAGATAGTAATAAGGTGGTTTTTTCTAATCATTCTGAAGTTTCTGATATTAATGGATTATTATGGGATTTTGGTGATGGAATTACTTCTGAAGAAAAAAATCCAATTCATATGTTTAATAAAGGAGGATTTTACAATGTTTGTTTATCAATTAATAATCCTGTTTGTAATGATATTAGCTGTCAGCAAGTAAAATTATCAATTGATACAACATATTGTCTTGCTAATTTCGAGTATAAAATTGATGTTTCAACCCATACTGTTAGTTTTATTGACAAATCATTTGGAAATCCAGATGAATGGAAATGGAACTTTGGGGATGGAGGGCACGCTGAAATTCAAAATCCAACTCATATATTTTCATCATCTGGTATTTATCCTATTCATTTAAACATTAAGAATCATAAAAATAAATGTATTGATCATTTTAATGCAGTAATAAATGTTGGTACTATGTCTGATAGTATTGAATGTACTTATGGATATTTGACAGATACCGTTTCTAAAATAAAAGGAAATTATATGGTCAATTTTAAAGGTGCTTCATATGGTAATCCTTCTCAAATAATTTGGGATTTTGGTGATGGGGAAACAAGCACATCAACCTTATCGCCTATTCATAATTACAATGGTACAGGGGTTTATAATGTATGCCTAACGGTTTCAAACGATCTTATTGGTCAGTCAGATGTTTATTGTAATTCTGTTTTAGTTACTAATCAAATAACAGATATCAAACCAAATAATATCGAAAATATTCAGTTAGTATCTATTCCTAATCCATGTAAAGACGAAACATATATAAAATTTGATTTACCGTATAAATCTAATATTAGTTTAGTTGTAACAGATATAACAGGTAATAGAATTGCAACAATATTTAATGATGAGTATTTTTCTATTGGTGGTTTTTCTTATAAATGGAATGTAAATTCTTTGTCAACAGGAATATATTTTATTCAATTGTCAACATCCAAAGAAAATAAAGTTGTTAAACTTATTAAACAATAATAATAAAAAAGGGCAATTTTATTTATTATAGATTAACGCAAATAAAATTTTCTCATTGAATTTTCCTGTTTCGAAATAGAAGGTTGGCGCGTTTTTTTTGATAAATATATTCCAGTTTTCAGGACTCCAAAAATTAATGTGTCCTTCATAGGTGTCTTTTCTTCCATCAGGGACAGTGATTATGAGATAGCCATTTGGATTAAGCGTAGATAGAATATTTTTTATTACAAGTTCAGGTTCAAGTAGATGTTCAAATACTTCTGTACAAAAAATAATATCTGATTTTTGACTAATTGGTAAATTTAAATCCTGCTGAAAAAGGTTTACTAGTGGAAGTTTTTTTCGAGCAATATCCAATGCTTTTTCTGAAAATTCATAGCCGAAAATTTGAGATGGTTTGTAGTTTTGTAACAGATAAAATAATTATGTTCCTGTTCCACATCCCATATCACTTACGATGCGATTATCCAATAAAATATTTTTCTTTCTGACAAAATCTAGCAATTGATTATAAAATTTGATTAATTCCGGATGTAACCAATTTTTTTTATTCTTAGGATCTGCCCAGAATTTATCCATCATTCAGATGTATTATGAAGGATAGAATCAATATTAATTTCTTTTTTAACAAAACTGATATTAACACCAAACAATAAAAAGAATTTATGATTTTTTTAAGAATACTGGAAAACATTTTTTTTAATTTGAATAAAACAAAGATATTTAAATAATATATTGTATTTAAAATTGGAGATTAAAAATTCAGAGAAAAATAATACTATTTTTGTGTATGGTTTACATAAGTATCTAGCTTAATTAAAAATGGCTTATCGTATTGTTAAAATAACAAGTTTTTATAATGATTTTCTTAAGCATTATTATTTAAGGAATAAGAATGTTGTTTATTTATCCTATGAAATTCAATATGAACACCTGATGCAACAGGCTTTCGGATGGTCAGATTATTTTCAGAAAAATTTTACAGAACAAGGACTTGAAGCTTTCGAGATTATTTTTAATGCAATTCCACTTCAATCTGCTTGGGCTAAAGAGAATGGATTTCAAGAAACAGGTTTGAATTTATTAACGCAACAATTAAAAGTCATTAAACCGGATATTGTATTCTTTCAAGACAGTACCAGTTTCAGTGGCGGATATATTAAGTCTATCAAAGATCAAGTGCCGTCAGTTAAACAGGTTATAGGCATGTGTTGTTATCCAATCTCTCCAATTAACCTGATAAATTATTCGTTTTTTGATTATATGATTGCCTGTTCTCCTCAGTTTACGGATATCTTTCAGAAAAATAATATTAAATGTTATGAATTGAATCATGGATTTGAACATACCTTACTTCCTCAAATTCAATCGAACAATCAATATAAGAATGAGAAAATTAGTTTTATCGGCTCCTTTATTCAATCTCAAGAATTTCATGATGAAAGATTAAATTTAATTGAGTTTTTATTGGATGAAGAAATTGATTTGACCATTTATACTGATTTGAGACTGGAAAGTAGTATTAAATTATTAAGTAAACAATCTGCCTACGTATTAACTAAATTTCTTAAATCCATAGGATTAAAAGATATATTATTTAATCTGCCATTGATCAAGAAAGTTGCATTACTTAACGAAATGCCTAAAAAATATAAGTATACAACTTCTTTCCGTCAAAAAATCAATTCCAATCCACTATATGGTTTGGAAATGATGAAAGCTCTTGCAAAATCCCAAATAGGACTTAATATTCATGGTGGCGTAGCGGGTGATTATGCTGCAAATGTCAGGATGTTTGAAGTTACTGGAGTAGGTTCTTGTTTGGTAACTGATAACAAAAAAAATATGAAAGAATTTTTTGAACCTGATAAAGAAGTTGTGGTTTATTCTTCTTTTGACGAGTGTAAAGAAAAATTAAATTGGTTGCTTGATCACCCTGTTGAATGTGATGCTATAGGAAAAGCCGGTCAAAATAGAACTTTAAAAGATCATACTTACAAAATAAGGGTCGAAAAGTTGGATAAAATTATTCGAAAAGAATTAGGAGTATGATCTGTATTGTTATTTTTTATAATTTAGAAAGTAATTTTGATAATTAATTTTAATAATGTCTATAAAAATTCCTGTATATAAACCTTCATTGAACGGCAATGAGAAGCAATATGTGATGGATTGTCTGGATTCTACTTGGATTTCTTCCAAAGGAAAATATATTGAACGGTTTGAAAAAGAATTTGCAAATTATATCGGTGTAAAATATGCTGCAAGTGTCAGCAATGGAACAGTTGCTATTCATGTAGCTTTGCTTGCACTTGGTATTGGTAAAGGGGATGAGGTAATCGTACCTACTTTTACATATATTGCCTCAGTCAATGCAATTTATTATGCAGGCGCTACACCCGTTTTTGTTGATTCGCTCCATGAAACGTGGCAAATGGATCCTGCAGATGTACAGCGAAAAATTACCAACAAAACAAAAGCTATTCTCGCCGTTCATTTATATGGTCACTCCTGTGATATGAATGAACTGATGAAAATTTGTGAACAGAACAAACTTTATTTAATTGAAGATTGTGCCGAATCCATTGGTACTTCCTTTAACAATCAATTAACAGGTACATTTGGTCATATATCCACATTTAGTTTCTTTGGGAATAAAACCATTACGACAGGAGAAGGAGGGATGGTTGTTACCAATGATAAGCATTTATATGAAGAATCCGTTCATATAAAAGGACAGGGATTGGCAAAAGATCGCGAGTATTTTCACGATATTATCGGATATAATTATCGTATGACAAATATTTGTGCTGCAATCGGGTTGGCACAACTTGAAAATGTGAACTTTAATATTCAAAAGAAACAACAAGTAGCTCGTTGGTATTTTCAGGAATTAGCCGGGCTTCCCTTACAATTTCATCAACAGCAACAAGGCACATTTCATACCTATTGGATGTGTTCTGTTTTAGTTGAACAAGCTTCATTGCGTGACCCTCTTCGCTATTTTATGAAAAAAAATGGCATTGAAACCCGTCCGCTTTTTTTCCCGGTACATACCATGCCTATGTATTTAGATAATTCAAATATGTTTCCTGTGGCTGATGACATCAGTTTGCGCGGAATAAATCTGCCGAGCTTTCCGGATCTGACATATGACGAGATTGTATTTATTAAAAAATCAATAACAGATTTTTTTAATGAACATAAACACTGAACTTTCAATAAAATTTAGAATTCTTACCGAAACAGATGCTGTTGCGCTGAGTCATCTTTTTACATCCTCATCTGCAGATTATATCAGGTATTTTATTCCATTTCGTTTTGATCTTGATACAATTAAAACTATTTTATCAAATGCAAAAGATGATAGATATATAGGTGTATTTAATAATCAGTTATTAATCGGTTTTTATATGCTTCGTGGTTTTGATCAAGGATATGAAACACCTTCATTTGGAGTGTTTATTAATCAAACATATTCAGGGAGAGGACTTGCCAAACAATCACTTGAACATGCACTCACATTTTGCAGAAATAATAAAATAAAAAAAATAATGTTAAAAGCACATCCGGAGAATAAAGTTGCTGTTAAGTTTTATAAAAAAGCGGGATTTGTTTCCCAAGGTATTGATCCGGTCAACAATAATATTATTCTTGAAAAAAAATTATAAAGATCGAAATGAAAGTAGCAGTTTATATTGCATATCATGATTTCAGCAAAGGTGGCGTGTTTACATATGCTAATGCTATACTAAAAATATTGATAAAAAATGAAGACGTTAAGGAGTTGATCATTATTTATTCATCTGATCAGCAGAAATATATTAACGAATATCAATCACTTTCCGCTAAAGTAAAGCCCTTTAAAATTAGAATTAAAGATAATAAACTGAAAGAACTTCTTTTGAATTTTTCCATTTCACTATTATCTTACAGGCAGGTATCAGAAAAAATTCCATATATTGTTGAATGGTTAGGAAATAAATTGAATCCGATGACACGAATTATCAATTCGATTGATTGTGATGTGGTTCATAATCCCTACCAGTTCTCATCTTTTTATAAGATCAATAAACCGTTATTGATTTCATTGCATGATATTCAGGAATTATATTATCCTGAATTTTTTACGCCTCAGGAGCGGGTTGATCGATCTGTTCGGTTTAAAATGGCTGCCGAAATGAGTGATCAACTGGTGGTTTCATTCACGAATGTCAAAAAGGATCTTCTAAAATTTTTCCGGGTAAACGATGAAAAGGTCAGTGTTTGTCCTATTCTTGGCAAAGAATGGATTTTTCAGTCAGGTTGTACTCCTTTGGAAACAATGAAAGAGAAATATGCGTTACCGGAAAAATTTATTCTATATCCAGCACAAACATGGGCTCATAAAAACCATTTGACCTTGATAAAAGCCTTGTCAATTCTCCATCAAAAGGGTATACATCTTGATTTAATTTGCACCGGAGCTAAAAATGAATTTTATGAAGAAATAGAAAAAGAGGCAAAATTTCTCGGTGTTTTTGATAGAGTTCGTTTTTTGGGAATCATTCCTTTTGAAGATCTGAATGCATTATATGAGTTGACACGTTTAGTGGTTATTCCTACTTTGTTTGAAGCAGGCAGTGGACCATTGTTTGAAGCAATATACAAAGGTGTTCCGGTGATCTGTTCCAATGTGACATCATTACCCGAAACAATTGGTCATAGCGAATTTATTTTTGATCCTAAGAATCCTGATCAGCTCGCTGACCTTATTTTAAGGGGTATTTCAGATGATGATTTCCGGAAAAGAAATATAGAAAATTCGCTCAAGAGAAAAAATACTATTGATGCTGAAGATAAAGGGGACTATTTATTAGCTGCATATAAAAAAGCCATTCAGATAAAAAAACAAAAAAATAATTTTCAGAAGATTAAATGAACTGTAAAATATGTGAACATATTACTCAGCCACTTTTCGTGACAAAAGTGTTAAATAAGTATCAGGTTCAATATGTTCAATGTTCACAGTGTGGATTTATTCAAACTGAAAATGTATTTTGGATGGAAGATGCCTATAGCAATGCCATCGATGATTTAGATGTTGGCTATATTACACGAAATATCAGTTTGAGTGAAATTGCGTCAAATGTCATTAAACGAATTATTAAAAAAAAACAGTCACTCTTTCTGGATTATGGCGGAGGATATGGCATGTTTGTTCGTTTGATGAGGGATAAAGGGTTTGATTTTTACAGATATGATTCATTTTGTGAAAATATTTTTGCCAGACCATTTGATTTGTCTGTACTGGAAAGAACTTCTAAATTTGATTTAGTTACTTCGTTTGAAGTCTTTGAACATCTAGATAATCCTATCAAAGAAATTGAAAGAATGTTTGATTTCAGCGAAAATATTTTATTTTCAACAGTCCTTGTCCCGGAAAAAAAAATAAATGAAGTTAGCGACTGGTGGTATTTTGTTCCTGAAACCGGTCAACATATTTCGTTTTATACGCTTAAATCATTACAGTTTATTGCAGAAAGATTCAATATGAATTTTTTTACAGATGGGAAATATTTGCATTTGTTTACGGATAAAAAATATTTAGTTAATCCTTTAAAATACATTTCATATAAGCATCAGTTAATTGATAAACTATTGTCAAGACATTTTAATTATCCTCATAGTCTGATCCATAAAGATGTTGAATTCATTCTAAATAAAATCAGCATCCCTGACTGATTCTGACTTTGATAATTACTTTTTAATACCTTCAAATTTTTATTTTACAGCTATATTTATTATATTTGATTTATTTTCTGCATAAAACGTATGAAGATCATACTTGTTAATAAAACAGATTCAATGGGAGGCGCAGCTATCGCCTGTAATCGTTTATTAAAAGCGTTGGATTCGGATATGCTGGAAACTAAATTGCTTGTACAGGATAAAGTTCTTCTGGATCAACTGATTGAAAAAACCAGAAAATCATCATTTTTAAAAGGAAATGAACTATACAGCAGGATCTATGAAAAACTTACTTTTATTTTTAATATTCGTTCAAATGATGTCCGATATGCTTTTTCATTGGGATGTTCAGGGGTAGATATTACGAAACACAATCTGATAAAATCAGCGGATATAATTCATTTGCACTGGATCAATGCCGGTTTTCTATCATTGGATTCATTACATAAAATATTTAAAATGAAAAAACCGGTCATCTGGACACTGCATGATATGTGGGCTTTTACCGGTGGTTGTCATTATAGCTTAAATTGTACCGGATATAAATCGTCCTGTTCACATTGTCCATTTCTACGGAAACCTTCATTGAAAGATATTTCAAGCAGACATTTTAATAGAAAAATTGAACTTTACAAATCTGCAGACAAATTGACATTTGTTACATGTAGTAACTGGCTTGGAAATATTGCCAGGGAAAGTACCATGTTGAAAAATTTCCGAATAGAAACGATTCCGAATCCTATAGATACTAATATTTTTAAGCCATCAGATAAACAGGTCGTACGTCGTCTTCTGAATCTACCAACAGATAAAATATTAATTTTATTTGGAGCTGCAAACGTTCTTGATCGAAGAAAAGGGTTGAACTATTTTTCAGAAGCAATGGATATACTGATTAATAAATATCCTGAAATGAAAGAAAAAATAGAATTAGTTGTATTCGGAAAAAAATCTGAAAAAAATGAAAAATTGAATTTTCCTTTTAAAGTGAATGATTTATCTGTGCTTTCAACTGAAAAAAAATTGGCTGAATTATTCAATGCGGTTGATTTGTTCGTATTGCCCTCACTTGAAGATAATCTGCCAAATACGATTATGGAATCTCTCGCTTGCGGTACACCTTCAGTTGGTTTTAAAATCGGCGGTATCCCTGAAATGATTGATCATAAACAAAATGGGTATATAGCAAAATATAAATCGTCCGAAGATTTAGCTGAAGGAATTTACTGGACGCTCCGAATTACCGATAAATCCGTACTTTCACAAAATGCCCGTAAAAAAGTAATTGATAATTACTCCCCTGAAATTGTCGTTGGAAAATATAAAAAACTTTACCATGAAGTTCTTTCTGCGTAAATTTGTCTTCACTAATTAATCTTGGTTTGGTTTTTTTATGCAAGCAGTAGATCATACATCTCAATCACCATTGGTTTCAATTATTACTGTTGTTTTTAACAGCGAAAAATTATTGGATCAAACCATTCAAAGTATTATTTCGCAGAAATACAAGAATATTGAATATATTATTATTGACGGCGGATCAACAGATTCAACAGTAGATATTATAAAAAAATATAAACATGAAGTTGCCTACTGGATCAGTGAACCTGACCGAGGTCTATATGATGCTATGAACAAAGGATTAGCAGCGGCTAAAGGTGATTATGTTTGGTTTATTAATTCAGGTGATCGGATTTATGATGATGAAATACTTGAAAAAGTTTTCCCCAAGAATGTCGTTTTGTTTGATATATATTATGGCCAAACCATGATGATTGATGAGGTTGGTCAGGTCATTGGATCTAGAAGATTGAAACCAGGAAGAGCATTGAATTGGAGATCATTGAAAATGGGCATGCTGGTGAGTCATCAGTCATTTATTGTTAAAAGGGAACTTGCACCATTCTACGATCTTCGGTTTAAGTTTTCTGCAGATTTTGATTGGATGATTAAAGTATTAAAAAAAACGTCATCCATTAAGAATACAGAATTGGTATTATCTGAATTTCTTGACGGGGGATTAACCAAACAAAATATTCTTCCCGGGTTAAAAGAAAGATTCAGGATAATGTCTTATTATTATGGTTTAGTTCCAACCATATTCAGGCATTTTATTATAGGAGCTAAGTTTTTAATCTTTCTTATCAGGCACCGTCGTTTTTGATTTACGATATTCATAAAATAGTGCCAGCAAAATAAGAATAACAATAAAAACGGAACTGGCGAATGAAATTTTTTGTCCCACAGAATATGATTTTGGTTCAAATTTGTATTCAATGATATGTTTTCCTGCAGGAACTATCATGGCACGCAAAATATAATTTGCCCTGAAATGATTTACCGGCTTTCCGTCAACATAAGCATTCCATCCTTTATCATAAAAGATTTCTGAAAAAACAGCCATCTGATTTGAATTACTTTGTGAAGTGTAAGTAAGATGATTCGGTTTGTAATTAGTTAGTTTGATTGAGGCAGATGAATCAAACATAATTTTAAATGATTTCACCTGTTTTTCAAAACGCTTGTCAATAAATGCAGTTTGAGCAGGATTAAATTTTTCCAGCGCATTGATTTCTTCATCAGCATTATTTACAAGTTTGAAATCTTTAATAAACCAGGCATTACCCAATCTGTTTGGATTTTGTATGGGGTTGGCATTTGGATTATATACAATATATTTAGTGTTCAACATATTAAGGATAGAAGATTGTTTTAAAAACATCGGAAGGATCATTCCGGTTGAATCTTTTTGGAGTACCTGAATTAACATTTGCCGGTTATTCATTAAATAACGATCAACAAGATCCTGAAATCTTCGGAGTTTAGCACCATGATAACCGCCAATATTTTTATAATAATAGGGAGAAGTTCCGTCATTAAAGGTATTGGCAGCAATATTGAATACACGAAAATCCGGATCTGTATCTTTATTTATAAATTCATTTACCGGTTCGGTAGGGAAAGCAGAATTATCTGCCTCTGTTTTTACCACATAATCTTTATCATTCAAATATTTTTTATCAACTGACCAAAGATCAATAGTAATAAGTAAGCCGAGACCGACAATCAGAATGACTGAATTAATTTTGTTTTTAATGAATAACCAAAGAAGAAAAGACGCAAGTAATATATAAACAAAAGAGGTGAGTGCACTGGTACGGATGATAGATAGACGTTCATCATGAACACTTACACCGAGTTTTGTAATAAATTCATTTGGGAAATTATTATTTTTTAGCATATCAAATACTTGTGTGTCGGAGGATGCATTTAATGATATAAATAGTTCCGGAATGAATGCAAGTAGCAAGGTTAAACCTAATGTTATACCTGCAGCAAGAGTCAATTTTTTTATAAGTTTAGGTTTGTCAATTTCATTATCAAAAATACTCTTTAAAGCAAGAAACCCTAATAGAGGGATTGAAAGTTCAGCAATGATTAAAGTTGTAGAAACTGCCCGGAATTTATTGTATAAAGGGAAATAATCAAAAAATAAATCCGTCAACCAACTAAAATTTTTGCCCCACGCAAGCATGAATGATAATAGGGTTATAGACAACAGCCACCATTTTATTTGACCTTTAACGATAATTAATCCCAAAATAAAAAGAAAACAAATGATTGCTCCAAAATACACTGGACCACCTGTGAAAGGCATTGCTCCCCAGTAGGATGTAAACTGATAATATAAATTGGTTGCATTCTGCGTGTCCTGGGGCATTTCATCCGTCCACGTTTTAAATATTCTTGTTTCTTCAATATTTTTATTTTCAACCTGATGACGACCAACGAAATAAGGAACGAGTAAGGTAAATGTTTCAGCTTTGCCATAGCTCCAGCCCAGAGCATAGTCTTTATCTAAGCCGGAAGAATTTTTTTGAGGTGTAACTGATTCTGTTTCGGATTCTTGATTGGTTATGGATTTTTGTTTTAATTCGGATGGTCCTCGAATACTGTATTTACCCCATTCATAAGTTGTCCACAGATTTGTAATGGCAGGCATTACAGATAAAATAATTGCAGTAAGTAGGATAGCAGATGCTTTTAAAAATGAGGAAAGTGTTTTTTCAATGATGGAATAAATAAATTGAATGAGTACATATAATCCAATCATTAAAAAAAGATAATAAGTAATTTGAGGATGACTGGATGTAATTTCTAATCCAAGCGCAACAGTGGTTAATAGTCCGCCCAGTATATATTTTTTTCGGTATGTGATGATCAATCCTGCAAGAACAGGTGCCATATAAGCAATTGCATAAGCTTTGCATACATGACCTACCTGAATAAAGATTATATTATATGTAGAAAAAGTGAATGCAATAGCTCCCAACATACTTAACCAGGGTGAAACATTCAAACAGAGTAGTAAAACATAAAAACCGATTAAACTGATAAATACAATTGCCATTGATTCATAGGGTAAATCAAAACGAAGAATACGATGTAAACCACCGAAAATATTATTGCTTGGACCCATTTTAATGAGATAGGCAGGCATTCCGCCAAACATAGAGTTTGTCCACATGGAATACTCACCCGTTTCCTGTTGAAATTTATTTAATTCCTGAGCCATCCCTTTAGCATGGTTATTATCCATTTGACTCAATGTTTTTCCTTCAAGATAGGGACTGAAATAAATAACAGTAAGCAATAAAAATATTCCCAGAATAATCAAATGAGGTACTACTTGTTTTATATTTATGCTTTTCATATTTTAATATTTAGTTTATTATTTCTTCATTTCTTCGTATTCAACGTATTCACCTATATGATCCAGATCATATTTGCTTTTTTTTTCGGAATGGGTATCAATATGAATACTGCCTTCTTTTTTGTTTTTCGTTTGTGATTGTTGAGAGGTGAAATTACGTTGAAGGTTGAGTAAAAACCGTTTCAGAATGAAAGGGAAAAGGTATCTGATGATTAATCTGAAAACGTAAATGATAACAATGCAAATCAATAAGAAATTGAGAAACCCTGCCATTGCTAATGAACTTGGATGATTTATTTATGAGATAATTTTATTAAAGTGCTAATTTAAGAATAAATCAAATATGAAAAGATATAAAAATTGAAAGGAGAAGATAATGATGATATCTTCTCCTTTAGATAATATTTTGAGATCAAACTGAAACTATTTTTCGTCAGAAACAGTTAATTTCTTTCTGCCCTGTTTTCTTCTGTTGCTTAAAACTTTACGGCCATTGGCTGTTGACATTCTTTCCCTGAAGCCATGTTTGTTTTTTCTTTTTCTGTTTGATGGTTGAAAAGTTCTTTTCATTTTTTTGAATTTTGGACTGCAAATATAGTCTTTTTTTTTATCGAACAAATGATTATTTAAAAAATAAATTTGAACGTATATTCATATTTTATTAAATAGTATAAATTCTTCCAATTTTTTTTAATTAAAAATATAGTTATAAATTTGAATTTAAAGTATGAAAGATCAATTTTCAAAAAATAGACTGACCGAAGAAGCCGCTCTCTCACGAATTCGGAAATATTGTGCTTTCCAGGAAAGATGCCAGCAAGAGGTTAGAAATAAATTATATGAATGGGGGATCTATTCGACACAGGTTGAATCTATGATTGCTCAATTAATTACGGAAGGATTTATCAATGAAGAACGTTTTGCTAAATTATTTGTCGGTGGTAAGTTCAGAATAAAAAAATGGGGAAAACAAAAGATTAAAATTGAATTAAAAAAAAGAAAAATTTCATCATACTGTATTGATAGCGCTATGGATGAGATTGATGATCATGAATATTATGAAACCCTTCAAAATTTGATCCAAAAGAAAAAAAAAGAATTAAAAGCGAGTGATTCATATATTTTAAAAAATAAACTTGCACACTTTGCTGTATCTAAGGGCTTTGAGTCAGAAACAGTATGGGAATTATTAAACAGGGATGAAAACTAAATTAACCTTGGTGATTTATATTTTCGAGTATTTTTTAAAATAAATCCGGATAACATGATCTCATGTGAACCGGTACTGTGAGATTTATAGACAGGTCCATAATTGAAATCATATGAATATCGTACTTTGATATTTTTTGTAATATTTAATCCAAGTAAAATGATTATTGCCTCTTTATTCCGGTAAGTAAGACCACCATAAAATTTTTCAGAAAAAACAAGATTTGTATTAATCTCATAGTTGGTTATGAAAATACTGCTTTTAACAAGAAATGAAGGGATCACCTGAATACGATCATTCAGTTTCAATGCATAATGTCCATACAAATAAAGATGTTGAGGGACGTTCAACAGGGTTGAATTTGAGTTGGTGGTATTGATGTGTGTCATGGAAACCCCCAAAGAAAGTTTTTTACTTGAATATTTAATACCGGCATCAATTGTAGGAACAATAGCATTTCTGACATTATATTCACCGTTAGGATCCACAATGGTTTTATCTTCATAGATCAATTTATTGCCGTCAATACTTCGATTGATAAACCCTATTCCTGCACCAACAGATAATTTTGATTCATTCCTGAAATATTTATGATAGGCATACATCAGCCGGACATTAATGGATTTTTCATAACCGAGTTTATCATTAATGACAGATAATCCAAAACCACCGCCTCTTTCAATAAACATGTCCGCATTTAATATTTGTGTAGTAGGAGCTGTTTCAAAACCAACCCATTGTTGTCGCATCATGAGGGAAGCGTTCATGTAATTTTCATCTCCTGTATATGCAGGATTGAAATACATTTTATTATACATATAATGACTTATTTGTATATCATTTTGGGATATTAAATTAGTTATTAGTATAAACCCAAAAATGAAAATAAAAAAAAATATTTTAGCAATGAATTTCATTTTATTAATATTATTGTTATCTCATTCGTTGTCCATTTTTATATATAACGACAAATCCGGAATAGCCCAATTCCCGAACTTTTTTTAATAGATTAGTTGCTTCAGCATATGTTTTATAAGAGCCAATAGTATATTTATACGTATTGTCCGTATTATCTTTCGTGTAGATCACTTTGCAATCAGGAATATTTGTTTCCAGTTTTAAATAATTAGCAGGAGGCACGAGTACTGCAGAAGAAATGATTTGAACCCTGTAATCAACAGTAGCAGTAATAAATGGAGCTTGAGTATCTTCCTTTTGTTTTACTTGATTAGAATAAGTTTCTGAAGGAATTGTTCCATATGGATTTGTGGTTAAAATAGAATTAATCTTTTTAGCAATATTATTTGAAACGGCAATATATCCTTCCGAATTGATCATTGATTTGAATTCTTCGTCATAAACAAAATTGAATGTTGTTCTACGGTTAGACTGATGTTCCGTTTCATTGGATGCATGTTTAAATACAGGATTTGATTTACCCCAACCTTTAAATGCAATCCGATCTGAGTTAATTCCATTTTTAATCAGGTAATCAGCAACATAAATTGCCCTTTTGACAGAAAGTTTTAAATTAAATGTATCGCTTGATCTCTCATCGGTATGGGCATCAAGCAAAACATTAAAACTGGGATTTTCTTTCAGATAACCGGCTACAAAATCCAATTCTGTTTTGTCTTTTTGAAGTACATTCCATTTGGAATAAGCATAATATACAATTACTTTTTTAACAATATCTTTTTCTTTTACTAATTTGATTTGAGTTGCAGTATCAAAGGCAAAAGTATCTAGTTTGATTCTTTCCAGTTTAAAATCAAATGTAAAATTTGTACTATCGGTTTGAGGAATATAATGCATTGTTGAAAGAGACGTTGAATCATCCTTATATCCTGTTTTTAATGAAAATATTTTGTAATTAATTTCTGGTTTTATGTTTGGGATATTGTATTTCCCATTTTCGTTACTATATGTTATAAAAGCTGAACCATCATCACCTTTCAGCAAAATAGTTGCTTTTTCTAAAGGATTGTTATGATCATCCGTAATAGTACCATCAATAAGTATTTGTATATAATAGAAAGAATAAATGTCATCATCTCCGCTACCTCCGGGTCTATTGGAACAAAACAAACCAAAACCATTTGTTACAAATGTCAGATCAAAATCATCATAACTTGAATTGACTGGCATTTTAAGATTCTGTGGAAAAGAAAAAGTATCATTGGTATAAATTGAATAATATAAATCCAATCCGCCAAACCCTTCATGCCCATTGGATGCAAAGTATAATACGGAATCTTGATAGAAATGAGGAAATTCCTCATCAAATTCAGTATTGACAGGAGATCCGAGATTAACGGGTGTACCCCATTGGTCATCATTTAATTTATTAATCCTCCAGATGTCTTTACCACCTTTACCTCCGGGCATATCCGACACAAAATAAAGCGTTTTTCCATCTTTACTGATTGATGGATGAATGATATTATATGCCCCAGCAGACGCAGGTAATTCTTTGGGTTCTGTCCATTCGGACTTGTTATCATCATAGGTTGAAAAGTATATTCCACAGAAATCTTTTTTGCCGTTTTGTCCATTGCACTGTGAAAAGTAAAGAATTTTATTTTGTTCGTCAAATGAAAGTGTCCCGTCATTATAATCAGAATTAATACGTCCATTAATTCTGACGGGTTCGTCAAAAGAAAAATTTTTCTCATTAAATACAGATTCATAAAAATCAGAAAATGCCTGACCTGTAAATTTGAATGTTTTTTTATTTTCTTTGTCAAAACGAGATGATGCAAAGAATATTTTATTTTTTACTTTACAAATTCCATAATCACTTTCAGGAGAATTTAATTTTTGTTCATTTCTTACTCTGATTAAATGATCAGTTTCTTGTTTAATAGCAAAATCACAGGTTGAAATGAGTTGAAGAGCTTTTTTATCATTCGGATTTGTTTTCAGATACTCTTCCGCATATTTTTTTGCTTCATTGTAATTACCTGTCTCAAGGAGAGTGATTGCAAAACGTTGATAGAGCAAAGGTGTGGTATTCCCATTTTTATAGGATTGCTCAAAATTAATTTTAGCTTCATTCATATTATTCATGAAACGATAGCTTTCACCTAATTTGAAATAAATGCTTTGAATGCTTTCAGTTTTCTTTTCGTGATCTAAAGCTCTTTTATAAAAGTCAATTGCTTTTGCATATTGCTCTCGATCAAAAGCAAGATTTGCTGATTGTAATAACGTTTGAGCAATTAAACATCCATTGACAGTAAAAGCAAAAATTAAAATGAATATATTTTTTTTCATAATTCTATTTTCTGATCAGTGTGACCGAACCAGTATATTTAACAGGATCTTTTCCTTTGTAATCTTCAATCAGAATGATATAAAAATAAGTACCCGGCGAAACTAATTCTCCTTTATAATATCCATTCCATCCATCTTTTCCTTCGTAAAGGATCTGTCCCCATCGGTTCAATATTTTTAAATCAACATTTTTCATAAATACATCATTAATCCCATCATTGTCCGGTGTAAATGCATTAGGAATTTCTTTTTTGGGAATGATTGTAACAATGATGGTATCACTATCAACGCATGAATCGGCAGTAGTTACTTTTAGAGTAACAGGAATATCACCAACGATAGTATAATTATGATAAAAATTCTGTTCGGTTGATTTTGTGCTATCCCCTAAATTCCACAACCATTTTTTTATATTTCCGGAGCTTGCATCTGAAAAATACAAGGGGGTTCTCATTTCAATGGTGTCTTTACTAACATTTATTTTTGCAATCGGCAATGGATATACTGTCATTTGTTTTGATTGCGAATAAGCATATGTACAACCATTCTTAAAAGTTGCATTTAATATTATATTATATAAGTTGGTTGCTGAAAATTGATGAACAGGATTCTTCAGCGTATCAGGTTGACTACCATCATTAAAATTCCAACTCCATTTTTTCACAGTGTCTTTTATAACTGAATCAATTACTATAAAATGTGCTTTAAGAGGAAAACAACTGATAGAATCAGGATTATAATACTTTAGATTTGGTGTTGAAAATATTTTAAAATAATTAGGTGTTGAATAACTTTCGCAACTATCGGCTTTTATTTTTAAAGTGACAGTATATTTTCCCGGTGCATTATAGGTATGTGTTGGGTTTTTTTCAGTAGAAGTTGTATTATCACCAAAATCCCAAATTCTGCTAACATTAATAATATTAGTGTCAGGAAAAACCGAAGATGAATCAATGAAATTAACAACTGCAGGAGATTGACAAGCTGTATTCTGATTCATATTAAATTTTATTTTAGTTGAGATTATTTTTATTGGTTGTTTCGATTTTACCTGTACAAAACATGGTTGCGATTTTGCGTCCTGAAGAATTAGAGAAGGATAAAAGAAACCACCCTGAGTATAACGATGAGAAGCAGAATCAATGGTTGAAATAGTATCAGAACCATCTTCAAATACCCAGTTATATTTTGCTGTTTTTTTTGCTTCGGCATTAAAAAGGACAGTTGCAGGTGAACAATTAGTTAAGACATTTGTACTAAATGAACCACTGGGACCATCAACAATAATATAATTCTTTTTAGAAATAGAATCACTGGTTAAAGTATCAATACAATTATGAGTATTTACTGCTAAAACTTTAATAAAATAATTTCCCGAATTGTTATAGGTTATACTTGATGAATCAGTTGGTTTGGTAGTGATCGGTGAACTACCATCACCAAAATCCCAAATAAGTTTTGTAATATCATTTGAAGGATTTACGGTAAAAAATTTAGTAAACAATGGAGGGCAATTCACTGAAGTTTTTGAAGCTGAAAAACTCATTTTGGGTTGTGAAACAATAATTTGTTTTGTGGTAACACTATCGCAATTATTAATATCTGTAAGTTTTAATTTAAGATTAAAGATTGTTGTAGTATCAATATTCTTGAAAAAATGAGATGGGTTTTTTAATGTACTTGAATCACCATCGCCAAAATACCATTTATATTTTAATAGGTCTCCGGTAGAATTATCTGTTAGATTTAATTGATTATATCTGCAAAGGATTGAGGGTGAATTAAAATCAGGATAAGGAAAGGATGGTTTTATATAGTCAGGTTTGAATAAAGTACTATCACATCCTAAGGAATCAATAACAGTTAATCGGACGGAATAACTCCCTCTTGTTGTATAACTATGGTGAGGATTCTGATCAGTAGAAGGAGACGTATTATCCCCAAAGAACCAACCCCAAAATTTGATTTTATAATTAGTTGTAACCGACATGTCAGTAAAAGAAACATTCAACGGTTTGCACCCAACGGTTTTATCCACTTTAAATCTCGGTGAAGGAAGTTTCAAAACAGTATCATTGTTTTGTTTAGTAATACTGTCTTTACATCCTAGTTGATCTGTTACGACCATTTTTGTTGAGTAAATTCCGGATTTTGAATAGGAATAAAAAATGGAGTCAATATTCGTTGAAATTACAGACCCATCTCCAAAATTCCAAAGCCATTGTGCAAAGCCATTGTTTGTAAAACTAGAGTTTTTAAATTTAAAATTTTTATATTGACAATTTTTGTATGTGTCTTGTTTGAAATTTGGTTTAAGATCAGATACTTTAATATAACCTCCAAAACGTGGATCCGTTTTAGTTATCGTATCCCTGCAGTTATTTGCTTTATTCACTGTGATCAATCTTACTTTATAGAACCCGGGATTTTTATATGTGTGATTTATATATTTCTGTTTGGATGTTTTAACGATAGGTGTTAAATCTCCAAAATCCCAATAGGAGCTGTCAGCTCCGGTTGAATAATCTCTGAAATATGCTTTATAAGGGGATTTACAACCGATAGAATCATTTAAATCAGTTAAATCTTTTGCATAAAAATCCGCTTTAGGAGGAAGTACATTGATATAATTCTTTTTTACCAATGTATCAGCGCATCCATTGAATTTTGTAATCAAAGTGACCGTAAAAGTACCTGTATCTTTATTAAATAAATGAAGCGGATTTCTTTCAGAAGATTGTTCTTCATTTTTACCGAAATTCCATATCCAGGAATCAATATATTTTCCTCCTCCTGATAAATCAGTAAATTGGACTTTTGAATTAAAACAAACAGAATTCTTGTCAACTTTAAAATCAGCATATTTTTTTCCAGTTTGAATAAATTTTTTTTTCGTAATACTATCTTTGCACCCCAAAGAATCAACTACAGAAAGAGAAATATTAAATTCACCAGTATCGGGAAAAATAACAACTGGATTCGTTTCTGTTGACGTGATATTTTTGAAACCCAAATACCATTTAATTTTTGTAAGGGGTAAATCATCAATAGTTTGGTTTTGGAATTGAACTTTCAAAGGAATACAACCTTCCTTTGGATCAGATTCAAAATTTGCAGAAGGATTTTTAATTTTAATAAGATTATTTTGAAAAGAACTATTAGAACATCCATTACTTCCAGTTACTTTAAGCATAATATTATAGATACCATTCGATTGAAATATATGAGTTGGATTTTTTATTGTTTCTGTAACTCCGTCCCCAAAGTTCCATAAATAGCTTACAGCTCCTGTAGATAAATCAGTGAAATGAACGGTTAGAGGTGCATTACAAGCTCTTGTTATATCCGCTTTGAATAAGCTTGTTGGACTTGGTTTAACCGTAATAAAATTCTTTTTAATTAATGTATCATTACAGTTATTATTACTTATAGCAATAAGTGTAATTGTATAAACACCCGGTTGAGAATAAATATGGGTTGGATTTTGTTCGTAGGATGTTTTATTGTCTCCAAAATTCCAAATCCATTGTTGAGCTTTATCAATTCCTGAAGTTGAAGAAGATAAATCAGTGAAAGAAACAGGAGAAGATATACAAGCTTCTGAAATATCAGATTTGAAATTAGCTTTAAAAGAATTAATTTCAATATAATTATTCATTGTTGTTGTAGAAGAACATGCTCCACCATTAATTGCAGTTAATGAAATGTTGTAGCTTCCAATTTGTTTTGCTAATCCAACACAAGTATCTTTTGCATAACTTTTCATTCCATTTCCAAAATCCCATTTATAGGAAAGATTGGTCCCTTGAGTTAAATTTGTGAAACAGATCTGTTCATTTGATTTTGTACAAAAATATTTTTTGTCAGCAGAAAAATTAGGTGTAGGTTTACTAAGCGTTGTAATAAAATTAGACTTTGTAAGGGAAGCCCGACAATTATTTTCATCTTCAACTTCCAATGAAATGTTACAACTTCCAATATATTTATTAAATACATATGTGGGGTTTTGCAAATTGGAGCCACCTGCATCTCCAAAACTCCAGGTCCATTTAGTTAATTTTCCTGAACCGGGTTTTGTTAAATCGGTAAATTTTGCAGATAAAGGAAAACAACCTTTGACAGAATCGGCTTTAAAATTAATTTCCGGTAATTTATAAACTGTTACTAAAGTTATTTTGAAACTGCTATTATGATTGTCAGTCACAGTTAGTTTAATGGTATAATTACCCGGTTTTGAATATACATGAACAGCATCTTTTGTAATAACAGGTGTTGAATTATCTCCGAATTCCCATTTAAAATTTGTGGTTGCAGAAATATTTTCGGATGTATTAATTAATTCAACACGGAGGAATTCACAACTGGATGTTATATTATTCTTGATACTAAAATTAGCAACAGGGTCTTGTGCGTTTGTTGTAAGAATAATAATGTTTAAAATAAAACCAATGTAAAATATTTTCACTTAATATATGTTTTTAATCATTATTTATGTATTCATAAGCATTTAGAAAAGGGGATAAATTTTTTTATTAAAATTAAAATTTGTTATAAGTGATTAAATAGGGCGAAAAAATAAGTTATGAGAAATAATATTAACAAATTTTTTTTGTGAAAAGTATATTAATTTATTTTTATCATTTATGATTTTCAGGTATTGACTGAATTAGATTCTTGGTGTAATTTGTTTTAGGATATTTATAAAGTTCATCAGCTTCACCGGCTTCCAGTATTTTACCTTCTTTCATCACAATGATTTTATCAGACATAAATTTAACCACAGATAAATCATGGGAAATAAAGATATAGGTAAAATTATATTCTAATTTGAGTTGATTCAACAGATTCAATACTTGTGCCTGTACAGACACATCAAGGGCAGATACAGATTCATCACATATTATCAGTTGAGGATTTAGTGCAAGTGCACGAGCAATGCAGATACGTTGTCTCTGACCACCCGAAAATTCATGAGGATAACGATAATAGTGCTGTTCTTCAAGTCCAACTTTATTAAGTAATTCAATCCCTTTTTCCTGACGTTGTTTAGAACTTTTAAAAATAGAATGAATTTTCATCGGTTCTGTGATTGCCGATCCAATGGTTTGACGTGGATTTAGTGATGAGTAGGGGTCCTGAAAAACAATTTGTAATTCTTTTCGTAGTTTGCGAAAATCGGAATTTGACAAAAGAGATAAGTCTTGATCTTTATAAAATATTTTTCCACCCGTGGAATGAATCAGATTTAGAATTGTTCTTCCGAGTGTAGTTTTTCCACATCCTGATTCTCCAACTAAACCAAGCGTTTCACCAGGATAAACATCAAATGAAACATCGTTGACGGCTTTGACATATTCAATTGGTTGACCAAATAAGTTTTTTTTAATAGGAATAAATGTTTGAAGATTTTTTATTTTCAAAATGGGTTCTGAAGAATAAATTTTTTGAAGATTCATTTTCCTTTCTGGTTCAGAAACCAGCAAACTTTCAGCATAATACGAAGCATCTTCAATTGTTTTAGATTCATTCCCGTTGTGTATGAAATCAGAGACAGTAAGTAATTTTTTAGGACGACTATTTAAAGGTGGACGACATGCCAGAAGTCCTTTGGTGTATGCATGTTGAGGATGATTGAAAATATCTCGAATAGAATTCTGTTCAACAATTTGACCTTTATACATAACCAGAGCTTTATCAGCAATGCTTGATATCAAACCCAAATCGTGTGAAATGAACAGGATACTCATTCCGTATTTTTCTTTTAGTCTTGAAATCAGGTCAATGATTTTTTTTTGAATGGTAACATCCAGAGCCGTTGTAGGTTCATCGGCAATCAGGAGGAATGGTTCACAGGAAATAGCCATTGCAATCATGATTCGTTGCTTTTGTCCTCCGGATAATTGATGTGGATAAGCATTAAAAATTTTATCCGGACGAGGCAATTGCACCTCATCAAATAATGCTATTGTTTTTTCTTTAGCTTCTTTTGGGGATAAGTTTAAATGTTGCCTGATAACTTCTACAACCTGATTACCGCAAGTATAAACAGGATTCATCGAAGTCATGGGTTCCTGAAAGATCATGGCAATCTCTTTGCCCCGAATGGATCGTAATTTTTTTTTAGAAACGGTTAATAGATCTTCTGGTTGATTCTCAGTTCGATAAAATAATATTTCTCCTTTTGAAATATGTCCTGGGGGTGAAGGGACCAATCCCATGATGGCTAATGAAGTAACTGATTTCCCGGAGCCCGACTCTCCAACAATACCGAGTGTTTCATTTTTATTTAATGAAAACGAAATATCATGAAGTACCTGAACAGATTGATGATCAACTCTAAATTCAACAGAGAGATTATTAACGTTAAGCAGAGTTGACATCAATTTAATTTTAGGAATAAATAGTTATTTATTTGTTTAGTTTAGCTTCTTCTTTATTGATCTCAGCTTTCAAACGAACCCATTCCCGCATGCTTTCGTAAAGATCGGAGTTGAACTTAGGTGGAGTAACATCCATTCCTGTTTCTTTATTCTTTTTGAATTCGAGAAGTTTCATAGCCATAACGGAATATATTTTAATTTCCTCTTCAGAATATTGTGCAAGTTCTTCCCGTAATTCATCTAATCGTGAAACTTCATCTTTGGGTATTGCTTTTTCCCATTCTTCAATCATAGCATATAATGCATCCAATTTTTTTTGTGTATCAGCACGTTTGGAGTTTTGTAATTTTTCAAGGTCTTTAAGTGCTTTAAGATATTCTTCTTCGTTTGAAATTGTTTTCATTATTTATTTTTTAGGGTATAAAAATAATGATTTCCAATTAAACACAAAATAAGAAGGGAAAGTTTTACTTTATTCTTTCAACGTAATCATTGTTTCTGTTATTTTTGTAAAAAATTATTCATGAAAGTACAAGGTGTTGTTTTAAAATCTACCGGAAGTTTTTATTTGGTTAAAGTCAGCGCCAATATTAAAAAAAGATGTACGCTGAAAGGGAACTTTCGTATGAAAGGAATAAAAGCTACTAATCCTGTTGCTGTTGGAGACCATGTAATAATAGAAACAGATGATCAAAACGAAAGTTCGTTTATTTCAGAAGTTTTAGATAGAAAAAATTGTATCATTCGTAAATCAACCAATTTATCCAAACTTACACATGTAATTGCTGCAAATATTGATCATGTTTTTTTAATCGTGTCACTTAAAAATCCATGCATTCCCCTCGGATTTATTGATCGTTATCTTACCGCTGCTGAATCCTATTTTATTCCGGTTACCATTTTGTTTAACAAAATTGATATATATGACCAGAAAGCCAATGATCTTCTTTTAATGTACAAAGAAATCTATACTCGCATTGGATATACATGTTATGAAATATCTGCTGAAAAATGGATAGGAATTGATCTTGTTAAAAAACTTTTATTAGGAAAGGTGAATTTATTTTCAGGGCAATCAGGTGTTGGAAAGACTACGCTGATCAATTGTTTGCAAAAAGGATTAAATCTTAAAACAGATGAAGTATCGTTTTATAATGAAAAAGGAAAACATATTACTACTTTTGCTGAAATGCATGAAATAGAAGGAGAGGGCTATATTATTGATACGCCGGGCGTGAGAGAATTTGGTTTGGTTAACTTTAAGAAAGAAGAGATTTCTCTTTTCTTTCCGGAAATGAAAGCATTATTGGATCAATGTCGTTTCTACAACTGTACTCATATGCATGAACCAGATTGTGCTGTAAAACATGCTGTCAATAACGGACAGATTGCACAGTCAAGATATATGAATTATGTTCAAATGTTCAATACTCAAAAATAACATGTTTTATGCGGGTGGTAGTGCAAAGAGTCATTGAAGCTTCTGTTAAAATTGAAGATAGGATAAGTGGAAAAATCAATAATGGTTTACTTGTATTTGCCGGCTTTGAAGATAATGATCTGAAGGATGATCTGGAATGGCTTGCAGCAAAGATTGTTCGTTTACGCATTTTTAGTGATACCAATGGATTAATGAATTTATCCCTTTTGGAAACAAAAGGAAATATTTTATTGATCAGCCAGTTTACTTTACATGCATCTACAAAAAAAGGAAACCGTCCTTCATTTATCCAAGCAGCTAAACCTGAAAAAGCAATTCCTCTTTATAATTATTTCATTGAATTATTGGAAAAAGAATCAGGTAAAAAAATTCAAACCGGTGTGTTTGGCGCTGATATGAAAGTGAACTTGATTAATGACGGACCTGTAACAATTATTATTGATTCAAAAAATAAAGAATAACAGTAAAAGAAAAACCCTGAAAACACTTTAATGAAGCATGTTCAGGGTTAAATATGAAATTTGTATCAAATTACAAATTCAGTTTCAATATTGCATTGAATGTGTATTCTTCAGGATTCGGCATATATTTTTTTGCATTTTCAATATCGCTTTCTGTCAATGCTTCCATACTTTTCATGGTAGTTTTTATTTCTTCACTTTCCATATCAACAAGGCGGGGAACAATAATACCATCAGCATTTGAAATATCTTTCATTTTCAAGGCAACATATTCTCCGGTAGGTGTAACAATGGCAATACATTGTGATTCGCCTCGATCAAATAGTTCTTTTACAGCATACCCTAAATTTGTACAATAACGCAAGTCATAAGCAATCGGGCTGACGCAACGTATCTCATAACCAATCTCAACAGGACGGCATTTTATTTTCAATTTTAATTCTTGCAGTTTCTTTTCTAAAAGTTCATTGATGATATGTGCTTTACTTAATAAGCCGAGTTCAGGATGTCCGTGGTCATCATATGAAAAATTAATGCCTGTATTTTTTATCTCATCATCGTCAATAAAATGAAAAACGCCTTCTGAAATAATTACACCGCCAAACTGAATGCCCATCAACTTTCTTTTGATCATGGATGAAACAATAAGTTTGATGATTCGGTCAAAAGTGGCTTTTGTTTTATAAAACATTTCAGGAATGATGATCATAGGGTAATGACATGCGTTTCCGATACCTAATGCTAAATGCCCTGCTTCACGTCCCATGGCAGAAACAATAAACCATGTGTCATTGGTACGTGCGTCTTCAAACACAGTTTTAGCTAAACGGGCACCTTCATCTTTTGCGGTCTGATAGCCGAATGTTGAAATACCTTTTGGTAAAGGCAAGTCATTGTCAATCGTTTTGGGTACGTGGATATTTTGCAGTTTAATTTTTTTCTCTGCAAGAAAAATACTGATTCTGTTGGCTGTGGAAGCAGTATCATCTCCTCCGATGGTTACAAGCAATACGACGTTCTCAGTTTTAAAAAATGTGTCATTGAATTCTTCTTTCTTTGGTTTATAACGACTCATTTTCAAATAGGATCCACCACGGTCATAAATACGGTCGGCAATTTCATACGTCATTTCAACATAATTGGTCTTTTCTTTAAAAATGGTACTGTATCCGTGTTGAAGACCTAAAACGCGATATCCTTCGGATAAAAATCTTTTGGTAATTGTAGCAACTACAGTATTGATACCGGGTGCAGGTCCACCTGCACAGAGAATAGCAACTGATTTTAATTCTTTCATTTTTTTGATTATTTATATTATTAATTGATTAATTTTAAAGGTTGGCAAAGATATAAATTTTCTTTTATCTGATGGTTGGATTTAATTATTTATGAATAATTAAGATGGAACAAAACTATCAGAATCCAAAATTTAATCCAAAGGAAATAATATTTTGCTTTCCCTGTAAATATGCAGGGGTATATTTGGCTACATTTCCTGTTGTGTTGCTCATTAGATATTCACCAAAGACATATGCATCATGGAATAATTGATATTGAGCTTTAATAGAAATCGCTTTACTCTCCCAAGTAACATTTTTCATGAAAGGAGCACCCCATGGGAAGCTTGGTATATCAGGGTAAGTGGATGGAGCCGCTCCATAAACATAATCATTTCCGTGTTTTGCATGAGTGTAGGAAATATGCATATATAATCTGCTGACAGGTTTATAACTTAAAGAAAAATAAATTTCCTGAGAATTGTCACTGAGATAATGCCCGAGATTAACCTTATAACTTTCAAAAGTAGTAGAAGGAATTATGTGCTGATAGGTAAGAGGATTCGTATGTGTGAATTCTGTAGTAACATTAATATTTTGCACTAAAAAATCGCTGATACGAAAACCCACTTTATAACTCACAAAATTTGATTGCTTGTTTTTATCAAACATTCTTCTAAAACTGATTTCATCAATAAAACAGGAAATATACAAATGCACGTGTTTTAATTGTCGGGAACTTATATTGAAAAACATTTGTGAGTTTTGACCGTTCCCGTTCATTGTATTTAATGAATGATCAACAGATTTATAAAATAAAAATGGAATCCAGTAGGCAGCGTAATCTTTGTCACTATAGATGATAGAATTACCAAATGAAAGTTTTAATCTTCTAAATGGAGTTAATGTGAACATATTTGCAGTAATAAATTTATCAACAAATATTTGTCGTGTATTGCTTCCATAGTGATAGATTCGATTACTGTCCACAACATCAGAGAATAACCAACCATGAACATAATTGAATTCAAACCATTTGATGGGTTTAATGTTTAATTTTATTAAAGCAAAAGATGGTGTTTTTCCCGAGAAAATATTTGCACCATTGTAATTATCGCCCCACATAAAATGATCTTTAACTAGTCCAATTGAACCCCAGTTCCATGCAAATGTTACTCCGCCACGCATTTCGCTGAATTGTCCATTTTCCTTACCTATGCCGGAATCTTTATACCTTGCAACTGTTCGTTGAGTAAAATAGGTAGGTGTTTCAAGCGCTTCTGATTCATAATTGTCACGAAGATTAGCATAAATTCCCCAGTGTTTTCCTATTGTAGCAGTAAATTCTGCTCCACTCCATCGGTGTCGAATGGTACGATTTCCGTTATAAAAATAATTAATTCCAAGAATAGGATTGACAGTGAAACTAAAGAGTGAATCTTTATAGTAAAACAAATCCTGCCTTTTAGGTATGGCATATTTTTTTTTATGTATGAATTTTTTAAGAAGATAATCTGTAGTTTGAAATCCTTCTAATTCTTTTGAAAAGTCTTTCAAATAAAAGTCTAATTCTTTTTGTTGACGTTTATTTAAACGATTTTTAAGTTGAAAAGCTTCAGCAAGTTGAACGGCAATAAATTTTCGGGAATAGGGTTTTACCGATGAATTAAGTTCAATGAGTTTCAGGTTTGCAAGTTCATCGAGAAAATCATAAATAGTCGTATTATTGAAATGATATGGTATTTCTTGACTAAAAGATTGAAATGAAAATAATACTAATATAAAAGGAATAATTTTTTTAAGTTTCATATATGTAATATACGTTTATATATATAATTATTGCATCGTATTATTTGCTGCGTGCTTTTTTAATTAAAATATTATACATGATCTTAAAGAAATATTTGATGTCCGTAAATAAAGGTGAATGATCATAATCATCAAAATATTTTTTTTCAGAAGAAACAATTTCATCAATTGTTTTAGGCATATCAGCATAAAATGGTGGAAGAAGTCCGGGTTTATAATTTATTCTTCTCTGACGAAATTCTTCAGGATAAAGACTAAAGTAATGTCTGCTTAAAGGTCGAACACCAATAAGTTTCATATCTCCTTTGAAAATATTGTAAAACATTGGAACTTCATCTAACCAAAATTTACGCATGAATTTTCCAAGAGTAGTTATTCGATAGTCATCTTTTATTTTTCCTCCAATTTCTAAATTATTTTTTTTATAAACATAAGCTTGGAGATACTCTGAATAAGGAAACATAGTTCTCATTTTATAAACGGTGAATATGTTTCCGTTTTTACCAACTCTTTCCAATCGGCTGATCGGACCATAAGTAGGTGTGTTATTGTAAATGGGTTGACCTACCTTTTTAGCTATAAAAAACAATAAATTATTGAGATATTTCACTTCTACTACTTCAAATCCGCATGAATAGAGTCTCCCAAGTGTTTCAGGTTCTGAAATAACTCGATTGTGACCTTGCGTCAAGAAAAAATAAATTTGTTTTGTGATTGGAAGTTTAGGCATGACCCGTTTAAAAATAAAGTCAAATGTATAATAAACATAATTTATTATAGAGGGAAACTTATTAAGAATACGTCTTTTCCGCATAGATCTTGTTTCAACACAATTAATAAAATATCCATTCGGTTTTAATATTTTATTAATTTGAATGAAATATTTATTAATTCGGATTATATCGTTTATTCGATGCAGGTTAATAAAAAGCTGAATAGAATTATACTCTAAATATTCAAAATTATATTGCGTTTTAGTATTTAATATTACACTTTCATGTTTATAAATACGTTCAATTGGAATATATTGTTGTATGAAATTATAAAGCTTTTGATTCTTAACTAAATATCGATTTTTTAAATTATTAAAGATGGAAAGTTCTAAATTTTCTATGACAGGTAATTCAACGGGATGAGGAGGTTTAATATCTGAATCTTTTGGCTCTATTTCTTCAAGATGGGATGCTCCCTTGATGGAATAGGGGAAATCATAATCAATTTCAATTCTTTTATTGAAAAAATAAACGATACAAAATAATATTTCAAAAAAAGAAGATAATAAAATAGTTCCAAAAACTAATAGTCGGGAATCAAAATGAAGTTTAATAGAAAAATTAATAATCAGTATAACCGATAATATGATTAAGTCTGTTTTAATAACAGGAATAATTAATAAAGAAAGTTTTTTCTTGTTTTGTATTTCAAACTTATCTCCAATAAATGAAATTAATATCCATATAAATAAGAAACCAATTATCGGATAAAAATATTCTGTAAGTGTAATTCCGCGCAAACTTTCTTTAATCCATGTAATAATTGCTAAGGATATGGTGAAAATAAAAATATCTATAATCAGGAAAAAAATTTTGTTTTTTATTTTCATAAAAAAATATTTTTTATTTACCTATATGAGTTAATGAGAATTTACAATTTAGTGTATACGTGAAAATTTTGTTTTCGTTACAAAAGGGTTAAAATTTTTTTAAGATTTATATTGTAGAAAATAAGTTGTTTATTTTAAATTATTGATGATTTTTTGTTCAATATTTGAAGTTGAATAACCTTGAACAAGTTCAATTGTAATAATTTGTCCATTTTTTTTAGAAACAATATCGTACCCAACGATATTTTGTGGCAAATAATCATTTCCTTTTACAAGAATATCCGGTTGAACTAATTTGATGAGTTTATAGGGAGTGTCATCATCAAAAGGAACAACTGCATCAACAAAAAAGAGAGAAGCGAGTAAATGTGTTCTTGACTTTTCATCTATGATCGGGCGACTGGAAGATTTAATTTTTTTAACGGAAAGATCACTATTGATTCCAACAACTAAAATATCTCCCAATTCAGCTGCTTTTGATAAATAATCAAGATGTCCAAGATGAAAAATATCGAAACATCCATTTGTGAATACTATTTTTTTACATTGCATTCGCCACATGAACAGCATTTTTTCAAGACGATCCCATGAATAAATGTGAGACTGAATGATTTCAATATTTTTCATTTTTAATTTTAAGGTGTGATTGGCGAAATATTAATATAAAAGACAATCCACTTAAAATAAGGATTGTAAAAAGTTGAACAGCATGTGAAATAGTGGCTAAAGATAATGCAGCATTTGAATCAATATGATAAATAGTATTTAATAATGTTTTAACAATAAAATGATAAGCGCCAATACCACCTGGTACTGGTGCAACAACACCTATACTTCCAATAGCCATTACAGATATAGCATCAACAAATGTTAGTTGTGAGGTTTCAGCTATTGAATAAAAACAACAGTAGATGGATAATACATAAAAAAACCAGAGCGAAATGGTAAGCAGAGTGAATTTTTTAATATTATTTACCTTACGAATGCTTTTAACACCAAAAATAAATTCGTAAAATATAGTTCTTAATTTAATATAAAAATTGAATTTTTTCAAGGTTGGTTTTAATAATTTTTTATATAAAAATGGGAATCCAATCAAGAACAAAATTAGTATAAGTAGTACAAGAAAATAAAAATTCAGATTGTTTTTATTGTTTAATATAAAAAATCGGGACATGTAACCACTTAGTAAATTCCATTGAAGAAGAACAACAAATAGAAGAATAACTATCAAACTGATTAAATCAAAAATTCTTTCAACAATAACAGTCCCTAAAATTGGGTTAAATGGAATTTTATTTTGTTTGCTGATGACTCCACATCTGGTTATTTCACCTATTCGGGGTATTGCAAAATTTGCCAGATAACCGATAATCACTGCATAGAATGATGTTGAGATTTTTGTTTTATATCCTAAAGGTTGAATTAACAAATTCCACCGCATGGCTCGAATTAGATGACTTATTGTTGCGCATGAAGCTGAAAGAATAATCCATTTGTATCGAACCCCTTTAAGATCTTCAATTATTTTAGAAATATTTTGATTTTTAAAACTTAAATAAAAAAGAAACAATCCAATACATAAAAAGGAAATATATTGGATGATGATAATTAATTTATTTTTCAATGATTTAAAGGAGTTTGTTATTATTTGGAAAAATAATGACAGGTTTAAATTTTTTTGCTTCTTCAAAATCCATCGAAGCGTATGAAACAATAATAATAATATCTCCAATTAATGCTTTTCTGGCAGCAGGACCATTTAATCCAATAACCCCTGTTCCTTTTTCTCCTTTAATAACATAAGTTTCTAAACGTTCTCCGTTGTTTAAGTTCAAAACCTGAACTTTCTCATTCTCAATTAAATTTGCAGCGACCATGAGATCTTCATCAATTGTGATACTTCCGATATAGTCAGGTTCTGCAAATGTAACTTTTACTCGGTGTATTTTTGATTTTAATATTTCGATAATCATATGACAAAAATAAGAAAAAATAAAATCCTGTTGCAGAAAATTTATTTAAGAGATGTAAATATTATCAATCAGTCTTATTTTACCTAAATACCAAGCAATGAGTGCTATTGAATTTGTTGATTCTTTCCAATTAGAAATAAATCTTAAATTTTCCGCATCAGCAATCTCAAAATAATCAAGTGTTACAGGATATTTTTGTAACTCTTTAATAACCCAACGTTTAATTTCATCAACTGATTCTTTTTTAACTTGTTCTTTTGCTTGAAGAAGTATTTGGTAAACAACCGGTGCAATTTGTCGTTCTTCATCTGTTAAGCGCATATTTCTCGAACTCATTGCTAATCCGTCTTTTTCTCTAACTGTCGAACAGGTGATGATTTGAACAGATAAATTTAACAGATTAACTAATTTTTTTGTAATGAGAAGTTGTTGATAATCTTTTTCACCGAAATATGCCCGATGTGGTTTGATGATATTAAATAATTTTTCTAGGACTATTCCAACTCCATTAAAATGTCCTGGTCGGAATTTCCCTTCTAAGATTTTATCTAATTCACCCCAATCAAATTCTTTCATAATTTTTTCAGGGTACATTTCATTTACTGAAGGATGAAATAATATATCACAATTTGCGTTTTCGAGGTATTGAATATCATTATCAATTGTCTGAGGGTATTTATCAAAATCCTCTTTATTGTTGAATTGAATAGGATTTACAAAAATTGAACATACAACAATTTTATTCTCTGATCTGGCTTTTTTTAGTAATGACAAATGACCTTCATGCAAAGCACCCATCGTTGGAACAAACCCGATAGTTGCTTGATCGGACAACTGGGTTTTCAAATAATGTTGAATTTCATCAATTGTAGTGTAAATTTTCATAATAGTAAAATTATCTGAAAAAAGCAAGAAAATTCTTTAAAAAAAAGATTTACAAAACTAAATGAAAAACTTTAAAAGATGCCAAAAAAGTAGTAAATTTGCAAAACATTTTATACCATCCTTATTATGAAAAAACCCAATGTCTTATTTATTACTCAAGACATCACACCTTACCTGAAGGATAGTCTCATGGGAAAAATTTGCAGATATCTTCCTCAGGGAATTCAGGAACGAAATAAAGAAATAAGAACTTTCATGCCTCGATTCGGATGTATCAATGAACGAAAAAATCAATTACATGAAGTAATACGTTTATCAGGAATGAATCTTATTATCAATGATTCGGATCATCCGCTGATTATTAAGGTTGCCTCAATACAGTCTGCAAGGATGCAGATTTATTTTATTGATAATGAAGATTATTTTCAACGGAAAGCAGTATTTACGGATAAAAATAATAAATTTTTTAAGGATAACGATGAGAGAGGAATTTTTTTCGTAAGAGGTGTTATTGAAACAGTTAAAAAATTAGGTTGGGCTCCTGACATTATTCATTGTCATGGTTGGATGGCCAGTATGGCAAGTATTTATATTAAAAGAGCATATAAGAATAATCCTTTATTTTCGCATGTTAAAGTGATTAATTCTTTATATAATGATGAGTTTGCCGAATTGTTTAATAAGAATTTTATTAATAAAATTAAATTTGAAGGTATTGGTAATTCCGATATTACTCATTTGAAAAAATTAAATTATTCCGGTTTGATGAAAACGGCTATTGATTTTTCTGATGGAGTGATTATTGCTGATGATAATATTCAACCTGAAATTATTAAATATCTTAAAGGATCGAACATACCGGTTTTGGCCTATCAATCTACTGAAAATGATTCTTATATTGATTCATATTCCAATTTTTATGATGAGATTCTAATTGAAGAACCTGTTTTTTCTAATTAAGCAACCTTTTTATATTGATTTATCCTTTATTAAATGAAAATAATTCATTCAGTCTATCGAAGTATTTATTTTTTTATAATTATATTTTTTATATATATCCTGATTTTTTCTTGTAAAAAAGAACCTGAAGAGTTTGGATTGAATCAAATAGCTAAAGATAAGATACCTTATCAACAATTAGATACATCAACTATATTTGTATTTACTGAACTGGAAGATTCAGTTAGAACAGCTAATTTAGTTTCCCATTTACTTGGAAGCTATGCTGATCCTGTATTTGGAAAGACATCAGCAAGTATTTATACTCAGTTTTCTTTGAATTACGCTCTTTCGAATATTGGCAAAAAGCCTTTTACCTTTGATTCCCTTGTGCTTACTATGGCATATAATACCTATTATTATGGAGATACCACAGCAACTCAAACAATTCATGTATTTTCATTAAATGATACCATTCAAGGTACTGCAATTAAAACGTATTTAGCAAATAGTTCCTTACCAACGAAAGAATTATTGGGAAGTTTTTCGTTCAAAGGAAAGATACATCAAAAAGTTATTCAAGGTTCAGATACTTTAGGTGCACATATTCGTATTAAATTAGATCAAGCTGATACTTTCGGGAATTACCTTTTAGCTGCTGATTCAACTGCATTAGCTTCTCCAGCAAATTTTGCAAATTATTTAAAAGGGTTATATATTACAACCGACCCGGTTGAACAGGGCGGTGCTATATACAATTTTAATATGTATTCGAGTATTTCTAAACTTACTCTTTTTTATCATGATACTTCTGCGAAAAGTTTGGATCTGTATGTAAATTATGCCAGTAATAATTTTGAGCAATTTTCTCATTATAATTTTTCGGATGCTAATCCTGTTTTAAAAGAACAACTTACTAATTCAAAATCTCAAAGTACAGATAGTATTGTGTTTTTGCAGTCTATGTCTGGTCTGCACCTTAAACTAAAATTTCCATATCTGAATTCTTGGTCTTCGAAAGGTAATATTTTTGTCAACAGAGCTGAATTGATTATTCCAGTCGATACGATTGAAGGTTCTTATAAAACATATGCTCCACCATCAAGTATTTACTTGTGTACAGTTGATTCAAAAGGGAATATGATGCAGTTAAAAGATTTTAGTTATACAAACTATCTTGAACAGAAATATGATACTACTCGTAAAGCATATATTTGTGATATTTCTGCATATATACAGAAAAGAATAAATTTGGCATCTGTTTTAGACGATGGGTTACGTATAATTGCTGTCAATCGTGCAATTGCTGCTAACAGGGCGAATATATGCGGACCAAAACGGTATAAAAACAGAATGAAGTTAAATCTAACTTATATAAAAGTAAATAATAAATAATTAATTAATATGTGTGGAATTGTAGGTTATATTGGTTTTCGACAAGCATACCCAATTTTAATAAAAGGTTTATACCGTCTTGAATATCGGGGATACGATAGTGCCGGTGTAGCGTTGTTAAATGATAATCAACAATTGAATTTATATAAATGTCAGGGTAAAGTTCAGGATCTGGAAAATCATATCAACCAACAGGATGTGACAGGAACTATCGGTATTGCTCATACACGTTGGGCAACGCATGGAGCTCCCAGTGACAGGAATGCTCATCCCCATCTTTCACAAAATAAAAAATTGGCTATCATTCACAATGGAATCATTGAAAATTATGCTTCCCTCAAAGTAGAATTAATTAACCGTGGGTTTATTTTCAGTAGTGATACAGATACAGAAGTGCTAATTCATTTAATAGAAGATATTCAAACCCAGGAAAAAGTTGATCTTATTGAAGCTGTTCGTATTGCTTTAAATCAGATTGTGGGAGCCTATGCTATTGTTATTATTTCAAAAGAAAATCCCGATATGTTGATAGCCGCCCGCAAAGGGAGTCCATTGGTCATAGGAATAGGAAAGGATGAATATTTTATAGCTTCTGATGCAAGTCCGATTATTGAATTTACAAAAGATGTGGTTTACTTGGGTGAGAAAGAAATAGCCATTTTAAGCAGACATGATGATCTTAAAATTAAAACCATTAAGAATAAAGAATTAACTCCTTATATTGAAAAACTTGAAATGAATCTGATTGCTATTGAGAAAGGCAATTTTGAACATTTCATGTTAAAGGAAATATTTGAACAACCACATACGATCTATGAATGTATGCGTGGTAGATTGATTTTAAGAAAAACGCTTATTTCTCTTGGTGGCATCAAAGATTACGAAGAAAAACTGATACGTGCAAAAAGAATAATAATTATTGCTTGTGGTACTTCATGGCATGCAGGTATTGTTGGTGAATATTTATTTGAAGACTTGCTGCGAATACCAGTAGAAGTAGAATATGCATCCGAGTTTCGTTATCGTGATCCGATAATAAATGATGATGATATTGTAATAGCTATTTCACAATCTGGCGAAACAGCTGATACGCTTGCTGCCGTTAAACTTGCAAAATCAAAAGGTGCAACCATCATCGGCATTTGTAATGTTGTCGGTTCTTCTATTGCTCGGGAATCACATGCAGGGTCTTATACTCATGCAGGACCAGAAATAGGAGTTGCTTCAACCAAAGCATTTACTGCTCAAGTTACCGTACTTACTTTAATGGCTTTATCACTTGGTTATAAAAAAGGAACTATCACTACTACCAAATTTCATCAGTTGATAACTGAAATGAAAGAAATACCAGAAATAGTTGAAATAGCTTTAAAAGCGAATGATAAAATTAAAATGATAGCTTCTGAAATTAAAGATGCAACGAGTAGTCTTTATCTTGGCAGGGGATACAATTTTCCGGTAGCACTGGAAGGTGCATTAAAGCTGAAAGAAATATCGTATATCCATGCTGAAGGTTATCCTGCTGCAGAAATGAAACATGGCCCAATTGCCTTAATAGATGAAAATATGCCTGTGATTGTTATTGCTCCAAAAGGTGGGATTTATGAAAAAGTTGTGAGTAATATTCAGGAAGTAAAAGCTCGTAAAGGTAAAATCATTGCCATCGTGACTGAAGGAGATGCTACTGTTACAAAACTTGCTGATCATTTTATTGAAATACCTGAAGTTGATGACATTTTAATACCACTGGTTGCCATCATTCCATTGCAATTGTTATCTTATCATGTGGCTGTACTAAGAGGATGTAATGTTGATCAACCTCGTAATCTTGCTAAATCGGTTACCGTAGAATAATTCAACAGAAGTTTTAACGATAGACTTCAACTTTAAAAATGAATGGATGAAGTTTTTTTACTTGTTCAGTTCGTTTTGCCCAAAACAAATCATTTTTTCTTGATAGTATTGGTTTTAATAATTGTTTATCATTATTTATGGAATCCAGGACATTGAGCAAAAAAACAGATTTTATTGCAAAAGTAGCACCTTCGTTTTGTGAATGTTTTCCACTTACAATCCCAATTAATTCCCCCTTTGAATTTAACAATGGACTACCACTATTTCCTGGATTAACAGGTATTGATGCCTGATACGCTGCACTATCTTCATCAAAACCGGTAAATGATGAAAGATACCCTTCCCCGTAAACTAAATCCTTTTTTGAATAACCAAGGGTAAATACGTTTTCTCCAAGTTCTGATCGACCTTGTTTGATTATATATGGGATTTTCCCAAATGTCTTAAATTTAGTATCATCAATTTTAATTATAGCGAGATCATGTGATTCATCTTTAAATGCTAAAGTAGCTTTATAACGTATGATGGTATCTTTATAATTGATAATAAAAATAGAATCTACATTTTTAACTACGTGATAATTAGTAACAAGATATCCGTTGGATGAAACAGAGAAGCAAGTTCCACTAGGTGTTGCAGATTTATCTTTGGCATGGCTGAACATAGCATTCCATAAAGATTGTTGTTTTGATTTGATATTTGCAAGATTATTTTTTAATTCCATATAAGACGTAATTTGATTTTGATAAGCAAACCACCCTGACAAATATAAAGTAGATAATACGACAATTGCTGAAATACAAGCAGCTACAGCAGATGAAACAACTATTTTGTTATGTATTTGTTTTTTTAATAGAGTAAATAATCGGGTTGAAGCTGTGATAGGTAATCCGTCCATTTCTGAATGAAACCGGTTAAGTTTTGCTTTTAATGTGGATCTTTCGTCATGCATTGCAAGTAATTCAATAAGTTCTTTTCTTGTATTAACTTCAGATGCAAATAAAGAATCAGTCTTCATTCTTAAATTAAAAGATTCTAATTCTTGTTCATTTAATTCATTGACTAGGTATCTGTCAATCAATTCAAAAGTTTCAAAATTCATTTTAGTTTTTATTTGAGAACGTAAAATATATTTTTTTCAGTCGTTGTAAACATTTATATTTTTGAGTTTTGGCATTGTCCATGTTGGTATAATTCATTTTAAGTGCAATTTCCTGCATGGATAATCTTTCCACATAAAAATATTTTAATATTGCCTGACATGGTTCACCTAATTTTTTTAAACTCGAATCAATCAATTTAAATTTGTTATTTCCATCAAATATTCTTTCTTCAATTTCATGATCAAAAGTAATGTACTCTGCATGATCGGTTAAATTATCCGCAAATTTATTTTTTCGTTTTAATTCTGTCATCCATAATCTTCTACAAATTGAATAGAGATAAGTTTTTATTTGTGATTCCTGTTTAAATGTATTGTTTTTAATATTATTGTATAATGTAATAATTCCTTCCTGATAAACATCTTTAGCATCCTGAACATCACCATTATTCTGAATTATAAAATGCTGAATCATCGGAAAGTGAAGCTTATAAAGGGTTGATAATGCTCTATCATCATCATTTTTAATACCGGTTATAAAATCTTCATCATGTATATAAATCCGATTATTCATTCAATGTTCTGACTTTAGTATAATTTTTTCACAAAGGTAACCCAAAATATTTTTATGAAAACAGGGTTACCTTTTTATTTGTTCAGATACTAAAGGTAAATTTTAATGTTTAACTTAAACTATTATTCAAAATGAAAAAAAACATCTTTTTAACATTAGCTGCTGTTGCAGCATTTGCTTTAGCAACACAATTAACTGCATGTAAAGGCAACAAAACTGAATCAACTGAACAAAAAGATTCTACTGCTGTTACTGCTACTCCAAATGATTCAGCTAAAACTGCTGCTCCTGCTGAAGAAAATCCAGCAACTGAAGAAAAGAAATAATCTGTCAGATCAGTTAAATTAAATATAAAGAAGCCCGGAATCTTTCCGGGTTTTTTTATTGACGGTAATTAAAGTTAAATAAGATTTACGAAATAAATTCTTTAACCAGATCAGTAATTTTATTTACTGTATCAAAAGCATCTGCGGATGCTTTTGCATTAGGAATTGCAATGTTATATTTGTTTTCAAGGAATCTCTTTAAAGAAATCATAGAAAATGAATCAACAATTCCACCTGAAATAAGAGGTGTATCATAATTAATTTCTTCAGAATCATCGTCGATAAATTCTTTGATTACATAATCTAAAATATTTTTTTGGATTTCTTCAGTTGATGGCATAAGTTCAATTTAATTGGTTTGTACTACAAATGGATATATTCATAATTTCTAATCATTTTCTAACGATGAAATATCTCCTATTTCTTCTCCCCATTCTTTCGCATGCAATAATCTTCGCATGATTTTACCACTTCTTGTTTTAGGTAAAGAATCAACATATTCAACTTCTTGAGGCATTGCTAAAGGAGATAATTTTTTTCTGATAAAATTCATAATTTCTAACTCCAAATTTTTGTCTGCATTAAATCCTGATTTTAAAACAATAAATGCTTTTACAACTTCCATGTTGATTTCATCTGGTTTGGAGGTGACTGCAGATTCAGCAACCGCTTCATGTTCCAGAAGGGCTGATTCAACTTCAAAAGGACTAACTAAGTGTCCAGCAGTATTAATCACATCATCGTCTCTGCCAATAAACCAAAAGTAACCATCCTGATCTATTTTTGCTCGATCCCCTGATATATACCACCCATTTTTAAATTTCATTTTATACGTTTCGTGATTATTCCAATAAGTTCGCATCAATGCAGGCCAATCAGGTTTAAAAGCAATCAACCCGATTTTATTTATTTCCTTGTAAGGTTCAAATGTAATTAGATCAACAACAGTTGCTTTAATACCAGGGAAAGGTAATCCCATTGATCCCGGTTTTATTTTCTTTCCAGGAAAATTACAAATCATCATGGAACCCGTTTCAGTTTGCCAATACGTATCATGAAAAGGTTTCCCAAAAACTTTTTCAGACCAGATTACCGCTTCAGGATTCAAAGGTTCCCCAACACTGGATAAATGCCGAAGGGAGGTCAAATTAAATTGTTTAACTATGTCCTCCCCTGATTTCATCAATGATCGAATTGCAGTTGGCGCTGTATACCAATTTGTAATTTTATGTTTTTCAATAAATTTATACCATATTTCTGTTGAAAAGCCAACGTCTAAAACACATTGAGTTATTCCCAAACTGAAAGGAGCAATGATGCCATAAGATGTCCCTGTGACCCAGCCGGGATCAGCAGTACACCAATAAATATCATTCTCTTTCATGTCTAAAACCCATTTTGCAGTAATATACTGAGAAATAAGTGAAGAATGAACATGAACGACCCCTTTGGGTTGGCCTGTTGTTCCTGATGTATAGTGTAGAATTGAAGGGGTTTCTTTATGTGCAGGAAAAACTGTAAAGTTTTCAATTTCTTTTTCCTCAGTTAATGAAAACGAGATTTCCTTATTCATCAATGATTTTTTGCCATCATGATCAACAACTATAACATGTTCTAAGAAAGGACAATTTTCAAGTATTTTGCGAACTTTAGTCAAATGTTTTCTTTGTGTTATAATTGCTTTCGTTTGGGCATTTTGTAATCTGATAAATAATGATTCTTCTCCAAATGCAGAAAATAACGGTTGAGCGATTGCTCCAAGCTTTAAAATTGCAATGGTCCCTATATAAAGTTCGGGTATTTTATCCATAAACAAACAAACTCGATCACCAGAAGAAATTCCAAGATTGAAAAGAAAATGAGCAATCGTATTACTCTTAATTTTAAGATCGTGATAGGTGTATTTTTTTATTTGTTCATTTAATCCCTCACAAATTAAAGCTGTTTTGGAAGATTTCCCGAGATTGCATATTCTATCACTGCAATACCATCCAATATTAAAAGATCCTTCCTGATGAAAATCAAGTTCGTTTTCAACAAATCTCCAGGTAAAATCCTTAACGTGTTTATTATCTATTTCAATATTATACATATGAATTTATAACTCAAGTATTACAACAGCCTTAGCAATATTTTTAATATGGGACAAAGTGACATGCATATTGCTTATTTTTTTTTTTATTACAAAAGTTTTTACGTTTCCATGAACGCTTATTTCAGGTTTCCCTAATCGATTGTTAATGATTTCAATTTCTTCAAAAGCCATATTTCCCCTCCAACCTGTTCCTAAAGCTTTAAAGAAAGCTTCTTTGGCTGCAAAACGAACCGCATAACTTTGATATTTTCCTGCTTTTCTTGATTCGCAATAATTTATTTCAATAGCTGAAAATATTTTATTTCTAAAATGGGTATCCTTTACCAAAAGATTTTTTATTCTTTCAACCTCTATTATATCTGTGCCAATACCAAAAATCATTTTTTATTAACTAAGAATAAATTAAGAAGGAATATGAAAAGCAAAGTTATAATTTATTTGATTAACTTAATTTTGTAAATTTGTTTTTTTTAATTTTTACACATTGATACAAAAATATCCTACAAAAATACTCATAGCTTTTGGTGAAGCTCTTGACGGGAATATTGAAATATATAAATGGTTGTTGAACAATGGGTTTCCTGAACTTGCTGCGTTATGTAGTGCAATTCATGCAAGTCGAGATGCATTGTCATGGTTGTTAAAACATCATCCGATTTTAGCAATTTTAAGCAATGCAATTGATGGGGAAAAGCATGCAATAAACTGGTTAATCAAGCACCAACAAGATTTTTTATTAAAATTTGCTGATGCTTGTAATTCAGATCAACAAGCAAAAAAATGGTTTGCAGAAAATAATCTTGACATATTTAATACATTGGCTAATAAGATCAATGAAGTTCTAAAGCAACAAAAACGTGATCGGTTTGATTATCATAAATTTAATTTTTATCAATAGAGACAATATTTTTTAATGTATTTTGTATTTCTTCTATTATAAAATGTATTTCATTTTCACTCAAGTCAAAGTAAAAAGGTAATCGTACTAAACACTTTTCAAAATGATCAGAATTAGGAAAATTATGGTTATTCTCAGGTAGATTTTTAAGTGCATAAGGACTTTGGTTCAAAGTCAAAAAATGGAATACACAGGATATTCCTTTTTCTTTTAAATTAGAAATCATCGTAGTACGTTGTTCCATATTAGAACATAATAAATAAAATATATTTCCATTATTTGAAGAATAATTGGGGATAACAGGGAGTCGGATATTCTCAGATTCTTTTAAAGTAGAAAAACCATTATAATATTGATTCCAAATCTGTTTATGTTTTTGTAAAATGATATCTATATGTTCCAGTTGCGCAAATAAAAAAGCAGCAGTTATTTCCGAAGGGTAGAATGATGAACCGATATCCATCCAACCATATTTATTGATCTCCCCTCGAAAGAATTCAGTTCTGTTTGTTCCCTTTTCCCATATTATTTCAGCTCGTTTTAAAAATTGTTCATCATTAATTATGAGCATTCCTCCTTCTCCACAATGGATGCCTTTTGTTTCATGAAAAGAGATACAACCTAAATGACCTATTCCGCCTAAAGGTTTTTCATGATAGTAGGATTCAACAGCTTGAGCAGCATCTTCAATAACTAATAAATTATGACGTTTAGCAATTTCCATGATCCTATCCATATCACACGCAATTCCGGAATAATGAACAGGAACAATAACTTTTGTTCGGGAAGTTATTAAAGCTTCTAATTTTGTTTCATCCATTCCGGGATGATCTGAACGACTATCCACAAAAACTATTTTTGCTCCCCGCAATATAAAAGCGTTTGCTGTTGAAACAAATGTATAGGAGGGTATAATCACCTCATCTCCCGGTTGTATATTGCATAAAAGGGCAGCCATTTCAAGTGCATCTGTACAACTTGTCGTTAAAAACATTTTTTGAATCCATATCGTTGTTCAAAAAATCGTTGACATTTATTGGTAAATAATCCATTACCTGAAATTTTACCTGATTTGATAACTTGATCAATATAATAATGTTCTTTACCTGTTATGAATGGCTTGTTAAATGGAATCATTTATAGGTTAATTTCAAATAGCTATTGTTTAGTATTTTAGATTACAATGGAATGTTCTTTCTGGATTTTGATTATGGATGCTGAACGAATAAAAAAATAGTTATCTGTTGTATGCAGCCATTAATAGTTCTATATCTTGACAGGGTAAATCAAATAATTTTCCGATGCAATTATTGGTGAGGATTCCTTTATAAATATAAACTCCTTGTCTGATCCCTCTGTCAGTGCGCAAGTGATTTTCAACACCACCCAATTCGCCAGCTTTTAATAACATCGGAACAAAAATATTACTGAATGCAAACGAAGCAGTATGTGGTACACGGGATGCAATGTTCGGAACACAATAATGAATAACATGATGTTTTATAAAAACAGGATCAGTGTGTGTGGTAACCTTTGAGGTTTCAAAACAACCACCCTGATCAATACTTACATCAATGATCAATGCACTCTTCTTCATTTGGCTGACCATTTCTTCTGTTACAATACAGGGGGACTTCCCTTCAGGACTATAGACACACCCAATAGCAACATGTGCTGTTTTCAATGCTTTCAACAACAATTTAGGTTGAATGATAGATGTAAAAATTCGAGCTCCCAAATTATTTTGGATAGAACGTAACTTGTAAATGGAATTATCGAATACTTTAACCTGTGCGCCAAAAGCAAGTGCAATCCGAGCTGCATATTCACATACTGTACCAGCACCGATAATCACTACTTCGGTTGGATTTATTCCCGAAAATCCTCCAAGCATGGTTCCTTTGCAGTATTTGTTATTTGATAGGAGTTCTGAAGCAATGATCATTGCAGTCTGTCCTGTAATTTCACTCATCGAACGTCGGACATAAAAATTATCAGATCTGTCTTTGATATATTCAAAACATATTGCAGTTGACTTTTTGCTTTGCAGTTTTGTGAAAAATTCTTTTTTTTGAATAGGTAGTTGTAAGGCAGAGAAAATCGTTTGATTGCTGGATAACAAATCAATTTCTTCAAGGGTAGGAGGTGTAATTTTAAGAATTATATCTGATTTGTAAATATCTTTTGTGTCATAAACAATTTGTCCACCAGCTTCACTATAATCATGATCATAAAAATGTGCTGCTTTACCGGCTTCAAATTCAATGAGAACTTTATGACCGTTTTGGACCAGTTGTTGAACACCATTGGGAACTAATGCTATCCTGTTTTCATTATTTGTAGTTTCTTTAGGAATTCCAATGGTGATGCTTTTTTTTTCATTTCGTACTTCAAGCATTTCTTCTTGCGTGAGCAGTTTTTCAGAATGTGCTATTGAAAAAATATTTTTATTTTTTTCAACCATAGTTATAGAATTTGGAAGATTATACTCATTTCAAATTTAATGAAATTTTTATTATAACCGACATCAAAAGATATTAAAAATTTAATATTCACTTTCAATAGAATCTTTTGGTAAAGAATCAACAGGGATAACAAATTTTTTTGCCGGTCCTTTAAGTTCAAGGTTTTTATTTAACCGATCAAAATCATCCTGTGTAATTTGTTTTTTCCTAAGCATTTTCTCAGAAACAAATTTAAAGTAAGCAACAAGATGATCGCGCAGTTGCCCATGTGCATCAAAAGAATATTTAAAATATTTTGGATGGGGTACAATACTGGCAAGATAAAGACATTCTGATAATGTTAGCTTTGAAACATCTTTGTTGAAATAAAAACGAGCAGCTTCATTTACTCCGTAGATTCCGGGTCCCATTTCAATTATATTTAAATAAATTTCATACATCCTGTCTTTGGTTGATAATCCATTGTTTTCAATAAGCCAGACAATGAGCGCTTCTTCAATTTTGCGTAGAATGGTTTTGTTTCTGCTTAAAAAAAGATTTTTAACTAATTGCATGGAAATAGTGCTGCCGCCCCGTGCAAAACGTTTTTCTTTGATGTTTATAACAATAGATTCACGAAAAGCTTCAATCAGGAAACCACGATGATAGTAAAAAGCTCCATCTTCGGAGGTCATAATGGAGTTTTTTAAAATATCAGGAATTTTTTCAATAGGTCTGAAATCAGGATTGGATGGACCGACATCAAAACTCCGTATGGCTTGACCTTTTTCATAAGCAGTATACGTAAAAGGATTATTTATATAGGTGAAATCTGTATTGCCCGGATGAACGATCCTGAATGTATAACTTTTTAAATCCGATTCAAACAACAATGAATCAGGTACGGAAAGATCTACAAAAAATTTAATATGATATCCAAGCTCACCTTTCGTTTTTATTCCTTCAAGATTCTTAAATAATCCTGCTGGCAGGGATTCAAAGAACTCCTGAGCATTGAAACGAGGTTTATTAAATGACAAACTTATTTGTTTGGATGGAGTTACGCAATATTTAAAATATGGATTAAATTTGATTTTATTGAATTCAAAACTGCTTAAACTATCGAGTTCAATAGAATTTTCAGCAATATTGAGTTTATATTGAATAGTTGCTTTATTAAATATGATATCTTCATTTCCTATCCTTGGATGATTAATCATCAGATTATTCAGCACGATTGAACCATTCAACGTTAAGAATGAATGATTCGTTGAATGAGTTTTAAATTTAAAATTGATTGTGTCAAAATATAGTTGAGTATTCCATTTCTGTTTAATGTAAGGGATAACAATTTTTTGATGTTCGGAAGCAAATATTTTGAATTGGGCTTCGGTGTTTTTTCCATCCAGTATTCCGTTCATTATCCAATGAGTAGTTTTTTTATCTTCCTGCATATCAAATACTGCTGAAAATGTTTTATCCGTAAAGGTTAAGTTTTTTGTAAAAAAAGTAATTTTCTGTTCATTCATATTAGCAGAAAGATTAAAATTTTCAATAATAAAAGTAGGGGGGATTGCAGTGAATAATCTATTGATAATGGATTCAAAGCGATCAACAAAATTAATTTCTGATACTGAATCTTTTTTTGCAATCAGCTCCCTGTTTTTTCTATTAATTAGAAACATATAATTTGTTTTGTCGCCATGTCGAACAAGGTGAATATCTATTGAATTTACTTCAAGTTTTTTCAATTCCATTTTAAAAAGAATCAATTTCCAGATATTGATAGTTGCATTTATGGAATTGATTTTTATTAATGTGTCCCCTTGGTCAGGGAGTAAACAAATGTTTTTAAAATATATTTTTGTAAAACCTTTTAAATCTATATTTTCAACTGACAGTTTAGCATGATAGCGACTATTGAATTGATTAAATTTAATTTGAATAATTGATGTTAGAATAGATTTTTTAAAAATGATCAATACCGAGAATAAAAAGATAATGGAAAAAAGAATAATTATTCTAATTTTTTTCATGTTGAGGTACATACGTTTGAAGGAAGGGAAATTTACTTCACTTTGATAATTCCGTTTTCATTTTCTTTTTTGGGTAAACCGTCCGTACCATAACGTGTTTCAATGGTTTTTCCAGTGTTATCATAATTCCAACGGATCAAAGCTGCTCCATTGTATTCTTTTAATTGATGATATAGCCCGTAGTGGGCTTCTTCAATCAAAGTACCTGTTTCATCATACTTCCACTTAGTAGATGCATAAGAATCAGAATTTTCTGACAGCCGGTCATTGGCATCAAAATAGGTTTCACTAATTTTATTGCCCTGTTCATCGTAGATCCAGCGAATGATTGCATAACGATTGATGTTTGTTTTTAAGATTCCATCCTTGCTGAAAAACCGAAGTTCTGTTTCATTTCCTTGATCGTCGTATGAATATTTAGCAATGGCATAGCCGAGTGTGGTTTCATTGAGTTGTCCGTCTTCGCCGTAAATATGGAATTCAATTAAATTATCTTTTTCATCATATTTATAAGTAACTTCAAAAATACCTTTATGATCGGCAATTCGTTTTCCTTTATCATCAAACCTTAAAGAGTTTATTCGTCTCCCTTTTTCATCATTTTTCCATAAGTAATGATACACACCATTGATATCTGGTTGAAGAAATCCACGTTTATTGTAATTGAATTGAGCTACTGCAAAATGATTTTCATTGTATTTTATCCTGAGATAATAAATATTATTCAGGTTCATCATTGGATGCTCTTTAACATCAAGAAAATTGCGTGTTTCAAAATGACTTGAATCGTCATACATGATGTGTAACATCGATACACCAAAGTAGGGGTCTAACATAGGTGTGCGATAATTCCGAATATATTTAATCCATTCAAGTTTACCTTTTTCATCATATATAAAATGATAACATGCTGCATGATTAGCCATCATTTCAGAAATTGGATAATGACCAATAATGTCGTTTCGACAATCGACAGTAATTTTTCTGAAATAAAGTTTTTTTGAAAGATTTTGTGCTGATCCAATAAAGGAAAATGTAACAAAACAGAAGAGTAAATGGAATTGAATTATTTTTTTCATGAGTTATTAATTTAAAAAAGGATCCATGGGTTGATTAGCCCAGATGGCATATTTATCTCCCATTTTTCGTAGTAATCCGCTCCACATGTCATGTGGATTCTTATTGAATATTAATGATGGAGAAGAATTGACAACGACCCACGATTGATCTTCTAATTCTTTGTTAAGTTGAGCGGGTGACCATCCGGCATATCCCAAATAAAAATTCAAAGTATCAGAGTTGATCTGATTATCGGAGATCATTTCTTTTATTTGATCAAAATTTCCACCCCAGTAGATTCCATCGCTTATTTCCAAACTATCTTCAATCACGTTACCTAACTTATGCACAAAAAATAAATTATCAGGACTTACAGGTCCTCCGAGGAAAACACGCAAATCATTTTCAGGAATATCATTAATAATATCATTCAATTTAATATTGACTGGTTTATTGATGATAACACCGAATGAACCTTCTTCTGTATGGTCGATAAGCAAAACCACCGATCGTTCAAAATAATAATCAAGTAATGCAGGCTCTGAAATCAGCAACTTACCTTTGACTGCGTCTCTCGAATAGGTTAACATGTTCATTCTTTGTTTTTATTTTAACTTTGCAAATCATTAATTTCCTACCTTTGATGTTCGCTATTTGTATAACAAATATAGTATATTTACTTTTTAAGACGAATGAAAAAAGAAGATAATTTTAAACATTTTCTTGCCCTCAGAGATGAATATAAAACATTCACATATGAAGGGTTTTCGATTTTAAAAAAAACAGAAGGACTTTTCATTTCGTTTGAATTTAATCTTTCTGACAAATATTTTTTTAGGCCAACCCTGACCATTCCTGCTAAAAATATATATAATTCAGTTTTTGCAGATTCATCACAAATTGAAAATATTGTTTTTCATATCGGAATGGTTGAATTGATTAGCTATTGGAAAGCTGCTTGTTCGCCAAAGATTATCATTAAACCATTTTATCTTGATCAGGAACAAATAAACTGGTGGAAGAAATTATATTTTCACGGATTGGGAGAATTTTTTTATTTAAATTCAATTCAAACGTCAGTCAGGGATTTTGTTTCTATTGAAACCACTGACACAAAAAAATTATCCAAACAATCGTTCATGACCTGCGACTCCACTATTGTTCCAATTGGTGGAGGAAAAGATTCAATAGTTACACTTGAACTTTTGTTAAAACAACAAAAGAATATATCCTGTTTTATTATTAATAAACGTTTGGCATCCTTACGAACTATTGAAAAATCCGGATGTACATCCGATCACATAATTGAATTTCATCGAACCATTGATCCTGAACTTTTAAAACTGAATGAAAAAGGTTTTTTGAACGGACATACTCCGTTTTCAGCGCTATTGGCTTTTAATACATTGTTGGCAGGTGCAATCACCGGGAAGAAAAATATTGCCTTGTCAAATGAATCAAGTGCCAATGAACCGACTACCGAAGGCGCCAATCATCAATATTCCAAATCTTTTGAATTTGAAAATGATTTCCGATCATATGTTAAAAAATTTATTACTGAGGACCTGAATTATTTTAGTTTTCTTCGACCACTGAATGAATTACAAATTGCCAAACTTTTTTCAAAACAAACTAAATATTTTTCGGTATTTAAAAGTTGTAATGCAGGTAGTAAAACGGATGAATGGTGCGGTAAATGCCCTAAATGTCTTTTTACTTATATTATCCTTTCACCATTTATTCCTGAACAACAATTACAAAAAATATTTTCCAAGAATCTTTTTGCTGATATTGAACTTCAACCTGTTTTCGATGAACTGATAGGAAAAGCTGACGTTAAACCGTTTGATTGTATTGGTACGATTGATGAGATCAATAATGCATTGTGTCTGACTATAAAACAAAAAAATCTTTCGGATTTACCTTATTTACTTCACTATTATTCCCAACTTGATATTTACGAAACGTATACAAATACTGATCCGACCTTGCTTCTAAATACGTTTAATACGGAACATTATTTATCACCTGCATTGTTTGATTTGTTAATACTTGCTTTGAATGAAAAATAAATTGCAACAGATCATTGGTGACAAACGGTTGCTGATACTTGGATTTGGTAGAGAAGGTCAATCATCCTATCATCTCTTTAGGAAATATTTCCCTTTACGAACTCTTGCTATTGCAGATGAAAATGAAACACTTTATGATGATTTGAACCAATTGAATGATGTTAATTTGAATATTTATCTTGGGAATGATTGCTATAAAAATTTAAACAAATATGATTTAATTTTAAAAACGCCCGGTATTTCTTTTCAAAAAATAAAGGATTGGGTTTCACCTGATAAGATTTCTTCTCAAACAGATATTTTTATCAAATTATTTTCAGAACAAATGATTGGTATTACTGGTACTAAAGGCAAGAGCACTACCTGTAGTCTTTTATATCATATCTTAAAATTATTTTCGCAGAATACTGTTTTTGTTGGAAATATTGGAATACCTCATTTTGATTTGATTGAAAGCATTAATCCTGATACAAAAATAGTTTGTGAATTGTCATCACATCAATTAGAATTTATTTCAAAAGCGCCGAACGTTTCTGTATTGCTGAATTTATATCAGGAACATCTTGATCATTATGAAACTCTGGAAGATTATCATCTGGCTAAATTGAATATGTTAAAATATCAAAATGAACATGATTATTTTATTTATTGTCCGGATGAATTATTGGTGGAGAAGTATGTTAAATTATTTAATCTGAAAAGAAATTATCTTACGTATTCTCTTCAATCTTTAGTATCAAATGGATGTAAATTCCATGGTGGGCATGTTGTATTTACAATGAAAGACACAAAAAAAGTTTTTGATATTAATACAAATCGTCAACTCAAAGGAGATCACAATCTATTAAATATCATGGCTGTCATTAATGTTTGTCAAATACTGAACATTCTGGATGATATTATTTTAGAGGGAATAAGAACGTTTAAAGGACTTGAGCATCGGTTGGAGTATGTTGGATGTTATAACAAGATACATTTTTATAATGATTCCATTGCTACTATTCCTGAAGCTACGATCAATGCCTTGAAATCATTAGACTCTGTAGATACACTTATACTTGGTGGTTTTGACCGGGGTATTGATTATACCATTCTTGTTGAATTTCTATATGATTCAATGGTAAGAAACCTGATTTTTCTTGGTGATGCCGGTAAGCGGATTGCAAATGAATTGAAAAAAACAAGATACCCTCTTCAAAAAACATTTTTTGTTACATCAATGGTTGATGCCGTTAAAATTGCGATGGATGAGACAAGAAAAGGATCAGTATGTTTGCTGTCACCTGCAGCGGCAAGTTATGATATGTTTACAAACTTTGCTCATCGAGGCGAGGTTTATAAAAATGCAATAAGGAGTATGGGTTAAATACTCCTTATTTACAACAATTCAATTTTATAGAGAATTATTCTTTTGCTTTTTTTGTTGCTGGTTTTTTCTTTGCAGGAGCTTTTTCTTTTTTCTCTGCTGATTTTTCTGCAACTTCTTTTTTAACTTTTGTTTTTTTCTCAGTTGGTTTAGTAGCTTCCACAACCTTAGCTTCTTGAGTTTCAACAACAGGAGTTTCAACTGATTGTTCAACTACTTCTGTAACAACAGCTTTTTCAATTTTTTCTTTTACAACAGTTGGTGTCTTTTTTTCACGTTTTACAGTGGCAGCAGGTATAATGTTCTTAACTTTTTTTCTTTTTCGTTTAACGCCGTAAGAACCTTTCCAGATTTTTCCTCTTTTGGTTTTTTTATCACCTTTTCCCATATTGCAATTAGTTTAATGTTTAATTAAGGAGCAAAATTAGAATTTTTTTTTAAAAATACCTTATTTATTTAATAAAGTTTATTATCCGACGAAATTTCAGGAAGGAACATTTAGAAGGAAAAAATCCGGTTAATATTGAAACCGATAAAAATATCTCCTTTGGTCCATTTGCCCTGTGTTTCGGTTATGTAAGCTCTATCAAACATAGGTTGAGCATTGGAAACCCGAATCTGAAAAATATGTCCGCCGGTATCAATATCAAGACCCAAAGATAACGCATTGGTATTGTCATTAGCTGTTTGACCGGGAACCAGATAAAAATATTCAGCAGTAATTGCAAGCCGTTTGGTAATTTTATATCGCCCGCCCAATCCAACAGCAAAAATATCATTTTGGTCAATAATTCGCGGGACTAAGTTTTTATGAATATAAGTGGATGTGATTTGCAAGGAGAGATTTTCATTGAATTTACGCGCAATCATTAATTCCGTGACATAAGATAGGCGTGAAGAAAAATAATTTTTTCTGTTCGGATCAGCCCATTTCATTGAATTTACAGCAGAACCCATCAACAACGATACCGTCAGCGGCATGTGGTGCTTCCCTGTGCTTTGTTTCAGAATTTTGTATTTAAAATAACCTTCATATGTTTTTTGAAAAGAGTTTCGGGCTAAACTTACACAGAGGTCATTGGTAATTCCGTATTCAAATCCGAGACGAATAGTTGACTGATCCAGTCCGAAATATTCATAAATCCCCTGATTAACCTTGCCAAAGCTATGAGAAATAGTAAATAGTAATTCATTCTTTGCCGGATTCTCAACAGAATGACCTAAAATGATTCGGGTTGTTTTAAAGGTAGCTGTAGTAAATTCTCTTTCCTTTTTTGGGGATGGATCATTGAAAAGACTATCTAAATTTTGAGAAAAAGTTTTGTTTGTTAAGACGATAGTAGAAAATAAAAAAAGAAGAATTAATGTTTTTATCATATGTAATTGATTGGAAAGTGAAAAATTATTTTGTTAATGGTTCAAGATTGATATCAATGGCTATCTGAACTTTGTTACTGATGTTGTTGACAACAGTATTGGGGATTTTTATATTGTATTCACTTAAAAGAATTGTAAATATTGATTTACCGATGATCTTGCCCGATTTTACTTCCAGTGTTCCATTGGTTTTAATTTGTTTTGTAACTCCATGAATAGTAAGATCTCCTTCTACTTTAACGCTGTAAACACCGTCCTTTGATAGATTCACCTCTTTGATATTTGTGATTTTACCTTTGAAGGAGGCATTAGGATATTTATCTGATTCGGCATAATTTTCATTAAAATGTTCTTGCATAAGCGCTTTGGGAAATTCAAATGATTTCATTAAAATTTTGAAAATGAAGTCCCCTGTGCTTACATCCAATGCTGAATTTACCTGATTATTATTGGCTTCAATTTTTTCAACCGGAGCATCTGAATTAAAACGGATATGACCGTTTTTAGTAATATATTTTTGTGCAAATGCTGTTTGTATCAGGATGATCCCTACAATTGTTATTTTAAGTATGGTTTTCATATGTGGTAAAATTAAATATTATTTTTTAATAATTGAACATTTTTCAAGAATAACATCTGTGTCGTTATATCCATTGCATATTCCTTTGATATCAACTTTCATTCCATTTTGTAAATTAGTTATTTCAGATGCCATGGTGCATCGTATTCCTGCATCACCAAATTCATCCTGGGCAAAAACAAAAACAACAATTGTTAGCGAATCTTTTTTTTCAATTTTTGAAATCGTGCCATTGACTTGTAAAACTTGTCCGGTGAATTTTTTTCCGGCTTCTGCTTTATTATTTTTAAATGTGTTAAATAATGCTGATGCTTGCAGGGTGAATGCCGGCGTAGCTTTTGAAATATCCTGATGAGGTTTATTATAAACAAATATATAAATGTATACACCGGCAGCAATTCCCAGAACAAATAAAATTAAAAGTATTTTAATCCAGTTTTTCATAGTATATAATTTTAATTTATCGGAGCGCCTTTATTGACCCACGTTTGAATCTGTAATATCTGGCAATCACTTAATTTGTTTCCACCTTTGGGCATCAAATTTGTTGTTGAAGTGACCGCATTGTATAAACGATTGTTGTTTTTTGCAATAGCAGCAATAGCTGTAACTGTTTGAAGATTAAAACCACCACCCATTGTCTGATAAGACGAACCATGACAAACAATGCAATTTTGTTGGATGATCGGTTCAATTTTACCTGCATATGTTAAGTTAGATGTATCACATCCTGAAGTTTTTGTTGTGTCTAAAATAGAAGTGAATTGATAAAGTTCTTGTTCATTATCTTTGTAGCAACCTGTGAAAATGAATAAAATTATAAATGCCAATAAAATGGATTTGATCATAAAATTATTTTTGGAGTTTCTTACCATTATTTAACCAATTTTTAATTTGTGCAATTTGACAACTATTTAATTTTCCTGAAGGAGGCATTGGATTTTCACCTGAATAGTTAATGACCATTTGTTCGATTTTGCCTTCATTCGCAATATTTAATACTTCACTGTAGTTTGTTAATGGATTATCAGAATTGGCAGTATGACAAACTGCACAATAATTACTTATGATATTTTTTATTGTTCCATTATAGGTTATATTTGTTGAATCACAAGTAGGAGGTGTAGTGCATGTATCACAGGTTGAATTGCAATTAGTATTTTGAGCTCCCTGCAAAATCCAAACATAAATATAATTGATCTGTTCATCTGTTAATCTGTGTTTTGGAGGCATGGGTTGGGAAAAGATTTTATCTGTTGTGGTGATGACATTATATAATTTGCTTTTAAACGGTTTGCCTTTAACAATAATATCAGCATCCATGATAGAATTATAGGAGATAATTTTTATGTCACTTTCACCGTTTTTTCCATGACATCCGGAAGTAGCACAGTTGGCAGCTAAAATTGGAAAAACTTGTTTTTGAAAACAAATAAGATTTGGCGGGGTATCTGATTCATGATGACAGGAGCCAATGAAAAGGATGAATATGATTCCTGCGATTAAGAGACCTAAGATTGAAAACGGATATTTCATGAATGGTTACAGATTAAATTTTTTGCAATTGTTAAAATGAATTTTATTTGTATGATGCAAAAGTAAATATTAATATCAAGAAGAACAAGAATATGATAATTATCATATTCATTTTATTTAAATCAAATATTTTAATGTATGAAGTTGTTTGAAGTGAACATAATAAAATAACACAGAAGATATTCCATGTAGTTATTTTCAATGATATTTATTTGTTTCAATACAAACTAAGATTACTTTGAAAAATCCAACCAAGCATTCGTATGCTCAAAAATAAAACTACAATTCCTTTTTATAACAACAACATATTTTCTAACTACTTCCATTTCTTTAGTTTTTTTAAAAATAAATTTATAAAATATTGGTGAAACTCAATCACATCAAAACCCAAACCATCTTTAAAATATAATCCATCAAAACAAATTTAAGATTGACAGTTTATTTAAACCATTTAATATTCGTGGATTTAAATTTAAATAAACATTATGATTGTATCAAGGGGTGTTGCTTGAAACTAATGGATTATAAGGAATATTTAAGTTGATAAAAAGTTTGATTTTTTACTTTTTATTTTGATTGGAAAGCCAACCGAAACAAAATCTCATTTAGAAGGCAAATGAGGTTTAATCCATTGAATATTGGGGACTCTATTTTGAAACTTAATTATGCCAAAACAGTTTATCTAATCTATGAGGGGTTAGTTCCTCGCAGCTTTGCTGCGAGAGAAATAGTTTTCACGTAATACCTCGAAAACTCTGCTTCGAGGTAGTTTATTTATGTTCCCAACTACTGTTTTTATTCCATTTTTGAAAATGAGATTAAATGCAATTCCATTCGAATAAAGTCAAAATGATTAATTTCATTGGAAACTCAC
>CAYVNP010000019.1:58252-62615 GCA_964452905.1 uncultured Bacteroidales bacterium
TAAACGTTAGAGTATATTTTCTATTCCTTGAGATTTAAAAATAAAAGTGTTTTCCAAAGAATTGTCGAAGTTTAAATGCAGACAATTTTTTTATAACTTTGTTGATTTGTAATATTTTCAATTGAACAGGGTATTAATTTTCATTTTATATTTGTATAAAATCTATTATAAAAATGATGAGAATAATATTAATCGTTTTTTTCGTTTTTTTATTTGTCAATCCGTTTGCACAAACATGTAAAAAGAATTTCAGTAAATTATGTTTTATAAATACACAAACGGTTGATAAACATACCGGCAATTCGATTAATGAAATCAGAATTGGTCAGGGAATGGTTTTTAGTTGGAATACACCAAGGAATGTTTATATCCCCACAAATCGTAAAGGTTGGGCTATCGGAATGGCAGTTGCTCATACATTATTTTGCAATCTGATAGGATTTCAGGCAATTTCGATAAATGAATATTTAGCTACAACATTGCAGGAAGTCAACTGCGGTTGTGTTGGTGGTATCACTGCTCCGGCATGGGTTACGGCTCCTTATCCCATAGCCCCAACTAAATATTATTGTTTTGATTATTCACATGCTTATGCAGCCGGGTATTTTCAGGAAGAATTCCCGACATTTGGTCAATTGCGATCTGATATTCCTTGCTTTCCTACTTTTAATTTTGACACATTAGTTGTTGGAGGCCATTTTGAGACACAAGCTTTAGTTAAAGCTTATCAGGATTTTGACAATGTTATATTTTGGCAAACCAAGTGCTATAATCCAATTGGATTTATGAGAAACGCTAAAGATCCATATGCTGCTGAAAAGATAATTTCATCAGGATATAATAGCGGGGTGTGGTCACCTGTTGTATCAACGATTTTAACAACCAACAGAACGGCTGCTTTGTCAGCTACTAATATTGGCCCTATTTTAGATACTACTTCAGTTTATAACTACTGGGAACAAATCAGCAGAGTGACGGCAGTATTGGATAGTAATTTATCGGATGTCAGCGCAACAGATGCTGCTAACCATAGCGTAACCTATCCGGGGGTACACAAATTTAGGGATTTTTATGACAGTCAGATTTCATGGTCTGATGTAAGCAATTATATAGATAGTATTGCTCCAATGTATAAAAGTGTTGGAATAACTGCTGCAGGATTGAAGAGCGCTGTTCAACCGGTATTCAATTCAATCAATGGAGGAGCCAGTATTTCTTTCAGAACCCAAATGCCTACTGTTATTGATGCAATTGTTTTAAATCTGCCAGCTTTTTATCCGACAGGTTTAGGAACTTCGTGTTCAAATGCTAAAGCAACAATGTCTGTATCGGATACTGTTTGTCCGGGTCAACCACTTGTTTTAAAATTGACTTTAAGTGGCACTTCTCCATGGTCAGTTATTTATGGAAAACCGGACGGCACTTCCCAAACGATTAATAATATTACAACTTCACCTTATTCTTTTAATGTAACCGATACAGGCACTTATCATTTAATCTCAGTATTTGATAAAAATGGTGTTGGGAGTATTGTGTGTGCTCCAATTGTAAAGGCTTATTTTAAAGGATCTATGGCAAATTGGAATACATCCAATGTTTCAGGTGGTTGCGCAACGGGTGATCTTAAACTTAACTTAACAGGAACCGGTGATTGGGTTGTATATTATAATATTAAAGGTGGTTCAACCCAATCAGTCATTATTCCTGCAAATACTACTTCACCTTATACGTTAATAACTAATCCTGCAAAGGGTGATGAATATACAATAACACGGGTTGTGAGTGGTGGTTGTGATGTTACGATGAATTCAAGTATTAAAGTCTGTTCTGCCTGTTCCAAGCCAACCGTTTCAATCTCAGCAATTCCTCCATTGTGTGAAGGAAACACATTATCTTTTAACACAAATGTAATATATAACGGTGGTGCTACCAGCGCAACTTACAATTGGGTAGGGGCAAATAATTTTGTATCAACAGATAAAAATCCTTTGGCGACTAATATTGTTCCAATTATGACGGGTAATTATACGGTTACTGTCACAGATAATTTATTATGTTCTCAAACTGCATCCGTATCTGTTACTGTAAATGCGAAACCTTTAATTAATCCGGGGATTAATCAGTCAGTATGTTCCGGAAAAAGCATACTATTATCTGCAACTGGTGGAAATAGTTATAGTTGGAACAACGGTGTAACTCAAGGAGTGTCTTTCATCCCGGCTACAACAGCTACTTATACGGTAACAGGCACAGATAATAATAATTGCAGCAATACAGCGAGTGTAATTGTTACAATGAATAATCTTCCTGCACTTACGACCATTGGAGATACCATTTGCAATGGTGATATAGCTTCAATCTCTGCAAGTGGCGCTAATACATATGCTTGGAGTAATAATTTAGGAAGCGGGAATTCTAAAACTGTTAATCCTTTAATTTCTATGACATATACTGTGACCGGAACGGATATTAATAATTGCAGCAATACTGCAAATGTTATTGTTAAAGTGAATAACCTACCTTCAGTTACTGCAATCGGAGATACTATTTGTGATGGGGAAGTGGCATCGATCTCTGCAAGTGGTGCTAATACATATGCTTGGAGTAATAATTTAGGAAGCGGGAATTCTAAAACAGTTAATCCTTTAAAATCAATAACATATACTGTAACCGGTACAGATAATAATAAATGCAGCAATACTGCAAATGCAATTGTTATTTTATATTCACCTTCGACATTTTCTACCTTTGGGGATACCATTTGTTACGGAGAAACAGCAACAATTTCAGCAAGTGGCGCCAAAACGTATGTATGGAGTAATAATTTAGGAAGTGGGAATTCTAAAACTGTTAATCCATTCGCATCTGTTACATACACAGTGACTGGAACATACAATAATAAATGTAGTAATTCTGCATATGTAGTAGTAAGAGTTAATGGTCTTCCGGTAGTTTCTGCTACAGGAAATACAATTTGTGAAGGTGAAAATACCTCGATCTCTGCAAGGGGTGCTATTACGTATGTATGGAGTAATAATTTAGGAAATGGGAATTCTAAAACAGTAAACCCAAATTCAAAAACCACATACACGGTGACAGGCACAGATGCTAATTTTTGCAGCAATACAGCAAATGCCATTGTTATTGTTTATGATTTGCCGGATGTAATTGCTAAAGGTGGAAGCATATGTAATGGGAAAGCTATTACTATATCTGTCAGCGGTGCAAAATCATATATATGGAGTCATGGCCTGGGTAATGGGGATAGTAAAACAGTCAATCCAATCAGCACTTCTACTTATACTGTGACAGGGAAGGATAATAATAATTGCAGTAATTCTGATAATGCTATTGTAATTGTGAATGACAGCATTAAAGCTGGAATATCTGTTGTATCTGATAAAGTCATTGCAAACAATCCGGTTCAGTTTACGGATAAATCCGTGAACGCATCATCATGGAAATGGAATTTTGGTGATGGGAGTAATTTGTCTTCAGAACAGAATCCTCTTCATGTTTTTAATCGCGATGGAGATTTTATTGTTACACTTTTAGTATCATCTTCAAAGAATTGTCAGGAAGACACCACGCTGGTCATTCATGTAACTGCTGCTCCAAGTATTTTTGTTCCATCAGCTTTTTCACCAAACAAAGATGGAATTAACGATGTATTCTTAATATTGGGTGAATTTAAAACGATGGATATTCAGATTTTCAATCAATGGGGGCTTCAAGTATTTAGTTCACAAAGTCAAAACTTAGGATGGGACGGAACATACAAAGGGATTGATCAGCCGGAGGGGAATTATACCTTTGTGATTAGAATTGTTAATAAAGTAGGATATGAAGTTTATATGAACGGAATGATTACTTTATTAAGATAAACACATGGTTGGTTGTTGATATGATTTATTCAATGATATTATTTGTTGTTTAAAAAGCGATTTTTACATGCTACGTATTTATTGTTTGAGTTGCGCATCATCAATTTTGACAGCAGGATTATAAAGTGTTGAACTTGATTTTTTAGAATAAAGAAGGTTTTTTATGGACGACTAATTATCCTCATATCTATACTGTCGTGTAAGTTTCCACACTACTTTTGCTATAATAGAGTTTTATAAATAAAATAAGTATTTCTTTCTGATTAAGAAAACTGGTTTTAATATCTTTTTCTATTACATGTATATAAATTTGAATCGCAGGCGGAATAAATTAGTTTGTGAATTCTGTTAGTGTCATCATTAATCTCAATATTTATTTTTTTAAATTAATTGCAAATTAAACAAATGCGAATAACTAGATTACGAAGTTGTTTAAAGTTGACGTAATAAAATTGTGCAAAATGCCAGTAAATGCAGTG
>CAYVNP010000020.1:0-39256 GCA_964452905.1 uncultured Bacteroidales bacterium
CAGCAGGAATGGATGCATTGTCTTCTTTGAATTTAGTTGCAAAATTGAAAATAAGATATTTGCTCACCAGACTTGAGGTGATGCTGCTCATTTTATGCGGTGTCAGCAGTACATCAGGATTAATGCCTTTACCGTCAAAGACAGTTCTGCCATTCTTTGTTTTGAAGGGTTTCTGCAATGAATCCGGTATCTTATCGTGTCCGCCGTCTTTGTTTTTGTGGGCATAGTCAATTGCCTGGATACATCTGCCGCTGGGGATGTAATATTTTGAAATGGTCACTTTCAGTTTGCAGTTGTAACTCAACGGAACTACGTTCTGCACCAATCCTTTACCAAATGTACGCTGCCCGATGACAACCCCTCTGTCAAGGTCTTGCAGCGCACCACTCACGATTTCCGAAGCAGACGCTGTACCATCATCTACCAGCACGGCAACGAATATTTTTTTGTCAACAGGCATATCCGTGGTGCGGTAAGTACGGTTTAATTCCTGTAACTTACTTTTCGTGCTGACGATCAGTTCGTTTTTATCCACAAAAATATTTGCGATCTGGATGGCTTCCTGCAACAGCCCGCCGCCATTGCCACGCAGGTCGAGGATCAATCCTTTTACGTCATTTTTTTCTTTTAATTTCAGCAATGCGCTTTTAACATTCTGGCTTGCATTCTGCGTAAACTCTGATAAATTGATGTAGGCGATATTTTTTTCGAGCATCCCTGAAAAAGGCACATTACTCATTTTAATGTTTTCGCGTGTCACCGTGATATCAAACGGGTTGTCTTTGCCTGGTCTTTTCAGACGTATCTTAACTTGTGTACCGGCTTCACCTTTAAGCAGTTTGCTGATGTCATCGGTTGTTTTATTTTTTACATCATTACCATTTACTTCAAGAAGAATATCACCTGCCAGCACACCGGCTTTATGAATGGGCGATCCTTCGTAAGGTTCGGAAATGATAATGTATTCGCCCTGTTTATGAATATAGGCACCCACACCGCCGTATTCGCCGGTGGTCATTAACCGGTAGGATTCAAGATCGGATTCAGGAATATAATTGGTATAAGGGTCAAGCGACTTCAGCATGGCGTCAATGCCTGTTCTGATCAGCTCTCCCGGGTTGACCTCATCCACATAATTATAGTTCAGCTCGCGGAACAACGTAGTGAAAATATCAAGATTTTTACTGATCTCAAAATCACTTGCCGTAAAACTGAATATGGTCAATGAGCCGGCAGCAATGCAAAGAACAATGATCAGGTATTTGAATTTTTTAATTATGAGTTTAATGTATTTCATTTTTTAATATTGTTTGTATTGATTATGTTATATCGTTTTTTAGTTCATATTCCTATTCAACAAAAAAATTGAACGCTGATAACGCTGATAATTATGATTCAATATGATTATTTATGTTTGAAAAAACTTTGCGTTTGAATTCCGGTTTTTTTCCGAAATTTAATAATAATCCAACTTCAATTTCAGTTGCTTTTAAATAATTGATTAATTGAAATTTATGTTCTTCACATAAATTCTCAGCAGCTTTTAATTCTATAATTACACAATTTTCAACAATTAAGTCTGCATAATATTCTCCTACTTCTTTACCTTCATATTTTACTTTAATTTGTCCTTGCTTATTAACGAAAAAGCCCATTGCTGCCAGTTCAATAAACATTGCATTCTCATAAATTTTTTCTAAAAATCCATATCCTAATGTATTGTAAACTTTGTAGAATGCCTTAATAATTTTTTCTGTGATTTCTGAATATTTATAATTATCAGTGTTCATCATATTCATCGGCGTCATCTGCGTTCTAATGTATTTTTATATTTAGTCGAAAAATGTTACGGTACTGGATCATAGCCACTGCCGCCCCAGGGATGACAGGATAAAAATCTTTTTAAAGTCAGCCAACCGCCTTTGATTGGTCCATATTTTTTTAATGCTTCAATGCCGTATTGCGAACAGGAAGGAGTGTACCTGCATGATGAAGGAAGAAAAGGAGAAATGGCTCCCTGGTATAAACGTATCAGCAGGATAAAAAGTTTAGTCAGAATATTTTTCATATTGTTCCTGTAAACGTTGTAAAATTAAAATTATTTTTAATTCAAGTTCTTTGAAAGTAATTTTTTCTTTTGATACAAAAGCAATCTGGAAAGCGCATTGTTTCTGGTGTTGAATAAGGTAGTCATAGAAAGAAGATTTGTTTTTTCGGTAAGCTTCACGCATCTGCCTTTTGATCTTGTTTCTGTCAACTGCATGTTTAAAATGATGTTTCCCGACATGTAACAGGATTTGTGCAGGAAATTTATTTTCAAAGGAAGTATCCAGCCAGGTTATTTTAAACGGGTGAACAAAAAAAGTTTTCCCTTCAAAAAATAATGTGTCAATTAATTTTCTGCTGCATAATCGTTCGTCTTTATGGAATGTATTCATGACGGAATATTAATTATGCTATCGCAGCGGCAAGCGCAATGCTGTTGAGTTTAGTTGTTTTTGAATCTGATCTGGAAGTAAGCACAATCGGTACTTTTGCACCAATGACGATCCCTGCACATTTGGCATCAGCCATATAGATCAATGATTTGTAAAGGATATTTCCGGCTTCAATATCAGGTACAAGCAGCAGGTCGGCATCACCTGCCACGTCGCTGATGATCTCTTTGTTCCGTGCACTCTCTTTGCTGACGGCATTATCAAAGGCAAGCGGACCATCAATGATGCAGTTTTTTATTTCTCCGTTCTGATTCATTTCTTTGAGCTTGGCTGCATCAAGGGTTGCAGGCATATTAGGATTTACAAATTCAACCCCTGCCAACGCTGCAACTTTTGGTGTTTCAATACCGAGTTTATTAAGATATTCTACGGCATTACCTATGATATCTGCTTTTCGTTGAACACTCGGTGCAATATTGATAGCGCCGTCAGTCATGGCAAGCAGTTTGTGATAATTCTTTAATTCAAAAAGAGCAAGATGCGATAAACGTTTCTGTTGGATCAGTCCGTATTCCTTGTTCAGCACAGCTTTAATGATTGTGGCTGTATTCAATAATCCTTTCATTAAAATATCTGCTTTATTATCGTGTATCAGTTTAACAGCAGTAATAGCAGATGACATATCATCAGGTGTATCAATAATTTCAAATCCTGAAATATTAAAATTATTTTCAAAAGCGATTGTCTCAATTTCTTTTGCATTACCAATTAAAATAGAATCGGCAAGATTTGTAGATGAAGCAAATACGGCAGCTTCAAGCACATGCCTGTTGTGAGCGGCAGCCACTGCAATTATTTTCTTTTTGTTTTTTCCTGCCAGTTTATACAGGTCGGTTAAAATAGTCAACATAATTTGTTGTTGATTTATAATTATCTGGTCAAATCAAATTTAAATGATTTTAATGGAATTAAAAGATTGGGAAATAAAAGTTATTAACGAGGATTTTTACAACCTTGCCCGTGTTCGTTTAATTCAAAAAAATTAAGAATTAAATTTTATCTATATGTCATAAAAGCACGCGAGCAATAGTAATTTCACTCAGGTTTGAATTCAGTTTTGCAATCTTTACAATAATATGTATTTTGTATATTCCCAAATGGAATCCAAACTAATAATGAAAGGATTATTGTAAAAATTCGTCCAATTTTATTCTGTCCTATTCCAAAATTTACATTATAAGAATTGCAATTGGGACATCTTGGTTGCTCTAAATTTTGGTTGGATGAAATTAAATTTCTTGCTTGAATTAAATCTGTTTCTTCAACAAATATTTGGATACCTGTCCCCATCATTCCTGCAAAGTTGGGCAATAAATTAGAAAAGTTTTCATTGATTAAAAAACAATGAATGCCATTAGTTGCTAACAAACCTTTTATTAGGTTAGCTTCAAATGAATTTTTACATGTTGTTAAAACAGTTGTCATTCTATCAGAATTAAAATTTAATGACCAGTTTATTGGTATCTTTGCTTACGTTCGTTTGCAACGAGTGCCGATTTTGAAATATCCTCAATCCTTTGTTTTCATCGAAAGCCCGATACGTTTACGTTCAGTGTCAACGCTGATCACTTTCACGATTACTTTTTGATTTAGGCGTACCACTATATTCGGGTCGCTGATGTATTCATCAGCAAGCTGGCTGACGTGGACCAGTCCGTCCTGATGAACACCAATATCAACGAAAGCGCCGAAAGCAGTGATGTTGGTTACAACGCCCGGATATTTTTTCCCGATGATCAGGTCGTCCGGTTTATGAATGGTCCGGTCGAATGTGAACATTTCTATTTCCTGACGCGGATCGCGACCGGGTTTGGCAAGCTCATTCATTATATCATTCAATGTGGGTAACCCAATTTTTTCACTAATATATTTTTTCACATCAATTTTAGTGCGTAGCGCTGCATCGCTTATCAACTGGGCTATCTGGCACTTCATATCTTTTGCCATTTGTTCCACCACCGGATAGCTCTCCGGATGAACAGCACTGTTATCAAGGGGATTGACGGATTCACGAACACGGATAAATCCGGCTGATTGCTCAAATGATTTCTCTCCAAAACGAGGAACTTTTTTCAGTTCAGCCCTTGATTTGAAAGCTCCATTTTTATTTCTGTACTGAATGATATTTTCAGCAAGCACAGGCCCAACCCCTGAAACATAGGTCAGCAGCTGTTTGCTGGCCGTATTTAGTTCCACACCTACTTTATTCACACAACTGACCACCACTTCTTCCAGTTTTTTTTGCAAAGCTGTTTGATCCACATCATGCTGATATTGCCCGACTCCAATGGACTTTGGTTCAATCTTCACCAGTTCGGCAAGCGGGTCCATCAGTCGTCTGCCAATGGAAACCGAACCGCGCACCGTAACATCATATTCAGGAAATTCTTCGCGAGCCACAGCCGATGCCGAATACACTGAGGCGCCGTTTTCATTGACCATCACAGCCATGATGTCTTTTTTGAATCGTAATTTTTTTATAAATGCCTCTGTTTCCCTTCCTGCAGTTCCGTTACCGATAGCAATGGCTTCAATATTGTATGCTTCAACTAAACTTTCAATTTTATTGACAGCTTCTTTTACTTTCATTTCGGGCGGGTGCGGGTAAATGGTTTCATTGTAAACTAATTTTCCTTGTTTATCAAGACAAACAACTTTACAACCCGTTCTGAAACCGGGATCAATAGCTAACACATTCTTTTGTCCTAATGGTGGTGCAAGCAGGAGCTGACGAAGGTTTTCGGAAAAAATCTCAATGGCTTTGGCGTCTGCTTTATCTTTAATTAGTTGTCGCATTTCGGTTTCCATCGAAGGAAGAAGCAATCGTTTGTAGGAATCCTTGATAGCTGTTTTCACTTGCTCGGATGATTGATTTACAGCTTTAATATATATTTTTTCAAGAATATCCAATGCTGTTTCTTCTGAAGGAATAATTTTCAGTTTAAGAAAATTTTCGTTTTCACCTCTGAACATTGCGAGAATCCTGTGTGAAGGAGATCGCATCAAGGGTTCTTCAAATTCAAAATAATTTTTGAAATTAATACCTTCACTTTCTTTTCCTTTTACAATTCGGGAAATGATTTTTGCTTCGTGTTCAAACAGGTTTCGTATCCGTCCGCGTGCAATGGGATTCTCATTCACCCATTCGGCGATGATATCACGTGCTCCGGCTAATGCATCCTCTGCAGACTTCACTTCATCCGTTAAAAATGAAGTTGCTTTTTCAAGAATATTTATATTGTTTTGCCCCATAATTATTTTCGCCAATGGTTCAAGTCCCTTCGCTTTGGCAATGGTAGCACGGGTTTTCTTTTTCGGACGGAAGGGGAGATAAATATCTTCAAGTTGTGAGATTGTTGTTGAGGATAACAATTGTTGTTCAAGGTCATCGGTCAGTAATCCTTGTTCTTTGATAGATGCAATGATGCTGAAACGTCTTTTATCAAGTTCTTCAAGCTGTTGATGACGGTCTCTGATATTCGTGATGGCTACTTCATCTAAACTATCTGTAACCTCTTTCCTGTATCGTGAAATAAACGGGACCGTTGCTCCTGAAGATAACAGTTCAAGCGTGTTCTCAACTTGTTCATTTCGTATTCCAAGTTCACGGGCAATTATATTTACATAGTTTATATTCATGTATTTTAAATATGATTTTGTGTCTCAATCTGCACTGATTTCAAACATACATGATTTTTTTAAATTGAACAAAATAGTATGAATTATTTTGAATTTATTTTACAAAAATATTTTTGAATAAAATTCTTACCTTTGAACTTTAATTTAAAAAGAGTAGTCCTAATTTTTTTTTCGTGAAAATTTTATCATTCAATCATATATTTTTCTTACTGATTTTTATTTCCGTAAGTATTCAATCGTTTTCCCAGAATTCAGTAAGAACAACCGTCAGAGGGATTGTTACAGATAGTGAAACGAAAGAACCGGTTGGTTTTGCTAATGTTTCATTTGATAATGTTCCTCTCGGAACACGTACCGACCCGGAAGGGAATTACAAACTGTCAACAACCGAGAAAGTCAGTAAAATTAAAATTTCTTTTGTGGGCTATCAATCGGAAACAAAAAATATTGTTGCCGGAAAATCGCAGGTAATCATGGTGAAACTGAAACCCGACACACGAACACTCAAAGAAATGGTGGTTAAGCCCAAAAAAACAAAATACCGGAATAAAAATAACCCTGCCGTTGAACTGATTGAACTTGTTATCAAAAATAAATCATTGAATAAAAAAGAAGGATTTGATTTTGTTGAATATGAAAAATATGAAAAGATTCAATTTGCTTTAAGCAGGATAACGGAAAAGTTTAAACACCGAAAATTATACAAACAATTTTGGTTTGTGTTTGACAACATTGACACCAACAAGTTATGGAATAAGCAAGTATTACCCATGTATCTGCATGAAACACTTTCGGATTTTTATTTGCGTAAAACACCTCAAACTTCAAAAGAAATTATCAAAGCGAATAAACTGGTTAGTTTTAAAGGATATCTGGATGATCAGGGTGTAACGAACCTGTTAAGATATTTATATCAGGATATTAATGTGTATGATAATTATGTGATGTTATTGACGAATCAAGTCCTTAGTCCTATTGCTTCTACGGCGCCTACATTCTACAAATATTTCATCATTGATACGTCTATGGTTGAAAATGAAAAGTGCATTAAATTGTTCTTTGGACCGAGAAACAGAACAGATATGCTTTTTCAGGGGAACATGTATATCATGCTCGATAGTACATATGCCTTGAAAAAAATTGAAATGTCAGTCAACAAAAACATAAATCTCAACTGGGTGAATGAACTCAATATGGTGCAGGTTTTCGAAAAAGTGAAGGATCATGGCTGGATGCTTATCAATGATGTTACCTCCATTGATTATGGTATTTTTAAAAAACAAATGGGTGTGTTTGGAGAAAGATCAGTGTCGTTTAAAAATTATGTGATTAATCAACCTCGTATAGATAGTGTATATAAGGGGATGAAAGAAGTATTAAAATTGGATGCAGATGAAAAGGATGAAAAATATTGGGATATTAACAGACATGAATCTTTAACAAAACCGGAACAGGGTGTTTATAAAACGATGGACAGTTTGAAAAAAATGCCGGCATTTAGAAGGACAATGAATTTTTTATTGTTCTTTTCAACCGGTTACCACAAAGCCGGTTTCTTTGATATTGGTCCTTATAATACGTTTTTTAGTTTTAATCCGCTTGAAGGAAATCGTGCCCGTCTTGGAGGCAGGACTAATTCGTCCTTTAGTAAAAAGCTTAGTTTTGATATTTATGCTGCTTATGGATTTAAAGATGAACGATTGAAATATTATTTAAGTACTGCATATTCTTTTACAAATAAAACCATATATGAATTTCCTGTTAAATCATTACGTTTCAGTTATCAGTATGATGTGCGCATACCTGGGCAATTGGTGCAGTTTTTCCAGGAAGATAATTTGGTCATGTCATTTAAAAGAGGTGTTAATGATAAATTTTATTATAACCGAACTATTAAAATTGAACATCTGAATGAATTCAGAAATCATTTTTCATATACTATCGGATTTGAGCATCTACAGCAAGAACCGGCCGGTAATTTGTTTTATAATACAAATGATTATTTGCAGCATACGAATACTCAGGGATTTTTGAATTTGTCTCGATTCTACATGAATTTACGTTATGCACCAAAAGAAAAATTTTATCAAGGACGAACTTACAGGACACCGATTGCTACCAGAAAGCCGATCATTCAACTGATTTATTCGTATGGAGTAAAATATTTTGGAGGCGATTACACATATCATCAATTAAATTTGAATTGCAGTAAGCGTTTCTTGCTTGGTATCATTGGATTTACTGATATTTATTGGGAAGCAGGAAAAATTTTCGGAAAAGTTCCATATCCGTTGCTAATGATACATCATGCAAATCAGTCGTATACCTATCAATCCCGTTCTTACAACCTGATGAATTTTCTTGAGTTTGTAAGTGATGAATACACAGCTTTGTATATTGATCATAATTTTAATGGAGTTATTTTTAATAAAATCCCTTTATTTAAGAGATTAAAATGGCGTGAGATTATTACCGGTAAAATTTTATATGGCGGAATCACCAGACAAAATGATCCCAAATATCAACCGGATCTTTTGCGTTTACCGATGGATGAGAAAAATAATCCTTTAACCTACACGCTTGAAAAATCCCCTTACATTGAAGTAAGTGCCGGCATTGGAAATATATTTAAGTTTTTAAGAATAGATGTTGTTAAACGTTTAACTTACTTAGATCACGCGAATGTAACAAACATTGGCATTCGCGCTAAGTTTAAAATGGATTTTTAATTTATTAAATGTAAATCATTACTGATGCGTTATTTTTTCGATCCTTTCCCTCCGCTTAAAAGCGGTCTCCCTTCCCCTGATATCAGGGGAAGGGAAGGGGATGGGGTACATGAATAAAAATAGTTAATATATTAAATCAAAAAATCAAAGAACTTTATGTAGGGTTTGATTTTATTATGCTTTTGATAGAGAAATAATTTTTAAACGCATCACAACTAATTGTTAAAATAGAATACATATTCTAACCCCAACTGAAATGCAGATTTCAAATAAAAATAATTTTATCTTTGCACCATGCAAGAAACAATTTTAATCCTTGATTTCGGTTCGCAATACACGCAGCTGATTGCCCGCAGAGTGCGCGAACTGAATGTGTTTTGTGAAATCCATCCTTTTAATAAAATACCGGCAATAACCGAACATATTAAAGGCGTGATCTTATCCGGCAGTCCTTCATCCGTTCGGGATACAAATGCACCCACCCCTGATCTTTCAGATATCCAAAAAAAGATTCCTTTGCTGGGAGTGTGTTATGGAGCCCAGTTGCTCGTTCAGCAAAATGGGGGCGAAGTGCTGCCGTCAAATATCAGAGAGTATGGAAGAGCCAACATTTTTGAGCTGGATCAATCCAATGATTTATTAAAAGGTGTTACCAAAGGCAGTCAAATCTGGATGTCACATGGAGATACGATTTCACGTATTGCAAAAGATTTTAAAATTATACTCAGCACCAAAGATGTTCAGATTGCTGGTTTTCAGATTAATAATGAATCAACATTCGGTATCCAGTTTCATCCGGAAGTGTATCATACAACCGATGGCGCTTTACTGTTAAGAAATTTTGTAATAAATATTTGTAAATGTTCAGGTACCTGGACACCCGATTCATTTATTGAAACAACTGTTCAGGATTTGAAACAGAAACTTGGGAATGACAAAGTTGTTTTAGGTTTATCAGGTGGAGTAGATTCATCAGTGGCCGCAGCTCTCCTTAATAAGGCCATTGGGAAAAATCTTTATTGCATTTTTGTAGATAACGGGTTACTCAGAAAGAAAGAATTTGAAGAAGTATTGGAATCCTATCAACAGATGGGATTGAATATTAAAGGGATTGATGCCAAAGAATTATTCTGGGATGCATTAAAAGGAGAAATCGATCCTGAAAAGAAAAGAAAAATTATCGGTAAATCATTCATTGATGTTTTTGATGTGGAAGCCCATAAGATTCAGGATGTGAAATGGCTTGCGCAAGGCACCATTTATCCTGATGTGATTGAATCTGTCTCCGTTAAAGGTCCGTCAGCTACCATTAAATCTCATCACAATGTGGGTGGATTACCGGAGTATATGAAATTAAAGGTGGTTGAACCACTCAACTCTCTTTTTAAAGATGAAGTACGTAAAGTGGGACGGGCATTAAATATGTCGGAAACTATTTTGAAACGTCATCCATTTCCCGGTCCCGGCCTGGGTGTGCGAATCTTAGGTGATGTGACCAAAGAAAAAGTTCGCGTATTGCAGGAAGCAGATTATATTTTTATTGAAGAGTTAAAGAAATGGAATCTGTATGATCAGGTATGGCAGGCAGCCACAATCCTTTTACCTGTCCGTTCAGTTGGCGTGATGGGAGATGAACGTACGTATGAAAATGTAGTTGCTCTTCGAGCTGTTGCTTCTACGGATGGTATGACTGCTGATTGGGTTCATTTACCTTATGATTTTTTGGCATATGTTTCAAATGAGATCATAAATAAAGTGAAAGGTGTTAACAGAGTAGTTTACGATATCAGTTCTAAACCACCCGCTACCATTGAATGGGAATAAAAAATAGTAATAGCGTGTTTGTAAAAAAAAATATATTAATTCTTTTTGTATTCATTTCTCTTGCCGTCAAAGCACAGATAATACCTGTACAACCAACAGACAGCATTGTTAAAATTGAAGGCAAAAAATTTTATATGCATAAAGTTTTAAAAGGACAAACACTTTATTCCATTTTAAAAGTATATGGTTTTACGTTAGATGAACTTAAAAAATTAAATGAAGGATTGACGGAAAATCTTACGGCTGGACAAATCATTAAAATTCCATTCAAAAAAAATAAAAAAGAACCTGATGAATCAGGAAGAAATGAAAAGAAAGAAGGTGAATTTATCATTCACAAAGTAAAAGATAAAGAAACACTTTATACAATAGCAAAAAAATATAATTGTACAATTGAATCCTTAAAACTGGTTAATCCGGATTTATCTGAAAATATTGAAACAAACCAGATCATTAAAATTCCTCGAGTTTCAGAAAATGACAGGAGCACAACGCAACCGGATGTATATGCAAAAAAATCGGGTAAGGATACTGCTAAAATAATTGAACCCAAACGGATCAAAAATGAATATAAAATTGCTTTGATGATACCGTTATATTTATGGGAAGCATCGACTATTCAAGTTAATACGGAAGATAATAATCTGAAAGATCTGTCTGAACAACGTCCATTTATTTTTATGCAGTTTTTAGAAGGCGCTTTATTAGCTGTTGATTCATTGAAAAAACAAGGGCTTTCTATCCGTTTATATATTTATGATGTGAATGAAGATTCTGCTTCTGTAACGGCAGTTTTTAAAAAACCTGAATTTGATGAGTTGGATTTGATCATTGGGCCTTTTTATACCAATGGACTTAAGATGGTTGCGTCTCATATCCATTCGAGCGGAAATAAAAAGAATAACATAAAAATTGTTTCTCCAATTTCTACGAATTCAGAAATATTGATTGACAACCCTAATGTTTACAAGATAATTCCCTGCATGCAAATTCAGATACTCAAACTTGCAGAATATATTTCTGAAAAATGTAAAAATTGTAATATCATTCTTGTTTATAAAAAAGATGCTGAAAAAAATTATGTGGACATGTTCAGAAAAGGCAAGTCGGCAATTACAAATACATTGACGCAAAACAATAATATTTACAGGGAATATCAATTAAGTTATGAGGAAAATCATGGGTTATCCGGCTTGGAGCAACTTTTATTAAAAGACAAAGAAAACATTTTGATCACTTTGATTAATAATGAAGCGATCATTTCCAATTACATCAGATTTTTTAATAATGTTTATGATAAATATCCGATCACAGTTTTTGGAATGCCCGGCTGGAGTAACTTTGAGAGTATTGAAACAACTCATCTTCAAAATTTAAAATATCATCAGTTTTCCCCTTCATTTGTCAATTATGATAATGATAATGTTAAACATTTTATTTCAACTTTTCGGTCTGTATATAAAACGGATCCAGATAAATTTGCTTATCAGGGTTTTGATGTTTCGTATTTTTTTCTTTCAGTGATGAAGAAATTCGGTACTGATTTTTCAAATGAGTTGAATGACATTCAAAAATATCCATTTAGTAAGGGTATGAATACTAAATTTAATTTTATTAAAGAAAAAAATAACGGATTTGAAAATTCACATATTGATTTTTTTAAATATGAAAATTATAGATTGATTGATACCAATGATAATTTATGAAAATGAATATTCGGAAAATTTTATAATTTACCTCCTACAACAACGATCTTTTTAATTTTTTGTATTTTTCCTTTTAAATTAAACAGTTCAACATATATGATATAAATGCCAATGTCCGCTTTGGTATTATTATCCATTAGTCCGTCCCAGGTGAAATTACCTTCTGTTCCACAAATTTTATTTTTAACCAGATTTTTTATTTGCCTTCCTTCCGAATTAAAGATAAATATATTCATTACATAACCAGGATCAGATAAATGATATCGAATACTTACTATATCATCATACCCATCATTATCCGGAGAAAAAATTTCCGGAGATACAGTTATTTCTGAATTCGTTTCAGTTATACTGATGGATTGTGAATTTTTATAACAAGGAGTAGCAAGCCCAACTGATTCTGAAGCAGAATGCCAATTTGAGGGGTCATTACTAGCACTATTATAATTTATTCTTTCAAGAGAAACACCTTCAGTTGTATTTAATAATGGGAAATGATATTTTTCATTGTAATCAAACCGATCAATAATATTGTTTTTTTTATCAGCGATAGCTACAATACCTGCATCATTATTAAATTCAGGGAGGGCATTCATCTGAATGAAATTGGTAGAATTTTGAGAATCATATTGTTGTTTAACTTTTGCTGTATCGGTTGTCAGCACCCAATATTCCTGAGGAAAAATAAGAATATAATCAGATGTGATTTCTTTCAGGTTAATTAATGAATTTATATTGATATCATATGATGAAAGAACAAGATCATTTAAATTAATTATTTTTTCTGACCGATTATAAATTTCAACAAAATCGACCCCCTCACTTTTAGGATTAAAAAGAATTTCATTGAGAATTATATCATTTTTTTTTGCATTATCGGGAAGTACAAAAGTAAGTTGATTTATTTTTAAATAGTTTCCTGACAGATCGGAAATGGAATCAAGGCGTAATGTATTAATTGTATTTTTATTAAAATGAGCATTAAATTGAAGATGAACTATTGTCTTATTCTGAGCATCCTGCTGGATTTTTGTTGGGTGAATATTTTCATTCAATGAATAATTTGAAATTAATTCAGATGTACGTTGTTCAGTAAATTCTGTAAAAATTATATCAATGGTTGAATCAGAAAGGGTTTGGATTGATTTAACTTTAGGCGGTATTGTATCAGTATTGATAGAACCAGCATAGAAATCATCAAAATATAATTTAGAAGCATTGCTGCTGGTGTATTTACATAAAACACCCATGAATGATAAAGTTTGAGATAAAGTATCTACAGCAGATCCTTCCATTTTAAAATAATTCCCTCCCGTGATATCAGTAAATAAAGTCCATTTATTGAATTGGTCTTTGGTGATTTTTATTCGAAACGTATTTGTGGTGTTGCCTGTAAAAGCAAATTTGCTTTTGATCAGTGACTTTACCTGATTTTTATTTTGTTTACACAATGCAATGCTATCAATACTTCCACCGATTCGAATGAAATATCCGTTGATGGAGTCACATAAATTTTTTTGGTCAGAAGTAAGATAAACCATTGCATAATTATTTGCAGATGTATTAAATGATAATTTAATCCAGAATTGCCATTCCATATTTTTTGAAAGAGTATACGAAGTTGACAAAAATGAAATATCTGTTCCACTCGAATTTAGTTGGAGTTGAAGATCATTATTGATCTTGAATTTATTGACATCCCCGGTCCATTCAACTAAAGATGTGAAATCACCATCAACAAAATCATCAAGTAATTGTGCAAACAAAATAAATGGATAAAACATAAATAGGATTAAAATGATTTTGTTTTTATTCATAATAGATGTTGGAATTTTACATATAAATTTATCGTATAATCAACATAAGGAATTTATTATCTTTGTACATCTTCGTAAATATATTATTTTTTTAAAAACTCGAAAATGTGTCAAGGACAATACACGAAAAGATTTTAGTTTATATAAACTTCGATACAAATACTGATTTTATTGTCGAACATGGTATTGAAATCGCTTTATTTTCAAAAAAGGAATTGGTATTATTACATGTGATAAATACGAAAAAAGGTATTTCAGATAATAATTTACTTGAAAAGGTGCAATTGCAAATGAAAAATCTTGTGAATGTGACTTCTCAAGTTGGACCAATAAATGTGACTGGATATGTATTGGAAGAAAATAAATTTCAATTGATTAATTCTATAGCTAATCGATTGGGTGTGGCCATTGTTTTTTATCCTATTAATAAGTATCAAACTATTGAAAAGACTACTCTTCAGCTTATATCATCTTCAAGGATTCCCTATATTTTAGTAAAGAATAAAATGACGGATAGGGGATATAAAAATGTTGTTTTTCCGATTGATCCATCTGTTGAAGTGAAAGAGAAAGTACTTTGGGCTGTATTTTTCAGCATCCATTATAATTCAATAATACATATTGTTTATGCTAAAAAACCAGATAAGATTATAAATACGGAACTTCAAAAAAATATTTTTTACACCCGAAAAACATTTGAAAATTTTGAAGTGAATTATCGTATTCATGAATTGGAAGGGAGCAGTTGGGATATTCATAAACTCTCTACTGGTTTCGCTGAACAAAATAATTTTGGATTGTCAATTATAATGATGACAAAACATTATGGACTGTTCGATTATCTTTTAGGACCCCATGAACAGAAGTTTATTAATTGCAATAAAAATATACCCGTAATGTGTATTAACTCTCGGGATGATCTGTATATTCCTTGTATCTGAAAAGATTTTTTTAAGTAAAATTCAGGAAGGATTCTTTAAGGTCTGTTTGTTATAAACGCTCAGTGAATTAACAAGACTTGACCTCTTCATATTGATAAGTTTTTTTTTCTTATTGTTTTTAGAGATTTTCAAAACAAACTGAAAAGGAATATCCTGCTTCATTTGCTTGCGAATAGTATTGGAATTTTTCCTTTTCATAAATAAATATTTTATCTATTTGTCAAGGAAAAATAAAAAAGGTAACCCGTATGTAAGAAGATTATTTTATGATATAACCAAATTTAAACCCTAATGATATGCTTGGGCTGTCCCAATTTCCGTTATATCTTTCAAAGTTGAACCATCCGTTTACATGATGTTCTGCATCAGGCGGAATAGTTGTTTTAACATTAATATGTCGGTATCCTATACCGGCATAGATGTCAAAAATTAAATCACTTTTAAATATTCTGGTTTGAAAACCAATTTTAAGGTGGGTCGCATCAATTGTTTTACGTTTGGAATAGGTTAATAATTCAGTGTATGAATTGTTATATCTGGAAAATGATTCTGTTAAATGTTCAGACATAGTAGATAATAAAAAATCATGAGCAAGATAAAACGAATTATATCCTTCATTCCATTTTAGCAGTTGATATCTAATTTCAGTCCGGAATCTAACTCCACTGTAGGTATTGACATTTCCCCACACATTATATAAATGACCACAAATATAACCCAATTCATTTTGCATGATAAATCTTTGATAAATCGGATTTTCAAATGCCCATTGGAAGGAGGGGGTTGGGTCAATTAAAGATAAGGGAGCAAATTTTATAATGTAATGATTTGTGGTGTTTCTTAGAGTGCTGTCTTTTTTTGCACAAAGTGGATTATTAAAAATAAAATAAAAGAAGAATAGTATGGTTATGTATTTATTCAATTTCATCATTTATTCTCCTATTTTGATTTGGGATAATAAATTTAAATTATTTACATCAGAATATTCGAATTGATAAAATCCAGAAGAACCAATAACCAAGAGTATTTTATTAAAAGGAATAACATCATATGTTTCAATATCGCTAATATTTTTTAATAATATTAAATTTTGCGGATTTGAAATATCATAAATATTCAATCCTTTTTTTCCTAAACAAACAAAAAGCAAATTCTCATCAAGCCCTATTCCCCAAGGTTCCGATACCGTATAAGATTTAATCAGATTAGGGCTCTCAATATTACGTATGTCCAATACATCGAGGCGATTTATATTTGTGTTCCATCGGCACGTACTTGAACTCCGAAGAGTGATAAAAGCAAGACTATCGTTTGCAACCACAGGATCACAACTTAACACATGTTCAAAACTTGAAATTAATTTTGGATTAGATGGTTGATCAATATTAAAGATATACATACCTTGATTAGAACCGATAAATAAATGATTCCGAAAAGAATAAATAGTTTCAATTCCAAATCCTATGTTAATATTTTGAGTAAAATTTGGGTTTTGGGGATTGCTGATTTCACATACTTTCAAATCGCGATCATCAACTGCAAATAAATAATTTCCGGAAATAGTAAATCGGGCCATTGATCCACCTTTACCTTGTTGAGGAGAAGCTGAACCCAATGAATCATTTTTATTACATCCTGTCACAATTAGGAAGGATAAAAAGAATATTAAATTGATGGGATTTTTAAATATAATAATCATTATCGCTTACATTTTGGTTTATGTAATGTCGTCTTGACCCAATTAATAACATATCCTTGATTAGTATCAACACATTCAAAATAAATATTGGTAATATTATCAGGAAACATTTGTAATCTTTTTGAATAAAGATTTTCAATCCTTTTTGTTAAAACAATATTATTTATATTGCTAATGTCAAGGGCAACCAAATCGGATACATTATCCGCATATAAAACATTAGATTTAACAGCAATATCAATATTTCCGGGAATATTGATAAAAGATATCTTCTTCGGACTTGTAGGATTGGAATTGTCAATCACATGAATTCCTTTACTTTTTTCATTGATAAAAATATATTTATTCCACACGTAAATTTTTCCGGGATTAATAAGTGGTTGTGGTGTATCAGAATAAATTTTGTGAAGGTTTTCCTTACTGATATAGATAGGTTTGTATCCTTCAATTTGATCAGGGTATGTAGTATCAATTTCAGTACATGACACAATGAAGATTAGAAATGTAAATAATGTATATATAAATATTTTCATTGAATAATATGTCAATTAAAATAAAGAGAGCTATTTAATTTAAATTTTTTTGTATGTTTTCTGAAATTTTTTTATCCAAATATACCATAAAATAAATACTCCTAAATAAAGGATTATACGTGTAAAAAAATAATGGACAAATTCATCATATCTTGGAAAATAAATTAATACCAATGCTAAAATAATAAGACGTAAAGCATTTAGCAAATAAATGACAATCATTGTTAGAGGAATATACCATAGTTTTGTTGAAATTTTACCGGGATAAGGTAAAATGAGGCCTATAATTAAACCCGTATGACTAAGTGCTAAACAAGTAAAAATAATTCTGATTCCCCTTGTGTGAGAAAAATAGATTGTATAATTATGAATCAAACTTTCATGGTTGAATATTTTTAAAAAATTTTGTATAATGATTAGTAATCCTTTTGCCATCATAAAAGGAATAGGTGTTTGTAATAAAACAGTTTCAAAAAAATGGAATTGCCTGATAGAAATCCAAAAAGTAAATCCGGTAATTAATGAAATGAGAATATTGAAAATAAATTTTTGTTTTTCTTCTATCATTTTTAATTAAATAAAAAATCCCCTACTTTTTATATGTAGAGGATTGTTAATATGTATAATTTTTTATAATATTATTTTAAATCTTAATTTGTTTATGATTAAATAGTTTTCTGGATACTAAAAAGATACCTCCCAAGAAAAGTAATAAAATAATACTGTCTGAAATTAAGTTGTTATCAGTAGGAGTATCAATAGGGTCGCCATCATCGGTTGGTGGATCGGGAGGACCAAGTAGTTTATCTTGTCCTTGAGTACCCTTATCATTGAAAGAACTTTTATCAAATGAAGATGATTGGTTAAACGCTGATCCACTTTTGCCCCCAGCATATGAATACTTTCCAATAAGTATTATACTACCTGAAATAAAACAAAAGATTAATAGATATATAATTCTCTTTTTCATAAAAAGTTTTTTTTAAGAATACAAATTTAAAAAAAATATTAACACTATAAAGTTAAATATGAGAAAATTAAAATAAATATATATAACTGACTGATATAGTGTTTTTTAATATTAAATTATTAAATGATTAACAATAAAATTTATTATTTATTTATTAGAAATTAAGTCAAATATATAACTTATTTTTTTAAAAATCAACAAAAAGAACAAATTTTTATATAATTTAAGTGTAAATATAATTTATATTTTATTAAAAAAAATAATTATGACAAATATCATGATTGTAAAGATGAAAATATAAAAAAACAATATAAACAATAAATATGTAATTGATACTATGTCGAATATTTATGAATTATTTCTTGACCTATGTTTACAGCTTTTAAATTATCAGGTATTAAGGTGTGGTATCTTGAAGGTAATGATTTTTCTAATCCTTTTTTAATATACTCTAATTGAACAATAGGTTTTATTTTTAGAAAACCACCTAATACGATCATATTAAATATTTTAGAAATCCCCATACGAGAAGCTTCATCAGTTGCTTTAATTTCATAAATATTAATATCATTTCTTTTTGGAAATTCTTTAATCCCATTAGAGTCAAAAATTAATAATCCTCCAGGTTTAAGCGATGATTCAAATTTTTTAATCGATTGTTGATTTAGAAGAATCGCAGTATCAAATTTATTTATCATAGGGGAACTGATAGATTCATCACTAATGATCACAATAACATTGGCTGTTCCACCTCTCATTTCAGGTCCATATGAGGGAAACCAACTAACTTCTTTATTTTGCATTACACCTGAATAAGCCAAAATCTTTCCCATTGAAAGAATTCCCTGACCACCAAATCCTGCTATAATTATTTCTTCAGTCATAGTTTTTTGTATTACAGTTAGTTTTAAAGTTCAGGTACTTTTATATCACCTAATGGATAAAAAGGAATCATATTTTCATCAAGCCATTTGTTAGATTGTAGTGGTGATAATTTCCAATTTGAAGGACAGTTAGAAACAATTTCAACGAAGCTAGTTCCTTTGTTCAATTTCTGATATTCAAATGCTTTCTGTATAGCTTTTTTTGCCTTTCTTACATTTGCAGGTGTATGAACCGATTGTCTGGTTGCATAAAAAGTGCCTGAAAGTTGTGCAACAATTTCAGTTATTTTTAAAGGATAGCCCATTGCTTTAATATCTCTTCCGTAAGGTGAGGTTGATGTAATCATAGAAGGTAAAGAAGTAGGAGCCATTTGTCCTCCGGTCATTCCATAAATTCCATTATTAATAAAGATGATTGTAATATTTTCACCCCTGTTGCATGTATGAATTGTTTCACCAGTACCTATTGCAGCTAAATCTCCATCCCCTTGATATGTAAAAACATATTTTTCAGGCAAAACTCGTTTGATGCCTGTAGCAACTGCTGGTGCACGACCATGGGCAGCTTCATGAAAGTCAACGTGGAAATAATTACTCATAAATACAGAGCATCCAACAGGGGCAACACCAATTGTTTCATTCTGGATTTTTAATTCTTCAATAACTTCTGCTATTAACTGATGTACCTTTGAATGACCACATCCAGGACAATAATGAAATGGAACATCCGTAAGAATTTCACTTCTATTAAAAATACTTTTTGAAGCAGAATTTTCTGTAACTATCATTTCTTCAGCCATGATTATTCCTTTATTAATTTATTTTTTAAGGCATCAATAATTCCATCAGGTGTAGGAATTGATCCACTGAAACATCCGTAAAATTCAACTTTTGTTTGACCTTCAACTGTTAGTCGAACATCTTCAACCATTTGACCGGCATTTATTTCTACGGTTAAAATTCCTTTTATTCTACCAATCATTTGTTTTATTTCTTTTTTTGGAAAAGGAAATAATGTTATAGGTCGAATTAATCCTACCTTAATCCCTTCTTCTCTTCCAATTTGAACTGCTTTTTGACAAACCCTTGCACTTAAACCAAAAGCTACAAGAAGATATTCAGCATCTTCACAGGAATATGTTTTATATCTTACCTCGTTTTCCTGTAAGGTTTTGTATTTTGCCTGCAGATGTTGATTGATTCGTTCATCTTCTTCTCTAAGTAAGGATGAAATTATATTTTTGGGTCTATCAGGTTTTTTCCCATTGGCAGCCCATGGAGATTTTTCACATATCTCATCAAATGAAAGTCTTGGACTCTGGTCATTTAATTCAACTTTCTCCATCATTTGTCCAACTGCTCCGTCAGAAAGAATCATAACCGGATTACGATACTTAAACGCAAGATCAAATCCTAAAGACATAAAGTCTGCCATTTCCTGAACAGAATCCGGAGCTAGAACAATCAGTTTGTAATCACCATGTCCACCCCCTTTGACAGCTTGGAAATAATCAGCTTGAGAGGGATAAATACTGCCTAATCCAGGACCTCCTCTTGAAACATTGACAATGACACAGGGTAATTCAGCTCCTGCAATATAGGATAGACCTTCCTGCATTAAACTGATCCCTGGACCCGATGAAGATGTAAATACTTTTTTACCACAACCGGCAGCACCGAAGATCATATTAATTGCTGCCAGCTCGCTTTCTGCTTGTAAAACAACCATCCCTGTTCTTTCTTCTGTTTTTTCACTCATAAGGTATTCCATGACTTCCGACTGTGGTGTGATTGGATAACCGAAATAAGCATCTGCACCTGCACGAATTGCAGCTTCGGCTAATGCTTCATTCCCTTTCATTAATCTTAATTCTTTCATATATGTGTTCAGATGATATTTAAATCATTTTTACTTATTGTCTTTATAAACTATTATAACTCCGTCAGGGCAGATAATTGCACAGTTAGAGCACCCTGTACAACCGTCCAATACAGTTTCGGAATAATGATACCCTTTATTATTTAAATTTTTTGAGATGGATAAAATATTTTGCGGGCAAGCTTCAGTGCAAAGTGCACAACCTTTACAATTTTCAATATTAATTTGTATATGCCCTTTTGCTTTTGCCATAATTAGAAAATTAATTTGAATATTTTCAATAAATTTTAAAAGGCACAAAAATATATGGTAATAATTTTTATAGAAAATTATTAATAAATGTATTTACAATACTCAATAGTATATAAAATGAATCATTAAAGTATAAGTAAATAATTATCAATATATTAATATATATTCAATGATAAAACCATATTATACCTAAAACGAAAATTTAAAATTATTTTAGAATTGATTCAATATAAATTAAATCATCAGAGGATGTTATTTTGAGGTTATGAATATCTCCTTCAGTCAGATGAATTTTAATTCCGATAGATTCAGCAACAGTTGCATCATCAGTAAAGTTATTCTGATAATTCTGAAGGTAAGCGTTCTTAATAAGTGATAGGAGGAAACACTGAGGTGTCTGAATAATTTTAAGAAAATTTCTGTCTATTGATTTATTTGATTGATTTGAAATAATTCTTACAGACTCTTTAAATGGAAGTGAAGGAATAGCATTTCCATATTTTTCTGTTTCAAAAAAAAGTTTTTTGATGAGTTCAGGTTTTAGATTAGGTCTGGCACCATCATGAATTGCAACAATACCTTCAACGGCCGAAATGAAATCTAAACCATTTTTAACGGAATGAAAACGCGTTTCTCCACCTGAAACAAGATCATGCTGAATGGTAAATTTAAATTTCAAACACAAATCTTTCCAGAAAGAAATATATTCTTCAGGAAGGACAACAATAACTTGAATATTGGGTGAAAATCTATAAAATGATTCAATGGAATACATAAGTACAGGTTTACCCAAAACAGAAATAAATTGTTTGGGTATTGTATGATTCATTCGTGCACCTTTACCTCCGGCAACAATAAGGGCAAATTTTTTCATACAAGAGCAATGTTTTCAAAAACAATTAAATGTTTATATTAATCTGGTAAAACTAACATTGCATCACCATATGTAAAAAATCTGTATTTCTTTTCTACAGCTTCTTTATAGGCTTTCATCAGAAAGTCATATTCAGTAAAGGCAGCAACCGTCATCATTAAAGTAGATTGAGGAAGATGAAGATTGGTTATCAATGTATCAGCAATACTGAAATCATAGGGCGGAAAAATAAATATATTTGTCCATCCGTGATATGGCTTCAATTGTTTTGAAATAGACACGGATGATTCAATAGCACGAAGAGTTGATGTTCCTACTGCACAGATCTTTTTCTTATTTTCTTTTGTTTTATTAACAATATTAACCGCAGTATCTTCAATAATGACCTGTTCAGAGTCCATTTTGTGTTTGGTCAGATCTTCAACATCTACACTTCTGAAATTTCCTAAACCTGCATGAAGCGTAATTTCTGCGAAGTTGACACCTTTCAATTCCATTCTCTTAATAAGTTCTCTGCTAAAATGAAAGCCAGCAGCTGGAGCAACAACACCGCCTTCATGTTTGGCATAAATTGTTTGATATCTTTCTTTATCAATATCTTCTGCTTGCCGTTGATGAATTTTAGGAAGAGGTGTATAACCTAATTTATTTATGGTTTTTTTAAATTCTTCATATGAACCATCAAATAAAAAACGAAGCGTTCTGCCACGGGATGTAGTATTATCAATGACTTCAGCAACCAATGATTCATCGTCACCAAAATAAAGCTTATTCCCTATTCTGATCTTTCGGGCAGGATCAACTAAAACATCCCATAAACGGGCATCTGAATTTAGTTCTCTTAGAAGAAATACTTCAATTTTGGCACCGGTTTTTTCTTTTTTACCATATAACCTGGCAGGAAAAACTTTCGTATTGTTTAAAATAATTGCATCACCATCTTTAAAATATTCAATAATATCTTTAAATTTCCGATGTTCAATCTTTTGAGATTTCTTATGTAAAATAATCAGTCTGGATTCATCTCTGTTATTCAAGGGATAACTTGCGATCAACTCTAATGGTAAATGATATCTGAAAGCAGATAATTTCATAATTTTTTTAAATATTACAGGATATTAAATACATTTTTTTTGGTAGTGCAAATATAGTATATCAAAAATGCAAAGTAAAGTTTTTGGAATAGATATTCATTTTTTTTTTTTTTAGTTTTGATTTTCTGATTTTTAATTTTTATTTTGTAAGACTTTTTTGAAAATTTTCAATCTCAATTGCATCTTCTAATTTATAATCGCCGATTCTTGTTCTGCATAATTTGGTCATATATGCACCGGAGTTTAATTTTAATCCAAAATCTCTTGCAATGGACCTTATATAGGTTCCTTTACTGCAAGTTATTTCAAAATCAATCCAAGGTAAATTAACATTTGTAATATTAAACGAATAAATAGTAATAATATTTGATTTTATTTCGATTTCTTCGCCCCGACGAGCAAATTCATAAGCTCTTTCTCCTTTGATTTTTTTTGCTGAATAAATAGGAGCAACCTGTTGTTGTTCCCCAATAAAACCTTTTGCTGTTTCGTGAATTAGTTGTTCGTTGATATGTTCAATAGGGAAGGAGGCATTTTCGTCTGTTTCTAAATCAAAGGAAGGAGTTGTAAAACCAACTTTAAATGTGCCGGTATATTCTTTTTCCATTACCTGAATTTCATCAATTCGTTTGGTATATTTACCTGTACAAATAATTAAGAGTCCGGTGGCAAGAGGATCAAGGGTACCTGCATGACCAATCTTTAATTTATTGGTATTTAATTCTGTAAATAAAACAGAACGTACCTTCTTGACAAGATCAAAAGATGACCAGCGAAATGGTTTATTAAAACAAAGAATTTCTCCGGAAAAATAATCCATTAAATAATGCTTAAGTTATTGCCTAAACTTATTAAAATCAAAATTGTTAGACCTACAATTATTCTATAGTATCCAAATACTTTAAATCCGTATTTGGTGAGGAAGGTGATAAAAAATTTTATCGCGATCATTGCAACAATAAATGAAACGATGTTACCTAAAAGTAAAATACTAAGATTTGATTTAACAAGTAAAATTTTATAGTCTTTTAAAAGTTTAAATGCTGAAGCAGCAAACATAGTAGGTACAGCCAGAAAAAAAGAAAATTCTGCAGCATTTTTTCGGGATAATTTCAGTGACATACCACCAATGATTGTGGCCGCTGAACGGGACACTCCGGGAATCATGGCAATGCATTGGAAGAATCCGATCTTTAAAGATTTTAAATAGCTTACAGACTGGTTATCGGAAGGATTATTGAACCATTTATCCACAAATAACAGAATTACTCCGCCAAGAACCAACATAACTGCTACAACAATTACATTTTCGAGTAATGAGTCAATGAAATCATTTAGCAGAAACCCAATGACTGCCGCAGGAAGAAATGCAACCAATAACTTTAAATAGAATGTGAAAAAATTATTATAATTATCTTTTTTAAATATGTGAATAACATTATCACTGAGTACGTTTTCTTTTTTAAAACAAAAAAAACGTTTCCAATACAGCACAATTACTGAAAGAATAGCACCAAACTGGATATTTACAGTAAATGCTTTTACAAATTCATTGATTTCAACACCAAGAATTTTTTGTGTGATGATCATGTGTCCTGTAGAGGAAATCGGCAAAAACTCTGTAATGCCTTCAACGATGGCTATAATAATTGCTTCAATTGAATTCAATAGATGAAAAGTTTAAATATATAAAATGAAAATTATTCTGATTGATCGGTTGCTTTAGGTTTTATCATGATGGCAAAAATTTCAATGACAAAACCAGCCAATACCATTATGGGTGCGAGGGTAAGACGACGAAAATCGAAAAGTTTTTCACTGAATACGTTGGGATCATCCGAACCGCCACCACTCATCAGAATAAATCCGATAATGATGAAAAGTAATCCGATAATAAGCAGGATATAATTTTTTTTATCCATTGCAAAAGCGGTAGCGCTTTTTTCAATTGTTTTTGGAGTTTTAGTTGTCATAAATATAAAAAATCAGTTTTCATTCGTAAATATTTCCTGACGGCAAAATAATTTGATATCCATGATATGATTATGCCCAGAAGGGTTACGATGGCAAAAACATATAAATATAAATTATAATCATTCAGGTTTATAATTTCAGGAATTTTTTGTTTTGCAAGATAAATTAATCCACTTAAAAGAATAATTGAAAAAATTGCACCATATATTCCTTGAATAATTCCTTTGATAATAAATGGTCTTCGGATGAATGTTTCCGTAGCACCTACCAAAAGCATACTTCGGATTAGAAATCTTTTTGCAAATACGGATAATCGAATGGTATTATTAATTAATGCAATAGCGATCAACAGCAATATAAAACTGAATATCAGTAAAACCAAACTGATTTTTTTGACATTTTCATTTACTTGTTTAATCAATGATTTTAAATAGACCACTTCTTTGACGTCTTTATTTTGCAATAATTTTTTTTCAATAAACGGAATACTATCATTGTTGGCATAATCAGCTTTCAGATATACTTCAATAGACGGATGCAACGGATTATAACCTAAAAAATTGAGGAAGTCTTCACCTAAATCCTGTTTAAGTTCTATGGCAGCAGTTTCTTTACTGATGTATTCAGTTGATTTCACGTATTCAAGTTGATTGACATTTTTTTGAAACTGAAAAATATCAGGTTCTTTCGCATTATCATTCATAAAAACGGTAAGACCTATATTTTCTTTTACATGATCAGATATTTTTTTTGCATGGAGCAGGATGAGTCCTAACAGACCAAGCATAAATAAAACCAATGAAATACTGATAACACTTGTTATGTACGATGTTCTTAATCGTCTTGTGGTTATTGCATCGGCTTTTTTCTGTTGTTTAAACATACGCTGATTTTACAGCGGGCTAAATTACTAAAATTATAAATTCTATTTTAATATTCATGAAATTTTACTTTCTTTTCCTAAATTCGCAAGCGATTTGATAGATAATTTTTAAAAATAAAAACATTTTGAAAAGAATTTTTTGATGGACTATAATTTTAATGAAATAGAGCAAAGGTGGCAGAAATACTGGAAAGAGAAGAAGGTATTTGAAGTAGATGTTGACCATAATAAACCCAAATTTTATGTTTTGGATATGTTTCCTTACCCTTCGGGCGCCGGTTTGCATGTTGGGCATCCATTGGGATACATTGCTTCTGACATCTATACCCGTTTCAAGCGCATGCAGGGATTTAATGTGCTACATCCAATGGGGTATGATGCTTTTGGATTACCTGCTGAACAGTATGCCATTCAAACAGGTCAGCATCCTGCAGTTACCACAGAAAAAAATATTGAAAGATACCGCGAACAACTGGATAAGATAGGGTTTTCATATGATTGGAGCCGAGAGGTCAGAACATGTGACCCTGATTATTATAAATGGACACAATGGACTTTTATTCAACTTTTCTCTCATTGGTATAATAATAAATCACAAAAAGCTGAATCCATTGAAAGTCTCATAAAAGAATTTCAATCCAATGGAAATGTATCTGTTGATGCAGCTTGTAGTGAGACCAACGAATTTTCTTCAGAGCAGTGGAATTCAATGAATGCAGAAGAACAACTTTCTGTTTTAATGAATTATCGCCTTGCATACCTGGCAGAAGCTGTTGTGAACTGGTGTCCTGCTTTAGGAACTGTGCTTGCCAACGATGAAGTTAAAGAAGGATTTTCAGTTCGTGGTGGGCATCCAGTGGAACAGAAAAAAATGAAACAATGGTTCTTACGAATTACCGCTTATTCAAATCGTTTACTAAAAGGACTTGATTCACTGGAATGGACTGAATCCCTCAAAGACATGCAGCGCAATTGGATTGGCTATTCAGAAGGTGCTGAAATTAAATTCAACCTCTCCTCCGGAGAGGGGTGGGGAGAGGTCCTAATTTTTACTACCCGCCCGGATACATTATTTGGCTGCACATTCATGGTGTTGGCACCTGAAAGTGTTTTAGTTCAGAAAGTAACAACCGATGAAAATCGTGATACAGTTTCAAAATATATTGAAGAAACAAAGAAACGAACGGAAAGAGATCGCATGGCAGATACGAAAACCGTGTCCGGTGTATTTACCGGTGGATATGCGATTCATCCGTTTACAAAAAAACAAATTCCTATCTGGGTAAGTGATTATGTTCTGGCAGGTTATGGAACAGGAGCCATTATGGCTGTTCCTGCACATGACAGCAGGGATTATGCTTTTGCAAAACATTTTAATTTGCCCATCATTGAAGTAGTTTCAGGGGGCGATATCACAAATGAATCATACGATGCAAAAGAAGGAATATTGATTAATTCAGATTTTCTGAATGGGTTAAATGTACCGGATGCAATCAGGAAGATGAATGATGAGGTTGAAAAGCAAGGGCTTGGTAAAAAGAAAATAAATTATCGTTTGCGTGATGCCATCTTCAGTAGGCAGCGCTATTGGGGTGAGCCGTTTCCAATGTATTATAAAAATGACATTCCATATCCTTTGGACGAAAAAGCTCTACCGCTTGAACTACCTGAGATTGATGCTTATCTCCCGACAGAGAAAGGTGAACCGCCCTTGGGCAGAGCCAAAAACTGGAAAACAAAAGAAGGTTATCCCATTGAATTAAGCACCATGCCCGGGTTTGCCGGCTCATCAGGATATTACCTGCGTTACATGGATCCGAAAAACAAGAATGAATATTTTTCAAAAGAAGCAAATCAGTACTGGGAAAATGTTGACCTCTATATTGGCGGAACCGAACATGCCACAGGTCATTTGATCTATTCACGTTTCTGGAATAAGTTTTTATTTGATATGGGTTTGGTTTGCAAAGACGAACCTTTCAAAAAGCTCATCAATCAAGGGATGATACAGGGACGATCAAATTTTGTTTACAGAATAAAAGGGAGCAACCGTTTTGTTACGTTGTCAAAAAAAGATCAGTTTGATTGTACGGCAATGCATGTTGATGTAAATATTGTTTCAAATGATATCCTTGATACGAACGCTTTCTGTGCCTGGCTCCCTGATTTTAAGGATGCGGAATTTTTTTTAGATGATGATGGGAAATATCATTGTGGCTGGGCTGTGGAAAAGATGTCAAAGTCCATGTATAACGTGGTTAACCCGGATCAGATTGTTGAGAAATACGGCGCTGATACATTGCGCATGTACGAAATGTTTTTAGGTCCGCTGGAAATGTCGAAACCATGGGATACCAATGGAATTGACGGTGTGCATCGTTTCCTGAAAAAATTATGGAGATTGTTTTTTAATAAAGAAGGTCAGTTCTTTGTTTCAAATGATGAACCCACCCTGGAGGAATTAAAATCACTGCACAGAACAATTAAAAAAATCAAAGAGGATATCGAACGCTTTTCATTCAATACAGGTGTCAGTCAGTTCATGATCTGTGTGAACGAACTGAATGAATTGAAATGCATTAAAAAAGTAATTCTTGAGAAATTGGTTTTATTGTTATCTCCTTTTGCACCGCATATTTCAGAAGAACTCTGGCAATTGCTCGGGAATAAAGATAGCGTTGCATTTGCTGCATTCCCTGAATACAACGATGAATATTTAATTGAGAATACATTCAGTTATCCTGTATCCGTAAATGGTAAAACAAGGAATAATATTGAATTGCCTTTGGATATGGAGAACAATGAAATGGAAAAGATCATTCTGGCTGACGAAAAGATTCAGAAATGGCTTGAAGGGAAAACACCGAAAAAAATAATCATTGTTAAAAAACGAATCGTCAATATTGTTGTCTGATTAGGTCTGATGTTCTTCGCGCAACAGATCAAAAACGGTTTTAACCGGATTGAACGTGATCTGCGGCACTTCAACAAATATACTGATCCAATAAGCCATGGAGCCATTCCACAAACCCGGCAGTTCCATTGATTTGAGATTATTTCCGTTCTTGGATTTGATGGTGATAAAACCGGTTGAATGATCAATAAAATTTTTCAGGTTGAATGGTTTTCCTTGGTAATCATGCATTCCGCATACAATATCGGTTGGACTGAAATGGGTTGACCGATCGAAAATGGCTTTTTGTGTTGGGTTGCAGAAATCAACCTGTTGTTCTTCAACGATCTGTAAGGATACTGTTCCATCTTCATTTCTAACAAAGAAAGGGCCTCCACCTTTATCACCTTTATTACTAACCATTCCACAAACGCGTATCGGACGATTTAGTAATTTAAAGAGATATGAAATTTTTTCTTCTTCTGATAAACGATGAATGTCGTTATCAATGATCAATTGCAAATTGGTTGTCGCAAAATGAATGATCTCATTGAGTTGTTCTGTTGAAACACTTGTTGTTTCTAATAGGTTGAGATAGGAGAAGATTTTATTTTGAGTCTTCAATAAATATCCACCCAGCATTTTTTTGTAAAAGATTATTTTTTCTTTTAATCTGTCGGGGACAACATTATCAATATTTTTAATAAATACGATGTCGGCATTGAGTCGGTTAAGGTTCTCAATCAATGCACCATGACCAGCCGGTCTGAACAGCAACCTGCCATCACTATCTCTGACAGGTTCATTGTTCATGTCAACAGCAATCGTATCGGTAGCATGATTTTGAGTAGAAAATGAAACGTCAAATTTTACATGAAATAAATTTTCATATTTTTTTTGAATAGTTTCAATATGTTTTTTAAAACGTGATTCATGTTCGGGAGAGACAGTGAAATGAATATTTATTTTTTTGTCATTTGTCAGGCAATACCCGATGCTTTCAGCCAGTTGTTCTTCCACAGCAGTCCGGCAATGATCGGGATATTTATGAAAAGAAAGGAGACCTTTTGGAAGATTCCCGTAGTTCAATCCTTTTTCATTCAATAAATAATCAATAGTTTGTTTTGGATCTTCATTTATCCGGTTTATTGCAATTCCGTTTTTATCAAGGATTGATAAGAGGTCGTCGTGAAAAGCAAATTTTTTAATATGTGATATAAATTTATCAATGACATCAGCAGAACTATTTTCACCTGATAAGCAAGCATATAAATCTTTGAACATTCTGCTGGCAGCGCCTGATGCAGGGACAAATTTAAAGATTCGTTTTACCGGAGCGTGTTGTGAAAAATATTCTGAAAGCATAGTACATTCAGATTCCGTAAATGTTAAAATGCCATTTTCACAAGTTGCAATATCAATGAGCGTGATGTGTTGAAACCCTTGTCGGAATGACTTCAGCTGTATTTCAACCTGATCCTGCGAAATGCCAAGAGCTTTGATTTGTTCTATGTCTGTTAAATTGAACATGTATATTTTTTAAAACAAACTTACATAAATTTGATTAATTTGTTGTTACTCAAAAAAATAAATATTATTGGTGAAATAGAATAAGTTATATTTTACTATTCAAAAATTTTTCATTATTCACTTGTCAAGCATAGAACACTGATGACGCTGATTATTATGATTCAATATGATTTTTCAGGGTTGAAAAACAGTACGTTGAATTTTTAATTCCAATCTTAAAACAGAATTATAACCTTGCTTCATTGTCATTGTAATAATTATTTCTGCAATATCTTTAGGTCTTAAATATCAGTGTTTATCTTATTTATCTGTGTCATCAGCGTTCTATTGTTTTTTGTTCAATGTTAACTGACATTCAATAATTCTTACTTTTTTATTTTTTGTAAAGATTTACAGCTTAATCGGCACCCTTTCTTGTTTTAAAAAATTTATACACATTTAAAGTTTAATCACATATTTAATTTATATTTGGATGTAAAATTTTTAAATCACTATTTGATGACCTTGATATTTAATATTATGTAATAACCAATTAATAAAAGTTTGAAGCATATACCAGTTAGGCAACATACAATTGCTCCGAACTTGCAACAAAATTCAGAAATGATTAAATTTGCGAAAAATAAGTAGCCATGAAAAACACAATGCAATATGTAGTAGATAATAGAGGTGTGAAAACATCTGTTATTGTTCCTTATGAAAAATGGGAAAAAATAAATGAGAATTATATCAAACTTCAAAACAAATTGAAGGTGTTTTTGGCTATTCAGGATGGTTTGGGAGAGATTAAAACTGCCAGAAAACATGGTCATAAGTTGCAAACTCTATCAGCATTTTTAAATGAAGGTAATAGTTAGAATTTCAAAGAGTTTCAAGCGACAGGCGAAACCACTCTTGAAGAAATTCCCTTCATTACGAGATGAATTGACTTGTCTTGAAGAAGAATTGACAGAAAATCCTCGATTAGGGAAATCGCTTGGACATGATTCATATAAAATAAGATTAGGTGTAAAAAGCAAAGGGAAAGGGAAAAGTGGTGGACTAAGGATTATAAGTCATATAGACACTGAAGTTGTTAAAATGGTTGAAATTAAAGGGAAAGAAATTATTGTGACCTTAATATCAATATACGATAAAAGTGAAACTGCTTCTATTTCTGACAAAGAACTTCGTGAATTGATAACTGTACTTCAAGACGAATAAAAAATGTATTAAAGGTTCCGGATTTATTCGGTACTTTTTTTTTGTTAAAAAAACTACAATAATTTAAGTTTTTTTACATATTTGTTTTAGTTTGGATGTAAAATTTTTAAATCACCATTTGATGACCTTAATATTTAATATAAACAATAGATGTAATAACCAATACAAAAGGTTGGGTTATACAACCCAAACCAGAGGTATAATCCAACCTTTTTAATGAATGAGTTTGGGGTATATACAAGTCAGTGGCAATGCTAAAGACAATACGTTCCAACATCAACTGTTGACAATTTGACGCCAATTTAAAACGACTTTACTTTCAATTTGAGTATCTTTGAATTCAATAATTTGACAGAAAATAAATGAGCAAAATAATATCAGACGAAGCTATTAAAAGACGAGAGTATTGGGTTGAAGAAATCCGAAAACTTAGCGGACACTTTGGTAACGACACAGAAAAATTAGAAAAAGAATTAGAAGCTGAAGTTAAGAAAAATGGCATTTCTTCGCTTATTGACCATTTAAGACTATGCGGTAATATTCCAGAAAGCTATGGACACGACACAAGCGAAGAAAAATTATATTCAAAATACACAGACTGTTTACTTTCTTTGGCTTTTACAGCATTAGGACTTACAAGTCTAGTTCTAAAAGAAAGAGCAGATGCCGCAGACGTTGAAGTAGTCGCGAAAGATTACAGTTTTGTGGCAGACGCAAAAGCATTTAGATTAAGCCGAACTGCAAAGAATCAAAAAGATTTCAAAGTGCAAGCAATGCACGGATGGAAACGTGGTAAGCATTATGCAATGGTTGTTTGCCCTATTTATCAACTTCCAACTTCTTCAAGCCAAATATACCAGCAAGCAACAACGCAAAGTGTATGTGTTTTTACATACTCACATCTTGCACTACTGCTTTCATATTCAGAAGTTGAAGGAAAAGCAAAAGCTGAACAGCTTTTAAAGAAAATATTTGAAACAGTTCATGCACTCAATCCGTCAAAAAATGCTACCGATTATTGGTTAGCAATCAACAAAACAATTCTTTCTTTTTCAAAAATAATAGAACCACTTTGGAGTATTGAAAAAGGTGTTGCAACCGAAAGCATCACTATTGCCAAAGAAGAAGCACTTACTTTTTTGGCACAAGAAAGAGAAAAAATTATGCGTATGAGTCACAAAGAAGCATTGAAAGAACTTATCAAAGTTCACAAAATTGAAAGCAAAATTAAAACCATCAATGCAATTTCTGACAATGGTCTATTTACACTAAAATAATAAAAATGAATATAGATAAATATATAAACCAAATCATTGAAGGCAACTGTGTTGAAGTAATGAAAAAATTTGATAATGAAGTTATTGACTTAACTGTTACTTCACCACCTTACGATAATTTGAGAAATTACAAAGGTTTTGATTTTCCATTTGAAGATATAGCCAAAGAATTATTTAGAGTTACCAAACAAGGCGGTGTTGTTGTTTGGGTTGTAAACGATGCAACAATTGAAGGAACTGAAACTGGAACAAGTTTTAATCAAGCTTTGTATTTCAGAGAAATTGGCTTTAACCTTCACGACACAATGATTTTTCGTAAGACAAATCCAATTCCTCAAATTTATCGCAAACGCTATAATAATGAATTTGAATTTATGTTTGTATTCAGCAAAGGAACTGTAAAGATACATAATCCTTTAATGATTGACTGTTTGCACGCAGGTTTAGAACTAAACGGTACGACATACAAAAATTTTTCTAAAAATGAACAGACAAGAGAAAAGATGGCAAAGCCTGTAAAAGACAAAAAAATTAAAGGCAATATATGGGAATATGTAGTAGGAAAAAAACAAGAAGACCAAGAAGCTAAAGGACACCCCGCACCATTTCCTTGTGATTTAGTTAGAGACCATATTAAATCGTGGACAAATCAGGGCGACATTGTATTTGATCCGATGAGTGGAAGCGGAACAACTGCAAGGGTAGCTTGTGAAATGGGCAGACAATACATTGGCATTGACATAAGCCACGAGTATTGTGCAATAGCAAGACAACGAGTAAAGCAAATTATAAATATTCCAACATTATTTGTAGTGGAAGAGCCTGAAATTAAATACAACAAAGAAATCACCAAGAAAGTAGCAAAGCCACGAAACGTTGGCGGCAACCTTGTGAACGCGCGTACAAAACTAAACGATGAACAATAAAACGAAAGACTGGGGATTATTAATAGCAATTACTTTTCTTGCTATTGGACTTTTGTTTCTATTCTTTCCTTACAACGTACTTAATGGACTTCACATTGGGAAATACACTTTAGTAGTAAATAAATATAGCGACCTTGGAACTTTTGTAAGCGGAATGACGGCTCCTTTTCTTTCTATTTCCGCTTTCATTCTTCTTTACTTGACATATAAGTCCCAAAGACAAGAACTAGCAGATAGTAGAACAATTTTGCAAAAACAAGCAGACACCCTTGAAAAGCAACAATTTGAAACAACATTCTTTAATCTTCTTAATTTGCATCATTCAATAGTTAATGCAATTGACGTAAAAATTGTTACGACAACAACAGACCGTATAGCAGGAACTTCTTATGACAAAGTTGATATTAAGAAAAGTAGAGATTGCTTCTTGACTTTTTACAGTGGTTTACATACGGCATACGGCAAAGTTGAAAGAAAAAAATGGAACTCAACAACAAATGTTTATGACCTTCTTCCATTAACTGAATTAGATGTAGTAAAGAAAGCGTATTCAAACTTCTTTGACAAACATAAATATGATCTGGGACATTATTTTAGAAATCTTTATCATATTGTAAAGTTCGTCCACAATTCACAAGCAATAAATAAACAAGAATATATTAGCATCTTAAGGGCACAACTTTCTACTCACGAACTTTTATTACTTTTCTATAATGGAGTTTCGGAATTTGGAACTAAATTTAAACCTTTAATTGAAAGTTATCATTTATTGAAAAACCTTCCTAAAGCGGACTTAATAATTAAAGAGCATCTTAACGAATATAATGCAAGTGCTTATGGAAACGTTAACAGTTTAATATAAATAGACAGAACACTTGACACGAATGAAAGGCATCCTTCAAACGTTATATGTTTTCCATACCAACCAATAGCAATATCTGCAACACCTTTATTAAGAGCCGAACAAGACATTAATTTTATGATATGAAACAGCTATAAGAAATGTATTTGTTTTTTATTTCTAACTTTGTCTGACAATTATAGATATACATTCTTATGAAAATAGTAATTAGGTTATTCGTTTTTGTTTTAATAGTTTTAAATGGATGGAGTGCATCTGCTCAGATTGTTCATCCGGTTAAATGGAAATATGCTGTGATTCCTGTTGGAAAGGATGAAGCCGAACTGGTATTTACGGCAAAAATTGATGAAGGCAGTTCATTGTATTCACAGGATGTTCCAAAGGATGGACCTATACCAACTACTTTTATTTTTGAAAAAAATAAAAATTTTACATTGCTGGGAAAAGCAAGTGAGTCGGCTTCTGTCAGGAAGTTTGATGAAAATTTTCAGATGAACCTGAACGTGTTCAAACATACTGCCACATTCAAACAAAAAATTAAAGTGCTGTCAGCACAATCATTTTCAATAAAAGGTACGATTGATTTTATGGTGTGCGATGAAATGAAATGTACGCGCGACAATGCTGATTTCAGTTTTGATGTGGATGTTTCAAAATTAAAATCATCCGGTGATACAACAGGGAAGACAGCGCAATTATCAAAACAATCCGGACAAGAAACACCTATTGACTCTACTACTTCAAAGCATGTTGAAAAAAATAATTTGAATGCTACACAACAAAATGAAACCGGTGGTAATGAGTCGTTGTTGCTGTTTTTCTTTCTTGCTTTTCTCGGCGGACTTGCAGCAATCATGATGCCTTGCATCTTCCCGATGATTCCTATGACCGTTACTTTTTTTATCCGCGGAAGTGAGAATAAACTGAAAGCAAGAACACAGGCATTGGTATTCAGCTTGTCAATTATTTTAATTTATACGGCGATCGGTCTGGGTGTTTCATTTACCTTAGGTCCTGATTTCATTAATTGGCTAAGTACACACTGGGTTCCCAATTTATTTTTCTTTTTGATATTCATCATTTTTTCCTTGGCATTTTTTGGCATGTTCGACCTAACATTACCTAACTGGCTGATCAATAAATCGGACAAGCAAGCCGAGAAAGGCGGTTTTACAGGCGCTTTCTTCATGGCATTTACATTGGTGTTGATTTCGTTCTCATGTACAGTCCCGATCATTGGTACAGTGCTCGTGGAAGCTGCAAGGGGTGAAGTGATCAAACCGGTGATAGGTATGCTCGGTTTTAGTCTTGCCTTTGCACTTCCATTTGGTTTCTTTGCCTTTTTTCCATCCACATTAAGTTCATTACCCAAATCAGGCGGATGGCTCAATTCAGTGAAGATCGTTTTCGGATTCGTAGAACTTGCACTGGGATTGAAATTCTTAATGGTCATTGATCAGGTGTATCATTTGGAGATCATCAGTCGTGAGGTCTATCTATCCATCTGGATTGTTGTGTTCACATTGATGGGATTTTATTTACTCGGTAAAATAAAATTTGCACATGATACGGATGTGAAGCATTTAAGTATTCCCCGTCTGATGCTTGCTGTTATTACGTTTTCATTTGTGCTTTATTTAATACCCGGCTTGGTTGGCGCACCGTTGAAAGCTTTATCAGGATATATCCCGCCTCCTTCCAGTCAGAGTTTTGACCTGAATGCTATTTTAGGGAATAACACGTCAACATCATCTGAAAAGGAAACTGATTATTCTATTTGCGATAAACCAAAGTATGGAGATTTTTTGCATCTACCTTATGGACTGAAAGGATATTTTGATTATCAGCAGGCATTGCAATGTGCCAAAAAACAGAACAAACCCTTGTTCATTGATTTTACCGGTCACGGATGTGTGAACTGCTGGAAGATGGAACAGAATGTGATCTCTGATCCTCAGGTATTAAAAAGGTTGAAAGAAAATTTTGTGATTGCCGTTTTATATGTGGATGAAAAAAAATCACTCCCTCAAAATGAATGGATCAAATCAACCTATGACGGAAAAATAAAGAAAGACATTGGCGCCATCAATTCTGATCTGCAAGCAAAAATGTTCAATTCAAATTCACAACCGTTCTATGTGGTGGTTGACACCAGCGGCAAGTTACTTGTGAAGCCCAAAGCATTTGACATGAATATTGAAAACTATCTCCAATTTTTAGATAATGCTCAAAAGGCATTTAAAAAATAAAATAAAGTAATTTTTTTTATCATTCTTATTTCGTTATTTTGCTTACCGTATTTTTTACGTTAATTATTCTTAATATCCTATAAGTGATGAAAAAGATAGTTTCAATTTCAATATATTCTTTTCTTTTTATACAATTCTTTTTTGTTTTGTCTTTTACACATGCACAGTCCTTTACTGTTGATTTTAGTAAATGGATTGATGAGCCGTTGGTAAAGACCAAATTTTGTGTGTATATGACTCCGCTTGCTCAGCCGGAGGATTTGATAAAATCAAACGAACTGCTGTCCGACTTAAATATTCATGCGTATCGTTATGAATATGGCTGGGGGAAAAATTATTCTCTGGATTATGAACAAATCAATAAAAAGAAAGATCATTTATTATTTAAAATTGACAGTACGGGAAATTATGTTGACCGATTCTTTGATGGTATTCATAACAGCAAGATCAAGCCGTTGTTTACGCATTGTTATACTCCAAAGTGTTTGGTACGTGATGCTTCCAGCCGTGCTAAAAGTATGGTGAATAATCTTGAGGATTGGAAAGCGATCAATAAAAAATATGCCAAACACTGGCGTGATAAAGGATACAAAGCTCCTTATTATGAGATATGGAATGAGCCGGATTTAAAACATGTATTTTTTGATGGCACGATCTCAGATTACTGTAATCTTTATAAATGGGGTGCAGCAGGTGTTTCGGAAGGTGATCCCGATGCATTGATCGGGGGAATGGCACTTTGTTACCGGTTTGACTGGCTTGAAACATGGCTTGATTCAGTCCAAAAAAACAAGTGGCAGATGGATTTTCTTTCAGGACATGCTTATGATGAATGGCATTGGATGGTTGATATGATGCGTTTGGAACTGATGATACATAATATGAAAACAATACCGATGTATCTGACAGAATGGGCATCGTTTGACAATAATGATAATAACCAGGTTTTTCATACTAATTCATTGATTGAAAAATCTGTTTCAGCCATGCGCTTTTTCAGGGATGTACGTGAATTTTTACAGGTACCTGATCTGACTCAGGTTTATTGGGCGCAATACAGAGATGCCGAATGGCTTGTTCATGGGAATTGGGAAAAGGATAAAGACAAATTCGGGCTTATAACAAATGACAACAATCAGAAAAAACCGCTGTATCATGCATTTAAAATGTATGGGGAAATGCCGGTTGACAGATATAAAGTCACTCCGGAAACCTTAGGAGATTTATATGTGATGGCTTCCAGGGATGATCACAATGCAGGAATTGTCATCTGGAATACATCGCAATGGACACAATCTGTTGTATTGAATATTTCAAATCTTCCGTTTGAAAAAGGTGAAATGCAGGTATATAGAATTGACCCCAAACATGGCAGTATCCGCGAATGCGGTAATGAATGCGAAAATAAATTAAAGTATGGTTCTTCAATTGAAATCAATTCAAAACATGTTCAATGGAAAGATTCAATACCGAGAGAAGGCGTGGTTTATCTGAAATTAAAAGATGGCAGTCAGCAATCACTTTTAACACCAAAACAAGTAGGTAATTATGTAAAAACATTATACTGGTTTCCTGACAGATCAAAAAAATGGTATTCCGATTTTGATCCTAAAACGTCCATTGCCCGATTAGGAGCAGAAAACAGTGATACAGCCGATGCTGTCATTGCTGCTGTTATTGATGATCCACAGAAGAAATTAACTTTTTCTGTTAACAAAGACGGTGTTTTTAAAACAATTGACCAAAATAGTTTGTTTGGAGTTCGGATTGATTTTCAGGCAACAGACGGTACATACAGTAAAAGTATTTTATTGCACAATGGAATTTATAATGCTTCCGGTAAGAATGATATTCCGTGGGGAACAAAAAAAAATTCAGAAGTCATAATACATGTTGATGAATTTAATAAAGAGAATGATTTTGTTTTTTTAGTAACAGATTATGCTCCGAAGGATTGGAACAAAAAGCGGATCATTATTACATATATCCTTAGAAATACAGGGGCAGATACAAAGGCAAGAATTATTTTAAAATAAGCTAAATAGTTCGGTTTAAATAGGATGAATAATCATTGACGATAGGAGTATATGGTTTGTTAAATAATTCAGACGTAATAATAA
>CAYVNP010000020.1:39266-61376 GCA_964452905.1 uncultured Bacteroidales bacterium
GGCAGTTGATCGGTTGCATGCCGTAGGAATATTATAGAGTACGGCGATTCGTAAAAGAGCTTTTACATCTACATCATGTGGTTGAGGTTGCATGGGATCCCATAGAAAAATGATCAGATCAATTTTCCCTTCTGCAATCAAAGCACCCATTTGTTGGTCACCGCCCAAAGGACCTGATTTCAAAATGTCAATGTTGTATTTTTGTTTTTCATTTTCAATTAGTTTTTTTTGAATAGCATCATTAACCATTTTGCCGGTTGTACCTGTACAATACAATTTATGATAGATAAGAGATTTATAATTGTATTCAACCCATTCAATCAGATCCTTTTTTTTATTATCATGCGCTACTAAAGCTATTGTTTTCATATGTTGTATTATTTAATTCTTTATGTTGTGAGATATTTAATTATTGTAAAATTATAAAATTAGTATAATTTTGGATGAAAATTATTTTTAAAATAGATTTGCCTCTTTAGCTCAGTTGGTAGAGCAACGCATTCGTAATGCGTAGGTCGCGGGTTCAAGTCCCGTGAGAGGCTCATGGGAATATTTTGTCCATATTAGAAAAATTGGTATAGTTTGAACTTTTTTTATCTTTACCAAATTAACAATTGAAATATTTTAATTTTTTGATATCGAATGAATAGTCACGAAGTAGTATCATTTTCAGTTTTTATTTTTTTTATTTTATTGATGCTTGTCATTGACCTTGGGGTTTTTAACAGGAATTCTCATATTGTTTATTTCAAAGAAGCCCTCATCTGGTCAATTGTATGGATTGGAATATCTTTACTTTTTTATATTGTAGTTGTTACTCATGGTGATTTCATTCATGGAATAAGTTCAATAAAAGATATACAATATTTAGTGGGACACTTTAGTCATCCCATAAAAATCATTCCTGATAATTTTGAAGAAAGTTTGCGTATTTACAAATACAATCTGGGACTTGAATATCTTACCGGTTATTTGATTGAGAAGGCCTTATCGGTTGATAATATTTTTGTGATGATCATGATCTTTTACGCTTTTGGGGTTGAACAAAAATATTACCATCATGTGTTATTCTGGGGAATCATAGGTGCTATTGTTTTACGTTTTTTATTTATTTTCATTAGCTCCACATTGATTCAGGAATTTAATTTCATGCTGTATCTGTTTGGTTTATTATTGATTTTTACTGGTGTGAAAATGTTTTTATCCAGAAATAAAGGAGAAAAGATAGAACCACAACATCATCCTGTTGTTCGTTTTGCTTCTAAATATTTTTCCGTTTATTCGCATCAGGAGAAAGGGAAATTTGTGATTTATAAAAATAAAAAATTTTACATAATGCCATTGTTTATAGTGTTGATGGTCATTGAATTTTCAGATGTTTTGTTTGCTGTTGATTCTATTCCTGCAATTTTTGCAGTTACGAAAGACCCCTACATTATTTTCTTTTCAAATATTTTTGCCATTCTTGGGTTACGTTCATTATTCTTCTTATTGGTAAACATTATCAATACATTCCACTATTTAAAAGCTGGACTTTCAATATTGTTGACAGTTATCGGATTAAAAATGATTTTTCATATTTACCTTGAACGTATTGGGTTTACGACTACCCATTCATTGATTTTGGTATTAGTTATTCTAGTTTCAAGTATAATTCTTTCCCTGATGTTCCCTCAGAAAAAAGAAGTTTAACACGGAATTTTTCAGTTGCAATGAAAATTGAAATCAAATCAAAAAACAATTCTCTGGGTGTTTATGCATTAGATCAAATTCTTGCCAATGAGAAAATATTCAATTTAAAAGAAGGAATCATATTTGATTATCCTACGAAGTATTCAGTTCAAATAGGAATCGGGAAACATGTTGAATTGTTGTCATCCATACGAAATATAGATCAAAAGGATTTTTTCTGGAAATATCTCAATCATAGTTGTGATCCCAATGCGTATTGCAATATCCATGATATGTCCTTTTATGCGTTGGAAGATATTTCACCCGGGGAGCAGATTACATTTAATTATCTGACTACTGAATATGAAATGGCTGAACCGTTTATTTGTCATTGTAATGACAGTCATTGTATTAAAGACATTAAAGGATTTAAATATTTGACCAATTCACAGAAAGCAAAATTATTACCTGTGGTTTCAAACCATATACGACGATTGTATGAGAATGAGAAATGTGCGTTGGTGAAATAAAAACAATTGATTAGGTACTATCTTTTTTTCAAGAAAAATCTTTTTAAAATTTCAGCACATTCTTTCTCCAATAATCCGTATTCAACTTTTGTTTTAGGATGAAGCAGATTTGGTTTATTTTTTAAAAATCCTCGTTTTTCATCTTTTGCTCCAAAAACAATCCGGTCAATCTGTGTCCAGAATGCAGCGCCGGCACACATATTACAGGGTTCAAGTGTGACAAATAAAGTACAATTCGTCAAATATTTACCTCCTAAAAAATTAGCAGCAGCAGTGAATGCCTGCATTTCGGCATGAGCAGTCACATCATTGAGTCGTTCAGTCATGTTATAAGCACGAGCGATGATTTTGGTATTACAAACAATTATTGCACCTACAGGAACTTCGTCGGCATCAAAAGCTTTTTTAGCTTCTTTCAATGCTTCGTTCATATAATACTCGTCGGAAAATAGTTTAAAAGACATTATTTGCGTTAATCACTTTATTTTTGTAAATTTATAAAACATTTAGGGATTCAATTTAAATTTGTATAATATTTTATCCCTGTTATTTTAAATTCTTATGAAAATTTTGTTTATTTGTTCAGTTTTATAATGGCTCATAGTTAAGATGATTAAAAAATTAAAATATTATTTGCTTGTTTTTTTTTCGGTATATTTTATTGCTAATCTGACAGCACAGAATCTGACAATTGAAGAAACGTTAAAATATATCAATGAAAAAATAAATTCCAATAAGATCCCCGAAGATGAGAATGCTGAATATTTTTGGCAGGTTTCTGACGAAGGTATGCTTACCATTACAAAATATAATCAGCAGACGTGGAATCTTTCTCAATCTGTTTATTTAAAATCACTCGATACAACCTCAATCATCCTGAACAATAATAATTACATGACGGATTATTATTTCACCATTGATATTTCATGTAAATATGGACAAAGTAACATTACAAAGACCTATTCAAGAGATTTACGTATTTCAGTAATTTGTATACGTTTTTTGCCTGATAAAGAATTAGCGGACAGATTAAAAAATGCGATTATTTATTTGCTTAGAAAAGCATATGAAAATCCAAATTTTAAGGGATAAGGCAATAAAAAGCGAATTCAACCATTAAAAAATCAATCCTCTTAAAAAATTTTTTTTTACTTTCGTGGTGAAAATTTTAATATAATAAAAGTGAAAAAATTCAGTTTACTGTTAATACTATCAATTTTCTCATTTTTGTTTTTATGTTTTTATTATTCAAAACGGACTAAAGGTCAGGAAAAGTTAAATAGTTCAAATAAGGTAATTAAAGACACATGCTATTATTACTTATCAGGAACAGGATTAACCAATGGGTTAACTATACTTGATATTACACCATTTGATTGTAAACAAAGATATGATACTATTGGAAAAATACTGAATCAGAATTTAAAAGATAAATATCCTGATGCCTATTTTCAACTTGAGAATCGTAAGATAAATGGACCTTATAAAAATTTGAAAGAAGCGGAACAATCCATTCTGGATTTAATTAAAAGATTTAATATTAAAAAATAAAATGTATTATGAAATCAATCAGTTGTTTTATTAAGTTTTCGTTTATTGCATGTGTATTCCTTTCATTTCAACATTTATATGCTCAGGATTTAAATATAACACAAACCCTTGAGTATATAAATAAAAAAGTAAATGATAATAAGGCATCTGTTGACAACAATGCTCGATACATGTGGGAGGTCAATGCTGACGGGAAGTTAACCATTACTCAATACATTAATGAAGAATGGAATTTTTCTCAAACGGTTTATTTGAAAGCATTGGATAAGAATAAGATTTTTATCAATGACGAAAATTTTGATCAGGAAGATTATTTTTTCACAATCCACATCAAATGTCTGAATGACCGCACGGATGTTATTAAAAAATATAGACGTTATGTTAGGTCTTCATCTGTTTTCATCCGGTTAGCAGCTGATGAACGAACAGCGAACCAACTCAGAAATGCAATTGCCTATTTGATTTCATTGGCAGAATCTAAAAAAGAATTCAAAACTAAGGATACTGATCCGTTTGATTATTCCAAGTTTTAAATGATCTTACCGAAAGATATTTTCATTACAGAATTTAATTACTCTCTTCCTAAAGAAAAAATTGCTTCTTATCCTTTAGCACAAAGAGACCAGTCAAAAGTTTTGATCTATAAAAATAAACAGATCAACGAAACAATATTTTATAATATTCATCAATATATATCTTCTGAAAGTATTGTTATTTTTAATAAGACGAAAGTAATCAAAGCAAGAATACTGTTTCAGAAAGGAACCGGTGCACAGATTGAAATTTTTTGTCTGGAACCTGCTGATCAAACGGATTTTCAGATTGCATATAGTCAAACATCAGGTTGTCTATGGAAATGTTTTGTTGGCAATGCGTCCAAATGGAAAACAGAGAAATTAAAAAAACAATTTATAATCAAAGACAAAGAATGTATTGTATTTGCTGAAAGAATCAAAACCATTGGAAATGAAATTATAATCAGATTTACCTGGACCCCCGAAAATATATCATTCTCAGAGATACTTGAATACATTGGTCTTGTTCCTCTTCCGCCTTATATTCCCCGCAACGCTGAGGAGTCAGATAAAGAAAGATATCAAACGATTTTTGCAGCTGTTGATGGGTCTGTTGCTGCTCCAACCGCTGGTTTACATTTTACCGAACAACTTTTGGAAAAATTAACAGAACAAAGAATCGAATTTGAACATATTACTCTTCATGTCGGCGCTGGTACATTTAAACCTGTCACAACTGATAAAATTTCCGACCATCAGATGCATGCCGAACATGTATTTATAGAAAAAAAAACGATCCAAAAGATTTTTGAACGGATAAATAGAAAATCTATCGTAGCTATTGGTACCACTACTTTACGAACCTTGGAGAGTTTATATTGGTTTGGTGTTAAATTATTGACGACCGATAGGGAAGACCCTTCTTTTGAAATAAAACAATGGGATGCATATCAAACGGATCAGCAAATAGATGTGAAAGATTCACTGGATGCAGTATTGAAATATATGAATATAAATAAAATAAATGAATTATCAGGAAATACTCAATTGATGATTGTTCCGGGTTATACATTCAAAATAGTAAATGTGCTGATAACAAACTTTCATCAACCGCAAAGTACATTATTATTGTTGGTAGCAGCATTTATCGGGAATGACTGGAAAAAGGTTTATGATTATGCACTTGCAAAGGATTACAGATTTTTGAGTTATGGTGACAGTTGTTTGTTTTTCAGACAGGATTAATATTTTAATAACAGATAAAAATTTTATCCTTTTTTAAATTTTTGATATGCTTTGATCATGGCAACCAGGTTTTCAATCGGAACATTTGCCTGCACATTATGAACAGTATTAAATATAAACCCACCGTTTTTCGAAAATACGTTACATTGTTCCAACACCTGCTTTTCTATATCTTTCGGTGTTCCGAAAGCTAATACTTTTTGGGTATCAACACCGCCTCCCCAGAACGTAAGCCGATCACCGAATTTTTCTTTGAGCATTTTTGACTCCATTCCATCTGCACTGACCTGAACAGGGTTGATTATATCAAAACCTGCATGGATGAAGTTCTCCATCAGTGGAACAATAGCGCCGCAGGAGTGTTTAAATATTTTCCATGTGGTATTTTTATGTATCCAGTCATTTACTTTTTTATAATAAGGAAGATACAATTCATTAAATGTATCCGGTGAACAGAAGGTTGAATTCTGAGTGCCAAAATCAGTCCCACAAACAAATACGGCATCAATTCTGTTTCCTGCTACCGTAAAGATTTTTTTTAAATTCTCAACTGCAATATCTGTTTGCTTTTCAAAAATCATATGTAGATAATCTGCACGCATTAGGGTCGACATATACCATTCAGCGACATCCCTGATCCCTCTAGGATGTTTGAGATTAAGACCCGGTACCAAAGCTATATCACCAAGTGCTGTACCTCCAAACGTGGCGATTATCCCTTTATCCGTATGTGCATGTTGGTCAATTAATTTTTTCCAATGTTTCAGGTCAATCTCTGAAATTAAACCAAACTCTTCAAGATTATCTTCTACATTCAAATGCTCATCATCAAAGGGTTGTTGTCGGATGATGGCATCAAAAAAGTATCCTGTTTCCGGCATTTTGGCACTGGCAGAAACACTCATATCTCCTTCGGGATAAATTAAAAGATCACCATTAGAATCAATAGACGTATTGAATTCACCCGGAATCAAAACGGTTTGCCCCCAAAACGTTTTAAATTCTTTAAAATTTTCCTGCGGAATACCGAACATATTATACCTCCCATATAAACCAATTACATCAATATCCATTGCCTCTATCAGTTCATTATCAATTTCACCCAACATCTGAAACGGTTCAATTACCTTTACCGGTTTGGATTCCAACCCGAAATATTTTCTTAATTTTTCTACGGCAAGCACATGAATACCGGTTGTAGGTGTTGCACCAAAATCCACAACCAAATGATTGGGCTGTTGATGATTTAATGTTTGTTTAACTCTTTCTTTTGTTGTCATTTTTTATATACGTTTTTTAAGAAAGGATATTTCAATTAAATAACTTTTTTAGTAGAAACAAAATTTTAATTTTATTAGTATCGATCAATGATCGCATAGGAAACAATTGCATTGACAATTTTTTTATTAAAAGAAATCTTTGAATTTAACTGTTAATGTCCACGAATACACAAACATAAATATAAATATTCAGACATCAAAATTTGTAAAAAATACTTATAAAATTATTTGGTAGTTATTTTTGTTCAACCTACATTTGACAAGCAGTATTAAATATATTTATTAACTTAAAAATGTAAAACACATGAAACGAAATTTACTGTTTTGGGGAATAACAATTTTATCGAGTTTACTGGTAATAATTGTAAAAGCGCAACCCGAACCGCTTCCAAATCCTTACACTGGAACGGCCTACGTTGCAAGAGATCTCAACAAAGGTACGGTCACCATTATAAATCCATATGATTATGATGATGGTGGTGAAGGAGTAGCATACCATGTTGATGCCACAAGAAACGGTCCTGTTACTTCATTCAGACCTGATGAAAAGGTGAGTATTGATAATCCCAATAACTCAGGTGTTTGGCAAACCGGTTGGTTTCATGGGGGGTATTATATGAGATATACTTTTAATGTTCCCACAGGTCAGGAAGGAACCTATAAATTTTTTATTAAATACAATTCAGGTTCTGTTGCTGATCGAGTGAATGGCGATACATTAAATATTTTTGTACAATTTGATAAATCAAGCACTTTGACTGATGGACGTTATCAGTGGTTCTTTAATTTCACCGGTGCATGGTATACGGGAGAAACATATAAAGGTATTGACACATCTGCAGGTACTATAAATCTTACCAGCGGTAAACATGTACTGACATTAAAAAACAATTGTCTGTGGAGCAGTGATCCCGGTGATATTAATTTTGTTCAATTTAAGTTAGTTGGACCCAATGCTAATGGGATAGAAGAATTCAATAAAAACGATCTCAACGTATCTGTTTATCCAATGCCTTGTACTGACAATCTGAACATAGCTGTTGATTCAAAATATAAATCAACAGATGTAATGATCACAGATATTACAGGAAAACAGAAATTTTCTCAAAACTACACGAATACTAATTTAATAAATATTAATACATCTGATCTGAGCAGAGGAGTTTATTTTATAACCATTAAAAATAATAAGGGCGCAGCTACCAGAAAATTTATCAAAATGTGATTTGTTTAGATTATCAACCTCAATTCTGGATTGAATTTAGTGATAAGGAATATTTTCAGGTAAATGGTAATTAAATAATTCGAAGTTTTACAAATATCCTGAAGTAAATAAAAAGATTTATTTCAGGATATTTTTTTATTTCTTAATGATTACAAACTCTGTCCGTCTATTCTTAGCTCGACCTTCGGGAGTGTCATTCGTAGCAATCGGGCGCGATTCACCAAACCCTTCATACTTTAATCTGTCCGCTGATATTCCTTGTGAAACTAAATAATCATAAACCGATTTAGAACGGTTAAGTGATAATTTCAAATTGTATTCGTCACTCCAAAGATTATCGGTATGGCCTTGGATAGAAACACACAAATTGGGATTCTCCATCAGAAACTGAGCAAACTGTTCAAGAATAAACTTGGATTCTTCTAAAAGGTCATATGAATTCTGACCGAAATAAATATCATTGATCTTGTATGATTTCCCCACTTCAACTTTTTTCATTTCAAAATCGAGGTTCGTAATTTTTTTTATGGCTACTGTGGTATCGCTGTCGCTATGTGCAGAAATGTATTTATAGGAATAAGCATAATCCTGTTTCTTGACGGTCATCACATAATCTTTTCTGATGGCAACTGCTGCAATGAATTTACCGGTAACAGAATCTACGGGTATTTTTGTTATCTTTTTTGTTTTAATATCCTGTAATTCAATTTTCACATCCGGCGACAACTCAGTTTCTTCTACTTTAACATTTCCTTTAAGCAGCATCATTTGTTCAGGACGGGCTTCCTTATATAGTTCGAAAGTAAATATATCCAAACCGCCGACTCCTTCAAGCTTTCGAGATGGATCAGCAGAAAAAAAAGCTGATTTTCCATCGGTACTCACAAAAAATCCAAGATCATTTTGTTCAGAATTTATTGGTAACCCTATATTACGAGGGATTGCAAAAGTTCCATCTTCTTTCATTTTGGTATAAAAAATATCATATCCGCCAAACCCTTTTAAACCGGGATATTCCAACTTTGTTGTTCTGTCAGTTCGTGAGGCAGAACTGAAATAAAGCGTTCTTCTGTCTGTGTGCATGAACGGTGTTTTCTCATGCCCCTGGGTATTGACTGTTGGTCCGAGATTTACCGGTATACTATCCCACACGCCTTTATCATTTCTTGTAACTTTATAAATATCAGTACCACCTACCCCGCCCGGTCTATCACTTACAAAATATAATGTAGTTCCATCTGAAGAAATACAAGGTTGCGATTCCCATGTATCCGGCTGGTTGATCCGTGAAGGCAAAGGGGTTAGTTCAGCCCAGTAACCCTCGGCAGAATTGGTATAATAAATATCACAATTGTAATAATTCTTTTGTTTTTTAGCGTTGTATTTGTCTTTACAAACAGTACAAAAAAGTTCTTTATTATCAATGGTCAATGATGGAGCGCCTGCATTATCCGTCTGATTAAATGGAGTAGGCATTTCCTCACCGGAAGAAAATGTTCCGTCCGGCTGACGAGTGGCGAACATAAATTTTTCTTTATATTTTCTATCATCTGAATTCGTCAGGTCATCCTTAGATTTTCCCAAAATTATTTTTCGTGTAAAATACATGATCTCATTATCAAAAGTAAGTGAACCAAGGTATTCATCAGCAGATGTACTGAGTTTCATAACAGGAACAGGATTGAAAGGCACTTTGTTTTTTTCACCGTCGCGGTAAAACTTAATAGCATTAAAATCCTCGCTGGCTTTTTTATAATCATCATCGGATTTGATCTTATCCACATCCTTAAGAAATTCCTTCAAATAATCATACGCTTTAACCCAGTCTTCTTTACCCACAGCAATCTCACCCAGATAAAAATACAAATACACATTATATTTAGGACATGCTTCCAGCACCTGATCGAGATACTTTTTCGCTACATTAATGTTTTCACGTTTAACATTAATTTCAGCAATCATAAACTTAGGAGCAACATAATCCGGCTCCTCATTCAGTGCATCTTTACAGCTCATCTGTGCATCATCAAACATTTTTTTTAAAAAAAATGCCTGTGCATCATTGAAATATTTACGTGCTTTTTTTCCGACAACCGCATCGCAGTCATCATCATTCTGTGAGTATGTAAAAAGTGGGAGCAAAAAAAACAAAAAACAAAAAATACAGATTATTTTCACGGAAGATAAATTATGTAATTGAACAAAAATTAATTGACACCTATTTTTCAAACAACAAAAATAGACATTAAAATATTTTTTTCAATTGTTTCTTTAGTTTTTCCTCAGCATCTTTTTTAACTTTTTCCGCTTTGGCATCAGCTTCTTTTTTCAATCGATCAGCTTCGGTTTTTGCCTGAGATTCTAAAGCTTTCTGTTTTGCTTCTGCTTCTGCTTTCGCTTTGTCTTCCAGTTCTTTTTTCTTTTTATCGTATTCAGCTTGTGCCTGTTGTTTCAGTTCTTGTTTAACGCTCTGGGATGATTCACCTAACGCCAGTCCAACAGTAGGATTGGTAACTGTTCCCGTCAATTTTATTTTTGCGTTCACCACATCCCCTACAGAAAAATTTGCACCTTTTTTATTTGCTTCACTGACTAATCCTGTCAGAACACTGTTTGCCTGTCCGCCGAACTCACTGCGAGGAATAGCAAATAGAATATTGTAGTTAATCTTTTGGTCAAGCGATGTTGAACCAGCTATGGTAGATTTAATATTATCCAATTTAAAATCGTAAGGGTCAACGTATAATTGTCCGTTCTCAATCTTATAATTCAGTTTCAGATTTTCAATCAACATTTTTTTGAATTTATCCATTTTAAGAGCGCCGGCGATTTTATTTTGTGCTGCTGTATTCTCAACAATAATTTTTGAAGTAGTTAAAATTCCTTTGGCTGTCAAGGTTTTGTACACGGGCATCATGTGAATATCGAGCAAGGTTGCCAAACTGAGTGTAGTGGAAAATTTTCCTTTGGTCTTTTCAGCAACAGGTACTAATTTCTGAATAGTAGTAAACGTTTTAAATGCTGAAGGAATATCAAACTGTTTAATATCAAGGTTTAAAATCATTTGTGGTTGTTTTGGATTCACTGTTTCGTAAAATCCTTTCACACCTAATTGACCATCTAAAAGAAACAGCTTAAGATTTTCTATAGTTAATCGTTTATCTTTTATTTTCACCAAACCTGCAACATCACTCATATCCATTTTATCATAGAGCAAACGTTTAAAGGTTGCAGACAGCGTAAAATCAATATTCCCGGGAATTTCAATCACTGATAATTTCGTAGTGTCCGGTTGAGTGGTATGAGTTGAACTGCCCATCATCTCATTCAGGTCAAGCAATTGAGAAGATGTTTCAAGATTTCCCCGTAACGTTTCATTTTTCAACATATACGCAATCAGGTTGTCAATCCTGCCTTTTGCGGACAAATCACTTTTTCCGATCTTTACATTGAGGTTGGTCAGATTGACTTGTTGAGGTGTAAAATCAAGATTCATGTTTTGCACATATATTCCTTGCGGATAATCTTTACTTTTGTAGTTAACACCTGAAATACCCAGTTTTCCTAATGCCTTGAAGTCTTCATATTTCTTTTGTTCAATGGCAGACATACGCCCGTTCATTGAAATATCAGCCGTAATTACACCATTCAGGTTTACGTCTTTTTCCAGCGGATAAAAATCTTTAACCGTTGTAAGATCAATTTTTCCTTTGATATTTCCATTGATTTGTGCATCAGAAACAGGTGTCAGCACAAGCAGACGAACATCAATCGGATTACCTGCCAGTTCGCAATGCAGCTTATTGATACGTATTTCAGTGTCGTCAAATTTTCCTGTTTTACATTCAATTTTCGAATCAAGTTGAATATTGTTGACTTGCTTGGGTAGAGAAGGATATTGAAACATTGCGTTCTGGATCATTATTCGGAGAGCAAAACCCGGCATGGTGTTGTCATTGTATATCCCTTTTACATATCCGTCGAGAGCAAGAGAGCCGGCAGTTTTTATATCACTGAAATTTTTTGCATAAACTGCAGGGATCATAGAAAGAAAATTTTTAAACTCGTTTTTCTTTGCTGAAAATTTCAAATCCATGTCATATCCTTGGGCAAGCATGGTAAACATACCGTTAACACCGAGGTACAATTCATTCAACCGGATATCGCTTTCTTTGATCGTGTAGTTAGAATGTTTCAAATCCGCATCCACAGTAGCTTTCAACTCGGCATTGGCTTGGCTCAGATATTTAACATGATTATAAATAACGTCTACTTGTTTTATTGTGGTGTTCATGGAAAGGGAAGAGAAATCGGCTGTGAAGTCACCTTTCAACGAATAATCTACTTGTTCAAGTTTGGTGTAAACAGGAAATGTTGCATCATCATAAATAATAGTACCATTCACAATTTCAAATTTCTGTAACGTCATTTTAAATGCAGACGGTGTAGTGTCCTTTGCAGCGGTTGTGTCAGAAATCATAATGTCCCAGTTCGGTTTTAGTTTAGGGTCTGCAAGCGCTTTCAGTAGGATTTTCGGCTCCTTCAGAAGTATCTTTTTAATTTTGTAATTCTCTCCTTTAAATACACTCATCAGATCAATGGTAACAGAAAGCTTAGGAATATTGGCGAGTGTATCGAGCTTGAACGTGTCAACACCTACTATAGTGAGGGATTCAACACCAATATTCAAATCCGGGAAATTACGGATGAAGGATAAACTTACATCATCAAAATTTACTTTAGCTTTCAGGTTTTTATTCATTTCAACTTTGATCGTCTGTATTATTTTTCCTTTGAAGGCAAACGGAAGTATCATTAATACGACAAAAAACAATAGGAGTACAATTACAGAAATCTTTAATATCTTTTTCATATATGATAAATTTTAAATAGAACTTTATTATCCCACTAAATTACAAAATTTAGAGGTTTTAACGTGAAGTGGAAAATATTTATTATGAAAGTTATAATAATAAAATTAGTTATTTTTGATTTATAGTTGATGTGTATTTATGAAAAACAAATATTCATTATTTGCATGTATCTTAATTATTATTGTTCTTATTTCTTTTCGTTTTATTCCGGAGAGATATAAGAAAACTGAACCTCTGGTGGTTACCACATGGGATGGCTTAGGATATTATTTATATCTGCCTTCATTTTTCATCTATCATGATTATAAAGAATTGGCATGGTTTCCGGCTATTGATAAAAAATATTCCGTTTCAGGTGGATGGGTGTATCAGGCAAACAGGTGCAAGAGCGGTCATTATGTTTTCAAATATCTTGGTGGGGTTGCAATCATGGAAAGTCCGTTTTTTCTAATCGGTCATATGATGGCATCTTATACCGGTTATCCTTTGGACGGGTTTTCTCCGCCCTATCAGTTTGCAATTGTCTTTGGCGCTTTCATTTATTTTATGCTATCCATTTTTATTCTGCGGCGGATTCTATTACGATATTTTAATGATTCTGTTACCGCATTGACTTTATTGTTAGTGATACTTGCTACAAATATTATTCAGTATATATCCATTGACAGTGCAATGAGTCATAGTTATATTTTCCCTATGTATGCATTGATCCTGTATTTCACTATCAAATGGCATGAAAACCCTTCAGTGATATGGGCTTCACTAATAGGTGCCGTAATGGGAATTGCAGCAATTAGCAGACCAACCGAAGCTATCATGCTTTTTATTCCTCTTCTTTGGGGCACCCAATCAAAAATATCATCAGCAGAAAAATGGAAAAAGGTCAGACAAAATAAACTGCATATATATTCTCTCGTTGCATTCGGGTTCCTGGCTTTATTGCCACAACTCCTCTACTGGAAGTCTGCAACGGGCTCATTTGTTTATGACGTGGGAAGTAAATGGAACTTCCTAAATCCTTATTTTAGAGTATTGACCGGATGGGAAACAGGTTGGTTCATATACACTCCGGTAACTGTCTTCTTCATGGCAGGTATGTTTTTCATGAAAAAATATTCATTTAAAAATTCAGTTATTACTTTTTGTTTACTTAATATTTATATTATCATTTCCTGGCATGACTGGAAATACGGGGCAACATATTCATGCAGAGCGTTATCCCACAGTTATCCTGTTTTTGCCTTACCACTGGCGGCTTTCATTGAAAGAATCCGAACAAAAAAAATCAGGTGGGTGTTTTATGGTTTAAGTTTATATTTAATTTTTCTTAATCTTTTTCAACTGAAACAATACAATCAATCAATTATTCACGCCCGTGACATGAATAGGAAATACTATTTCAGTGTCTACCTGAACCCTCATCCTACGCCACTCGATATGAGCTTACTGGATAATAATGACTTTCTAACAAATGAAAAAAAATATCAAAAAAGAATTCTCTTCGATGCTGACACCTCACTAAAATTGTTACTTCCAGAATATGCTGAAAAAATTTTATATGAAACAAAAATTGAAAAAAATAAAATTACGAATACTATTGAAGATGTATGGATAAGAATTGATATGACCATAAAATTAAATGATCCGAAGATATGGGGTGGTTATATTAAAGCTGAATTAAAAACAAAAGATTCTGTAAAAGTTAATAAAATCAGGATAATAAATGCTATCACCAAAACATATCATAAAAATGATTATTCATTTTATGTAAAGATTCCTCCTTATTTTAATAATAGTACCCTAAAACTATTCATTAATTCAAAAAGCCCGTTTGATGGTGATTTAAAAAGAATTTATATCTGTTATTTATTTAAATAAATTCTAATAAAAATAAACAAGAGTGTATAGTATTCTAGTGTTCACCGTCGAATTTATATAAACTTAAAATAAATAATTATTAACAAAAAGAATATATTTATTATTGTTTCAATTCAACTAATAAATAAACATGTTGGAGGAGTTTTATAATTCTAAAATTTTGCCAACCACTCATACCACTGCTTCATGCCTTCACCTGTTTTGGCAGACAATTCAAAAAATTGAAGATGATGATTCACTTGAAGGGCGTATTCTTTCAGCTTGGCAAGATCAAAATCAAGATGGGCGAGAAGATCAATTTTATTGATGATACAAACATCTGAAGTCATGAACATATTCGGGTATTTAAGTGGTTTGTCCTCCCCTTCCGTAACACTTATGATCACCACACGTTTGGATTCGCCCAGATCAAAAAGAGCCGGACAGACAAGGTTCCCTACATTTTCAATAAATAAAATAGAATGTTCAGATACATTCAATTCTTTAACAGCCTTGTTAATCATTTCTCCATCAAGATGACAGCCATTACCCGTATTGATCTGAATAACCGGAGCTCCGGTGGCCTGAATGCGTTTGGCATCATTCATGGTTTGCTGGTCCCCCTCAATGACAAATATTTTTTGTTCCCCGGATAAATCTTTAATCGTTCTTTCCAATAAGTTGGTTTTACCGGAACCGGGTGAACTGACCAGATTCAAGGTGAAAATATTTTTAGCTTCAAAATAACCGCGATTGCGTTCGGCGATCATATTATTTTTTTGCATCACACTCTGACCGATCTGAATTTCTTTTTGATGCGAATGATCATGTGAATGTTTGTGTGCATGATTTTGCTCCTTTGAAGAAGTATGATGATGAATATGTTTTATCCCATTATGTTCGTGAACATGATCGTGATTCAAGTCATGATCGTTTTCTTCTCCGGGTTTATGGAATTTTATTCCGTTTTCCAATCCATCGCAGCCGCAAGTGTCACACATATTATATTTATTTGAATTTAAATGCAGGTAAAATAACTCTTGCAAATTTAAGAAAAATCAAGGATTTATATTGGTTAGACTAAATATTATTTAAATTTGAAATCAAAAAAAAATATTACATGGAAAATTCCGAATTCAAAATTCTATTGGTAGATGATGAGCCGGATATCCTTGAGTTCGTTGGGTATAACTTGCGGAAAGAAAACTATCAGGTGCTAACCTCTACCAATGGCAAGGATTCCATCCGGGTTGCCAAAAAAGAAATCCCTCATTTAATTATTCTGGATGTCATGATGCCTGAAATGGATGGCATTGAAACATGTCTTGAACTTCGAAAAATCCCTGAATTGAATCATTCTATCATTACGTTCCTCACCGCAAGAAGTGAAGATTACTCGCTCATTGCCGGACTTGAAGCAGGCGCTGACGATTACATCACCAAACCAATCAAACCGCGTGTGTTACTTAGTAAAATAAAAGCATTATTACGCCGAAATATATTAAAAGATTCCACTAAAACAGATGAAACGTTCAGGATTGGCGATCTGGTCATTGATAAAGAAAAATTCATGGTGTATAATAAAGAAGCTGAAATTGTTCTTACAAAAAAAGAATTTGAACTACTTGCATTGCTGACTTCTCGCCCAAACAAAGTATTTACAAGAGAAGAAATATTTTCAGTAATATGGGATAATGATGTGATAGTTGGCGATCGAACCATTGACGTTCACATTCGTAAAATACGTGAAAAGATTGGTATTGATATGATAAAAACGATTAAAGGAGTTGGATATAAATTTGATGCATTATGAGAATATCTAAACCAAATGCATTTGCAATTGTTGTTTCTGCATTGGTAACAATACTTTTCAGTTTTCTTCTACTGCTCCATGATCTGGTCAATATTCACAGGATGCTTATCATTTCTGTTGCTGCTTTGGTTTTACTTTTTTTGATGTCTTATTTCATCTATCGTTTTTTTCTTGAACGTTTTATTTACGAGAAAATAAAATTGATCTATAAAACCATTCATGTACTAAAAACACCTAAAAAAGATAATCCATTGTTATCGAAAAAAGATCTGCTGGAAGAAACGAAAGAAGAAGTTATGCGATGGACAGAGGAAAGTAAAAACGAAATTGAACAATTAAAAAAATCCGATTCGTACAGACGGGAATTTATTGGCAATGTTTCACACGAACTGAAAACACCTATTTTCAATATTCAGGGATATATCCTTACTTTGCTTGATGGGGGGCTGGAAGATCAAACCATTAATAAAGAATATCTGTTGAGAGCTGAAAAAAATATCAACCGGATGGTGGCTATTGTTGAAGATTTGGAAGTTATCTCTCAACTGGAATCGGGTGTATTGAAATTGAATATTGAAACATTTGACCTTGTTTTGCTTGCCCGTGAGGTAATCGAATCACTTGAAATAAAAGCAAAAAAAAAATCAATTCGTTTGTTTTTTGCTGAAAATTATGATGAATCAATTTTCATTTCAGCTGATAAAGAAAGAATACGACAAGTATTGGTAAACCTCATTGATAATTCCATCAAATACAATAATGAAAGCGGGAGTACAAAAATCAGTTTTTTCGATATGGATCAGAATATACTGATTGAAGTAACCGATAATGGAATCGGCATTGACGTTAATCATATCCACCGAATTTTTGAACGTTTTTACCGCGTGGATAAAAGCAGATCACGCGAACAAGGTGGGTCAGGACTTGGACTTGCAATCGTTAAACACATCATTGAAGCACACAATCAAACAATTAATGTACGAAGTACCATAGGTATTGGAACCACTTTTGCTTTCACATTAAAAAAGAAAATATAAACATCTTCATTTTACATATTCTTATTTATCTAATTTGAATTTGATTTTATTTATACTGTTTTTTTTTCTATTTTTGTTCATTGCAAAAAGTTTAGAATTTAGAGATGGGCAATCAAGCAGTGAAGAAAATCTTAGTCGTTTATTATTCTCAGACAGGACAGTTAAAAAAAATTATTGATTCAGTTTTATCTATTGTGGATGAAACGGGCATATTCATTGAATATGCTGAAATCAAACCTATTCCTGCTTTCCCCTTTCCATGGGGTTCCGATGCATTTTTTCAGGCATTCCCTGAATCGGTTAAAGGAATTCCTTTTCCGTTTGAACCTTTGAAAATTCAAAATAATGATCATGATCTAATTGTATTTGCTTATCAACCATGGTATCTTTCACCATCTATTCCTGCCCATTCATTTCTTCAATCGGAGGAAGCACGCAATATATTTTACAATAAACCAGTGATCACAATTGTCGGATGCAGGAATATGTGGGTCATGGCTCAGGAAAAAATCAAACAATATCTGACTAAATTAAATAGTGAACTTGTCGGAAATATTGTATTGTGCGACAAAGCACCGAATCTGATAAGTGTGATATCCATAGTCCGTTGGCTTGTTCAAGGGAAAAAAGAAAAATACCTTGGTGTAATTCCCGAATCTGGTGTTTCAAAAATTGATATTAAAACAGCAAAACATTTTGGAGTACCCATCACAGAAGCTATTAATAATAATGATTTTGACACATTACAAAGCAAACTTAATTCATTAGGCGCTGTTAAAATCAAACCAAATCTCCTCTTTTTTGAAAAAAACGGCAGCCGACTTTTCTCTATTTGGGCAAATTTTATTCTAAAAAAAGGAACATACAATGATCCTAAAAGGGTTACTTTGATCCGATTATTTAAATATTATTTATTGTTTGTATTGTTTATTGTTTCTCCCATTGTCGGTTTCTTCTATTCATTGATGAGACCATTCATATTTATTCATATTAAAAAAAATATTATGTATTATTCGCAAAATAAAGTGAATTCAAAATTTTATGACTGATTTTTAAGTTTTTTTTTTATTTTTGAATTTTATATTTCTCATATGCAAAATGTCTACATAACAAATTTAGCAAAATATCTACCGAATAAACCGGTTGCGAATGATGACATGGAAAAATTTATCGGGAAGATACACAATAAACCTTCGCTGGCTCGTCGTATCGTTTTAGGTAAAAATAAAATTACATGCAGATATTACGCCCTGGATGAACGCGGACATGCAACTCATACCAATGCACAACTAACCGCCAAAGCTGTTGAACATCTTTCACAAAATGGTTTCCGTACAGAAGATATTGAAATGCTTTGTTGCGGAACTACTTCACCCGATCAGATTGTACCTTCTCATGCTTCTATGGTTCATGGGCTTCTCAAAACAAAAAATATTGAATTAGGTTCTTTTTCCGGTTCCTGTTGTACAGGTATGCAGGCAATGAAATATGCTTATTTTTCTGTTCTTTCGGGTAATACGACCAATGCTGTTTGTACCGGGTCTGAACGAATTTCCCGATGGTTGATCGCGTCTGCTTTTGATAAAGAAGCAGAAAAACTGGCTGCTATGAATGAGGACCCTTACATGGCATTTGATAAAGAATTTTTAAGGTGGATGCTCTCTGACGGTGCAGGTGCTGCTCTTCTTCAAAATAAACCTGCCAACAGCATTAATCTTAAAATTGAGTGGATTGACCTATGTTCATTTGCTAATATTAAAGAAACTTGCATGTATGCAGGCGCTGAAAAATTAGCTGATGGTTCAATCAAGGGATGGTCTGATTTTAAATCTGAGGAATTGCTTGAAAACTCAATATTTTCATTAAAACAAGATGTAAAGCTTTTAAGTTCCAACATCATTGAATTGGGACAGGAATTCATGAATCAGATTTTTGCAAAACATAAACTGGATACAAAAAAAATTGATTATTTCCTTCCTCACCTTTCTAGTGAATTTTTCAGAGATAAAATGAAAGTATCTTTTCATAAAAACGGCATTGATATTCCGGATGAAAAATGGTTTACCAACTTAACCTCTGTTGGTAATGTTGGCGCTGGTTCCGTGTATCTGATGCTGGAAGAACTTTTCCATTCCGGACGATTGAAAAAAGGAGAAAAAATACTGGTGATGGTTCCTGAAAGTGCCCGATTCTCTTATTCTTTCGCTTTATTAACTGTTTGCTGATATGAACATCAACGATGTACCGCAGGATGACGAAGGATTTCTAAAAGCAGGTAAAGTACGCGATGTTTGTTATGCCATAGATGAAAATGGAAATTACACGCAGGTTCTAAGTCTTGGTTGGCAACCCAAGAACGAAGCGATGAAACAAGCTTGGGAGCTTATTCATCTTAAAGCTGAAAAGACGCTTGAAGATGTCAGAAACGGTAAAATCAGTCCGATAGCTTATTATATTGATAAAAATGACATGACTATTTCCATCCTCTCACAATACACAGGAATTACCGGATGGAGAATAAAAAGACATCTTAAACCTTCTGTATTTAATAAACTGAAGCCATCTGTTTTACAAAAATATGCTGATATCTTCAATATAACTATTCAACAATTACAACTGATACCTTCTTCATGAAAATAGATTTTCAGCATAAACAGGCAGCTCATTGTGAAAACGGCGTTACGTCTAATCTCCTTACATTTTATGGATTGAAAATAACTGAACCAATGGCTTTCGGTATTGGCTCCGGATTATTTTTCTCATATATGCCATTCATCAAACTGAATGGACTGCCCGTAGTTTCATTTCGTCCGTGGCCCGGAGCCATTTTCAAACGGGTTACAAAAAGATTGAATTTCAAGATTCGTTTTGAAAAATATACTGATCGACATCAGGCAATGAATGATCTGGATAAATATCTCGCACAGGGTATTCCTGTCGGAATGCTTGTAGGCGTTTTTAATCTTGGATATTTCCCTCCTGAATACCGTTTTCATTTCAATGCCCATAATATCGTTGTGTTTGGTAAAGAAAATGACACTTACTATATCAGTGATCCGGTAATGGAAAATATTGAAACTTTGAGTTCACAGGAACTTGAAAAAGTTCGTTATGCACAGGGTACCTATCCGCCCAAAGGCAGGATGTATCATGTTATTGAAGTACCTCAGCAATTTCCAATTGAACAAGCGATTAAAACAGGTATTAAAAAGAACTGCAATGATATGCTGAATATCCCTGTGCCTTTATTTGGTATCAATGGGATCCGTTACATGGCTAACCGAATGAAACGTTGGGATAAAAAATTTGGTGAAAAAAAAGCATCACTTTATCTTGTTCAGATCATCCGCATGCTCGAGGAGATCGGGACGGGTGGTGCAGGTTTTCGTTTTATTTATGCTGCTTTTCTTCAGGAAGCTGCAGCAGTTCTGAACATGAACGAATTACGTGACTTGTCGATTGAGATGACTCAGGCAGGTGATCGTTGGCGTGAGTTTGCCGTGCTTGCCGCAAAAAATATCCGTGTACGAAAAAATGAAACAACGCCTTACCCTTTGCTGGCTGAGATTTTACTTGATATTGCCAATCGTGAAGAAAAAGTTTTTCGTAGGTTAAATGAATTATTTCAATAAAAAATGGGAAATAGTATTGAAATAAAAAATCTTGTCAAATACTATAAAGGGTCCTCAATTCCTGCTGTTGACCAATTAAATTTAACCATTGGTAAAAATGAAATTTTTGGTTTACTCGGACCCAATGGCGCGGGGAAAACAACAACCATCAACATTCTCTGCGGACTAATTCACAAAACATCAGGTATCATCAATATTGCCGGAATGAACCCTGAAAAAGAAATGCGTCAGATCAAAAGCATAATTGGGGTTGTACCTCAGGATATTGCGTTATATCCTTCACTGACAGCTATTGAGAATTTAAAAATCATAGGCACTTTATATGAAATTAATAAAAATATATTAAAACAGCGTATTGATGAACTGCTTGAAACATTTGGTTTAGCAAAACACCGAAATACAAAAATTTCAGTTTTCTCCGGTGGAATGAAAAGACGATTGAATCTGATTGCAGGAATCATGCACCGTCCGCAAATTGTTTTTTTGGATGAACCAACGGTTGGGATTGATGTACAATCTAAAAATCTCATCATCGAAAACCTTAAAAAACTGAACAATAGCGGCACGACGATGGTTTACACATCTCATTATTTGGAAGAAGCAGAAAATTTTTGTTCTCACATTGCCATAGTGGATGAAGGGAAAACAATTGCTACCGGTACACCTGAAGAGCTAATCAACAAATATTCTGATTGTCATTCACTGGAGGATGTTTTTCTTCATCTGACAGGGAAAAAAATTAGGGATTAAAAAATTATTTAAATTTTATTTAAAATATGCTCTATAAAGTTATTCATCTCATTAAAAATTTTGTCATGCTGAGCTTGTCCTTTAGATTTGCAAAGAAGTTCTTTGAAATATTGTAATAGTTGTAAAATTT
>CAYVNP010000021.1:0-61225 GCA_964452905.1 uncultured Bacteroidales bacterium
TATTACCCACGCAAACAGGACCATTATTGGATGCGGTTGCCTGAGGATCGGTTGTTACTTCAACATTTGCTGTTGCAGATCCGGAACAACCGGTAGCATCAGTAATGGTAACTGTATATATACCTGAATTATCAACAGTAGCGCCGTTAATTGTAGGATTCTGAACATTATCTGAAAATCCGTTTGGTCCTTCCCAAGCATAATTATAGTCGCCACCCGGTAATGAAGTTAAAGTAATATCGCTGCCTTCACAATACGGACCATTGTCCTGAGCTGAAGCTGCAACAGCAGTATTAACGGTAATTGTACCATTTGCAGTTACATTACCGCAGCCGCCTGTTAAAGTGACCGTATAATTAAATGTACCGCCGACAGAAGGTGTTCCACTGATGGTTACCACATTGGTTGCCCAATTGCCTGTAACACCTGTTGGTAATCCCGTTACATCGGCGCCTGTAGCACCTGTAGTGGCATAAGTTATATTCGTGATTGCAGATAAATTAACACAAACATGTTGGTTGTTTGTACCTGCTGCTGATGTTAATTCAACTGTATTATCGGCTGAGACAGTGACAGCTAAAATCTGTGCCCCGCTGGTGCCGCCGCCTGAACAGGTGTTTTGAGCTGTTACACTGATATTTCCGTCCTGACCTGTAGAACCGGTTGTAACTGTAATTGATGTAGTTCCTGAACCAGCAGTAATTGTCCATCCAGTAGGTACTGTCCAGTTATACGTAGTAGCATTTGCAACCGGGCTTATGCTGTAAACCTGATTTGTTCTTGCAGCGCACTGTGCAGTTGTACCACTGATGGCACCCGGTGTTGCAGGTGTTCCGGTAGCAATTGATACGGTTGCTGCAGCACAAGGAGTGATATTACAGGCACTGCTTCGCAATACATAATAATTTGTAGTGGCAGCAGGAGTCAGTGTAACGGAAGATCCCTGTCCGACAGCTCTTGATGAACCAAGCGCAATATAATCAATATTCATTCTGACACCTTTATTAGTACACCAATCGAATCTACAACCGGTAATATTGCCATAACCTGTCCAATATGAATTCGTTGACATATCAATATTTAATATCTGCCAAGCACCCCCACCGGTCAACGCTGCGCTGACCACCTGTGAGCCATCAGCACCTGTTTTACGTGCATTGGTAAAAAATATTTCCACATTACCCGGAGTACCTGAAACTACTTTATATCTGATTTGGATATATTTATAAACTGTAGGATCAAATGAACCAAGGGTATACATATTAATATATGAATCACCTCCTCCACTACCAGAAGCAGATGAAACATCCAATATGCCACCAGTTGTTGAATTCACAGTTGTTTCGTTGGTAGAATAACCTGGCCATGAAAACCATTCTTGTGTAAATGCATTGGTGTTGCCGCATGAACCGGAGTACCAGTTCAAAGTTGTCGTTGTTCCGTCTGTTCCGCCACTGGCAGTCAGTGTAGTAGAGCCGCCGGAACAAATAGTTGTTGCACCTAAAATACTTGTCGGTGCTGTAGATGCTGAACCTGAAGCAATTGTAATGACAACACTGCTGGTAGCTGTGATGGAACCATCTGCAACCGTAACAGTATAAGTCGTAGTTACAGTTGGCGCAACAGTTGGATTAGCAACAGAAGCAGGAGTAGTTCCTGAACTGGCACCCCATGTATACGTATAAGCGCCTGAAAACGGTGTACCTGTTGCAGTAGGACTACCTCCTAATGTAATTGGTGGATTTGTTTGAGCAGAACAAACTGTTTGGGCATTGCCTGCATTAGCAATTACAGGAGTAATAGTAAAATAAGCAAAATTAGCCATGCTTGTTGAACCGTTACCTCCAAATTTAATAACATTATTGGTTGCCAGTAAATCCACATTGCTGATGGTATAATTTAAAAGGTTTGCTGATGTACCTGTGCCTCGAACAGTACGGGTGTCAACTAATGTACCATTCACTGTTGTTTTCATTCCATAGGATGATGCTCCGCCGGCATAATATACTACAATATTGTATTTCCCTGCAGTTCCTACATTTACATAATTATATGTTAATATATCTGCATTGGTGCTTGTCCATCCAAAACCATAAGGACTATAACACCCTGAAGCAGCAGGTGGCAGAGGCGAAACAGTTGTTCGATCAATGCGTGTTCCTTGAGAAGACCAGTTCGTAGGATTTACATAAGCAGATTGTCCTGCATAATACTTAGGCCAACTTGTAACCGGACTGGATGAAACTGTAAACCCGGCAAGGTTAGGTGCCTGTTTCTGGTTCGTTGGGTTTGACGGTGCTTTGGAAAAAACAATCGTGTTATTTCCGGCATTTAAAGGCATCAGGATACTAAATTTATTGGCATCCCAGTTACTCCAATAATTTCCGTTATTACCACCCTGAACAACAAAAGAAGTGCTGTTCGTTGAATTGGTAAGGGTAAACCCTCGAATATTCGTGGTACTTGAAAAATCGCCATTCCAGCTATGATATAATGTTACATAATAATCGCCTGCTGTAGCCACATTCACTGTAAATGTAGCCGTACCGTTATTACTGGAACCACCATCCGGATAACCCATCCAGTCAATTCCACGTTGAGTACAAGCATTCAGTGGAGAAGGCAATGCTCCGGTGGCACTGGAATTCCTGATATTATTTCCAGTATTATTTGGACTGGATAAAACACCTGTCGGGTAAGCACAATAGGGTGTCTGACTGTAGCCGACCTTCAAATTGAGAGAGAAGAGCAGTACCAATGCAACGAGGTACATTTGTGAAAAATTCGTTTTCACATTCTTACGTAAAGTGTCTAACATTTTTTTCATACGTTTAAAATTTAATTAATAAAATCCTTTTATTTCTAAATGAAGCGGGAAAAAAACATTTATTCTGTTAATTAATCTGTTGATATTTTTTATACCTATCACAAATATAATAAAAAATAAATGTTACAAACAAAATATTTGTAAACATTTTTCAATATTTTTTTGAAAATGTTATTAACATTTATTCTGGCATCGTCGAAAATCCAATAATATCAATAGTTTTAGAAAATTAATTAAAAAAAATGAATCTGCGTAAAAAATACGCTAAAACGTTTTATCAAAGGTTTATCAAATTATTAATTGCAAAATAATATATTTTTTATTTCAAAAAACATCTCTTTCTTCTGTTTTATTGAAACTTCAAGTACATTGACCAACAATATCATATTTGACTTTCCGGAATATGATTTTGGGACTCATTCTTTTATACAACGATATATATTTTAATAATGCCATCATTAACTGATACATTTATATTTTTCATTGACCCTATCTCTCCGCTTGACAGCGGTTTCTCTTCCCCTTCGGAAAGGGGAAGAGACTGAGAAGAAATAAACACATACTGTAAAATTCATCAATAAAAACAAAAACGTTGGTAAGTAAACATGTATAAAAATCAAAATTTTTATTTCAGCCAATTGTTATGGAAACAATAATGTTCATTGACCCCATCTCTCCGCTTGGTAACGGTTTCTCTTCCCCTTTGGAAAGGGGAAGAGATAAAAAGGAATAAAAACACAGTGTTAAAATTACATCAACAAAAATTAAATAGTCGTCCCTCAAAAAGTAATTTTTATTAATCTTAAAAATCTATAAAAAAAACGACCTTATAAAAATTTCCTTATCAAAACAAGAATACTTTTGGTGTGATGGGAATAGTAAGCATTACACGAGTCCCGATGCAAAATATTTTGTGTTGAAATAAATTCATTCATCGGGACGGCTTGTAATGCGTGAAACAAAAGCATTCGTAGGTTTTGTAGAAATTTTTATACAGTCTTGATTTTTGGTTACTTTTTGATCAAGCAAAAAGTAAATATTAAATATATTAATTTTTTCCTTTCTTTTCCAACCATGAAAAGAAAGAACCGAATGAAAAATCACCGCTATTTGAAAATTCACTATTTTTATTTCAGCCAATTGTTATGGAAACAATAATGTTCATTGACCCCAACTCTCCGCTTGACAGCGGTTTCTCTTCCCCTTCGGGAAGGGGAATAGACTGAGAAAGAATAAAACCTACATCAATTCCTATTCAAATGATTGTTGAGCAATTTGTTTGTTTGCTGTCATATCTATTGTACAAAAAACTTTTTACATATTCTGTTGCCCTGACAGTAAACATAAATTAAATACATCCCTTTCTGAAGATTGCCGATACTGATCTCAAACGTGTTTCCAACAGATGAGTTATTCTCATATAGGATACGTCCGGCAAAATCTGTTATGCGGATCTCATCCATAGTACCATGGGGACTAACGATCTTCAGTTTATCTTTTGACGGATTAGGGAATAAGGTTATGAATGTGTTATCAGCACTATGTTCATTAACAGAGGTAGATGAAGAAATAATCATTTTGTTTATATTAAAACCTCCATTGCCTTTATCAATAAATAGTTTCATGATCTGTTTTCCGGCCGATAATGCGACTGTTTTAGATAGTGTTGACCAAGTCTGCAGACCACCTGTGGTGTTAACAGTGATCAGACCGGTTTTATCTATATTATTAAATTCAACATGAAACTGGTTATTATCTGTTGAAGAAGCTACGCGTGCTTCCAGCAAATAATCACCTGCTTTGGCAACATTGACGGTATATTCAAGCCACTCTCCTGTGTCCAGCCAGCCGATGTTGTATCCTCCGCCTGCATCGGAGGTAGTCTGTATATCCACACCGGTCTGCCTGTACTGCCCGCCGTTATTAACAGCATCAGCATCATGGTAAGCATCATCGGGACAACCATTGTCAAAATCTTCGGCTTCAATCGTACAAGGAATATTGAATGTTTTATAGGATGTTTGTAAATCCGTACATTGTGTTGTTGAGCAACTTCCTGTTGTGCTCGGGCAGGTAACTTTTGTTGCTGTACTAACCGGCATGTCGAACACAGGATAATCATTGGCATCCCAGATAAATTTTTGTATGCGAGTGCTACGGTCACTGTTCGTATTATCCGTTGAGCTTTTAGCATGATAAACGATCCAGTCCTCACAACCATCGGGAGACTGTGTAAAACTGCAATGCCCGGGGCCATATACTCCATTGGCATCGGAGCGTTTGAAAACAGGTGAAGTTGACTTTTTCCAGGAGGATGCATTCAGGTAATTGCCATTTGTACAGGTCAGCAATGCCAACGCATAATCAGGTGTTGAACAACCACTGACAGAAAAAACAATGTGCAGGGTGTTGTTCCTTTTGATGAAGTAAGGACCTTCATTTACAGGCCAGCCGATGCGTTCCCAACTGTTCGTTGGGGCTGACAGTTTCACTTTTGTGGCACCCATTGTAATTGGGTCTGTCATCTGGCATATGAAAATGGATTGCTCGGAGTCCCACTGCGACCAAGCCATATAAATCTTACCTGTGGAAGGATCCTGCCAAACGGTTTCATCAATGGCAGGAATATCGGACCATAAAGTTTTAAACGTATAGGTTCCCAATGCATCCTGTGTATTCCCTTCGAGCACGAACATGCGCTGTGTGCAGCAGCCACTGGTGATACTGCCGCATGAATAGATATACCATTTCCCGTTGAGGTAATGCAGTTCGGGTGCCCACACATTGCCGGTAATCCCGTTGGACCAACTCCATACTTTTGTGGCTGGCGCGGAACCAATATTCTGAAGTTGATTTGATTTACGGATCCAGACACCATCGCCGGTTGTTACCAGATAATAATAATATCCATCCTTGAAGTACACGTCAGGGTCAGCGCTTTCGGCTGCTTTGACCGGATTGTTGAAGGTACACTGAGCAAAAGAACTATGCACACCAATTGCCAGTAACCCCGTTAATACATACATATATAAAAATTTCATATTAAAAATTTATTTATTGAAGTACCCTATTTATTATATATTCAACTTTTTCATCTATATATAACCTTACAGAATTAAGAAGTGACGTGAAGGTTGCAGAATAAAAGATGATTTAATTTAATGTTATTTGAATTACGTTTAAAAAGATATTCCATTTTACGTTGTTAATTTTTAAAAAATTTATGATTAAAAACAAAATGGTTCGATGTAATACGGATAAAATATATACCCGGCTGTAAAGCACTGATATCAATATCTATGACGGGCGAAGACTGCCGGCATATTAAAGTTAAGAGCAATCTTCCCTGAAGATCAAAAATTTCCATTTTCTCTATCGGAAATTTGTTGTTTGAAATTTGTAATTTATCTTTTGCCGGAACAGGAAAAATGTTTATTGATGGAGACGTACGTTCTTCAATACCGGTTGTGGTGGTATCAAATTCCATGCGGTCAACATTAAAATTACCGGTTACTGACATGAATTTCAGCGTATGAATACCTTCCGTAAGGAATACATTTTTTTTCAAAACACCTGTAAAATTTGTAAATGAATATTTATTCGGAACGATTGTATCCATAAGCTTTACGCCATCCATTTCCAAACGAAAGGACTTTTTGGACGAATTAGCAGAGACAAAAGTGGTCAAGGTATATGCAGTTGATTTTAACACATGAACCGTATAATTCATCCATTCGCCCGGCTGTGTCCAGCCAACAGCGATAATCCCTTTATCATTCGTAATGTCCACATCTTCACTGGGGCGGTAAACACCTCCCATATTTCCCATGTCCGAATCAAGATAACCGTTGACATCAAAATCTTCTGCCTGAATGACACCGGGTATTTGAAGTACACCTTTATAAGGACGTTCAATGGTTTTAAAAATCAGTTTGTCGATAATGATATCCTTGCCTTTATCAGCGACCAGTCGTAAGATATAACTTCCGCTGTCGAGCAACATTGTATCAGATAATGTAAACCACTTGTTTTCCCCAACTGGATTAAATAAAAGTATTTTGGAATTGAATTGAGATCCTACTACAACATGAATACTCCCTGCCCGGGATGGGGCGCTGATCCTTACATTCAAAATAAAAGAATCTTTTTTTGTCACATTAACAGAATAATTAATCCATGTTCCTGAATCAATCCGGACAGCAAATCCTTTAGATGTGTCAATGCAAGGGATAACCGCTATGGCTTCCGGCGCACGATAAACAGAGGTATAGGTTGAATCTTTTTCAGCCGGATGATAAGCGATTTCATTTCCTCCACAATTAAAATCTTCTGATTCTATTGTTCCCGGAATGGTAAGAAATTTAAATGGATACTGTGTATGATAAGGATGAATACTGAACTTGGCAGTTGTATATGCTCCTGTATTCTGCAAAAAAAATGTAATCAGCACTTTTCCTGACCAAGCTGCCGGTGCATATTTTTTAAGTATCAAAGCTACCTCTTTCATGTTGGTCTGCACAACCGAATCAGCCGGTTTCTTTGTTCCCCAAAGCACAACAGCAGTCCTTTCAGCACTGTAAATCCCATTATGAAATAACATGCTCTTACCATAAAGTGTATCATTCACTCTGAAGTCCAATCGGAAACCCAGCAATGAATTTTTGTTGACCGTTCTCACATTTCCTGTTGTTTCGCAATTGATGGTAACGGTATCCGGCAAATCCTCTAACAGCACTGCTGTGGTAGATAAGATAGAATCATTTGCATCTGATCCCAAGCGGGCGATCCAGGTATGACGATCAAAATTTGCATAGTTCCTTTTAGTTCTGTCAGGAAAAAAATAATGCTGGCGGATGATGCTTGCAGGAAAACTGATGGGTATATCTTCAGCAATACCTGACTTGTCATTCACTTCAATATAAACAACACTGTATTTAGGTATGTCTCCTTTCCATTTAAGTCCTGCAGTTTCCACATTCTCGATCACTTCAGGAGGAGTTTCTTCAGAGGATGGAACAAGACTGTAATTGTTGTGACTTGAATCAATCCGATGAATATACATCGTGCCTTTTGTGAATGGGATCTGACTCAGTGAAAGATCAATTGTCTTGTTCACAGAACCGGTATTCCAGATCAGCACACAGGATCTGTGTGCGTCAGATGAAGCAAACCCTTTGAGTCCTCCTCCGGTGATCGTGAGATATTTCCTGTCAACCGGCATTTTATTGTAAAACTTAAATGCATAATAGGCAGCACGGCGGTGTCCGAAGTAATCAATAACACCGATCTTATCACCACTGCCGACATTCATTGCCTGAGCCCAGAAATATCGGGTTAGATCGGGCTGAGGAACAGCAATAAACATTGTATTCAGGGCAGCTATAGCACCATCCATGCCGTCAGCTGTATTTGTTGTTGGATTTAATTCTCCAATAATCAGTTCTGTCTGATCATAATAGGGCGCACGTTTAGTCAACATCGGACGCATATAAACCAAGGTACCATTGATATTACCCTCTATACCGGAACCGCCAATATAATGAAAACTGAAAAAATCGAGCGGATATTTATTGGTCTTCACATAATCGAGAAATAAATTAGGATAATCCTGAACAGCACCGACAAAGTCAGGTCCGCCAACCGTAGCGTCAGGATCGCCTTTCCGAAGACCGGAAACTCCCGCACCATAAAGTTTACATAAATCATTCTGTGAACCTACAAAAAATTCATTACCAAGGTCCGGTTCATTCCAGATACCCTGATATTCGGGACGTAATTTATTTTCCCTGAAATGTTTTGCAAAATTGAACAACACGTCACCCCACTTGTTTTGCAGATTTGAATTATACTGAACATAACTGTTGTTCAACTGCAACGGCAAAGGGATATAACAATAAGACCAGTAACCCTGCATGTTCCGGTTCTTCAGTAGTTGTGACAAATAATCAATTTCCTTATAATAATAAACCAGACTATCATAGGTTCCGCTTACCATTTCCTTTGTCCATCCATTACCCGTGTTGCCCCAAAAAAGATCTAAACGGATTGTTTTCGCCCACATTTCCTGCATCTTATCCAGATCACGGGTGTATCGGCTCAAACCAACAATTCCCGAGTTCATAAAATCAAATTTTTTAAACAGCGGAGGACCGTAAACCGAATCAAACTTAGCCAAAGCAGTTTGAGAATGGCAAGGAGCAGTTGCGATCAGAATGTATATAAAAAAATTAAATATGTATTTACGGTTCATCATTGAAACAAAATTACATTATTAATGGATTTCGTGGCTTATTTCCATTTACCTCAGCAACGTCACATTTCCTTTATAAACATATGATTTTCCTTCTATGTCTTTGAAGCGGGACTGCCATGCATAAACACCTTCGGGGCAAGCAACGGCATTCACGGTTCCATCCCATCCCAGGTTGAGGTCTTTTGATTTAAAGATTTCCTCACCCCAACGAGTATAAATTAAAAGTTCATATGTTGATTCGCTGATGCCAAGTCCTTTGGGTGAAAAAAAGTCATTGACACCGTCATTGTTTGGAGTAAAGGCATTCGGACAGTAAAAAGTAAAATCTGCTTTTACATGTACATCATTGATGATGGTATCTAAACAGTGATTCGTGTCCTCTACAATCAGTGTTACTTTATAATAACCAGCACCTGAAAAACGATGTGACGGTTTGGCCATGTCGGATGTGTTGTCTGTAGAAGCAGCATCGTCAAAATTCCAGTTCCTGTTTAGTACATTTGATGTCTGATCAGTGAAATTCACATCCGGACTGAATGTGGTCGGATTCAACGGAGAATAGGAAAACAAAGCAGAGGGTCGTGGATAAATATGAATCATATTATTCTTTTTGATTGTTTTGGAACAACCTTCGGGGGTTGTAATTTTAAGTTCAACTGAATATGTTCCTGCTTTTTTATATGTATTTTGAATTGGATTCGGCGGGTTGATGTTCATTATACCTGACAGGTCACCGAAATCCCACGTATAAACTGATCCTGCAGCAGTGACAGACTGATCGGTAAAAGTAATCTGCTGTGGTACACATCCACTGGATTTATCGGAAATAAAATCAGGAACAGGTAATGCAATCACTGTTACTGCAACACTGGATGAAGCTGTACAATTTCCGGTACCGGTTACAGTCAGGTTATACGTTGTATTTGTTACCGGTGAAATATTTATGTTCTGACTATTTCCACCAGGGTTCCATTGATATGTATTTCCACCGGAGCCGGACAGGATGGTTGATTCACCGGCACAAATTGTATTCTTGCCTGTAATCTGTGGAAGAGGTAAAGGCACAACTGTAACAGCCGTCAGTTCATCATCAGTACATCCGGTGCTTTCGGTAACAGTTACCATATAGTTTGCAGTAGTTGCGGGAGCTACACGTATTTTCTGCACAGATTCACCCGAACTCCATTTGTATGTTTTTCCTCCTGTAGCCGACAGCGTGATGCTATCACCTGCACAAACCGTTCCTCCTCCGGTAATAGCTGCTATAGGGCGTGGATTTAATTTGATGATAATCGAATCTTTATTGGAACAGGTAGTTGAACTTGTTACAGTTACAGTATATGTTTTAGTTGATGTAGGTGATAAAGTAAAAGAAGAAGTCAGCTGACCATCACTCCACTTATAGGATAATCCTGTACCGGTTGCCTGAACATTCAATGTAATCGAATTGCCGGCACAAACCGAATCATTTTTTCCTGCATCAACAGTTGGCAGTGCATTGACTGTAACCACTGCTGTAGCTGATTTGGGAGCACCTGTAGAAGCAGTGACTGTAACATTGTAGTTGAAAGTTCCGGCTGTAGCAGCTTTGAATTTTACTACATTTTTTGTTGAAGCTGAACCGGTAATAGTAGGTAATCCATTATCCCAAACATAATCATAAGGTCCGCTGACACCGGAAACATTGACTGTCAGCGTAACGGTATCATTGGCGCAAACGGTCTGGTTATTGACCACAACAGACAAACCGCAACTGGAGCCAAGCACAGCGTCTTTTGACACCTTGCATGTAGAGGTCGTTATGGTCACCGTGTGTGTTCCATAGTCATTAACACTGTTAAACGTCACAGAAGCTGTAGTCTGTCCGGTATTCCATACATATGCAGGACTTACTTTAGAATCAACGGTTGCATTAAGTGTAACCGTTTCGAGTTTGGTCGGGCAAAAATTCTTATCTGTCAAAATAGGTAAGGGAAACCTGTGGACCAATATAGTGTCGGTTACTGCCTGCCCAGTGGCATCATTGTATTCCACCCATATTTTATCTTCGGTAATCGTTCTTGTTGCAGCATGAGCATCAACTGACGGAGCAATCCTGCCGGGCAGATACCAGTTGATATTGGTGGATCCTGTCAGTTTATGAACAGGATCACATACGATTGAATCAAGTACATAAAATTCAATATTTTTTTGTTGGACAAAATCGGTAAAAATGCCATACAATCCGTTTCCTCCGTCTGACTGAGCAGTCCATCCCATGTTGAACATATCATTATTTTTAACGGCCATGGTTACATCCTGTCCTGAAGGGAAAAGTGACGTTAACGTATTCATATCAATCTGAAGAAAACCACCTTTGTATCCTGGCTTTCCGGCAATATTCTGAAAAGTAATATTACTGCCAAACGTTTTTGTTTTTGTCCCATCCAGACTGGTTAAAGAAAAAGTAAAACCACTTGTTGCAGCAGCATTGCTGCATGTAAAATAAAACCGGTATATAGGTAATTTACCGGTGTTGCCGGCTACATTTGACAGATTGAATGAAATAAATTTAGATCCTCCAACAGTTGTTGAAGGAACAAGCGCTGAAGCAATCTCTTTATTGATGACTGTTGTGTGATAAAGATAAACCGGTTGGGTAGAGGTTACACTTTTAAAAGACAAAGGAATAATCCCGTTTGTTGCCCACGTATAATCCCAGAATTCTCCGGCATTTAATGTTTTTGTTTCGCCGCTTGAAAGTGTAATTTTCGTATTATTAGCAGTAGCGACAAACATGAAATGATCATCACATTTATCTTCAGGACCAACATTCGCATTAAAAATGATAAAATCATTTCCTAATTTTTCTACAGGTACAATCTGATCACCTTCTCCATCAGGGCTTGCTGTAGGACTAATCGCCAGATCAGTTGCAATGGTAATGGCAATATTACCGCCCTGAACTACATCAACTGTAGTCCCTGTAGGTTGCACGCCCGGTAACTGATATGATCCGGCTCCTCCATTTTTTGCAAAAAAAGTATAGGTCTGACCTTTCATTAAGTCAATAAATATAGGTGTTCCTGCGGTGTAGCCCATTAAATCTTTAGTAGGAACGATTTTCACGCGGGTATTATCCTCTGTCGCAACAATTGAAAAACTGGCATAAGCACCGGGATTGGAAAGCATCCCCCCGGGATTAAATGCATTTTGGAATGGCAGATAAAAATGTTTGCCTAATGCGTTTTTTCCTTTGAGCACAAAATAATTTCCATCACCGGCATGGGGAAAATCAACATAGCAGGAAATTTTAGCTGTTGACGTGATATGCATCCCATTAGGTTGGGGATAGGTTTCTCCTGGCTTAGGATTAAAAAAATTCAAATCTGTTTTATTGGCAGGCCAGTTTCCTGCATTGGATGTTAGAATTGGGAACGTATAGGTGCTGTTTGCCGGTACATGAAATGTTTTGTCACGCGTACCTCCGTCAGCGGGATATGTAACGGTTACATCGGCATCCTGTGCACCGGATGAAATTCGCAACGCATAAATATTGGGTGTTCCGGGACCACCCCCATAGGTTTCGTCAAATTCAGTAAAAGCATACCAAAACTCTGTGTCAGTTTGACCAATGACGTTATTTAACATGAATAACAGAAATAAATATATGAGTATTTTCTTCATGCAAATAAGATTAAAAACCATTTCATATGTAAATTATATATTAACGCAATAAAGTGATTAAACCCTGTTCTATGATTTCATTATTTAAAAAATTAAATGCATGAAAAACATAGGTGTAGTTACCTTCGGGTTGATCAACACCTTTATACTTTCCATCCCACACCTTCAGAGGGGTAGCGCCTGACCCTCCATCAAATGAGCATACAAGTAGTCCCCACTGATTATAAATTTCAAGATGTAAGGATAGAAACTCACCATAGATCATCAATACATCATTCTGCCCATCCCCATTGGGAGTAAAAGCTGATGGAATATATATTTTCGTTAAATCTTTTACGGTAATATATTGAGGTTTTGAATAAATAGTCTTACAATTTTTAGAACTGGTAACCGTTAAAAGAACATCATATTTTTTTGCTTCTGTATAGCTATGAGTGGTCGATGCAGGGTCAAAGCTTGTTGCTCCATCACCGAATTTCCACTCCCATGAAGCAACATTTGACGTTTTATCAGAAGAAAAAACAACAGGATTATTAACAACTGTTTCCAAAGGTTGAGCACTGAATTCGGTTACAGGCAGAGGATTCACAGTAACAATCACTTCATCCGTGTCGGAACATGAATAATTATTTGTAACTGTCAATGTATATGTGGTAGTTACTGCCGGAGAAACTTTTATTGCAGCAGTTGTATCGTTCGTACTCCACTCATAATGCCCCTGACCAGATGTTGCGACCAGATCAGCTGATTGATTTAAACAAATATCTACATCTTGACCTGCATCAGCATCCGGTAATGGATATTCTGTAATTTGTATATTGCCTGTCATATTCTTAATACAATTTTTAGTAGAATTTGTTGCAATAACAGTATAAGTACCGGATAATTTATTTGTCCAAGTTATCGGATTACCGGTACCTGTAACAATAACTCCATCATCTGTTCCGTCTTTTTGCAGTTGATAATTAACACCTGTTTCTGAACCTGATAAAGTAATAGATACACCTCCCGAACCAAAACAATAGTTATTAGCGGATGAACCAACATTAAACACAGATGGCATGGGGGTAACATTAATGATAGTTTGACTTTCCTTCGTCATATTTAAGTTATCGGTAACAGTCAGATGATAGGTAGTGGTCACTAAAGGATTAACTGTATGAGGTCCGGCACCATCCGGGACACCCTGATCCCATTGAAATGATTTATAAGGTGGATTACCTCCTGAAGCTTCGGCAGTGATAGTTACAGGAGTCCCGCCACAGATGTCGGTCTGTGATGCATTGATATTAACGATCATTCCGCAACTTGAGGTGAGATTGATTTCATCGGTTTCATTGCAATACCCATCACTGACGGTCACAGAATATTTTCCAAAAGTTGTAGCAGTAAACGTCGGAGTAGCTGCACCTCCCTGACTCCACAGATAAGATTTAGCGTAATCGAACGATGCATTCAGTATAACCGTTTCACCAGTGGTAGGACAAAAAGCTTTGTCAGCGCCAAGATCAGGAGGAGGCAATCGATGAATAACGAATGTATCGGTAAATGTAGTTGAGTTTAATTTGTATGTTGCCCAAACAGTATTCAATAGTGTTGAAATAGTTTGCGTTGTTTCACCTGTGTTCCAATTTATATTTGATTTTCCTGTTCCGATATCAATCGGGACAGAACATGTAGTGAATGCATACAAATGTTGAGTGCTGGACTGTTCAACAAAATCAGAGAATACACCATAGCTGGAACCCCAGTCACCAATACCATTGACAACACCTAATGTAAATGTGTTAGGATTTGTAACTTCAAGCAATGCCTCCTGACCAACAGCAACACCGAAACTTTTCAATGAATATTTTAAAATAGCACCTACATATCCACCTGAATTTGCAATAGTAAAAAAATCAGTTGCAGGATTATATGCTGCAACCTGTCCATTGATCTTAATAGAAAAATTTCCCTGCCCGCCGTTTCTCAGACTGATCATCAGGAAAAGGTTACACGTTTTTGTTGCATCTTTAGGATGAGCAGAATTTATAATATTGAATTTAAGTGATTTTGATCCACCCAATTCAGTTGATGGTAACAGCGATCCGCCAAATTCCTGTCCGTAGCCAGTCAAATGATAAACATACACCGGTTGATCAGAACTTAAATAGGTCATACGCGGAAGCTTTTGCGGAGGATTGACGCTGCCAGATGTAGTGATTGGTATAAACTGATAGGTGTAACTATTGCCAGCATTTGCCAGATTCTGGGTAATCGTTGTGGGTACACCTGCATTAGTCCATGAATAGATAGTTATGTTTGTATTTGGTTTCGTTGCCATAATTATATAACGGTCGCCCAATAATTTGGAATTACTATTCAAGGCATCTCGTAAAGGAAATAAGTTATTTGCTTCATAACTGGTAAACAGATCATATCGCTGAGTCAATGGCATATTGGGTAAAATATATTTTGTCCCTAATTTTTCAACGGGAACCAGTTGATCACCATGAGCATCAAAATAACTGGGATCATTAAACGTCTGGTCTTCAACCATAGAAACAGCAATGTCGTAATTGGACGTAATATGAGCTCCTTTGGGCTGATCGCCCGGTTTACCGCCTTTTGCAGTGCACATATAGGTTTGACCTGAATCAAGATTGGCAGTTATTGTGTTGTTAACTTCACCAACAAGAGCGACAGGACTGGTAATATTCACAACCGTTCCATTCTTGGTAGCAACAATTGTAAATGATGAAGTTGCATCCGGATCAAAAGGAACAGACATATAACTTCCCTCACCTGAAGGATATTCGGTTTGAAAAGGCGTATAAAATTCTTTCCCGATAGCATTTTTCCCTTTTAATACTTCAAACAATGCATTGGAAAGAATTCCATTTTCAAAATAAACTGTAATTTTTTCAGAGGCAGTAATATGAAGACCATTGTTTTGTTTTCTTGCTTCGGAAGGATATGTATATAGTAATGCTGCATGTGGAGTAAGATTGACCGTCGTTGTTGTATTTGCATTTACATTCAGGTTGGTTGCAACACTGATACCTGAAGCAGGTATGGTAACATTCACAATAGCATTCGTGGAGCCGGCACAAATTCTTAAATATATTGGAACATTCGCATTATCTCCACCGACAGGTGAAATATATGGAACAGCAAACCAAAAATCCTTATCACTTTGAGCTAAAACAGTGACACTGATGATGCTGAAACAAAGAATACTTAAAAATCTTTTCATGATTCTTTCTTTTATTTATTATATACTATTTTATAATTATTTTTTCGACATATTTTCGGTAAGAATTAGCAAGCACGACCATATAAAACCCAGGTGATAAATGGTGTAGTGGTAACAGTTGGCTGATCGGTTGGTTTTCATCAACGGGAATAATTTTTTCAAATACATTCTGCCCGATCATATCATAGCAGGTAACAGAAATTTTTTGTTCCACAGAACTGAGGAGAGTTAACCTGAGATTATCCGATGTGGATGGGTTTGGAGCCAGAGTATAAAACAGATCAGGTTGTTTTTTCATACAATCCTTATCTGTACTCACAACATGTGAATACGTAAATGCACCGTTGTAATCGGTTTGTTTCAACCTGTAATACATGGTTTGATGAACTTCACTATGAATTTCTTCGTAATAATATTTAATCTCCTTGCTGTTGCCTGCCCCTTTGATTTGTTTGAGCTCGGTAAAGTCAGTTCCATTGGTTGACACCTCAAGTGTGAAATGATCGTTGTTGGTTTCTGTGGCCGTAGCCCAACAAAGTTTGGTTTTATTATCCGTGCAGATACTTTTAAAATAAATAAGTTCAATAGGCAGTAAACTCAGGCAATGTGGGTTGGCAGAATAAAATGCAGGCAGATTGGTGCAATGTGTAGTTGTTATATTACAACCTGACGAACTGGAAAAATTAGTACCAGGAATACCCGGTTTTCTGTTGCATACATCCAGAACCCCTGTAATACCGATTGTAGAACCATTGCATACTGATGAATTGTTATATGCAGCCATTTCAAGGACACCAGTACCTCCTGAAGTATTCCCGTTGATAGTCGACGTATTCTTGGTTTCAATATAATTATCTACACCGATATAACAGTTGTTATTGACCGTTGAATTTTCCACACCAAACCCGTAAGCATTGATATTATTATAGTTGGTAAATGTTGAACTATTATTGATATAAAAGGATTGGCTGGAAATAGTTGTATTACCCGGATTATATTTGAGGAACATATTCCCCCTGTTTTCACCAACGCCGGTAGCGCCGTAATCCACCTTGAACTGCCCGCTCTTTATCGTAAAGTTGGCAAACAGTGTATTGTAAAATTTGGAAGCTGCATTCTGTAAATAAAAGGTGCCGGTTGACTCGGAATAGAATGTTTTTTTATTGGTAAACGTAGCGCCGTCCTGTACCCGGAAATCTCCTGTGCCAGATGCCAGGATACTACCATTATTCACAAGCACTGTGGTGGAATTAAAAATACTAAAACTATTGGTTACATTGATGGTTCCCCAGTTATTGATGGTTGTATTGGCTTGGTTGACAGAGAATGCAGCGGGCGGCGACCAGGTGCCGCAGATACAGAGCGTACAACCGGTATGATTGATGGTAATATTACCTGTAAACACATCCGAATAACGTATATAAAGTTTTTCATTGGGGGCCGAAGTTGTATAATTACTTGCCCCGCTCAATGCAGTTCCACTTGCATCACACTCATGGCAGCCCGTACAGGGAGCAACATAAACAACAGCATTTTCAGAACAACTTCCGGATAAAGGATTAACAGTAACGGTATAGGTTGTGGTTGTTGCAGGACTGACAGCACATGTTTGAGTCGCGGCACATCCGGAATTGGCACTCCATGCATAATTAGCTGCTAAAGAACCCCCAGCAGCTTTCAATATCGTTGAACCTCCGCTGCAGATCGTATCAGCAGGTTTTATCAAACCTCTTACAGTTATCGTTCTTGTTAATGCATTGGTGCACCCATTATTATCAGTAACCGTGACTTTATATTGAAAACTATTATTCGCATTTTTGGAAATAGCATATAATGGTGGAGTATCCGTAAATGAAACAGCCGCAGAGGAAGTTTGTGTCCATGTAAAGCGCAATGGTTCTGAACTCCAGTTGTAATTATAAGGTGTTGCTGGTCCTGTTGGAGTTGCTGTTACACTTGTAGTAGCACCTTTGCATATTGTCGTTGTCCCTGCTAAAGTAATAGTAGGTTTTGCATTTACACCTACAGCAACCGTTGCGGTGGATGTACAACCACTGTTTTCTGTAACTGTTACGGTATAAATGGTAGCAGCTACTGGAGAGGCATTGACTGTTTGAGTAAGCCCAAGAGAGTTACTCCAAAGATACGTGTAAGGCGTTGTCCCTCCTGAGGGGTTTGCAGATAAGGTAGTAGATGAACCATTGCAAATTGTGGATGGGGTAGCTGAGGTTGAGATTGAAGGTCCTGCACCTGAGGCAACCACCACATTGCCTGAAGCCGAACACCCTTTATTATCTGTTACTGTGACGGTATAGGTAGAAGCAACATTCACTGTGGCACTCTGCGCCGTGCCGGGTGGATTGGCTGACCATGCATAGGTGTAAGGCGCTGTTCCTCCTGATGGATTGACACTTAATGTAGAAGCTGTACCACTGCAAACTGCAGGGGGTATGGCTGTAGGACTTGCTGAAGGCAAAGGATTCACATTCACTAAAACAGAACTGGTAACGGTTTGCGAACAGGCATCCGTCACTTTTACCGTATATGTTGTAGTTGTTGTGGGAGCAGCTGTAGGACTTGCCAGCGTTGAAGAATAGCCCGACGGATTGGAGTACCAACTGTATGTATATGGTGTAGTTCCGCTGCTTGCATTAGCGCTGAGAGTAACAGTTACACCACTACAAATAGTTGCAACTGAAACCTGCGCATTGGCTGAAGGAATTACATTAACTGATTTGGCTACACTGCTTGTGATGGTACAACCACTGGGATCAGAAACAGATACCGTATATGTTGTATTAACATTAGGTGCAGCAGTAGGATTAGCAGTGGTAGATGAAAAACCAGCCGGATTGGATGCCCATGAATAAGTATAAGGTGTTGAGCCACCTGAAGCAGTCGGGCTACCGCCAAGCGTGATGGTTGAACCACCGCAAGAATTGGATGCATTACCTGCGCTCGCAGTAAGATTGGAAATAGTCACTGTTGTTTGAGCACAAGATGTTGTGTTGCATTGACCACTTCGCAAAACATAATAGGTTGTTGCTGTTGTTGGTGAAACGGTGATGGAAGAACCTTGTCCCACTGCCTGTGAGGATGCTAAAGCAATATAATCAACTTGAACCCTGACACCACTATTTGTTGTGCAATAATCAAATCTCCAACCGATAAGATTGCCATGGCTCTGCCAGTTATTCACTGGATCGGTATTAGATGCAGTATTGGTTCCCGCTGTGGTCATATCAACATTGACAATATGCCATGCATTGTCGCTGATCAGCGTTGCATTGGTCATATAGGCCTGGCTCGGACTGTTTGAATTGCCCGGATTACAATAATATATTTCAACCTGATTGGCAGTACCAGTAACAACCTTATACCTGATTTGGATATATTTATAAATTGTTGGGTCCCATGAGCCAAGATTCGGATACATAAGAATTTTTGGATCCCCACCTGTTGACGTTACATCAAGTATTCCACCACTCACAGAATTGACGGTTGTTTGATCAGTAGTATACGGTTGGTTAAACCATTCCTGAATGAAGACAGGTCCGCATGAACCTGTGTACCAGTTCATGGTTGCACCTGTTCCGTCAGTACCACCACTGGCAGTCAGTGTTGTTGATCCTCCTGCTGAACATATAACAGAGCTCCCTGAAATTGTAGTAGGTGCTGTGGAGGGAGAAACAATCGTTATGGCTACCGAACTGGATGATGAAAGTGAACAGGCGTCGGTTACTGTAACTGTATAGGTAGTAGAAACAGTAGGGGATACAGTAGGATTAGCTGTAGCAGAAGGTGTAGTGCCAGAACTTGTAGCCCAGGAATACGTATAGGGTGTTTTTCCACCAAGTGCGGTAGGACTACCACCAAGAGTAGCAGTTGAACCGCTACAAACTGTCTGAGCAGTTCCAGCACTGACAGTCAACACACCTGTTGCCAGTTTATCAGTATATAAATACGAAATAGGAACATACGCCCATGTACCGCCGGCTCCTACTTTATATTGCAGGTTTGCCTGTGCCCCACCAACCAATTGGGCAAAGTACCAGGTAAACGGATAATATGTATTTGCCAACAGATGAATGGATGATGGTCCGGCAAACCAATTTAAACAATTGTCCCTGTAACAATTGCCCCATCGGGAAGTAATGATAGGAGTCCCGTTAATCTCCAGATATCCTTCATCATCTTCGAGCAACTGAAAATAATAATCTCCTTCTGTAGGAACCATGATATATCCGGTCCATTTGATTGCATAGTTCCACCAGTATTGCCCACCCATTCCTGTAATGGCAGATGCATAAGGTCTTCCGTAATTATTATTGGCATCCCCCCAGTTCACCGTAAGGGTGCTCCCATCGCACCAAAAATTACTGTTCGTCCATGAATTCCAATAATTACAACTATTTACAGCATTAGCATAAAAACATCCAGAACCGCTGCAATCAGAAGTATTGTTACTGTTATAATACGAAGCTTTCAATCCATTGGCAACTGCAGGATAATCATAGGTGAATAAACTGCCTGAAGGAATATCTGCCCAGGTAGAACCATTATCAGAACTATATTGCAAAGAATAAAAACATGTACCTGCCGAATTGTTGTAATAATCCACAATTATCGGGTAAAATGCTCCAACCGTTAAACTGGAAACCGTTGAGGTAGAACCGGAATATGCACAAGAATGATCATTCCAGTTCTCAAACACTTTAGTTGAATTCACCCAAATCCTTGCTCCGTCATCCGAGGTAACTCTGAATGAATATTGTGAAGAAGTAACAGGTGCTTTGAAGTAACCAACCATTCGCAAACCCCATGTATTCCCATCACTGCTCATACCTAATTTTGAACAGTTTGAACCATTGATATCATCGGGGGCGCCTGATGTTCCGCCTCCTGTGCTCCACCATTGAAAACCAGCAGGCACATAAGAAAATGTACGTGTCCCTTTCAGATTTGTGATATAAGTTCCTGCAGCATTATAGTCATCATATAATTCTGTTGTCAGTCCGGCGCCTGTACCATCACTGATTATTTTTCCTGCACGATCATAAACAACCTGACCGTCAACACAGCCAAAGCCCATTCCATCAAGTGTTATAGTTGAACTGATACCAATATCACTTGCTTTAACTTTTAATTTGGTGTATGTACTTGTTGTTGGTAAAGCACCTGCATAATAAGCACCGGTTAATCCGGTACCTGTTCCGGAAGCTGCTTTCCAGTAAGCCCGATACCATGTACTGCTTCCATACCATTCCAGCATGATTTCAGTTGTTTGATCGCCACCACTCCTTGGATAAACCCAAACAAACAATGAATCAGCAGGGCTGACCGTCATGGTTTGTGATGTATGAACACCTGTAAATCTGTGATAGTGATATCCTGTTCCTGTTGCATCGGTATGACATCTTGTACCAAACTTAACGTAGGTTGAACCGGTCATTGATGTCCAATCCCATGCAGAACCGGTTTCTGTTGCACAGGGCGGAACATAATCATTGACCCAGTCAAATTCATCATAATACATACATTGTGAATGTAACATATGTATAAATGAAACCAGAAAAACTAAACAAAAAAATATTTTTTTATTTAGAAAAGAATTCGTTTGAATAATATTATTTTTAAATAATAGTTTCATTAAACAGATAATTTTTTACAACATATATAAATATACATAGTATCATTGTCTATTCCTTCTTCAATTAATATTTAAACAAAAACTACTCACTAAACCGATTTATTATATAAATTCAAAAATTCACCCTGTCTTATTTTATTATTATTTACATTTCATTTGACATAGACGGAGGTAGAATATCCCGTCCCCACAATGACGGTTTATTTCCTAAACTAATTTCAATAATTCCGCCGGATGAAATATCAGAATGCCTGAACCAGTTCTTGTCCCACTGCTTTCCGTTGAATGAAACGCTTTGAATATATATATTTTTTTCTCCTTGATTTTTTACTTTAAGTTGAATCTTTTTCCCATTTTCAAGATGAATAACTGCACCAGTGACAACAGGACTTGAAAATAAATAAACATCCTGACCTGCATTGGGATAAAAGCCGAGTGCATGAAAAATATACCAAGCTGACATTGCACCTGAATCATCATTACCCGGTAAACCTTTTTCCGTTGAATTATAATGTTGTTTCAATGTTTTTCTGATGATCTCGGCAGTTTTATCAGGACGACCCACATAATTATAAAGACAGGGTATCAGGAAACTCGGTTCATTGGTAACATCATAATAATTATTTTTGAAAAGAGTATCCATTCGGGCAATAAATTTTTCTTTACCACCACAAAAGTCTATTAACTTTTGAACATCGTGTGGAACATAGAATGAATAAACCCATGAATTCGCTTCATAGAATACATCGGGCCAGGTACCAAAATCAAATACTGTAAAAGGCATATAAACCGTTCTCCATTTATCCCAACGCCATTGCCAGCAAGTATCAACCCATGTTCCATCTTTACGTCTCGGCATAATAAAACCAGTTGCTCCATGATCGCTGACTGGTCTCCAAAGATTTTGCCAGTTGTTTGAACGTTTTTTATAAAGTTCAAATTCCTTTGTTTTGGCTAACCCTTTAGCCACCTGTGAAATAGCATAATCGCAGTGAGCAAATTCAACCGTACGGTTACCGGAACGTTCATATGCAATGGAAACATATCCGAGTGAATTGTAATCGGCAATACCTCCACGTCCCTGTTTCCGCTCATTGTCTCCGGGTGAAACTTCAGCATTTTTAATCATCCCTTTCAATGCTTTTTCATAATCTATTCCTTTAACACCTTTCACATAAGCATCAGCGATCATAATATCGCAATCACTTCCACCCTGAGTTCGCCCATTGTCATTCCCTGAACGTGCATCAGGCAGATAACCTTCATGATCAAAAATATCAATGGCAGACCGTATCAGATCACGTTGAATAGATGGACAAATAATACTTAACAGAGGATTTACAGTTCTGTAGGTATCCCAAATTGCATAGTAATCATCATAGTAAGGTTCTTTTGAATTCCAATCTGGATTTTCGCCGGTACGGTCAGAAGGCATAAGTAACGTATGATACAAGGCAGTATAAAAAATCTTTTTTGTTTCTTCACCAGCTTCAATATCAATCTTTGAAAGTTGACTATTCCATTCCTTACGGCATTTCATCACTTGTTCATCAAAATTCCAAAGCGGGATTTCATTGTTCAGATTTTGTTTCGCTTTTAAAACACTGATAAAAGAAATACCCAGTTTGAGTTTTATTTGCTGATCTTTTTTTGTTTTAAAAAATAATGCAACTCTGATCGAATCACCGTTATCGGAAGCTTCAGCGGGTAATTCGTTTGGTTTATCATTTCTCCAGATTTGCCATGAATCAGGTCGAGTATCCAAAACTGCATAAAAATAAACGGTATAGGTTTTACCCATATTCCATCCGCCTTTAATCTTAGAATGACCCTGAATAATTGTTCCGTTCATAACAGAAATTTCAGAACCTACCAATTGTTGTGCTTCACCGCAGCAAAAATATTTTCCGAGATAAGAGCCGGCATCAATTATAATCCCTGACTTTTCAGAAGAAGGAAAAGTATACCTATGAAAACCAACACGATGAGTGACTGTCAGTTCGGATTTTATTGAATAGTCCGTTAGTTCAACAGAAAAAAACCCGGGAGATGCTGCAATATTTTTCCAATTGGAAGCAAGTTGTTGACCTTCATAATTCCCTGTAAACGGCATCACCAGGACATTACCATATTTAGGGCCACCGCCTGTACCGCTCACATGCAGATGACTGAATCCGGTAATCGGATCTATTTTATTCAACGAAAAACCTGCGTTGGACATTCTGTCTTTCGTATCAGGACCTAATTTCACCATTCCGAAAGGCAACGTTGCTCCGGGAAACACATTCCCGTCATTTGCCGTACCAATCAAGGGATTGACGTATTCTGACCAATCAGAACTAATTACCTGAGAATAATTCTTAGTAATAAAAAAACAATATATTACAAAAACAATCAGGTATTTCATTTTATCATTTAATTTGAACTAAAGGGGCTTGTTCGAAAAAACACGCCCCCTTCTCATCTTACAAAATATTATTTCTTACGTATTCCTTATTTAATAATCAATTTACCATTTGCAGAAGCACCGAAGCTATTCTGAAGTTTATAAAAATACATTCCATTCTCAAGTCCGGCTCTGTTAAACGTAATTTCCCCGTTCGTTATATTTTCAATTTTTTTAACTTCTTTTCCTGTTATATCATATAAAGTGAAAGTATATTCTTCACTTGTTTTATTGGTAAAAGTTAATTTGGATTCTTCCGAAACAGGGTTAGGATAGACATTCAGATTGATTTCTTTGGCAGATAATTCTTTTACCACTTCAGAAATATCGCTGTATGAAAGACCTATTCTGAATTTTTCAAAAGTCAGTCCAGAGAAACCTGCACCTAAACGAACGTTGTTGAATCCGTTGCTCAGATCAAAATTATCCAGATCATTGCTGGTAGTCGAAATATATGCTGAAGAAGTAGCCGGCTGAGAAGATTTAGAAGGATTCACATACATATAAATATCTTCCGGCATATAATCGCCGCTCATGTTAATTTGAAGTACTAACCAAGAAACTTCAGTTGTGGGCTTTTCTGTTCCTGCTGCCGGATAAATATTCAGACCACCATTAGCCATTCCCCAGTTATTCACATTCCAGTTGGTTCCGAAAAATATTAACTCCGTGTTGTCAGTCCCATCGTCAAAAAATAAAGATAGACCACCCCAATCAGTAACACCACCATCCAACTGTCTGCTGTAATAACTGATCCAGATGGTTTGTTTTTTATTATCTAACCATGTATGATCCAGTGTTCTGAAGTATTCAACATTTTCAGTAGTTTTAACTGTTTCGACATGAATTCCAGCGCCACCCATGATACTACCTGCAGTAGCTTTGAGCACACCCGATTTTTTTGTCCATGGACCAGCCCAACCGTCAGCATTTTCGCCCTGTTGATCAAGATCACTGCCTGCGGTATAATTAAAATCTTCTTTAACTACCTGTGCAGTTGTCATTTTAGTATTTGCAATATAAATGAAAATTGCAAACATAAAAACCGATAAAGTAAATTTTGTTGTCATTTGTTTTTAATTTTAAATTAATAATTAGTTGTTTGTTAAATTTATTTTTGAATTAGTAATTTGGAGACAAAGTCATTTTTTGCTGAGTGAACCATAAACATATACATTCCATCTTCATATTTACTCAAATTCAAATGATATATTTTTCTTTCATATATATTTTCCTGCAATATAACCCGTCCTGTTAAATCCGCAATTGAAACAGTGCATGGCATTTCATCCGTGAACTTACTAAAATCAACCGTTAATTCGGATTGAACAGGATTTGGAAATATAGAAATATTCTTTAACTCAGCATATTTAAATTCCCTGATACCGAGAAAGACGGTATCGATTACAAGTTTATCAATATTAAAATTTCCGTTGACAGAATATATTTTGACGATATGATTCCCTGTATCAAGTGAAATATTTTTACAAACAGCTGTAAACTTATCAAATGAATATTTATTCGGAACAATTGTATCCATTACTTTAATATTGTCAATCAGTACCTGAAACTTTCTGCTGCTTGAATTCGCAGAAACATACGATTGCAGTTGAAAAATACCGCTTCGATAGGCATGCACCGAATACTGCATCCATTCACCTATCTGTATCCAACCAACAGCACAAACATTATTGGTACAGGTAATATCTACATCTTCATTGGGACGATAAGCGCCACCGATATTGCCAAGGTCTGCATCATAATAACCATTAACATCAAATTTCTCCGCTTCAATAATACCCGGAATGTGAATTAAAGAAGAATACGGTTTAATAATCTTATTAAATGAAAATTTATTCACACGGATGCTTCCCTGATCAATAACTAACTTTAAAATATACGTACCGGAATCTATTGTCATTTTATCTGTAACTGTTATCCATTTCTGGTCAGCAACTGAATCAACTTCAAAAATTTTGGTCGAATTCATTTTTCCAAGTTCAAAATGAAACTTACTGTTCCGAAGGAGTGCAGATACTCTTGCAGATAAAATAAAATCATCTTTTTTATCATTATAGATTGAGTATTTCACCCAATCATTGGATTGTAGTTTCGTAATATCAAATCCGTTTAACGTATCTGAACAATTTTCAATTTTTATACTTTCAGTTTTTCTGAATGTATTATTAAAAGATGATTGATCCGTAACATGATAAGCAATACCTTCTCCTCCATTATCGAATTCTTCAGCTTCGACAGTACAAGGAATATGATGAATCTTATAAGGATAAAGGGTGTTAACAGGACGAAGTTTAAATTTCGACCTTGAATTTTTCCCTGTATTTTCCATAATAAACGTAATTAAAACTTTTCCATTCCAATTTGCAGGAGCATATTTTGAAGGGACAAGAATAAAATTATTCAGATTAACCTGAACGGTTTGATCCGGTGATAATTTAGTTGCAAATGGAAATGAAGCGGTTCTTGAAGCATTATAAATTCCACCATGTAACAACACACTTCCAGAATATGTGGTATCATTTACTCTGAAATCAAGTCTAATCCCTAAAAGACTATTATTATCAATTGTTTGAATGTTCCCTTCTGTTTCAACTGTCACATTAATACTGTCAGGCAAATCCTCTGCAACAACACCCGTAATGGATGAAGCCGAATCATTATTTGCCATTCCTAAACGCGCAATCCAGGTTGTTCGGTCAAACTCAGCATAATTCAATTTATTTCTATTGGGAAAATAATAATGTTTACGTACAAATGTTGCAGGAAACAATACAGATTCATCTTCCGAAATACCTGTAGAATCAGTAACATCAATAAATACCACTCCGTTATTCGGTATTGAACCATTCCAGGTTAAACCGGCAGTAGTTACATCATTGGTGATTTCAGGAGCTATTCCTTCAGAAGAAGGCAAATTATTATAACTGTTATGTGTGCCGTCAATCCGATGTACTTTCAATGTTCCTTTGGCAAACGGAATATTATTTAAAGCCAGATTTATATTTTGTGGAGCGCCACTTGAATTCCATAATAAAACACAAGACTGATGTTCATCGGAAGAAGCAAACCCTTTTACTGATGCAGTTATTTCAAGCTTTTTCCGGTCAACGGGCATCATGGCATAAAATTTATGTGCAAAATACAATGCACGCTTGTGACCGTTGTAATCAATAGCTGCAATCTTATCACTTGGTCCAACATCCATTCCCTGAGCCCAGTATGTCCGGGTCAGATAGGGTTGCCCTACTAAATAATCCATGGTATTTAATACAGAAATTGCGCCATCGTAACCACTCGAATTACAACAAATCGGATTCAACTCACCGATAATCAATTCCGTTTGATCAAAATAACTGCCTCTTTTTACAAGCTCATTTTTTTGAAAAGTGACACTGGATTGTATCTCTCCACCCAACATATGAAAACTATAAAAATCTATTGGTAATTTATATTTACTGACAAATGTTAAAAAAGGAGAAAGCCAACCATTATTCGAACCAGTCAGGTCAGGACCTCCAACAGTTGCATCCGGATCCCCTTTCCTTAACCCTTTGACACCTAAATCATAAAGTCTGTTGAAGGTAGTAGTTGATCCTTTAAAAAACTGAGGAACCCACACATTGTTGATCAGTATAGCGTAATCCGGTTCATTCCAGATACCCTGATATTCAGGGCGTAATTTTTTTTCTTTAAAATGTTTTGCAAAATTATAGGTTACTTCCTGCCAGTGTGCATCAAGCACCGAATTAAATTCAATATAACTTCCATTTGACTGCAAAGGGATCGGTACATAACAATAAGACCAATATCCACCCATGTTTCGATCCTTCAATAACATGGAAAGAGCATCAATTTCATTATAATTATATACCAGACTGTCTGCTTTACCTGTAATCATTTCCTGCGACCAACCGTTTGCTCCGGTATTGCCCCAGTATAAATCAATTCGCATCGATTTAGTTTTAGTATCAATGAATTTATCAATATCTCTTTGATACCTTGACAATCCAACTATACCTGAATTCATAAAATCAAATTTTTTCACCAGAGGATAATCAGAACCTGAACTGAAATCACAGGTAACATTCTGTGAAAAAATATTTTCCCCAAAAAACAAAAAGATAAATAAAACCAAATTATACTTTCTCATAAAAACTCATATTACTAAAATTACCAAAAACATTTTAAAATAAATTCAAAATAATTTATCAATTAACATTCGTTAACACTTCACTCATTACTTTACTAAACACATTTCCACAGGAGCGTCGTACTTCAAGATTAACCGGTAAAACTATTGTTTTATTGGAATCCTTTTTACCCTTTTGAATGATTGCCTGAAGTAATATTTTTACAGCATTTTCGCCAATGAGTTCGATTGGCTGACTAACAGCAGTTATTGGTGGATTTGAAGACCTAAACATATCTATATCGTCAAAACTGATAATTGAAATATCATGTGGTATTCGTAAATTCCACTCACTGAAACACTCCATAGCAATAATGGTTAACTGATTATTTGCAAAGAAAATAGCACTTACCCCACTTTCGGGTGAAAGCAACTCTTTAAGACTTTTTGTTACAGAATCTTTTAAATTATTATAATCAACCATTTTTACATATTTTTTCTTAAATGGAATATGATTAACTTTTAAAGCATTCTTATATCCCTCAAAACGCTTATTCAACGAGTCAATATGCGGGTTGTGAGTAACATAACCGATTTTTTTATGACCCAAATTTATTAAATGTTCAATAGCAGTAAATGTTCCTTTAAAATTATCAACAATAACATTATTCATCATTAATCCTTTCAGTTGACGGTCAATTAAAACGATCGGAAAATTTCTGTTGTTTAATTGTTTGATTTCACTTATATTTTCCTGTGTAGATGAAAGTATTAAACCATCCACTTGCCTGTCAATCATAATCTGAATTAATTTTTTTTCTTTTTCAGGATTTTCATCCGAACTGCAAAAAATTGCCTGATAATTATGTCTGTAGGCATAATCTTCTATCATTCTTGCCAACCGAGCAAAAAACACATTGGAAATATCAGCAAGAATAACTCCAATGGTATTTGTTTTCTGGATTCGCAATCCCTGAGCCAGTTTATTCGGACGATAATTCAGTTGTTTTGCCATGTCACAAACTCTTCTACGGGTCTCATCACTTATCGAAATATTCATTTTATTATTTAATACCAGCGATACTGTTGCTTTTGAAACCTTTAGGTTTTCTGCAATATGTCCAATTGTAGCTTTTTTCATAGATTCAAATTATTACTAAATCGGTTTATTATAGACTATCTAAAAATAAAATTATATTTCTTCTTAATACAAAGAAAGAACAATTTACTAAAACTTCAAAATAAAAATGAACATTTTTTTAACTTTTAATAAGAGTGAATAATAAATACTAAACCGTTTTAGTATAAAATTATTTAAAAACACACTATCTAATTAAACTAACAATACCTTGTAAAAAAAGTGTTTTATAATATACTGTTGTTACAGTAAGTTTAAAAACATAATTGCCTTCCGGTTGTGTTTGCCCATTGTATTTACCATCCCAACCTTCTGATTGTTTTTCAGTTGAGAATACCAGAAACCCCCATTGGTTATAGACATAAAATTTCATAGTCACCACGGGTCCTCTAACCCAAAGCATATCATTCTTACCGTCATCATTCGGCGTAAACGCATCAGGTACAAAAATATCAATGATCGGTAAAACATCTAATTCCAATTCCGTTGTATCTTTGCAATAATCTGCATTTTTCACCATAAGTTTTACTGTAGATTTTCCGGGTTCATCATATGAATAATATATTTCTTTTCCTGTCATAGATGATTCACGTTGACCTAAACTCCATATCCATGAAATAATTTTTGATTTTGTAGAATCTATTAATCTAACTTTTGCTCTTTGCCAGACTGGCAAAGGGTCAACGGATATAGATGCAACCGGTATTTCACCTACATTTACATTCACCTGTTTTCGGGAAGTACCCGTACACCCCTCTTTAGTGAAAACGCCAATATATTTTGATTGAGATATATTTATATTTTTTACATGCAAATTGGAGCCGAATCCAATGCTGTCATTCCCAACAACAGAACCAAACCACTTGTAAATATAAGATGGATTCGGATTTTGAATGACAAGCACTGCGCTGTCTTTTTCATTCAGACAAATTGTAACATCATCCATTTGAGGTGGAGAAGGAGTTGAAATCACATGTACAATAACCGTATCCACAGATTTACAATTATGAATACTGCTGACACTTAATTTATAGGTTGTTGTTACCTGAGGTGTAACTGATATTTGTGAACCTATTTGTGAATCACTCCACATATACAACACTCCTCCCGAACCATTAAGTTTAGCAATACTTCCCTGACAAATCGTTGTATCCTGACCGGCATATGCAATCGGTATTGAATATACATCAACCACAATTGTATCTTTTGAAAAACAATCCAATCCGTTATAAACAGTGACCGAAAAGGTTTTTTTCTGTGCTGGGCTAACAGTGATCACTGGCGTTGTTTCATGTGTACTCCATTTATATTGAAAATTATTTAAACCACCTGAAGCAGTAAGTTGAATGATTTGTTTTTCGCATAAAGCCGTATCCTTGCCAGCCTCAGCCTGGGGTCTGGTAGTTAAATCAACGGTGACTGAATCCTTGTTTGAACAACCATTATCAGTAGCCGTCACAAAATACATTGTTATAGTAACCGGAGCAACCTTGATGCTGGCAGTGGTTTCATTGGTCGGACTCCATTGAAATGAAGTGCCTGTACCGTTTGATGTAAGAACAGTGCTATCTCCGGCGCAGATCACCACATCTTTTCCTGCATCCACTGTTGGGGCATGGTTAATATTTATATAATTTGAGTCCTTACATCCGTTAATCGAATAAATTATTTTATTTAGTCCTGTTGATGCTGATGCTGGATCAAATAGTCCTCCGCTGATGCCTTGCCCCATATATGTTCCACCAACCGGATTACCACCGGTTAATGCAAATGGCTTATCATTACTGCATTTGTCATTAAAAGATGATACTGTGGTATGGTTCACAATGATCTTCACTTCACTGGAATCTACTCTCGGATTAGCATCCGTTACAGTTACTTTAAATGTAGAATCAGAGTACAATTTTACCTGAATGGTATCATTGGTAGAGCCAGTATTCCAGAGAAACTTATAAGGTTGATCACCTCCGGAAGCATCTGCAACCAGTGTCACAGAATCACCAAAACAAATAGGATTTTTTGAAGGAATGATGTTTACACTTACTTGACAACTGGATTTTAATCTGATGGATTTAGTTTGCGTGCAAGGACCAGCTATAGTTACTGAAACGGTATATATCCCAATTTTATTGGTGGTGATTTTAGCAGTAGTTTCATTGGTGCTCCATTTATAAGATTTGGCATATGCATGAGTAGCATCCAATGTAACTGTTTCACCGTTATTTGGACAGAATGCTTTATCCGGACCTAAATCAGTTGGGACTGAACGATGCACTTTAAAAGTATCAACTGCGGCGCATGTAGCATCATCATAACTGACAAAAACAACATTGAGCGAAGTTGTGATCTTCGGAGTTGTTTCCCCTGTACTCCAGTGAATGTTCGTAGCAGACGGCTTGGTCAAACTCAGGTCTATCTGAACACTGCAACCGTTAAATGTATTAATATCTGTAGTTACACCGGATTTATTGTAATCAGAAAAATAACCGTAACTGGCCCCGACAGTGCCTTCTGCCGCTTCAAACAGACCTGCGTGAAAAATACCTTTGCTGTTGGTGATCCGGCAAAGCGCATTCTGCCCGAAAGGTATTCCCAGATCATTTTCAATTTGTCCTTTCTGAAAAGTAACGATAGCTGTAGCGTACCCGCCTTTATTGACAAAGAAAACAGGGATTGAAGACGTTTTATCTTTTCCATTGATCTCAAGTTTAAAACCGGATTGATTTCCATCCTTTGTAATTAAAAAAATACTGATCAATCCTGAATTGGAACTGCTCCCGTAATTATTCACATTGAAATTAATATCCTGTGACCCAGTACATCCTACCGGCGGCAATACGGCAGCGCTGGCTTCACAGGAGATTCCACTCATCTGCAAAACAGTGACCGGTTTTGTTGCATGCATAAATGTAGATATGGGTAAAAATTTCCCTCCTATTGCAATATTATATACAAATTCATATTGTTGTCCTTTATTGATTGTAGCTGTCACAGTGGTGGTAGGTGGATTCGTTCCTCCTGCGGTATATTTATAAATCTGTATCTGCGTGTTATCTTCTGTTCCCATGATATAAAAACGATCGCCAAAATTGGCATCCGACATAGCATAGGGATCGGTGGAAGGAAATTCTCTTAATCCGCTGTTCACAAAAACATAATCCTGACCAGCCTGAGTATTCGGAACAATCTGATCTCCGGCAAGATCATAACAGGATCCATACATTAAATTATCATCATCAATTGTAACTGTAATGGATTTATCTGAAATAATATGGGTTCCTGCTGGATTACTGGTTTTGCCAGTACCTGTGGTTTTCAAGGCATAGGTTTGTCCTTTGTTTAAAATGATGTCAAAACTTCCACTTGCAGCAAGATGATTGATAAGGTCTTTTGTAGGAGTGATGGTAATCTTTGTATTGTCTTCGGTGGCACCAAAGACAATACTTCCGTAAGCAGTATGACCAGCATCACCTCCGCTCTGATAAAAAGTTTGAAAAGGAACATAAAAGTCTTTGCCCAATGCATTTTTTCCTTTTAAACTGAATATTTCAGTGCTCCAGGGAGAACCAGGTTCATAATACGCTGTAATCTTGTTATTTGATTTAATATACAATCCTTTGTTCTGTGCTGAATTGGGCGTTGTTTCAAGAGATGCTTTCCATGCCGTGAGATTGACCGGCAAATTTGAATTAGGATTGACCGTTACGGTTGTACATTTAGATGCTGCCGGAATACATATATCCACTTTAGCACCCAATGTTCCGGCGCCTAACTTAAGATAAATTGGTTCATCCTGCGGTGGGGTGCTTCCGTTTCCTTGAATATCAGGTGCTGCAAACCAAAATGAAGTATCCGATTGTGCCTGAATAATACACACAATCAATAAAAAAATAAATATGAGAAAAAATTGTTTCAACAAATATATTTTATAGAAAGCGTCAAAAGTACGCTTTATTTTACAAATATAATAAAAATCCTTGAAATAAAAATTTATCATAAAAATTTACACCAAATAATTTATACAATTAATTTTTACCTTTTCATTTTAATTATTTAAAAACCACTAAACTGTTTTTTGGCGTGTTATATAATAAATTTTATTGTATAGAATTTAATACTAATACGGTTTGAGATTTGAAAAAGAAAGATGAAAATAATACCAGCAAAAATAAAATGAAATAGTTTTTTTATTTCATCATAAAAAATAGTTTTAAATTGCTTAAAAATTAAAATTAACCAATACTAAACGATGAAAAACATTTTAATAGCATTACTGATTGGGGGCATTGCCGGAGTGATTGATGTTATCCCGATGATCATCCAAAAATTAGATAAATATGCTTGTCTATCTGCATTTACTCAATGGGTCGTACTAGGATTGATCATTCCCTCCGTCAACTGGACTATACAACCCTGGCTCAAAGGATTTATTATAGCTGAACTTGCAGCTTTACCAATAATAATTCTGGTTTCTGCCAAAGAACCAAAATCTATTGTACCGATCTTGGTTATGTCAGCAATACTCGGCATATTTGTTGGTATTGCAGGAAATAAATTCGTATAAGATCGTTCCTTATTCATCTTTTATATTTTGCCAAAAATATTTATGTTACTTTACTTATCAACATAAATATTTTTGTTACATGTATTATCATGAATTAGTTTTTTTATCTTTGTCGGAAGATTTAAAACGAAATGGAAAACAAGCTTATAATCTATAATTCTTTAACACGAAAAAAAGAATTATTTGAACCGATAAAACCAAATTTTGCAGGGATGTATGTTTGCGGACCTACGGTTTACGGTGAACCGCATCTTGGTCATGCTCGTCCTGCCATTGTATTTGACCTTATCTTTCGCTATTTACAATATCTTGGTTATAAAGTTCGTTATGTACGCAATATCACGGACGTAGGTCATCTTGAAAACGATGCGGATGAAGGGGAAGATAAAATTGCAAAAAAAGCACGGGTAGAACAACTGGAACCGATGGAAGTAGCACAATATTATCTTGACAGCTACCATATACATATGGATTTATTGAATGTGAAACGACCCAGCATCGAACCGCGTGCTTCAGGACATATCATCGAACAGATTGACCTGATCAAACAAATTCTTGATTCTGGTCTAGCTTACGAAGTGAATGGAAGCGTTTATTTTGACGTTCCAAAATATCACAAAGAACATCATTACGGAAAATTATCCGGTCGTGTACTCGAAGACTTGATAGCTAATACCCGTCAACTGGACGGACAGGATGAAAAAAGAAATTCAGTAGATTTCGCCTTGTGGAAAAAGGCATCACCTGAACACATCATGCGTTGGGCTTCTCCATGGAGTATTGGCTTTCCGGGTTGGCATCTCGAATGTTCAGCGATGGGTGCTAAATATCTGGGAGTTCCTTTTGATATTCACGGCGGTGGAATGGATCTTTTATTTCCTCATCACGAATGCGAGATTGCTCAATCCGTTGCAGCCAATAAAATTGATCCGGTTAAATATTGGATTCATAATAATATGATCACCATCAACGGTCAGAAAATGGGAAAATCATTGAATAATTTCATCACACTGCATGAATTGTTTACTGGAAAAAACACTTTGCTTGAAAAAGCATACAGCCCAATGACCATTCGTTTCTTTATCTTACAAGCACAATACCGGAGCACCATTGATTTTTCAAATGAAGCATTGCTCGCAGCTGAAAAAGGATTGAAACGTCTGATGAACAATCTTGCCACATTGAACAAACTGAAACCGTCTGATCATTCAACTGTAAATATTAATGAACTTACTGTCAAATGTTATGAAGCCATGAATGACGACTTCAACAGCCCCATCCTTATTGCACATTTGTTTGACGGTAGTAGAATAATCAATAATATCAACGATGGCAGAGATACAATTTCGCAAGATGATCTTGAATTATTGAAAAAACTTTATTCTGATTTTATAGTTAATGTACTGGGATTAAAATCTGAAGAATCTACTGATGATAGTTTACTGGTCAATGAACTGATGAACCTGATTCTTTCTATACGACAAGATGCAAAAAACAAAAAAGATTTTGCTACCGCTGATCAAATCCGCAATGCAATGAATGCATTAAAGATTCAAATTAAAGATTCCAAAGAAGGCGCTAAGTGGGAATTAACCAATTAATATATGCATTTAACTTAAATTTATTTCATCCCTGTTTCTGAAAACAAATTTTTTAAATTCACTAATTTTTTATATATAATTTAAATTAATCATGACAAAATCAAAATTCAAAGGGGCATTGATCCTATTTTCAATGTTAGTTTTCAATCTGTCTTTATTATTTGCACAGGATAATTTATCCTCTGCATGGAAACAATTCTCTTCTAACAAACTGAAAGAAGCAGAAACAATCTTTAAAACCTGCTTAAACGATTCAAAAAACAAACCCGAAGCATTGATCGGATTGGCACTGATTGAATGGCAGCGCAACAACGATAAAAAACCCATTGAGTATATTCAATCGTTTTACTCAACCCATTCCGACCCATATCCTTATCTTTATGCGCTTTGGTCAACACCATGTATCTCGGATGAAAAAAAAATGGGAAAAACCGAAATTGAATTTTGTCAGAAAATCATCAATGACTCCAAAGCCAATGGCACCATGAAAGCCATGGCAAACAATAAAATCGGTTCACATTATCGTTCCATCGGTGACATTATAAAAGCAAGAGAAAATTACTATAAAACCAAAGTAGTTGAAAATTGGCAGGTTGTCGGAACATTTGACAATATTTCAGGCAGTGGATTCAATAAGGATTTTGGTATCCTTTCCAATCCGACATCCAATGCAGTATTTAAAAACAAAGTGGATGCTGATGTTAAATGGTTCAATGTGCCCAGTTTTCGTAACGACAGATGGTTTGATTTTGAATATATTTTTGAAACAAGCAATTCAATCATGTATGCGCAAAGTTTTGTTAAAAGCGACATTGACCAGGATGTTTATTTTCGTTCAGGGTGTTCCGGCTCCCTTAAAATATGGCTCAATGATCAATTGATAACATCTGAAATTGAAGAACGAAACTGTGATTTGGATATTTACACCTATAAGGTACATTTAAACAATGGTTACAATAGGATCCTTATTCAGATTGGTGCCAGCGAGATTAACCGTGCCAATTTCATGTTGCGTATCACCGATGAAAATGCTAATCCGATAGCCAATATTACCTCTGTTGTTGATTATCAGAATTACAAAAAAGGAAGTGAAACTAAAACAGAATCCATAAAACTTTTCGCTGAGAATTATTTTGAAAACCAGATTAAACTTAATCCGGAAAAATTAATAAATTATATACTACTTGCTGAAACATATTTAAGAAATGATAAAGTATTTGAAGCAAGGACGACTTTACAGGATGCTCAAAAATTAGCTCCCGATAATACCTTTTTGCACTATCGTTTAATTGAAGCATATAGTAGAGATGATGATAATACTAATATGTCAACAGAACAAAAAAAAATACAGGATAATGATCCTGACAGTTACTGGGGACTTACGTATGATATGAATGATGCCGATAAAAAAGAAGATATTGATGAAATGATCAAAATAAATGATAAGATCAAATCACTCTACGGCTTATCAAAATATACCGATTTCAAAGACCTAGTATTTCTTGCCAAAAAGAAAAAATTGGACGATATGATGGCAAAACTTCAGGAACTCACCAAAAAATATCCTGATGATTTTACAATCCTGAGTGTCCGTTATTCATTGCTGGAAAAACAATCTAAAGATATTAGTGCTGCAAATAAAATCCTGAAAGAATATTTAGAAAACAATTATAATGACGATGTCATTACAACATTAGCCGAAAACTATTATAAACAAGGCAAAACCAAAGAGGCCTTTGCATTGCTTAAAGAAAGACTTGAAAAATACCCCTATGCTATTGGCTATTATTCTGATCTTTCTGAAAAATATTATAATCTTCAAAACTATGATGAAGCGCTTAAATGGCAAATGAAAAGAATCAATATGTCTCCTTTCCTTGGGTACCCATGGCATAAACTTGGAATGATATATTCTGCTCAAAATAAAAATGAAGATGCAATGGCTGCTTATAAAAAAGCGATTGTCCTCTCTCCCACTGATTATGAAGCACGCAAACAACTCCGCCTGCTTGAAGGGAAAAAAGATTTGTTTGAAAACTTCAAAAAAGAAGACATCAAAAATCTTTACAAAAATTCAGAAGATGCTTCAAAATATCCGGATGATCATAGTTTGATCTTACTTAACAATACTCAAACGGTTATTTACCCTGAAGGAGCTTCCGAAGAGCATTATGAATTGCTGGTTAAAGTATTTAATCAAAATGGTGTAAACGACTGGAAGGAATACCGGATAGATTATAATGGACACCTTCAACGCTTAATCATAGATAAAGCAGAGGTATTAAAACCAAATGGAGACAAAGTGGATGCTGAAACCAATGATGAAGATGTGGTTTTCACTAATCTTCAAAATAATGATGCCATCCATTTATCATATCGTCTTGAGAACTATTATTACTCCCGAATGGCAAAATATTTCTGGGATAAATATTATTTTAATTTGAATATACCCGTTAAAAATTCGCGTTACAGCTTAATTATTCCGTCCACAAAGGATTTTCATTATGAAATGAATAACGGAAAAATTGAACCGTTGGTTAAAACATTTGAAGATTATAAATTAATGGAATGGGAAATGCATGATCTGCCTTCAATTAAACCGGAATCATATATGCCAACCCTTTCCGACATTGGTATAACGCTTGAATTGAGTTCATTTCCCGATTGGAATTTTATTTCGGAATGGTATGCAGATATTTCTTCACTGAAAGCAAAATCAGATTTTGAAGTCAAGAAAGTTACTTCTGAATTACTTGCAGGACATGAAAAAGCAAGTGAATATGAAAAAGCAAAAATATTTTATGAATACATTGAAAAAAACTTCACCTATAGCAATGTATCATTTCTTCATTCAGCTTTAATTCCTCAAAAAGCATCCCGAACAATTCACACCAAACAAGGTGATTGCAAGGATTTATCAACATTATTCATGGCTCTCTGCCGCGAAGCAGGGATCAATACGAATCTTGTACTTGTTGATACTCGGGATAATGGTGATAAACATACAAATCTTCCCGGTTTAAGTTTTAATCATTGTATTGCTCAACTGAATACCAATAATAAAAATTATTATATTGAACTAACCAGTTCTAATACTCCAATGGGTGCTATGGATGAAAACATCATTCAGACAAATGCGCTGAACATTCCTTTTCAGTCTGGTAAAACAACAGGTAATCAGCTCATCAAACTTTCAACTGCTAACGCATCACCTAATTTAATCATTCGCAAATCAACCGTTAAATTTACAAATGATGATATGACTATTGAACGCCAATGCACAAGAATTGGTGGTCCCACCGAGTCCATCCGATCAAGTTATAATCACAAAGGAAAAACCGAACAGGAAAAAATCATGAGTGAATATGTAGCTTCAGAATTCACAAACTCTACAGTTTCAAATCTTACTTTTTCAGATTTAGATGAATTGAAAGATACGATTGTTTATACTTATCATGTTGATGTCAATAAATATTTATCCGATTTAAGCGGATACAAATTATTTAAAATGCCATGGGTAGATAAATACACTTCTATGGATTTTATTTCATTAAAAACAAGAAAATATCCATTCAATTTGTGGCATCTCAGTTCAAAAACAATTAACAGCGAAACAATCAAAGTTGAAATACCTGTTGGAAAAACATTAATTGAACTGCCCAAATCCATTAAACTAACCTGCGATGGTGCGGAATATATACTTAATTACAAATTAGATAAAAGGATGTTAATAGCAGAACGAAAACTGATTTTCACAAAAGATAATCTTGCTCCTGAAAAATATGATGAGTTTAAAACATTTCTTGGTAAAGTTGATGAAAACGATAAAAAGCAATTAGGGTTTAAATAATTTATTAATGAATATTGTTTGTTTTTACTTAATCGAATCATTATATTTGGTTTCTCAAAAACTTAAATAAAAAATAGTATGAATAAAAATGTATTAAATTTTATTCTGTTAAGTTCTTTACTACTATTGTCAATTTTAGGATGTAAGAAAAAAAATGACGGGAATAATGATACAACCAATTCAAATCCTATTTGGAACACTTTATTTTCTGATGATTTCAATCAAGCAGATGGACCTGTGGATACTATAAATAAATATTTGGTACAGGTTGCATGTACACCTCATACAGGAATTGCAAGTATTTCAAGTAACAAACTGCAATTTTCAGGTTCTGGTTGCTGGGCTATCCGATACACAGGATCAGTTACAAATAATAGAATTAAAGTTAGTGGAACCTTCACTACTGGAAACTCATTTGGTAGTTTTGGTTTTACATTAAAAGGAAAAAATCTTGGTAACAACTGGCAACAACAGGAATTTTATGGTGCATTTGTTATGAATGATACTATTATTATTCAAAAGTATGTCGGGATGTCTTCAAGTTTACTGGCTAAAAAATATTTCCGATTGGAACCAAATCATACTTTCAATCTTGTATTTACCCTTAATCAATCAAATTTAACATTTAATATAGAAAATACATTTAATCACTCAAATGAAACAATTACAGCTATAAATTCAGGACAACTTTTAACTGGACCAACTGTTAGTATTAACGGTTATTCTTCGACTAATTCAGATTTATTATTAATTGATGATCTAAAAATTGAGATTTCGCAATAATTAAAAAAAAATAAAAAAAACTTTGTTTTTTAAAAAATCTTTGTATATTTGTATTTCGATTTCTAAAAATTATTAACAACTTTATTAAATAAACTCTGTATGAAAATCTTAAAAGCACTTGCAGTTGTAGCTCTGGTATTAGGGAGCACTTATTTGTTTGCACAAGGTGGACCTCCCGATCCAGGTGGTGATGGTGACCCAGTTGGTGCTCCTCTTGATGGAGGTATAATAACATTTCTTGTTGGAGCTGGAATTTCTTATTTTTCTTATAAGAAAAAAAGAAAGTAAGCAAATTAAAATTTATTTTATTTGAATATAAGGTGTAATTTTTTTATACCTTATATTTTTATTTTATTTAATTTCGATAATTCTGTAATGAAATTATCGAAATTTATATTTATTTTTTTACAGCTACATTCTCTTCCATCATTTTCTCAAAATAATTCTTCATTTTTTTACGTATTATTTTCACCTCAGAGAAAAATCAATGATTAAAGAAACACTCTGGATAATAAAGAACCAGTTTCATTTAATTAGAAAAAAAATAAATAAAAAACCATTCTTTTCCCGCCTAGTAATAAAATTCTCTTTATTCCTATTTATTCTTTTTATATGTTTGATTGCGGTTGATCTTAATTTTTTATGGTTATTCGGAAAATCTCCAAAGATCAGTGATATCAACAACCCTAAATTTGAAATTACCTCAGAACTATATTCAGCCGATGGTAAACTTATTGGAAAATACTTCAGTCACAATCGTACACCGGTTAAATACGAAGAGATTTCTCCTCTTTTAATTAAAACCCTTATTGCTACTGAAGACAGTCGTTTTTATCTCCACCATGGAATCGATATCAAAGCTTCATTTTCTATTTTCTGGTATATGTTAAAAGGAGATAAACGTGGTGGTAGTACAATAACACAACAGCTTGTCAAAAATCTTTTTAAAACTCGATCCAATTATTCAACCGGATTATTAGGCAAGATTCCCATTCTTAAAATATTAATCTATAAAACCAAGGAATGGATCAATGCATTGAAAATTGAATTCTATTATTCTAAAAAAGAAATTTTAACGTTGTATCTGAATGCGGTTGATTTTGGCTGTAATGCTTATGGAATCAAGACTGCTGCAAAAACATATTTTAACCGACTCCCTTCTGAATTGAATGCAACTCAATGTGCTATGCTTATCGGAATGTTAAAAGCACCGTCACAATATAGTCCTGTTCAACATCCTGAATCCTGTAGAGAAAGAAGAAATACTGTTCTTGGCATTATGTTGAAAAAAAATATTATTTCACAAAAAAAATATGATCATGATCTTACACTTCCATTGAATCTCAATTATAATGTTGAAGACAACTATGATGGATGTGCAAATTATTTTAGAATTGCGGTTTCTCGATATTTATCTGACTGGTTAAAGCAAAACAATATAGATATATATAAAGATGGTCTTAAAATATATAGTACTCTGGATTCTCGCTTACAACAATATGCTGAAGAAGCAGTCAGTAAGCAAATGAAATATTTATATAAATTATTCCAGGAACATCTGCAAGGAAAATCACCATGGATGGATGAACAAGGAAATGAAATTAAAAATTTTATTAACGAAAAAATTCAACAAGATTCTTATTATCATTATTTATTAAACCATTTTTCAAATAAAGACAGTATTGCAAATCTCTTAAACCATAAACATAAAATGACTGTATTTACCTGGAATGGAGAAAAAGATACTACCTTCAGTCATGTTGATTCTTTAGTTTATTATCTCCATTTCTTACATGCTGGTTTTATTAATATGGATCCGAATACTGGACAAGTTAAATGCTGGGTTGGTGATCTTAATTTTAAATATTTTAAATTTGATCATGTAAAACAATCCAAACGTCAACCGGGTTCAACATTCAAAGCATTTGTTTATACTGCTGCGATTGACAATGGTTACAGCCCATGTGATCTGATGCAAGATATACCTGTGTCTATAACGTATACAGAAAAAGGTGAACAAAAAATCTGGTCTCCTCAAAATGTCACATGGGAATTTACAGGTGAAAGTATTACACTTAAAAATGCTTTTGCACGCTCAGTCAATTCTATTGCCGTTCAGCTCACAAAAAAACTTGGATGGCAAAAAGTAATTGAGTATGCTCATAAATTAGGCATTAATACTACTCTTGAGAATGTTCCGTCTGTTGCAATCGGCACAAGTGATGTTTCTTTATTTGAATTGGTTAAAGCTTATTGTCCTCTGGTAAATGGCGGTTTTCGTGTAGAACCTTTATTGGTAACGCGTATTGAAGATCATGAGGGAAATATAATTAAAGACTTTTCGACTTCAAAAGTGAGAGTTGTTTCTGAAGAAACATCTTTTCTGATGAATCAAATGCTTCAGGGCGGTTTAACAGAACCGGAGGCAACAACACAGGCATTGTTTGCATATGATCTATTTCGTTCAAAAATTCAATTTGGCGGAAAAACAGGTACATCTCAAAACTACTCTGATGGATGGTTTGTTGGTGTTACACCTCATCTTATAGGAGGTGCTTGGGTGGGCGGACAATATCGTTGTATCCATTTTAGAAATACTGAACAGGGTGAGGGATGTAAAACTGCTCTTCCAATCTTTGGACTTTTCATGGAAAAAGTTTTAAAAGACAATCGTTTTGATTATTTGAAAGTCCCATTTCCAAAACCCGCTTCAGTTATTAAAAAAAATTATTCATGCTATACTTTATCTCACAAAAATGATTCCCTTCAATCTGATTCAATCAGCAAATGATAAAAATTATTTCATATAATGTAAATGGAATTCGAGCAGCAATGAAAAAAGGATTTCTCGAATGGTTGGTTTCCACTGATCCTGATATTGTCTGCATTCAAGAAATGAAAGCACAAGAAGAACACATACCCATTAAAGAGTTTGAGGATGCAGGATATTTCAGTTACTGGCATTGTGCCCAAAAAAAAGGGTATAGCGGAGTGGGTATCCTAACCAAAATAAAACCTGATAAAATAATAACCGGTATAGGTATTCCAACTTATGATAATGAAGGAAGATTTATTCGTGCTGATTTTGGAGAAATATCAGTTATCAGTGTGTATCATCCTTCCGGAACTACAGGAGAAATCAGGCAATCCTTTAAAATGAAATGGCTGGATGATTTTCAACTTTATATAAATGAATTAAAATTACAACGACCCAATCTGATTATTTCAGGTGACTACAATATTTGTCATAAACACATTGATATTCACGATCCTGTTGGAAATGCTAATTCTTCCGGATTTCTGCCTGAAGAAAGGGAATGGATAGATCGATTTATAAAAAGTGGATTTATTGATTCATTCCGGTATTTTAATCAGGAACCCCACCAATATACATGGTTGAGCTTTCGGTTCAATGCTCGCAGTCAAAATAAAGGATGGCGTATTGATTATCATATGGTGAGTAAACCTCTTGAAAAAAAACTCAATCGCGCAGTCATTCTCCCCCAGGCAATGCATTCCGACCATTGTCCGATTGTAGTTGAACTTGATTTTTAACAGTTTAATGTTCATATCTTATTATTGCTTTGCTCTATCCGCTTTTCAAGGAATGATACTTTTGTTTCATCAATCAAACCAAACTTAATATGAAAACAAATCATATCTTCCAATCAATCTGTATATTTTTTTTATTTTCTATCTTCCTTTTTTCTTGTGTCCCAGCCCGAAAATACGATGAATTAAGAGCTAAACGTGATACCTGTGATAAACTTAATTCTGCGTTGAAAGATGAGAACAGAAAATTATCTGTGGCAGCCAATGAATGTGATGCTAAAGTAACAGCTATAACCAAAGATCTCATCGGATTACAAAATGATACTTCTATTCTTGGAACAACTCAACGTAAATTAACAACCAACTACAATCAATTATTCCAAACATATAGTTTATTGCTTGACAAACAGAAAGAACTTCAGGAAGGAAATGCGGCTGAAACAAGAAAGATTTTAATACAACTTCAAAAGCAACAGGAATCAAATCAAAAGCAGGAAGACAGATTGAAGGAACTTGAAAAAAACATTGAAGAGAAAAAACAAAACCTTTTGTCAATGGATAAAGAATTAAAAGCCAATCAATCTGAACTGGAAGAAAAAAAAGCAAAACTGATTGAACTTCAAAATATCTTAACTAAAAAAGATTCGACGGTAAAAGCCCTTAAAGACAAGGTAACAGCTGCATTGCTTAATTTTCAAAACAATGGTTTAACCATACAACAAAAAAACGGAAAAGTTTATGTTTCACTGGATGAAAAACTTTTATTTAAATCAGCGAGTTATTTCGTGGAGAACAAAGGTGTAGATGCACTGAAAAAACTGGCAAAAGTGCTTGAATCAAATCCGGATGTGAATATCATGGTTGAAGGACATACTGATAATATAGCTTACAATGGAAAAAGTTTAATTAAAGACAATTGGGACTTAAGCGTGATGCGTGCAACATCAGTTGTAAAAATAATTCTCGAAAACAGTTCTGTTAATCCTCAACGTTTATCCGCTGTCGGACGGAGTCAATACCTTCCTCTGGACTATGAAAATACAAGTGAAGCAAGAACAAGAAACAGACGAACGGAAATAATTCTGACACCTAAACTGGATGAACTGTTCCAAATTATCGAATCAAATTAACGACTGAATTAACTCAATACACTTCTGCTGAAATACCAAAATTTTCAACCATTTCAGCTATCTTTTTCAATTCATCTTGTGATATTTTTTCAAGATGATCTGCAGGAGTTTCTCGATCAAAAGAATAGATCATAACCAATCGCGGATTGATTTCCTGAATATGTTTCAACCAAGTAGTTAATTCAATGTGGTTTGTATTATCAATGATTTTACCTTTAAATTCTCCCCGAATAAAAAGTGTTTGAATGATTAATTCCCCTTTAAATTTTTTTAAGTTTTGAATGATTTCATTCAGCCCTTTTCCGCCATGATATTGATTAATCTGCCTAAATACAAGTTCAGTACCAGCATCCAACTTCATAATATTATTATCAATTTGAGTCAAAGCTCTAAAAACATTTTCTTTATGCAGCATAGTTGAATTGGACAATACAGTGATTTTGGCTGATGGAAAAAAATTATTTTTTAATGCAATTGTATTGTCAATAATCTCTGCAAAATGAGGATGCATAGTAGGTTCGCCATTTCCCGCAAATGTAATTGCATCAATATTCTGTCCTGTGTTTTTTAATTCTTCCAATTTATTTTTTAAAGCAACCTGAACATCTGCAATGGGTGGAAACATTTCTTTATTATCATCTTCAGTAGTCCAACCACATTCACAATAAATACAATTGAATGTACATACCTTACGCGTAACTGGTAATAAATTTATGCCCAGTGAAACACCAAGCCGTCTGCTGATTACAGGACCAAAAATAATTTTATCAAATAATATTCCACTCATATTCTAAACTAATTAATACGCTTTAAATTCAAAATTATAGTTTAAAAAACATCACAAATTTCGTTAAAATATCTTTCATGGAAAGTTGTTTGGAAATATTGTTAATAAATACGAATTAATAAAAATAAACATCCAACCAAATTTTTTCTATTTTTGAAAATATGTTAACATTGAAAGAAATAAAAGAACCGATCAATGATTACCTGGATACGTTTGATGAAAAATTCAAAACATCCATGCAAAGTTCTGCACCGTTGCTAAGCAAGATCATTCAGTATATTATCAAAAGCAAAGGCAAAAAAATTCGGCCGATGTTTGTGATCTTATCTGCCGGAATATCTGGAAAAATTGAAGAATCAACCTATACTGCTGCATCATTGATTGAACTCCTGCATACAGCTACACTTATTCATGATGATGTGGTGGATGACTCCTACCAGCGCCGTGGTTTTTTTTCTATCAACGCCCTATGGAAAAATAAAATAGCCGTTTTGGTTGGTGACTATTTATTGTCAAAAGGATTATTATTGTCTCTTGAAAAAAATGAAACAGGCATTTTACGTATTGTATCAGAAGCTGTGAAGGAAATGAGCGAAGGAGAATTATTACAAATTGAAAAAGCACGAAAATTGGATATTAAAGAAGATATTTTTTTTGAAATCATTCGTAAAAAAACAGCATCGCTTTTTACAGCATGTTTTGCAGCAGGCGCTTCATCTGCCGGTGCTGATGAATCAACAGTTCTTAAGATGAAAAAAATGGGTGAAAAAATCGGAATTGCTTTTCAATTAAAAGATGATCTGTTCGATTTTGAATCTCATAATCTTTCAGGGAAACCAAATGGTATTGACATCAAAGAACAAAAGATGACACTTCCATTAATTTATCTTTTAAATAACTGTAATTTCATTGACAAAAAAAAATATATCCATATTGTCAAAAATTATAATCACAATCCCGAAAAAGTGAATGAGTTAATTGCAAAAGTGAATACCAGCGGCGGGATTGAATATACACAAAAAAAAATGATCGGGTACAGAGATGAGGCAATTCAAATGTTACACGACTTTCAGAAAAATAAATTTACCGATGCTTTGGAACAACTTATCATTTATACCACAGAAAGAAAACACTAACAAATATTTATATTTTTTAAATATGATAAAAAAAACCATAATATATTTATTGCTTTTTTCGTCAACTGTTTTATATGCCCAACAAAAAATAAATTATTGGAAAAATGGGAATAAACAAAGCGAAGGATTTTTAATAGATTCTATCAGGATTGGCAAATGGACCTTCTGGTATGAGAATGGTCAGAAATGGTCGGAAGGTGAATATAACAATAATAAAAAGACTGGTAAATGGCTATATTGGTATGAAAATGGTAAAAAATGGAGAATCTCAAACATTGAAAATGGCAAGGATACTATATGGTATGAAGATGGCAGCATCAAAGAATTTGGACAAATAAAAAATAATAAAAAACAAAATACGTGGAAAATATTCTATCCTAATGGAAACCTTCAGGAGGAAATATCATTTATTAATGGACTTCCTGAAGGAAAAAATATTCGCTATTATGAAAATAAACAAAAAGAATTTGAAGGTGTTTACAAAAACGGTAAAATCAACTCGTATTCGATTGGGTGGTATAAAAATGGTTCAAAACAAATGGAAGGTAACCTTATTGATGATCTTCAAGACAGCACCTGGATTTTTTATACTCAGAAAGGGAAAAAAGGGAGTTTTGGAAATTTCGTGAAAGGACTACAGGAGGGCGATTGGGTGTATTATTATGAAACGGGTGAGAAATGGAAATCAGGTAATTTTATTCATGGTGAAAAGAACGGATTATGGACAACCCTTTATGAAAACGGAAAAAAACATCATGAAGGTAATTTTCTTAATGGAAAAGAAGATGGTAAATGGACCAGTTGGTATGAAAATGGAAAAATAAAAGATGAAGGTTATTTCCTCGCCGGAAAAATGAATGGTGAATGGAAAGGATTTTATGAAAATGGAAAACAAAAATATCAGTCCGGGTATAAAAATAATTTAAAAAATAATTTATCCGTGTTTTGGTATGAAAATGAAAAAATGAATTATGAACGGAATTATAAAGATGGAGAACAGGATGGAACATCTGCATTATGGGATAGTCTTGGGATAATGATTGAAAAAGGGAATTATAAAAACGGACAGAAATATGGGGCATGGACAACTTACAATAAGTTAGGTGGTATTGAACGTGAAGAAAATTTCAAAGATGGTATCCCGATTGATAAACTCACTATTTATTTTGAAAATGGAGTTAAACAAGTGGAAGGATTTTATGCCGGCGGCTTCAAGCAAGGCAAATGGATCTTTAGAGATAAACATGGAAAAATCATTAACAAAATTATTTTTGAAAAAGGGAAAATTATAAAACAACTCAATCCTTCTTCAAATGAATTAGAAACAAAAAAGCAATCACCCGTTGATAAATAAAAATTTAACATTACATTTTGTTTCGCAATCGTAATATATATTTTTTTATCATCTTAACATTGATTATTTCAGGCATTCTATCACGTCAAATATATTCTCCGTCTACCCTTTGGTTTGGTAAATACCCGGGTGATGTGATCTGGGCAATGATTGTTTTTTTTATTACCGGTTCTATTTTAAAATATAAAAGTAGTTTCATCATTAGCGTTATATCACTTTTATTTTCATTCATTATTGAATTCTGTCAACTGTATCATGCACCCTGGATAGACAAAATCAGATCATTTACATTAGGTGGATGGATATTAGGAATCGGTTTTCATTGGGAAGATTTGATCTGCTATTTAGCAGGTATTTTGCTATGTGTTATGATTGAGAAAATATTCAAAAAATATTTATTTATTTCACATGAAAATTCAAATTGTTCACTTTAACATATAAGCTGATTCTCTTTAGATTAAATCAAATTAACGAAAGATTTTTTTTAATTATTTTTGCTTAATTAGAAAAAAACATGTAGGTTTGTAGCAAAATCACTATTGTGAGAACAGTTTTACTTTTAGCGGTAATATTTATTTTTGGTCTTAGTAACTTACGTTCACAAGAAGATGCTCAATTGAATTTATTGACATCATCTCCGTTAGCTATTAATCCTGCTACAATCGGTTATTTCCAGACTGTAAAATGGCGTGCTTGGATGAACCATCGTGATCAATGGTCGAATCTGCTGAAAAGAGGAATGATTACAGAAACATTTTCTTTTGATATGGCATTACCCAAGAAAAATATTGCGTTAGGTGTTTTGATCAGCAATAATTCTTCTCTTAAGGGCTCCATGAATGACTTGTCTATCATGGGTTGTATCGGCTACAACTTAACGCTGTCCAAACATAGTCATAATTATCTTACCTTTGGGTTGCAAGCAGGTGTTAAACAAAAAAGTTTTGATCCGGGTAAATTATCATTTAATGACCAATATATTGATGGTATTGGATATTCCCCGGATAATCCTACCAGTGAAACGTTTCCAAAAAGCAGTACTACTTATCCGGATTTTAACACAGGTTTACTTTGGTATGTTAAAGACAGATGGAAACATAACAAACCGTGGCTCGGTATATCTGCTTATCATTTAACAAATCCGAATGAATCTTTTACAAGTTATCAAAGTCGTCTTCCCCGAAAATATATTGCTTATGGTGGTTTAGAATTTATTTCATCTCGTAATACAAGTATGATGCCTCAATTCATGATTGCTAATCAAGGTAGTTTTACACAGGCAAGCATTGGGTATTTATTTTCATTTAACAACTTCCGAAGCAAAAATTACACTTCTTTTGAATTAGGTGCTTTTTACAGAACCAGTGATGCGGTCGCTCTTACTGGGGGTTTTGAATTTATGAATTTTAAATTTCTATTCTCCTACGAATATACTATTTCTACTCTTAATAAATCCAAACCAGGTACAGGATGTATTGATTTTACTATCAGATATGTCCGAGAAGGGAGTGATAATAGAACCATAAAATTCTATTAGATTAATCTTCCCTTTTATCATCCTATTTACTTAATAGTATTTTCTTTGATCATGTATTTAAAAAATCTTTATTGTTTCTCGTAACAAAGAGTTTTTATTTTTTAAAGAATAATTTCCGAGAACTGAAATCTTTTTTATCTAATTCAAGAATATAAGCACCAACGGGTAATTGTGAAATATTTATTCTATTTGAATTTGTAAAGTTGGTCATAATTTCATTTCCTGATAAAGAATAAATTCGGAATGATTCTACTTTGTCATACGGGAAAATATTGATAAATTCTTGAGCAGGATTTGGATAAACAACAAAATTATTTTTAATATTTACGTTGTTTGGAAGAGTTGTAACAAGAGATTTAAATTGTAAATAATCATCAAATAATTTTTGTGATGCAACCGATAAGCCAGGTTCCATGTTCGTCCATTCAAATTGAATCAGATCATTTGGATTAAATTCATTTTCTTCTGCTAACTGTAATTTCAATAAATTTATTGCAGTTGGTATGGATGCAAAATTATTTGCATCAATAGGCCAGCCCGCAGTTTGCTGATAGGTTTCAACAATAGAACCGAATTTTTTTCCATGCCGATCACAAGCAGATTTAATATGATTGAAATAATGAGGAATATCTGTATCAACATCTTTGATAGTAGGACCAACACCGTCCTGTGGGTAAATCCAGTCAAGTTCAGTAGTACTAGTCAACATGTCGTCATACCAGTTTTCAAGGACATCAGCAGGTATCCAAAGATTAAAAAAAGGCGCTATCATCACCGGTTTATCAGGTGTTTTGGAATGGGCATAAACAGAAATCTGTTGAAGCCAATTAAATAACGGTGTTTTTATATTCGATGTTTGAAAATTCATATCATCAATTTCCTGTGGAATATACCATCCGCCAAATGAAGGACTCGAAGAAAACAAATTATAAATTTCATCAATAACTGCCTTATGTTTTGTTGTTAAATCGGAATAAGTAGATGAAGCTGTTTTATCGGCTGTGAACCAATTTTCATCAAAATATAATCCGACATATACTTTTAATCCATATTTTTCAGCAGAGGAAAATATTTTATTTAACGTAGTTTCACGGTAATTGATAAATGAAAGATTACTTGGTGAATACCAAGAAAGATCGCGGTAAACGGCGTATTGGATGATCACTTTATTAAGTTGAACTTCTTTCATTTTTTCAAATTGGTCATCCCATTGGATCTGTGTCCATGTTCCGCACATACATCCTGCTGTATTCCAAAGCTGAATGAATGATCCGGTTAATAATGCATTGGAAGTTTCTTTCGGTACATACGTTGTATGAAATCTCAGGTCATCAATATAAAGAGAAGTAGTATTAATAGCATTCCCACCCGGGTTTTCAATAATAATATCCCATGCACGGATTCGATTTAAATCCAGTTGGTTATTCCCGTTTCCAGTAACTTTCGTAAACGAATTTATTAAAAAATTATATGGTTGCCAAGTAGCAGTATTTCCGGGCAAATTAAAAGACCTAGAGGTAAATACTTCATCGGTATTATCATAAGCACCATTCATATCATTATCTTCCCATAATCTTAGTTTAATTTTGTTGGTTGAATTCCCGCCTTTGATAGTTAATGAAAAGTAATCGGGTAAAAAACTATAATCTTGTGTGTGAGTTGTATAGTTTCGTATGACTTCAAAAAAAGAACCCGCACCTGTTTGAAAAGAATAATTTATTTGGAGTGATGTATTCCCTTCCATAAATTCAGTTAAATTTATAGCAGTTGTAACACTTCCTAAACCATTTAAAAATGCGGAATAATACATATCATTTGATTTAAAACTGTCAATCAGTTTGTCCGACTGGGCTTGTAATCGACAGATAAATATTAGAGCGATAAAAAAGATATTTATTTTTTTATAATACATGCCTACCCTTATTTAATAAAAGTTTCTTTCAATTATCAAAAGTAATACCAATTCTTATTATAAAATATGCCATTGGCAATTTTATAATTTAGAATGGTTAATGCCGATCTGCAATATGTTAAGTCCAATTTATTGGACTTTTACTTATTGAGTATCGGTATAAATTTATTTTCAAGAAAAAACCCACAAAACAACTTTATTTTGCGGGTTTGTAAATAAATTAAAAATCAAATTTTATTTAATCAATGAAATTTTTTTCACAGTTACATTATTTGATCCTGTTAAACGGACAATATAGGTACCAATGGCAAGAGTAGAATTTAATTCTATAACATTATTTCCTTTATTCAAATGAATATTTTTTTGGCAAATAATTCTTCCATCAATAGTATAAATATTTAACAAATAATTATTTTCTTCCGGTGAAAAAACATTCAAATTTTGAGCATTCATGCTGTAAATACTGATTTCATTCGTGTTCAATATGTTTTCGATGCCAACAGAATTCCCCATTAATCCATAGATTTTTAATTCATTGATCTGAATATTACCTGTAACACCATATTCAATCGGTACCAGCATGAGGATATTTACTTTGGTCAGATCAAGCGGTGTTGTCGGGCTAACCCAAGATGGTTGAGCAAAACTTGTTTTTTGAATTGTCACAGTTTTCCAGTTGTCAGCTGAGACCGGTAATTCATACATATGGGAAGTACCACCAGCAAGTGTTGGGTTATTAAGGGTTACACGCATTTTATAATTTGATTTATAAGTAATTTTCACACTGCATAAACCTGTAAATTTTCCGGCAGGTGTACATTCCACTTCTACCCAAGGCCAAACATTACCTGATTGAGCAGGCATGGAATAATTAATTGAAAATTGCGAATTTGTTATGGTTACAGGGTCAATAGTAGAACCAATAACATCTTTTGTAGAAACAATCGTTGCGTCAGCAAGAAAATCATCAAAGTCAGTACATGTAATAATTTTTGTAAAATTAGCCACAATATCTTTATTGTTATCCATCGTAATTGTAATCGGATTAGTGGTTCCGGTAATTGCTCCACTCCAGCCGGTGAATTGAAATCCATTTGATGGATTAGCAGTTATTATTACTTGATCACCATTATTGTATTGAGTTTTATCAGGATTTTTTGTAACACTTCCGTTCGTAGCTGTAATATTTAAATTAAAAGGACCCGAACCTGCTTTAAGAGCAACAGGGTACTTGCACCATTGCAGAATCTGATGTGTAGTAACTATTCGAGCATCTGATTTGCTTAACACATATTGAATGAACTCCTGAATAGCTTCACGTCTTTCCTGAACGGTTGCACCTGAACAGATCACATTATTTGTTAGGGAATAAATATCAGAATGACCTCCAATTACCCATGGTGCTCGGTTTCCATTGTATCTTATATTGAAATTATATTTTAACACGGCTAAAAATTCAGCTTTATTTAAACCTGTTGCATACCAAGCGTTATAATCGAAACCCGTTAATTTATCAACGACCCAACTGTAACCGGCAGCAGATTTAATTTTAGTACGTATACCCGTAGGCCATCCATTAGCCTGACAAGTAACATCATCAGGAAGCATCCAAACCTGATCAGCCACTTCCCATAAACCCGGAACATTCGGAATATCAAAATGATCAGGATTATTCGTGTTTCCTTTCCAACTGGCATAATGCCCACTGAGATTTGCATTATCCAATGTATAGGGCCAAAAGAAATTTGAACCATCTTGTGTTGCCTGATCTCCTTCTTCAATGCTGCAATCATATTCAAACCCAAGGGTTTTAAGAGCAGGGAAAACGGGACCGCCGTATGCGAGAAAAGGTGTACGGAATCCATGAATGTCGCTTTTGGTTACACCAGCACCGGTTCCCTGTGTAGCAGTCCATCCAGAAGGAACCGGAGGAATTGGAGCTGCAAGTGAATCATTACATGTTTGCATTTCTGACGTCCATCGGACTCCGTCAGCAGTTACAAGATCATCAGCATGTGTATGCGTATGATTTCCGATTTCAAAACCATTGATATAAGCATAGTTCCATGCAAGTTTAACACTATCAGGATTATCCGATGCAGTGGATTCCTGAATGTAATTGGTGGTATTATAGAATGACATGCGTGCAGGCATACCATCATATGTTGCAGCCTGTCCGCCACCCACCGGATTCTTTAAATTTTTTAAATAATTTACAATCCAATACATTCCATCGGCAAATCCATTATCATCAAATCCAAATGAAATAAATTGAGGTACTTTATTTGTAGCTAATCCATTTGGAGGATTGGATGATGGATCCTGTTTGGTAATTTGTGCCTTAACAGAATTATACATCATTAATGTTAACATTGAAATAAGCATATATTTAATTAACATATACTTAATTGTGGTACTTATTTTTTTCATTTCGAAAGTGTTTAAATAAATAATCAAAAATAATTAAAAATCCATTTAACAAATTTATTGATTTTAATTGTGTTAATAATCTATTTGACGAAATAAAAACCTCTTTTTACGAAAATTTGTTTATTAAAAACAAAAAGAGCGAATCTATGATTGACCCGCTCTTTATTACAAAGATTTTTAAAATTTAATTTACAACAGCAACCTTTTTATAGCTTACGGCATGATTATTCATCACTTTTATTAGATAAATACTATTACTCAATGATGTATTTAAATTAATAGAATTAACTCCTACAGATAAATTCATTGCATTATTAAAAACTAATTTTCCCTCTGTGGTATATACAGAAATAGTATATTTATCAGAATTGGAAGAATAGATTGATAAATAATCCTTTGAAATACCATAAATATTAAGTTCTGAATCATTTAAAATGTTTTGTTTTATACCAACCGGAATCAAACCACATAGATCCAGTTTACTGACAATAATAGTTCCACTGACGGCTGATGCAGACACATCAGGATCAGGTTGAATGGACACACTGACAATTGAATCGAGTTTAAGAGGAATATTGGCATTTTCGGGAGCAGTCCAGTCTGGCTTCGCAAACTGATCTATTCCAATTTCAAGAGTAGTTAATGTTCCGGATGATGGCACTGAAACCTGAAAAGATTCACCTGTAGCATCTAATATCGGTTGAGGCAAAGAAATGATTAATGATTGTTCCGATTGATATGTAATTGAAATGCTGGATAATCCACTCATATTTCCATCAGCCAATTCACCATCCATGCTAACCCATGTGTCATAGGCTTCGGGTGCAGACATTTTTGCAACGGTATATGGACATGTAATAACGCCACCTGAAACAGTAAATGTATTTGCAATTGTTGACTTGCCATCTTGCATACCAGACCAAGTTCCGGTATTCAATAAATCAATTTTTGAAGGACATTGTCCTTGAATAATATTAACAAGGGCAGATATTGTTTTATCTGTATTCATGGTGACCTGAACAGAATTAGAAGAACCGGAAGCAGCACCAGTCCATGAGCTAAACTGATAACCTTGTTCAGTCGTAATTGAAACAGTAACGATATCTCCTTTATTATACTGTGCTTTTTGAGGATTAATCGAAATGGTACCATGTGCTGGTTGTGTAATTGTCAGTGTAAATGGGCCGTCACCTGCACTAAGAGGAACGGGATTTTTAAGCCACTTCAGTAAATCTCTATAGCGAACAATTCTTGATTCGTTTTTTGATAATACATAAGTAATAAACTGTTCAATTACCCATTGCCTGTCGGTAACATTTGGGATATTTGCAGCACCGGTATATTTACTGGAATAATAATCAGAATGAATACCAATTAACATGGGTGATCTGTTCCCATTATAATGTTGATCAAACGTATATTTAAGAGTTGCCAGATATTCATCTTTATTTAATCCGCAACCACCAATATTTGTACCTGCCATTAAATTATAATCAAATCCTGTAACTTTACCGCTGGTTTCATCAAACCATGATAAAGCAGCTTTTATTTTTTTTCTCAAACCAATAGGAATGCCATATTTGGAACATGCTGCATCTGGAGGAATAATAAAACAATATACTGGAAGTTCCCACAAACCCGGATATCCTGACATTGGTTGCTTTTGCCCCCATTCAACCAAAACATTATGCCCCGGACTACCATTATCTAAAGTATATGGCCAGTAATAATTTGTTCCATCCTGATTTTCTTCCCATCCTTCTTCAATTGTACATTCATATTTAAATTTATTATTAACTAATGCCTGAAATAATGGGACACCATATTCTAAAAAAGGAGTTCTGAAACCAATGATACTGTCTCTTGGTATGCCTGGTCCATTCGTTGATTTAGGATCATAGGGCACCTCTGTGGGGTCAAATGTTTTGGTCAGGATATTGTTACATTTAACAATTTCATCTGACCATTGCTGTGTTGTAAAAGTTTCACCATGGTTATGTGCGTAGGTATGATTACCTACTTCATGACCTGCGAGATAAGCATCATGAATAGCAACCTTTGGCCAGTGATTACTTTCACTCATCCATTGATCCATATAAACGGTGGTAACAAAGAAACTGCATTTAATCGGAGTGCCGTCAAAAGTTTCAGTCTGACCTTTTCCAACTGGATTATTTTTAACTTTAAAATAGTCGAGAATCCATTTAACAGCACCTGTTCCATTGGAACCATCATATCCAGAATAGCCGTTATCATCCCACCCAAAACATACAAATTGAGGTGCTTCACTGACAGAAATTCCACCGTGAGGATTGGCAGAAGGTAAAAGTTTATCTTGTGCATTGCTTTTAAAAGCGATAGTCAAAATCGTTATGACTGATAACAATTTTAACACATCTGTATAAAATTTTCTTGTGAACATTTTTTGCTTCATTTTATTTTGAATTAAAATTATTAACTATCTGTAAATAGCAATTTTTTTAACAATTGTTGTTTTATCATTTGATGTTTTAATATAATAGATTCCGTTTGACAAATTTGATTTCAAAGGAATAATATTTGTTCCCTCTTTAATATTTACTTTTTCTGAATTTATTAGTTTGCCTTCAACAGAATAAACAGTCATATCAAAATTTCCATTTTGTTTAGAATTGACAATAAGATTTCCATCATTCATAAAATACAGACTCATCGTTTGATTATTCATTTGTTGAATATTCTGAATGGTACCTATACCGTAAATTTTCAAAGCAGTAATTTCAATTGAACCTGATAAAGCACCTGGTTCCGTATCAACATCAGGAGCTACAGAAATTTCAGTTATACTGTCAGGAGCAAGTTCACCGGTTATAGTAGCCCATGAAGGTTGAGCAAACTGATTGATATCTTTTGATACAGTTACAAGAGTAGTAGATGCAGGTAATGATATCATATATGAAGAACCTTCATCTGAAAACATTGGTTGAGGTAGAGCAAGAATCAAATCATGATTGGATTTATAGGTAATCGTTATACTACAAGCACCTTTTAACGTATTTCCATCTAGATCTGTTACAAAATCCACCCAAGGCCAGTTATCACCTGAACGTTGGGGTTCTGACCAGGTACAAGATGTTTTAGATGGTAATGCTGTATTATTAACGGTGATGGTTGAACCTAAATTATCTTGAATTCCCTCCCATGTTCCATTGGTAAGCAGGTCAAGATAAGTAGAACAGGTTGCAGGTTGAAATTTCATACCAGCAGTAATAAATAAATCGGAATTAACTGTAATTGTAATCGGATTATCTGTTCCAGAGATACCACCGCTCCAACCGGTAAAAGCATAATCTGTATTTGGTTTAGCAGTCAGTTTAACTGTTTCCCCTTTATTGTATTGAGCTTTCTGAGGTTCAGCAGTAACTGTACCGTTAGAAACTGTTATATTTATTGTGAATGGACCTGCATTATCGCTGGTATAAGGTTTAGGATTTCTCATCCATCGAATGACATCAATACAAGGGACTACTCTTACATCTTGGAATGCAAGAATATAATTTAAAAAATCCTCCATAGCTTTGCGACGTTCTGCGACAGTGGATTTTGGGAAAGCAGTTATTGCATCAGTATTCTGATCACTGTAATAATCCGAATGAACATTAAGCATAAAAGGAGCTTTGTTGCCTGAATGTTGTAAATCAAAATTATTCTTCCAAATATTGTAAACATCTGTCGCTCCTGATTTTGCCCAGATGTTATAATCAAAGCCGGTAACATCATTTCCCCCTGGTACGTAGTACGTATTCACCAAGAATTCCCAGTAGCCGGGAGCAACAAGATTTGCTCCATTGGTGTAAGATTGAGCAGGAGCCCCATTTTCCAATGTGAATGGCCAATAAACATACTGCTTCCTTCCCGTTTCAGAAGAAAATTGCACATACCATGGTGCCTGTTGCAAATTAAATCCAGCACCATAACCAAATTCTACACTACAGTCATACAACATACCTGCATCACGTAAAGCATCAAAAGTGGCTGCATTAAATTCAAGGTAAGGAGTTCTGAAACCATATGATTTTCCAACATTACAATTGGTTGCCAGATAATTGTTACATCCTGTAATTTCAGCATACCATGCTTCTTTTGTAGTAATCGGAGGAATACCATCAGCATTAGCTTTTCCATGCGGGTGTGTCAATGTATGGTTTCCAAGTTCATGTCCATCGTTGCTTGCTTTTACCCATGCTGCCAATACATTTGCATCTGCTTGTGCTCGATTTGCAGTACAAAAAAATGTATTCCTTGCCGGAACACCATTTGCATTCTTTTTATTTCTTAAAAAATCCAATATCCAATTTAAACCATCATCATATGAATTATCATCCCATCCCAACATAACAAACATCGGTGCATTCGCCGGTGCAATGTTTCCCGGAGGAAGAAATGACGGTGGAAATTTATCTTGTGCTTTTATAAAACCTTTTGAAATCAGGAGCACACAACAAATTAAAATAATTTTAAATGTAGTTTTTGTTTTCATTTTTTTAATATTTAATTAAAATACATAGAACTTATACAAATATATTAATTGATAATTAATTTTTTAATTTTCACTTGATCATTCCCGGTTATCTTAATAAAATAAACACCTTTTGAAAGTGCCGAAAGATCAATTTGTTCAACTGATTGTGAACAATCTTGTTTTTTGTAAACGACTTGATTGCTGACATTTAATATTTCAACCGTGGAATTTGCATTAATATTTCCAACATATTTAACAAAAATCGTTTGACTTGCAGGATTAGGAAATATCATCCATTCATCCGTCTTTTTATCCTGATTCAAAACATTAACAATTGTAGGTACATCACACAATAAAAGTTCTTTCACCTCAATAGTTCCGCTAATTGCACTGCTTGTAGGGTTAACATCCGGAGTAATAGAAATACTATTAATTATATTCAAATTTAAAGGAGTTACATCAGTTGACCAATCAGGTTTAACAAACTGTGATAAAGGTGCTTCAACAGTAATCCATGTTGCTGATGCCGCCAGACTAATCTGGAATGACTCCCCTGTTAAATCTAAAGGTTCCTGTGGTAAGGATAATAATAAAAGTCGATCTGATTTATAAGTAATTTTTACTTTAGATAAACCTGTTAATCTTTTACTGGTATCGGCTAAAATTCCATCCAGTTCGATATATGTATCCCATGCATCGGGTTTGCTCATTTTAGCAATGGTGTATGGAGCTTTAATTTCACCGCCCGAAATTTTAAATGCTGTGTCCATTACCGAACCAATATCATCTTTTCCGCCAATCCATGAGCCAGTATTAAATATATCATTTTGAACAGCACACCACTGTCCTGATATAGATTTGAAATTAGCTGTAATATTCTTATTTGTAGTCATTGTTACTTGTAAAGGATTTGTATTTCCTGTTGCATCTCCACTCCATGAATCAAACAAATATCCGTTTTCTGCCTGAGCAGTCAATGTTACTAAATCGCCCGAAGTATAAATTGCTTTATCGGGAGAAATTAAAACAGTACCATGAGTAGCTGTTGTTGAAAGCGTAAATCCTGATGTTGCTGAGGGAGGCCAGTAATTACCACTCATAACTAAAACACACAAAAGCTGAATTGAATTCTGAAAATAATTTACCGCATCACTCATAGGTGTATACTGATTACTGAGTAAATAATTATAGCATGAATTAACAAAAATCTGATTCGTACTGCACATAGCCCCTACACCGAAAGGACCAATAAAAGTTGGATCATCAAAATTATTTCCTGTAATATTCGCACCGGTTAAAGTATAACCTGTTCTTATATTATTTGCATTTCCGCTTACTTTTGTATTAATCCATGAACTTATCTTATTACATGCTGTTTTTGCTCTGGCATCACCGGATATAAGATAATCAGTACCAATTCGCCAAGGAACACGACATGCATTATAATAATAATAGCCGTCATTTGCCGATTCGTAAAAATTTGCTGAAGCAGGAATTGGTGTTGTGTTGCATTTAACTATGAAGTCCGGTAATAAACCAGTAGAAGGACTATTATTTGTCTGAATTGTACTTACAATGCTATAAACTTTATCAACGACATTTGCCCATTTTGAATTATTTGTCGCAAACTGAAATGCTCTGAAATGGTCACAGATAAAATCCGAACTTCGAGTGGAATTTCCAAATGTAGCATCCGTATTATCATACCAATCACCTAATTTAATTATAGTTCCGTTAACTTCCTGCGACATAATTTGATTAATCATATTAACTGCAGCTTGCTTATAATTGATGGTACCTGTACTACCCCATTGTTTATCTGCAAGTAATAAACTGTAGGCAATATCAAGATCACCGTCCGTTGCAGCATCTGCACCTCCTGCATTTGAACAACCTGTTTTTTGTTCCCATGCCATCAGATACTGACTTCCGCTTATTGTACTTGGATGTGCTTTGTAAAAATTATAAAGTCCGTCAAAATAAGTTTTTGCATTGGCATCATAACCTGCCATATATGCTGATAGCATCATTCCATAACCCATCCCTTCAGATGTATTGATATGTGAACCATCGCTGAATTTCACATAATATTGATTAGGTTGGTTCGGGCAATCATTTTTTAAATATACTACTTTCCATTGATCCCATAAATCCTTCACATGCTGGTTCATTTGTGCCTGTGTATAATTATTCGGCTTAATAGTACCATTGGTATAAGTATAAGTATGAGGAAATGGATAATTTTGTGAAAACGCTTTAATTATAACAATAAATATTACACAAATTAACAGATTTATTTTCTTCATATATGTTATATTTTTGATTGCTTTTGGGGTTAAAATTTAATATATTGACACATAAAATTTAAAAAGGTTGTACTCAATTTGAACTAATTTTACTGCAAAAATATGATTTATACAAAATTACTATTTAATCAATAAGTTCTAATTAGACAAACGGAAAAAAATCCTCAAATAACGCATATGTCATTTGATAAATATAAGAAAAATAGTTGATTTATTTCAATAGGGTCACATTCCCTACCACCCTGTGTGCTTTACCTTCCATGTCTTTGAACGTGACTACCCATGCATATATTCCATCTGGGCAGAGTTCTTTTCCTAAAGGAGGTTTCCCGTCCCACGGCTTATTCAGGTCACTAGTTTCAAATACTTTTTCACCCCAGCGATCGAATACATACATGTTGAAATTGGTTGGAT
>CAYVNP010000022.1:0-61216 GCA_964452905.1 uncultured Bacteroidales bacterium
TTGATTTTATTATACTTTTGAAAGATTAAACATTTTTTAACGCATCACTACTAAACTAATAATATAACAGGTTTTGAAAATTATTTTTGGAATACTGCAAACAGTTCTTGTTTATCAACAGCAAATTATTTTACAAATTCAAAATACACATCAAGCATAGGTTATCATGATAGTATTGCCAATTCAAAATATATACTTCAATTAGGCACCGGTTTAATTTCTATTTCAGATACCGGCAAATTAATTATTGGTCAATGGAATGATTCACTGGATAAACATAAAGGTTATTCAACAGCTTTTGAAATAGGTAACGGATCAGATCAAAACAACAGACATAATTCATTCAGTATTTATAATGATGGAAGTTTCAGAGCTAAAGGCGAAGCTATTATTGGCAATAATATTATTTCTGATAGTGCATTATATTCCAAAGGTTATTTAAAAGTTGACACATTATGCACAGATACTATAATATGTACGACAGGCGTATCGGTAATTGATATAAAAACAGAGTGCGGAAATGATGGATATATCAAGTTGGTTAACCCGGCACTATGTAAAGGTTTGATTATATATATAACCAGAAGATACCCAAACTCTACAATATATTTTAATTATTATCCTGCTGCACTTCCAGGAAGTATCGTTGATATTGATTTATTACAATTATACAGCACAGGTAGCGAATATATTATTTTAAATTATCATGTAAGTGGAAACTAATACTAAAAAGATTATGAAAAAAACATTTTTAATTATTATTTTATTTTGTGCTGCATATTTAAGCCATGCTCAAAAGTTTATCAATTCCAAGGGCGATACAATTACAATAAAAAACCTGAATACTAATCCGCAGGGTTATCCGGCATTTGGTGGTTTCGATTTTGAAGTTAAGGAAAAGCCACGTTTGGTTTCAAATGTATATAAAGGCATTATTCCTTTTGACAACTATCAAAAAAACATTGATAGTTTGATACAAAGTATAAATGAAAATCCAACATATCAGCAGATCATTTATGCTTTATTCATGGATGCCCTGGATAAAGGTAAAATAAAAGTAAATAAAGACTGGCGATTAATTATTAAATAAATTTAAAATGAACGATCCTTTATTTGATAAGTTATTTAATATAATCGTTTTGGAAATATCAGGGCTGATTACTGCTCTATTTTTATTTGCCGGTTGGCTCATTAGAAATTGGGCAAAAAATCTAAAAAATGAAGTTGGTCAGTTATTTAAAAAAGTAGATGATGTAATGGAAAAACTATCAGGATATGCAAAAACCGCAGAACTCCATGAACTACAAAAAGAACACACTCTTTTAAAAGAAGATTTTATTTCTCTTAAATCGAAAGTTTCAAATTGTAAAAATTGTAATTAATACAAACCATTAAATTTTAAAATCATGAGCAAATTATTCAAACTTAATTTAAAAGATTTCGGAAAAGGAATCTTAATGGCAATTATTGGATCCGTAACAGCCGGTGCATTGAATGCTTTACAAACAGGTCAGGTTATTGATCCCAAAGTAATGGGAACCGGTGCCGCAGTTGCCGGGCTTTCTTACATTGTAAAAAATGTATTTTCAAACAGCGATGGAAAATTTTTAACACCTGAACAAAAATAATGGCGGACCCTTTAAAAGCAATCAACCATATTTTAGGATGGGAAGGCGGATGGGCTGATGATCCGCAGGACAAAGGCGGAAAAACAAACATGGGCGTAACGCTTGCCACATGGCAGGCGTTTGGCTATGATAAAAACTTTGACGGTCATATTGATGCCGAAGATCTGAAGCTGATCACCCGGAACGATGTGTTTGAAAAAGTATTTATACCAATGTGTTGGCTGAACTGGAAAGCTGAGCGCATACCGAATCAATCCGTTGCAGAAATACTCACGGATTGGGTTTGGGGATCCGGATCATGGGGAATAATTATTCCGCAAAAATTATTAAATGTTGCAGCCGATGGAAAAGTTGGCCCAATGACACTGGAAACTTTGCTTTCCCAAGATCAACAGGAATTTCATAAAAAGGTTTGGTATGCCAGGCATAATTTTCTTAAAAATATTGTACGCCAGGACAAAACTCAGCAAAAGTTTTTTAAAGGTTGGATCAACCGGCTAAATACATTCACTTATCAGGATTAACAATGAAAAAGTATAATAAAACTCACAAGTTAGAGAAAGCCGCTAAAAATCATCTGAGCAAGATCAAGAAACGTGGCGGTATTGGTAAGATACAAAACAAAAAAGGTAAATTTGAAATTAAATATGCCTTCCCGGGCAGAGATAAAGACGGACAAATTTCTTTGCCTTTTTAAATATTAGGATCCAAGCACTTTCAATTTTTCTTTAATTTCCTGCAATCTTCTTTTAGTTACAGTAATATCAAGTATTTCGGAATAATGTACCTTTTGGTGTCTTATATCTAAAATTATATCGCAAGCATCATTCAATATGTCAATGATCCGGTACATGTGGCTAAAAACAAAGTAATTGCCATTAATGTGATGGGAGCGATCCACAATTAGATTGATCAGGTCGGGTATATTTTTTAGATGTATTGCTATTGTTTGGGTGCCGGCATCAAGATCAGAACCTTTTTGAACATAGAACCAGGACAACCAATAATCTGAAGTTAATTCTCCATAAACCTTAATTAATTCCATTAATGTTAATCTAAGCTCACGATTAACCCGGACAAAGAATGATTCTAAATTTTTTCTGTTTGAGAATGTGAATATTAATCCATTTCCAAGACAAACTCTAAAGAATTTATCTCTGGTGAATACACTTGTTAAATCAGGTTCCGTATAATGATTTATCTTAATTTCCTTCATTTGCAATAGACTTTTGCTGATTTATGTCAATTTTTAGTTGATTGATTAATAGATTTTTAACATTATTTGCCGCCGCCCTTTTGTCTTATAATAAATATTATGTTAAATAACAAATATTAAAATAGAGGAGAATTAATAACTCTATTCTCCTCTTTTCGTTTATTATAAATTATTAATTTTTTGCTGAATATCATCCATTTTATCTTTTAAATTTAAACGATAATAAACTTGTTTAAGCGCTGTTAACGGATCTTTATCTTTTGGATTAATTTCAGAAGCTTTAATTAAAGGTTCAATTGCTAATTTAAGCACATCCAACCCTTTATTAATTTCTTCCTTATATCTTGGATCATTAACAACCAAACTGCTGGCGTAATTAAGAATAGCATTTGCTTTAGAAATGTATAACAATCCAAGATTGTAATTTGGATCAAAAAATTTGGCATCTAACTCCGCTGATTTTTTATATAATTTTTCAGCTTCATTAAAATTATTTAAAAAAGCTTCTTTGTTTTTCATATAATATTCATTATTCAACGTATTATTGAATAAATATCCTTTAATATTATATAAAAAGGAATTTGTTGGTTGAGTAGTTATGGCATAATCAATAATATTTTTAACTTCATTAAGTTTATTAATTCCCAGATAAAAGTTAATTTCATCAAAAATAATCATTGAATTTTCCGGAAATGCTTCTCTCCCTTTTTTGAGAATTTCAATAGCTTTAAGTGTATCTTTATCTGTCTTAATTAAAATACTTGCCAGAGAACTATAAACTTTATAATAATCTGATTTTAAGTTAGTATAGTTGTTTTTGTTAAGGTTAAGGTTTAATATTTTGTAATAATAATTTTTAGCTTCAGTATACATTTTAGCATTTTCTGCAGCAACTGCCGTATAATACCATACCAGAGTATCTTTTAAATTCAACTTTTCATCAATAATAATTGCTTTTTCAAAGTGGGAATATGCTGCTTTAAAATCCTGAATTTCAAAATCTTTTATGCTTTTTTGAATATATCTGTTTCGTATAAAATCTAAACCGTTTTGAGCTGTAATTAATGGATTTAATAATATTGTATAGGTTTGATCAATAAAGGAAACATCAAATTTTGAATCAAGTTCATATGATTTAACAAATGCTTTAAATGCTATTTCTAATGCATCAACTGGAAAATTTGGATTTTTCTTGTTAACAGTATCAATAACATAATAAACATACCCTCTGCAAAACCAAGTTTTGGCTTTAGTTGAAGTTTTTTCATTAACACTAGCTGAGTCAATTGCAATTCTAGCTTTCTCAAGCAGTTCTACATTTTTTTCACTTTTAAATTCAATTAATGAATTAAAAGCTGTTGTGATCTTAGAATTTTGTCCGAATAATGCTTCTGAAAGGATAAACAAAAGCAATAAAATTTTGATTTTTTTCATTGGTTTTACTTAAAATATTAATTGATTAGAACTTATTTAAACTGTTAATTTGTAATTACTTATGCAATTATTAATCTATTGATGTTTCATTTTCATCAACTGACGGTCTTTCGAATTCATCTGTTTCATCAGGAAGAACTTCAATGCTGTCTTGTGTTTCAACATTTTCATTTTTAATGTTATCAGTATCTACCTTAGTAACCGCAGCAATTGCATCATTATCACGCAGATTAATTAATCTGACGCCCTGGGTGGCTCTTCCAACTATTCGGAGTGCACCAACAGATAACCGAATCAGAATACCTGATTTGTTAATAATCATTAAATCATCCTCATCATTCACATTGTTTATTGAAATTAAATCACCAGTTTTTTCAGTGATATTAATAGTTTTCACACCCTTTCCACCTCTATTTGTAATTCGATAATCTTCCAGTTTAGATCTTTTTCCGTAACCATTTTCAGATACAACTAAAATGTCTTCTTCAATATTAGAAATACAAATCATTCCTATTACTTCATCTTTTTTTTTTTTTTTACTAATCCCTTTAACACCAGAGGCATTACGCCCCATTGGTCTTACCGTTTTCTCATTAAATCGAATTGCACGACCGGAACGAATGGCTAAAATGACCTCGCAAGAGCCATTTGTAAGACGAGCTTCAAGAAGTTGGTCTTTCTCTCTGATTGTAACAGCATTTATTCCGTTTTGACGTGGACGTGAATATGCTTCAAGAGACGTTTTTTTTATGATCCCATTTTTAGTACAAAGAATGATATAATTGTTTTTCAAGTATTCTTCCTGATCAAGATTATCAACATTTACGTATGCTCTTACTTTGTCGCCTGGTTCAATATTAATAAGATTCTGAATTGCACGCCCTTTAGTTGTTTTAGCTCCTTCCGGAATTTCAAATACTCTCAACCAAAAACATTTTCCTTTCTCAGTGAAAAGTAAAAAGTAATTATGATTAGTAGCAATATATATGTGTTCTATGAAATCATCTTCCCTTGAATCAGACCCTTTTGAACCGACCCCACCTCTGTTTTGGGTTTTATATTCAGTTAAGGGTGTTCTTTTTATATACCCCAAATGGGAAATGGTAATAACAACTTGTTCATCAGGTATAGTATCTTCAATTCTGAAGTCCGCAGCAGCGTATTCAATCTTCGTTTTACGTTCATCACCATACTTTTCTTTAATCTCAAGAATATCCGATTTAATGATTTCCATCTGAAGTTTTTCATCAACCAAAATATTCTTTAAAAAGTTAATGAATTCAAGAAGTTCTTTATGTTCTTGTTTTATTTTATCTCTTTCAAGACCTGTAAGCCGTTGCAATCTCATTTCAAGTATAGCTTTTGCTTGTAAATCAGAAAGATTAAAATTGGTCATTAAACCAGTTTTAGCATCATCAGGTGTTGGTGAATTACGTATTAATGTAATAACTTCATCTAAATGATCAAGGGCAATAAGTAATCCTTCTAAAATATGTGCTCTTTTTTCAGCTTCTTCCAGTTCAAATTTTGTTTTTCTGAGAAGTACTTCATGGCGGTGTTCAACAAAACAAACAATGATTTCTTTCAGGTTTAAAGTACGGGGGCGTCCTTTAACCAATGAAATATTGTTAACCGAGTATGCTGTTTGAAGAGGAGTTTGTTTATAAAGATTATTCAATACAACATTTGTTATTGCATCTTTTCTTAACTCGTATACGATCCTCATTCCATCTCTGTCTGACTCATCCCTTATATCACTGATTCCATCAATTTTCTTTTCGTTGATAAGTTCAGCGGTTTTCTGGATTAATTCAGATTTATTTACCTGATAAGGAATTGAATTTACAATAATTTTATCTCGTCCGTTTTCATCTTCAATTTTGGTTTCACCTCTGATAATAATTCTACCTCTGCCAGTTTCAAATGCTTCTCTTACTCCTTCGTATCCATAGATTATTCCTGCTGTAGGGAAATCGGGAGCTTTAATAAATTTCATCAATTCAGCAACGGTAATATCTTTATTATCAATATATGCAACAATACCATCTATAGTTTCTGAAAGATTATGAGGTGGGATATTGGTAGCCATACCAACTGCAATACCTGAAGCTCCGTTAATAAGTAAGTTCGGGATAGCGGCAGGTAATACAACAGGTTCAGATAAAGTATCATCAAAATTCAATTGAAAATCAACAGTATTTTTATCTATATCTTTAAGTAGTTCTTCAGCTATTTTTTTCAATCGGGCTTCAGTGTAACGCATTGCTGCAGGAGGATCTCCGTCAATTGATCCGAAGTTTCCCTGTCCGTCAATTAACGTGTAACGCAACGACCAATCCTGCGCCATACGTACCATTGCATAATAAACAGATGAGTCCCCATGAGGATGAAATTTTCCTAACACCTCTCCTACTATTCTTGCAGATTTTTTATATGGTCTGTTTGATAAAACTCCTAATTCAAGCATTCCGTAAAGTACTCTCCTGTGTACCGGCTTTTATCCATCCCTTACATCAGGTAATGCTCTGGAAACTATAACCGACATTGAATAATCAATGTAAGCTTCTTTCATCTTGTTTTCAATATTGACATTGATAATTTTTTCGCCCTCTGTCATAACTCACAAATTGTTTTGTAAAATAATTATTAACTAACTGTAAATCAATAAATAAAAATATGATTTATTTTTTTACGAATGTACTTATTTTTTTTGATTTTTAATTAAAATTTTAATTAAAAAATTAACCGAAAATACTAACATTTTTTTGTTGATAAAATGAACACCTAACAAAAAGAAAAAGGGATGTTGTCAATATTTTTGAAAAATAAATTTTCCCCTTTAAGAAGTTTTGTGATATACTTTTTTTATTTTTGTATTTATTCAATAATTTATGGAAGCAAAATTTTCACAGCGTGTCAAAGAAGTTCTTATTTTTAGTAGAGAAGAGGCATTAAGAGTCAACAATGATTATATAAGTGTAGAACATCTTCTTTTGGGCATGATCCGCGATGGTGAAGGATTGGCAATAAAAACTCTTGTTTCTCTTGGGGTTAATATCATAGAACTCCGTAAAAAAATAGAACGTGCAATTAAAAAAGAAACGGCTCCAAATGTCAATCTTGAAAATATTCCTTTACTTAAACAAGCTGAAAGAGCTTTAAAGAGGACATATCTTGAAGCTAAATTGTTTGACAGCGAAAATATAGGAACTGAACATTTATTATTATCTATTCTGAAGGATGAAAATAATTTAGTTACCAAAACATTACAAACCTTTGGTGTTGATTACAATGCGGTCAAAGAGGAATTATTTCATTTTTTCAATGATAAAGAAAAAAAAGAAAAAAAATTCCCTACATCTCAATTTGGCGAATCTGAAGAAGATGATGAGTTTGAAAAAAAAGGCGGTTCTAAACAAAGCCAGCGTAGAATGGGTGATTCAAAGAGTAACACCCCTGTTCTTGATAATTTTGGTCGTGACCTTACCAAAGCATCAGAAGAAAATCAATTGGATCCTGTAGTAGGTAGACAAAAAGAACTTGACCGTATTGCTCAAATTTTAAGTCGCAGAAAAAAGAATAATCCTATTTTAATTGGCGAACCGGGTGTTGGTAAATCTGCAATTGCCGAAGGGTTAGCCATTCGAATCAATCAGAAAAAAGTACCACGGGCATTATTTGGAAAACGGATTATTACGCTTGATATCGCATCATTAGTTGCAGGTACCAAGTACAGAGGGCAATTTGAAGAAAGAATGAAAGCCGTATTAAATGAATTGGAAAAAAATCCGGATGTGATCCTTTTTATAGACGAAGTTCATACTCTTGTTGGCGCTGGCGGTGCCTCAGGTTCCCTTGATGCATCAAACATGTTCAAACCTGCTTTGGCTCGAGGTGATATTCAATGTATCGGGGCCACCACGCTGGATGAATACAGACAATATATTGAAAAGGATGGCGCTCTGGAACGCAGATTCCAAAAGGTTTTAATTGATCCTACTTCAGAAGAAGAAACAATTGAGATACTTAACAATATTAAAGAAAAATATGAAGATCACCATCTGGTACGATATACTGAAGATGCCATCAAATCTTGTGTTTATTTAACTCAACGATATTTATCCGATCGCTGTTTACCTGATAAAGCTATTGATGCCTTAGATGAATCCGGCTCTCGGGTACATATTAATAATATAAATATTCCTCCTGAGATTTTAAAAATTGAAAAAGAGATCGAACAACTTAAACAAAAAAAATCTCAAGCAATTCATTCGCAAAAATATGAAGAAGCTGCTCAGTACAGAGATAATGAAAAAACATTGAACAATGAACTTGAAAAACAAAAACTGATTTGGGAAGAAACATCAAAGTTACATAGAGAGCAGGTTTCAGAACATGATGTAGCCGAAGTTGTTGCAATGATGACAGGTGTGCCTGTACAACGGATAGCTCAGGATGAGAGTGAACGATTGATCAGCATGGAAGATGAATTAAAACAAAGAATCATCGGACAAGATGAAGCAATAAAAAAAGTAGCTAAAGCAATACGAAGAAACAGAGCAGGGTTGAAAGACCCCAATAAACCGATAGGTACTTTTATTTTCCTTGGTCAGACAGGGGTTGGTAAAACGTATCTTGCAAAGGTTTTATCAGAATATCTCTTTGATTCAAAAGAAGCACTCATTCGGATTGACATGAGTGAATACATGGAGAAGTTTGCTGTATCCCGCTTGGTTGGAGCTCCTCCGGGTTATGTAGGATATGAAGAAGGAGGACAATTAACAGAAAAAGTTCGGCGCAAACCCTATTCTGTCATTTTGCTTGATGAAATTGAAAAAGCTCATCCTGATGTATTTCATTTACTGCTACAAGTTCTTGATGATGGACAATTAACCGACAGTTTTGGTCGTAAAGTAGATTTTAAAAATACAATCGTCATCATGACGTCTAATATTGGTACACGCCAATTACGTGAATTCGGTCAGGGTATTGGCTTTGCTACAAATGCTAAAAAAGAGAATTCATCATCCTTTTCTCAAGGTGTTATTGAAAATGCCTTGAAAAAAACATTTGCTCCTGAATTTTTAAATCGAATCGATGATGTTATTATTTTCGACGAACTGAAACGGGAAGATGTTCACAAAATCATTGATATTGAATTGCTCAGTCTTTTTGAACGCATTGCCAATCTAGGTTATCAGATTAAAGTGACTCCTTCTGCAAAAGATTACCTGATGGAAAAAGGATGGGATCCAAATTTCGGTGCACGACCTTTGAAGCGTGCAATTCAAAAATATATTGAAGACATTCTTGCTGAAGAAATCATTCGATCTAAATTTAAAAAAGGCGATGTGATTACTGTTGATTTTGACGATAAAAAGAAAGAGATGAAAGTCAAATCAGTGAAACCAGGAAAATCAGATGATAAAGAAAAATTAGTAGAACAAGATAAAGATAATAATTAAATTTTCTTCTGTTTTTTAAAAAGCTCGTTGTATAAACGGGCTTTTTTATTTTTCCATTTTAAATAATTGGAAAATAAAAAAAGCAGCAATTAAAAATTGCTGCTTCAGTGTTCAAGCCGGGATTCGAACCCGGGACCCCATCCTTAAAAGGGATGTGCTCTACCGACTGAGCTACTTAAACAATTTGGGAGTGCAAATATACTGTCATTATTTATAATCCCAAAATAAAAAAATCATTTATTCAATAATTTTTTTACAATTAATTTGTTAATAAATAAAATGAATATTTATTTGACAGAATCAACAATTGCTTTAAATCCTGCAGGATTATTATCAGCAAGATCTGCAAGTACTTTGCGATTGATCTCAATGTTGTTCTTTTTGAGTTTACCCATAAATTCCGAGTAACTCATATCATATGTTCTGATTGCTGCATTGATTCGAGCAATCCATAATGTTCTGAAATCTCTTTTTTTATTTCGTCTTCCAACAAATGCATGCAATAGCCCTTTTTCCAAACCTATTTTTGCATGTGAACGTACATTCTTTCTTTTGCCGAAATATCCTTTAGTCCGGCTTAACATTTTTTTTGTCCGTGCGCGTTTTGCTACACTGTTTACTGATCTTGGCATTTTTTCATTTTTTTTTTGTTCAAGCGGTCTGACTATACAGACACTTTAAATGCAATGAACAAGGTTAATAATTGATTGGATTAAATTTAAGCGTTTAACATATCTTTTACATTATTCATTTCGGTCTTATCAACTAGTGTTGAGTGTGTCAACTGACGTTTACGTTTGGTTGATTTTTTTGTTAAGATATGACTTTTAAAAGCATGTTTCCTTTTTACTTTGCCGGTTCCTGTGATAGTGAATCTTTTCTTGGCACTCGACTTTGTTTTCTTTTTTGGCATTTTAAATATATATTTAGTTTATTGATATTTATTTTTTTGGAGTTAAAATCATGATCATTCTTTTTCCTTCCAAGCGGGGTTCCTGTTCTACTTTGCCGTATTCTTCTACCCCAATAGCAACGCGTTTTAAAATATCCTCTCCTTGTTCTTTGTACATAATGGAACGACCTTTGAAGAAAACATCTGTTTTAACCTTAGCGCCGTCATTGAGAAAACTTATGATATGTTTTAATTTAAAATTGAAATCATGATCATCCGTATTAGGACCGAAACGAACTTCCTTCACAATCACCTTTGCTGCTTTGGCTTTCAAATCTTTCTGTTTCTTTTTTAATTGATACAAAAATTTCTGATAGTCAATGATTTTACAAACAGGCGGATTCACATTTGGTGAAATTTCAACAAGGTCAAGACCTTGTTGTTCTGCCATTTCAAGTGCTTCTCGTAATGGATAGATGCCTTGTTGTATACCTTCTCCAACAACCCTCACCATGGGTTCTTTTATAAACTGATTGATCCGGTGAGGATTTTGTTTTTTAAAAGCTTTTTTTTCAAAGAGTGGTTTTCTTCTCTCAAAATTACTGTTCGTTATGATATTTAAGTCCTCCTTTTTATTAAAATTAAATGTGTAAAATATATTTATTTTTTCAAACTGTTATTGATTTCTTTTTGAATAAGTTCATTAAATTCGTTTACTGTAAATGATCCCAGATCACCTTCGCCTTGTTTACGCACTGAAATTTTGTTTTCAATTTCTTCCTTTTCGCCTATTATCAGCATAAACGGGATACGTTTCAATTCTGCATCACGAATTTTTTTACCTATTTTTTCACTCCTTTCATCAATCAGCGTGCGAATATCGGAATTTTGCAGCAAAGTTAAAATATTTTTTGAATATTCATGATATTTTTCACTGATTGGCAGGATGATAACTTGTTCTGGTGTAATCCATAAAGGGAACTTTCCGGCACAATGTTCAATAAGAACTGCTACAAAACGTTCCATTGAACCAAAAGGAGCACGATGGATCATCACCGGGCGATGTTTCTGATTATCATTACCAATGTATTCAAGCTCAAATCGTTCTGGTAAATTATAATCTACTTGAATTGTACCTAATTGCCATTTTCTGCCAATGGCATCTTTGACCATAAAATCAAGTTTAGGACCATAGAACGCTGCTTCACCTAATTCCACTGTTGTTTTCAAACCTTTTTCTGCTGCAGCTTCAATGATTGCTTTTTCCGCTTTTTCCCAGTTTTCGTCTGAACCAATATATTTTTCTTTATTATCAGGATCGCGTAACGAGATCTGTGCTGTATAATCATGAAATGAAAGCACAGAAAAAATATACAGTACGATATCAATCACTTTTTCAAATTCTTCTTTGATCTGATCCGGACGACAAAATAAATGCGCATCATCCTGTGTGAAGCCACGAACTCTTGTCAATCCGTGAAGTTCACCACTTTGTTCATAGCGATATACTGTACCGAATTCAGCTAAACGTAAAGGAAGATCCTTATAAGATCGTGGTTTAGACTTGTATATTTCGCAATGATGCGGACAATTCATCGGTTTCAGCAGGAACTCCTCTCCTTCCTGAGGTGTATGGATGGGGTGAAAAGAATCCTTCCCATATTTTTCCCAGTGTCCTGATGTAACATATAATTCTTTTTGACCTATGTGTGGAGTAATCACTTGTTCGTAACCATATTCTTTTTGAATTTTTTTCAAAAAATTCTCCAGTCGTTCACGAAGTGAAGCTCCTTTTGGAAGCCACAACGGCAAACCTGATCCGACTTTTTGTGAAAACGTAAAAAGCTCAAGTTCTTTCCCAATTAAACGATGATCTCTTTTCTTGGCTTCTTCAAGCATGACAAGATATTCGTCCAATTCTTTTTGTTTGGGAAAAGTAATTCCGTAAATACGGGTAAGCTGTTTGTTTTTTTCATTCCCTCTCCAGTAAGCACCTGCAATACTCAACAGTTTTACTGCCTTGATAAATCCTGTGTCAGGAATATGGGGTCCACGGCACAAATCAACAAAATTACCTGATTTATAAAGACTGATCGTCCCATCTTCCAATTCGGAAATTAATTCAAGTTTGTAAGGATCATTCTTTTGGGTGAAATAATTAATTGCTTCAGATTTTGAAACTTCCTGACGTGTAAATGTATTTTTTTGTTTACTTATCTCTATAATTTTTTCTTCAATCTTTTTTAAATCCGTTTCAGAAATAGTTGTTTCACCCAAGTCAATGTCATAATAAAAACCATTCTCAATATCCGGTCCAATTCCAAATTTAACTCCAGGGTAAAAGAACTCAATCGCTTCAGCCATCACATGCGCAGAGGAATGCCAGAGTGTAGCTTTCCCTTCCTGATCATTCCAAGTCAGTAATTTTAAATGAACATCCTGAGTAATGGATCTGGTTGCATCAATAACTTCATCATTAACCTTTGCAGATAAAACATTCCGTGCTAACCCTTCACTAATACTTTTAGCTATCTCAAGCACAGTAATCCCTTCAGGATATTCTCTTACTGAATTATCAGGTAATGTAATTTTAATCATAAATTAGTCTCTTCCTAAATTTCGGCGCAAAGATAATGAAAAAACTTCATGTTTTGTGAAAGAGAAAAGCAGATTTATTTTCAATCTAAAATTCAGTATTCCATTCTTTGAAAAACTGTTTTAAGTATGTTTCAAGAAAACGATGTTTTTCTTTAGCTATTTGTTTTGCTGTTGCAGTATTCATCGTTGATTTAAGCAGGAGTAATTTTTCGTAAAAATGGTTGATGCTTGGACTTCTACAGTTTTTATATTCTTCAAAAGAATTAAATTTTTGTGGCTTGATTTCCGGATCATAGATTGCTCTTTTTTTATGTCCTCCATAAGCAAATGCTCTCGCAATACCTATTGCACCTATAGCATCGAGGCGATCAGCATCCTGAACCACTTTCCCTTCAAGTGATGGTGGCACAGAAAAATTACTGTTCCCTTTAAAGGAAACATTCTCAATTATTTGACATATATGATGGATATGACTATCATCCTTAAGTTGTGAATCAAGCCATGAACGGGCCTTCCCAGATTTATTCTGTAACAACGAATCATTTAATTTATGATCATCAATATCATGAAGTAAGGCAGCCATTTCAACTATAAACAAATCGGCTTGTTCTTTCTGTGCTATATATTTTGCCAACTTAACTACTCTGTAAATATGCCACCAATCGTGACCGGATGTATCTTTGCCATGAAATTTTTTAACATAAGAGGTCGTATGATCAATGATCAGCTGATTATTCAATTTTTTTATTTTTTTTAGCTTGTTCAATAATCTTTAAAAATTTTTCATTTTGTTTCAATGTTTCAAATGCTGGATCATTCATCAACCGGTCTACCGAATTAAATTTATACTGAATGGCTTTATCCAAATAATTCAAGGCGATATCAGGTTTATTCAACATCATATACAAATGTGCATTCAGATAATATGATTCCGAATTGTCTTCATCCACCAATTCATAGATGTGTAAGATTTTCTTTGCTTCTTCTTTATTGTCATTGTTTAAAGCACGTGTACTAGACATATAAGCCATCAAACTACAAAAATTTAAAACTCGTTTGTTCCGTTGGAGCAATAGATTATTTTTTTCATTCAACATTTTGGATACTTCATTTTTCCACCATGTAGGATTATTGACTTGTATCGCATTTTGAAATGTTGTTGTCATAAGAATTTCAGTTTTATCAATCTGTTCATCTTCTTTCTTTGCATTGAGAAATACAGGATTTTTTTCGAATGCTGTCAACTCATTCTTTAAATCAGTTATATCTGTTAAACCATCTAAAAAATTTATTGCTTCTTTATATTTATAATACAATATCAAAGGATCAGAAGTTTTTTTACATGCTGCAATACTATCATTAAAATATTTTTGAATGGTTTGTATATCTTTATCATTCTTCGGATTAATATTATCTCTTATAGCATTTACTGAAAGCCAAAAAAAAGTTTCTTTCATTAATTGTGATGAAGGCCAGGCATGCTCGCCATTGAAAAAACGTATTTGATGTTTAATGTTCAGACTATCTAATGATTTGTCCAGTTTTTTCATTTCTACATAATTGAAATCTTCATTTCCAACCCAACCAAAATAATTCATGTTCTTTGATTCAGGTGATTTAATATCCGCAAAACCGGCACCGCAACCGATAACTCCTGTAATTCCCGGATTATTTATTGCATAGGATGCCGCAACCCTTGCACCACCTGAAAACCCCATGAGGTATATTTTTTTCTTGTCAATAGTTAAACGATTTTGAGTGTCTTCAAATAAATTAAATAAAATAACTGAATGAGTTTGCATGGGATAGCCATTTTGTGAACGATAAGACCCAACAAGAATATATTCATATTTTTCTGCTAAATCTTTATACTTTTCTACAGGAATTTCTGCTTCACCATGTGAATCAAGAATATAAATAATGGGATATTTTTTTGATGGCAAATAAGAAGTAGGAATATATATGGCATATGTTTCTTCAGGATAGTTTTTACATTTCATATTTTTATTGACCTTACCCAATTCAAAATCAGTAACCGAATGAGTATTGTTTGTCTGACGTGAAGAGCATTGTTCAATAATTAATCCAAATAAAATAATAAAAAAGAGATTAACCCTATTATTCATGATCACCTATTTATATTAAAACGTAAAAATATTAAAAATCAAATTGATGTGTAATTTTAATTATTAGTTGTTTGCCAGCCAAACAGTTCATTATTTATTAAAAACATATTTATAACAATTTATTTCTTTACACCAATGAAATAGAAAATATTTCCTTTTATGGTCAAATATACTTTCAATGGATGATAAAGCAGAGGTTTTAGTAAGGATAATCCTATTTGTTTCAAAAGTTCTTCATTGGTCTTATTTTCCCTAAAAAAATCTTCTTCATGAAAAAGTGTCCACAATGATAATAAGATTGTAAAACTGTAAATGAAGGCACACAGATAAAGATAAAACAAAACATTTGTTGATCCTGTAATTAGCAGAATAAAAGTGTAAACTATTATGCTTAATTCGATAAGAGGTTTGATCCAATTCATAAAAACAGCAAATGGAAAATCTAATAATCCTAACCTTCCAGACTTTGGATTAAAAAATATTTTTATATATTTAAAAAAGATTAATATTTTTTTTCTTTGTATCTGAACTAATTGATCTTGAAATGACATCATCTCATCTGATACATTTGCCCAGCATAATGTTTCAGGTATAAATGAAATACACTTTTTAAATCTATTGCGATAGTTCTTCTTTTGTAATTTCATCATTAGTTCCGGATTGGAATCAGCATTAATGTTATATCCACCACTTTCAATAGCAAGTTCACGATGGAATATTCCAAGAGTAGAATCAATATTTAATACATTAAGGAAATTACCACATGTCATAAAAACTGTTTGTGAATACTCCAGTTCAAGAAAGCATGTCCAAATATTCTTTGGTGATTTTTTCTCCACAATGAAACCATTTTGAAATATACAGGACTCAACCACTCCAATTCCGGATATGGATGCAATCACATTGTTATCATGTGAATTGAGAATTGGTTTGATGAGTTTAAGAACTGCATCCGGTTGAATTATCCAATGAATATTTATTGTTAAAAAATAATCCTTACTTGCTATATTCAATCCTGCATTTAATGAATCAGCAGTCCCACCTTTTTCATTATCAATAAAGATCAATTTCTTATATGAACTATTTTTCGACCGGTATACTCCTCTTATATGAATACTTTTTAATTTTTCATTTTCGATTACATTTATTTGTTCAAGCTCAAATTTTTTTATGATGAGTTTAATTGCTTCAACCGAATTACCATCATTTACAAGAATAATTTCATAATCATTATATTGTAGAGTTAACAAAGAATTTATACGATCAATTGTTTTAGGACTATCCAGATTTCCTGTTGCAATGATTGATACAGATGGAGAAAATGGAGAATCAAGAATCAATGAATAGTCAGTTAAACTTTTTTCTTTTTTATACTTCGTAAGAAACTTTGAAGAACTAACAACTAACCAAGTTATAGTAAAGCAATACAATAATACATATATAAAAATTGCAAGATCAATATAAAGCGTTATATAACTTAATAAACTCATATTAAATTTTATTCATTGTTTGACTTCAGTGTATAATTAATAATCTCGATTAACTGTTTATCTTCTGTATCATTTAATATTTTATTTAATTCTTGTATGCCTTGACTGCCAATATCTGCGATACTTTCAGTCGCCTTAAGACGAATTTCCGGATTTAAATCCGACAATACACTTTTTAAAAATCCAATATGGATTGGGTTTTGAAGCAAGTTGATTCCATGCAGTATTGCAATTTTATTTTTGATAGATTCATTGTGCCAGTTCTTTATCAACTGTTCAATTGTTTCTTCTTTCTTAAACTCAGAAGCAACAAGTATAGCATGATATCGAATTTGATTATTAGGATGATTCAACAATTTAATTACATGTTCATAACCTGAAATTTGATTAAAACAATGCATCATTCGTAAAGAAAAAATTAACACAGATTCATTTTCTGAAGAAAGCAATTCGGAAAATTCAGGAATTATATTGGAGGTTCGAATAAAAATATCATGAAGTTTTATTTGTTCCCAATGGTTTAAAGGAAATGCTGTATTATCAAGAAAAGAAAGTGGTTTATTTTTATCCAATAAGACCATCGCCACATGAGCTTCCTGACGGATAGTTTGGTTTGATGAATTGATAAATCTTGAAATAAGTTCCTTTGCGGAATAAACATTCATTCGGGCAAGAACATTCATATTCCGAATAGCGGAATATGAAAAATCGGGTGTTAATTTTTTAATTAAAAAATGATCAAGTCCTGATTTGTAAAATAAGTCTCTTAATCGATCGGCAGTGGAGCCCATGATGTTAGAATATAAATTTATTATTTCATTAAATAATATTATTTGTTCACGTTTGTTTTGAGATAATATTAATGAATTGGGTATATTTTCATTCGGTTCATATCTAAATAAATATTGTATCAGATCATTTTGTATTTTTTCTTCATACTGTTTATACTTTTTTGTATTTTTTATCTGCTTAAATCGAATTAAAAAAATAAATAGGATTAAAAACATAATAATCATAAAGGAAAGAGTGATCATGAATAGAAGTAGATTGATCCTGTTGAAAAAAAAACTATTTTTTGAAAATGATTCTGAAATTTCACGAATTGGTTTTTTTAACAATCCGGGTATTTTGATATTCATATTTGAAAACATTTTTCCAATTCTATTCCCTTTCTTATTACTAATGAGGATTGTTCCCGAGTGTATTATTCTCGAATTTCCTTCCTGCATCTTTAATGTGTTTTTGTGAAGTACTGCACGATGGATGATCACCTGATTTGAATCAATTTCAATTCCCAGAGTGTGCAGATATGCTTTTAAATAATCTCTGTTTTTACGAACATGATTAACATACATGACAATAAAAGCACCATAATGCTGATTTAAATTTTCAAGATAATTATTTGCCTGTTCAAATGTATTAAAGGATTTTACCAAATATTTAAACATATTTGTTTGAGCATGATATTCAATTTCCATCGGAGCATTAATTCCGGAAATTTTTTGCAGAATATCAGCTCTGTCTCCATAAGGTAGGGCAGCAATCTGAATCTTAAAAATGATAGAATCATTTATAACGGTAGCACATGCATATTTCTTTGAAATATTAAAAATGATAATCAAAAAAAAGATGATTAAACTCTGATATTTATTTTTGATTATCGGATTCATCATTTGCAAAAAACAAAAATTTAAAATTCATCAACTAAGTGAATACTTATTTTCACGTATATCAATCTTAATATTTTTAGCACTTAGTATTTTAGCAATTAAGGTTTTTTTAATGCTAACCTCAAGTAAATCAAGATCAAAAGGTTTAGTTATATAATCATCAGCGCCAAGCCGATAAGCAAGTTCAATCGTATCATTCAGCAATAACCTTGATAAAATAATAATTGGAAAATCAACATTTAATTTAGTTCGGCAAAATGAAACAAGTTCTAATCCTGAAATAAATGGAAGAAAAATATCAGTAATGAATACATCAGGGGTTTCATTTGTAAGATAATTATATGCTGATCGTCCATCGGAGAAAGGTATCACTTGATGTCCTTCCTGTTTCAATCGAAACTCTATTGCTTTAAGTAAAATTTTATTTTGATCGCAAACGAGTATTCTCATTTTTTTAAATTTCAATTTAAAAAGTTACCGATCCTATTATTTTACTGGTCGGTTTTATTTTTTTCCTTCCACTACAATAACGATCTCCCCTTTAATGGGCTTCTGTTTAAAATAGTCAATCAATACAGGTAGAGTGCCTCTTTGAGTCTCTTCATATATTTTGGTTAATTCTCTGGAAACTGAAGCCAATCTGTTTTCTCCAAAGTATTGTATAAATTGTTCCAATGTTTTAATTAAACGATGCGGGGATTCATAAAAAATCATTGTCCTTTGTTCATTTGCCAATTGGGTCAGCAAAGTGTGTCTGCCTTTTTTATGAGGTAAAAACCCTAAAAACACAAATGCATCTGATGGTAAACCGGAATTGACCAGAGCAGGAATCAGTGCTGTTGCACCAGGCAGACATTCAACATCCACTCCTTCCCGAATACATTCTCTTACCAATAAAAAGCCGGGATCGGAAATAGAAGGTGTACCAGCATCACTAACGAGCGCAAAGCGTTCACCACTTTTTATCCGCTCAATGATGTGTGTCACGGTTTTATGTTCATTAAACTGATGATGAGGCATCATCCTTGTTTGAATATCAAAGTGTTTGAGTAAATGTCCGGTTGTTCGTGTATCTTCTGCCAAAATGATTTCAACTTCTTTTAAAACACGGATCGAGCGTAACGTAATATCATCGAGATTGCCTATGGGTGTTGGAATGATGTAAAGTTTTGACATATATTGTTATACTAATTATTTAAATGTCTGAATAAGATCCGTTATTAAATGAAATAGAATGTCGTATTTTGTTAAAGGTAAACCGGCTGCTTTATCATTGACGGTATGGTATTCAAGGTATTCTTTTCCAAGTGTATAAATAAAAATCGCTGGTACTTTTTTTTGAGTAAAATAATAATGATCACTGTCAGGCGCATTTCCTCTGGGTTTGATTTCTGGTAAATATTTTTTTTCACTATTGATTTGATTTAATCTGTCAAATACATGTTGATTCGCTAAACTGTTAACAATTTGAATCCCTTCACTCCCGGTTCCAAGTATATCCAGATTAATAAGAAATTTTATTTTTGAAAGAGGGAATAATGGATGTTCGGTATAATACCAGGATCCCAGCAATCCAATTTCTTCACAACAAAAGGACATGAATGCAATTGAATAGTCCGGTTGATGTTCGGGAAGTGAATAATAATGAGCCAGATCAAGCATTGTTGCTGTGCCACTGGCATTATCATGTGCACCGGGGAAATATGTATTTTTCCCCATTCGTCCTAAATGATCGTAATGTGCAGTGAATACTAAAAAAGAATCAGGGAATTGTTTTCCTTTGACGTATCCAATAACATTTTTAACAGGATATTTTTTAATAAACCGGGCATCAATATTTATTTTTATTGATTTGGCATTTTTTGAAATTATTTTTTTTTTCAATGTGATAGTAAGATAATCTGAAACATCTGATGCATTAGAAATATCCCATGATAATCGTACTTCATTTGTTAAAAAAATGACTGCTTCTGCTTGGAAAATATTTTGAGTTTTTAATACGTTCGTTAATACATTACGAGAAGTGTCATTGAAAGACTGAGTATCAACAATCAACACTTTATGTTTTAAGTTGACTATTTTAAAATCAATTGAATCCTTTTGCAACAGATCATCTAACCAAACAAGTTCAAATTTTCCTTTAACACTTTTTGTATTTGCAGAAACAATAAAATCTTCAACCTGAATTAATTCATGTTCATCAATTTCAATTAACATTTTTCCCGGTAAGGTATTGATAGGAATAGAAAAGGATTGAAAAAAATTATCGTTAAATTTATTCAGATGGTATTTTTGATATTCATTTTCAATAAACCCTGCAGCAGTATTAATTCCATTATTTACATATCCCCTACCGTTAAAATAAGGTGATGATAAGGTATCAATAACTTTTCGTGCATATTGAAGGTTTTGACAAAATAAAACGGATGTTGATTGTATCAAAAAAACAATTATCACCCATATTATTTTCATATTAAATGTTAGCTGATAAATCTTCTCTCAACAAGATCATGTAATTTTAAATAGGATGCCTGATCGTCTGCCCAGTTTTTATTTGCTTTTAATTGTTGTAAATAAATCAATGCGTCTTCATGTGAAGTGAGAGAATCAAATTTAGACATTGCCGAATTGTATTCATGCATATTTCCACTAAACAATTCATTGATAAATAAAAATTTTTCATTGATGCCTATAGCAGACTTCAGGGAGGTAATGGGTTGGCTATTGATTTTATCGGCAATTCGATTGTCTTGCTTTCCTTCAGCTGCTTTTTCAAAAATTGATTTTTTTACTTCTTTCTGTTTTTTAGGTTGCGAAACAGTCGTTTCAGGAAAAAGTTCCAAGGCAGGTTGTACATCCGGTTTGACTTCTTTGATCAACAGTTGTTCAATGATAGCTGGCTTTTCATCTACTATCGGTGTTGAAATATCATGAACAACAGGCATTTCAAGTGGCTTAACCACTTCTTCCTTTGCAATTATATTTTTCTTTAAAGGTTCTGTAACAGGTACCTGTTTTGATTCATTCATTCTATTTGAAGAGAACATAGAATCCTGTTCTGCAATTTTACTATTCAGTTTATCGAGTTCATTAAATTTTTTATATAATTCACGAACATATGATAAAGCAATGTCTATATCAATCTGAGGGGTTTTATCTTTACTGTTTAGAATAATTTCCGTTTGTTCAATGATAGATTCTATCAATTGAGAGATTTGTTCTTTAACGATTTGACTATTCATAATCCAAGCGCTTATTTAATTATATTGCTTTCAAAATTAATCATAAATAAGCAAGAAAAAATAGAGTAAAAAGAAATGTTAATAAAAAGTATTAACTATTGTTTTTGATCCTAAGAATCAAAGGATCATAGTGAATAAATCAACATGTATTTTACTTGTTTAAATGAACATGTTGTAAAAAAAGTAATTTGTTTTAGGAAAAATTAATTCTTCTCAATATTGGCAGAACCTTTATTGAATCCTCGAAGCTTGATGGCGGTAATAACCTGCTTGGTAGAAGCAGGAAAGTCGGCTTTCATCATCCAGTCGAAATACTGAGGTTCTTTTTGAAATATTTTTTCAACGGATTCTCCTTTGTATTTACCAAAATTAAATATTTCAACATGGTCATCATTAAATATAATATGTCCCACCAAATCCACATTGTTATGCATGGTTGAGAAATCATGCAATGATTGCAGATCATTCCGTATGGGGAAGTATTCTTTATTGTTTTTATCTAATAAAGTTATATCAGCATACCGATCGATCTGAGCTTTCAACACCTCAAACGTAGCTTTGGTATCAGCTTCTGCGCTGTGCGCATCAGACAATTCTTTACCACAATAAAATTTATAAGCGGCGGTTAAAGTTCGCTGTTCCATTTTGTGAAATATATTTTTCACATCAATCAATTTTCTTCCTTGAATACTAAACATTACGCCTGCCCTTGCAAACTCTTCGATCAAAATAGGAATATCAAACTTTAAGCTGTTATATCCTGCCAAATCAGCGTTGCCAATGAATGCTAAAATTTCTTTTGCAACATCATTAAATTTAGGAGAATCTTTAATGTCTTCGTTCGTTATTCCATGAATAGCTGTTGCGTACTGCGGAATTGGAATGGTCGGATTAATACGATATGTTTTGCTATCGCTGCTTTCATCAGGCAAAACTTTTAGTATACAAATTTCAACAATGCGATCCGTTACGATATTAATACCTGTTGTTTCAATATCAAAAAAGATTAATGGTCGAGTAAGATTCAGCTTCATTTAATTGATTTTAGTTTGTGCTAAAATAATGAATTAATTTGTACAAAAAGAATTGGAATTAAAAATAAAAAACAAAAATATTCACGAAATATGATGATCGGATGATTTCAGATTCTGCCTAAATTTTTAAACCCTTTAAGAATAATGGAAATATCATTCATTATCTTATATTCTTTGGCATACAACATGTTTATTTTATCTATCATCTGATTGTCAATTTTTTGATTTGAAACAGGTGAAGGAATAAAAACATCAGCAAAAGATAAGACACCTTTTTTAATTGAATATTTTGAATGATCTGTTTCAAAATTATAATATCCTACCCATGACTTGCACCCGATTAACACATAAAAAATATTTTTAAAAAAACCTGATTTATTCAGTATAAATAAAAATGCAATTGGAGAAACAATTAATAAAAGGATTGATATAATTACATCCAGGGTACGTTTATTCCTTTTGTTATTAACTTTATTAATTGAATTAACATCAATCAGGTCGGAATGAAAATTCATATTCGATTTTAATGAATGTTCACCAATAAAGTACAAACTTTCCGGTAACGCAATTTTAAAATTAACATGTGCATATTGCAATTCGGTCATTTTATCAATAATGGAATGTGCAGGAACATCCTTCGCACAAAAAATGATTTCATCAATATTATGTATTTCAACAATTTCTTTCAAATTATTCATATTTCCAATAAATCCCTCCTGATCAGCATCTTTCTCCCCGACTCCTATCTTTCCTATAAAAGACGGTTTTATTACTGAAACGGATAATATTTCCGAAATTCTTTTTGCTTCGTTATTTCCGCCAATGATCAAAAAATTAAGATTATCCGTTCTTCCCAATCTGAATTCTTTTCCGTTTATCAATGATAAAAAATATCTTGTCAAAGTCATGCTAATAAAAGCCCACAAGGCACCCAGTAAAATCAATGCACGTGAGTATCTATGGTGTTCACTCAGCAAACCATAAATGACCAAAATTATGGAAGTGCCAATAAGCAATCCTTGAAACAATTTTATTAACCGGAATGGCTTGTCATACCCACTGCTTAAATAAATAGTATATAACCAAACAAAAATATATAATGGAACAACTATCGTAATATATTCCAATGGATAATGGATCGGATACTTGTAAATATTGTGATTCTGCCAGTAATCTTTCAAAAAATACATGCCGACAAAAATAACGGTTGCATCAAGCAATGGTAATAAAACCTTTTCCAGGAAACGACTGAGTAAAGCAATGAATGCTCTGAAGTAAATAGCTAATTTGATTATTATTGAAAATGCTTGTGCATTTTTTTTAGAAAAATGTTTTTGCGCAAACAGGATCATCGCATTATAGAACAGTAAAACATAGTTCACACTTCGTTTTCGGGTGGATGCTCCTTTATAATGAATAATCCGTGTTTCAGGATAATAATAATTCTTATATCCGGCTTTCAGCAAACGATAAGAAATATCTATATCTTCACCATACATAAAAAAGGATTCATCCAGCAATCCAATTTTATCCAGTGCGCTTTTGCGTAGAAACATGAACGCCCCGGATAGTATTTCAACTTCATGAATTTTATCTTTATCCAGATACCCCAAATGATATTTACTGAAAATTCTCGATTTGGAAAATATAGCTGATAATCCGAATATCTTATAAAAAGCAACAGCAGGTGTAGGAATACTTCGTTTGGATTCAGGAAGAAAATGTCCTGCTCCATTAACCATCTTAACACCAAGCCCGCCGGCATCCTGATAGGAATCCATGAATTGGATCACTTTTGTAAATGTTTGATCTTCAAGAACAGTATCCGGATTTAATAATAAAACATATTCCCCTTTAGCTTGACGGATTGCCTGATTATTTGCTTTTGAAAACCCAATGTTGATAGTGTTTTCAATCAAAATTACGTGGGGAAATCTTTCTCTGACCATCTTCACTGAACCATCAACTGAATTATTGTCAACAACAAATACTTCCATCTCTAACCCTTTTCCTGCTTTGTAAACAGAATACAGTGATTGTTCAAGAAAATGTTTTACATTGTAATTAACAATAATGACTGATAGTTTAGCCATAAAGGTGTAAGTACAAAAAATTATTTATTCTGTTTAGCCCACGTGTCTTTCAAAGCAACTGTTCGATTAAACACAATCCGCTGTTGGGTTGAATCCTGATCAACACAAAAATATCCCTGACGTTCAAACTGAAATTTATCGAGTTGATGGGCAAATCTGACACAAGGTTCAGCTTTAGCAATGATTGTTGTTAAAGATTCGGGATTGAAATTAGATTTAAAATCTTTTCCTTCCTCAACTATATCAGGATTCTCATTAATAAATAATCTGTCATACAGACGGACATCAACATCTATGGCATGTTTGACGGATACCCAGTGAATGGTTCCTTTCACTTTTCTTCCGTCGGGTGACTTCCCGCCTTTGGACAAAGGGTCGAACGTGCAGTGCAATTCAATAATTTCACCTTCATTATTTTTTATTACTTCATTGCATTTTATAAAATATCCATAACGCAAACGAACTTCTTTCCCCTGCGCCAGTCGGAAATAATTCTTAGGCGGGTTTTCCATGAAATCTTCTCTTTCAATATATAATTCATTTGAAAAAGAAACATTTCTGGCACCCATGCTTGCATCTTCAGGATTATTAACGGCTTCCAGTTCCTCTACCGAATTATCCAAATAATTTGTTAAAACAACTTTAAGCGGATTTAAAACGACCATGACACGGGCAGCTCGTTTATTAAGGTCTTCACGGATACAATGTTCCAGTAAAGCCACATCAATTATATTTTCACGTTTGGCAATACCGATGGTTTCAGCAAAATTCCGAATAGATTCAGGTGTAAATCCCCTTCTTCTCAAACCGGAAATAGTTGGCATGCGCGGATCATCCCACCCTCGAACATGTCCTTCGTTCACTAATTGCATCAACTTTCGTTTACTCATGACTGTATACGTCAAATTTAATCGTGCAAATTCTATTTGTCGTGATGGGAAGATTTCAAGTTCTTTGATAAACCACTCGTAGAGCGGACGATGGACTTCAAACTCAAGTGTGCAGATGGAATGCGTAATTCCTTCAATTGAATCTGACTGACCGTGAGCAAAATCATACATCGGATAAATACACCAGATATTGCCCGTACGATGATGATGTGTATGGATGATGCGATATAATACAGGGTCGCGCATATGCATGTTCGGAGATGACATATCAATTTTTGCTCTTAAAACTTTTTCACCATCTTTAAACTCACCTTTCCGCATAAGTTGAAAAAGATCGATATTTTCTTCAATACTTCTGTTCCTGTAATCACTCTCTTTTCCAGGCATTGTTGGTGTTCCGCGTGTGGCAGAAATTTCATCGGCAGACATATCACACACATATGCTTTCCCTTTTTTAATCAATCGAACAGCGTATTCATAAAGTGTTTCAAAATAATCGGATGCGTAAAATTCCTTTTCACCCCAGTCAAACCCAAGCCATTTAATATCTTCCTTGATCGCATCAATATACTCCACTTCTTCGGTAACAGGATTGGTATCATCCAACCGAAGATTGCAGGTCCCATTATATTTTTTTGCGAGACCAAAATTCAGACAGATTGCTTTGGCATGCCCGATATGAAGATATCCATTGGGTTCAGGAGGAAATCGAGTATGTATTTTTTTATGTTTATAGCTCTGTATATCAGCTTCAATAATACTTTCAATAAAATTCAGTGTGGTCTTATTCTCCTCAGAAATATTTTTTTCTTCTTCAGTCATAGTAACTTTAATAAAATGTGATGATTCATTCAGATGAATATTAGCATCTTTACATTCAACTGTAATTAACAAACAAAAGTAAATAATTTCTTAACTTGCACTGCAATTAAATTTATAAAAATGTCATTAATATCATTGGAAGGAATGGAATTCTTCGCTTATCACGGCTGTTTTGAAGAAGAACAGATGATAGGAACAAAATTTCTTGTTGATTTTCATTTTGAGACAGACACTTCTGAAGCTGAGAAAACGGACGATTTGGAATTAACGATCAATTATCAATCGGTTTATGGAATCATTAAAAAAGAGATGGACATAAAATCGCATTTGCTTGAACATATTGCCATGCGGATTTTACAGAAGATCAAAGAAAGATATCCTTCCATTGAAGAGGCAGAAATAAAAATTTCCAAGCTGAACCCTCCTCTTGGCGGGAAACTTGATAAAGTAAGTGTTTCACTGGGATTGCATGAACTATCTGATTAATAAAAAATAAATCCATTGTTCTTTTCATATTTTTGATTATTTTTGCAAACCGATTCTAAAATGGTTTCGTGGCCGAGTGGCTAGGCAGAGGTCTGCAAAACCTTGTACAGCGGTTCGAATCCGCTCGAAACCTCAAATACTTTATCCATGCCCTTCTCCACAAGAGAAGGGTTTTTTATTGAATTTTTTCGCATTTAAATTTCTACTAATTCTAAATAAATCCCCAACTATTATTTGTCGCATTAACAAATCTAAACATGATTTTTGTTTATTGGAACCGAATCAAATCATCTATGAATAGTGAAATTCACCATACTGAGATTTGATAGTCAATGATTTTTTTTCTGACTGTTTGCAGAAGCCGATAATACGGGCATCAACATTATATTGACGTGAAATAGTAATGATCTTATCGGCAATATCTGCAGGAACATAAAGCTCCATTCGGTGTCCCATATTGAACACTTTATACATTTCTTCCCAAGGTGTTTGGGATTGCTCCTGTATGTATTTAAAAAGTAAAGGAATATCGAACAGATTATTTTTCTCAATATGAATTTTGTCTGCAAAATGCAATACTTTAGTTTGAGCGCCACCACTACAATGAATAATACCATGAATTTTATTTCTATATTCTTTCAAAACATCTTTGATAATGGGTGCATACGTTCTTGTTGGAGATAACACCAGTTTCCCTGCAGTAACTTTTAATCCCTGAATATTTTCAGTCAAATTAAATTTTCCTGAATATATGAGTTCAGGAATAATTTCGGGATCATAACTTTCAGGATATTTTTCAGCATATGTTTTGGAAAACATATCATGACGGGCGGAAGTCAATCCATTACTCCCCATCCCACCATTGAATTCTTTTTCATAGGTTGCCTGTCCTGATGAAGCCAGACCTACAATCACATCGCCGTCTTGAATGGAATTAACTATCACTACCGATCGTTTCATCCTGCATGTAACTGTTGAATCAACAATGATTGTCCGAACCAGATCACCAACATCAGCAGTTTCACCTCCTGTTGAAAATATTCCAATTCCCATGTAACGTAATTCTGCCAGAAACTCTTCACTCCCATTGATAATGGCTGAAAGCACTTCAGAAGGAATTTTATTTTTGTTTCTTCCAATGGTAGATGAGATCAAAATATTATCCGTAGCGCCTACACATATCAAATCATCAAGATTCATCACGATTGCATCCTGTGCAATTCCTTTCCAGACTGACAGATCGCCTGTTTCTTTCCAATAAATATAAGCCAACGATGATTTTGTACCTGCACCGTCAGCATGCATAATATTACAAAAATCATCATCGTGCCCAATGATATCAGGAACTATTTTACAAAAAGCATTTGGGAAAATACCTTTATCAATCTTCTTGATTGCCTGATGCACATCTTCTTTTGAAGCAGAAACACCGCGTTGATTATATTTTAATTGATCATTCATATGTGTATAAACAAAAAAACATCCGCTTTACAGAGGACGTTTTTTTGAAGTTACGGTGTGAATACATTAAAACTTCTTTTTACCTGTTTTTGTTTCTTGTTTTTTTTCAGGAGCAGGTTTGGGTTCTTCCTTTTTAGGTTCTTCTATTTTAGGTTCTTCTTTTTTAATGTTTTCTTCTTGTTTATTTTCAACTTTATCAGTTCCTTCAGTTGATTTATTTTCATTAGGATTATTAATTAACTCAACTTTAGGAGTTTCTTTATTAATTACTTTAGAAGGAACATAGTTTTTGCTGGTAACTCTAAATTCCGTACGACGGTTCAAAGCATGAGCAGCTTCTTTTTCTTCTTTTGTTTTCAACGAACCAATAAACTCATCGTTAAGTACTGTACCTTTTTTGAATTTCACGCCATCTTTAACAATATCTTTGGTTATGACTTTCGGTTCGGTTTCGCCAGCACCTTTTGCTTTTAATCTGTCAGCAGCAATACCTTTCAAAATCAGATAATCAATAACCGACATTGCTCTTCTTCTTGAAAGTTCTGTATTGGTCATAGGAATTGGTCGTGAATCCGTATGTGAACTTAATTCAATGGCGATCTTTGGATTCAATTCCAATGTTTGAATCAGACCATTTAAACTATCTCTGAATTGTGGTTTCAAATCCCATTTACTGACATCGTATAAAATTTCAGGAAGTGGTATTGGTTTAACAGGTATTTTAACCAGTGTTTCATTCAAAACAATGTCAACGCTGCGTTGTCTGCCAACCGTACTTTCCTGAGCTTTTTTAGCAAAATAATCATCTTTTGAAAATGTTAATGTAAAAGTACTGTTAGGTATAATGATATCTTTTTCAAATTTATAAAAACCTTTTTTATCAGTAGTATCAGAAATTGAGAAACCATCACTTCTGACTAATTGTACTAAAACACCTGGTAATTCAGCTTTTGAAGAATCATCCGTAATAGTACCGCTTAATGTAAAAACCAAAGGAGGTAGATAAAAACGCCAGATATCCAGACCACCTTTTGATTTGGTATTGTCTTCTGTGCCTGATCCTGTTCTGTCTGAAGTCAGATAACCTGTTTCGGTTTTTCCTTCAAATACAATTGCAAAATCATTGGCTGTTGAGTTAATGGGTGATAACATATTTTCAGGTGTACCCCATTTGGCTCCTGATTTTTTTACTTTAAAAATATCCCAACCACCCATACCGATCAGACCGGTAGAAGAAAAGTATAATGTACTATCATCTCTCGTATAAGGAAATGATTCATCTCCTGTGGTGTTAACTGTAGCACCAAGATTTTCCGGTGTACCCCATGTTTTCTTTTTATTTTCTCTTTTAACTACCCAAATGTCTTTTCCACCTTGACCATTAGGTAAATCAGAAGTAAAATAAAGGGATAATTCATTTTCGCTTAAACTCGGATGACCGTAAGTAAAAGTATCTGGACCTAAAACAAGACGTTGAGGTTCCATCCAGTCTTTTCCTTTTTTTTCTGCTGTATAAATCTGGCAGGTAGAATTCTTTTTCTTTTCTTTTCCGCAACGGGTAAAATAAATCACATTCCCTTTATCATTTGAACAGGCACAACCTTCATGTGCATCAGAATTAATAGGAATTGATAAAGGTTCTGGTGAACTCCAAGACCCTTTTTTATCCTGTGTTGTCAAAAACAAATCCTGAAAATTTTGCCCAAGCCATGCATCTGTACCTTTACCTGTTGCGCCTTCTCTGGAAGAAGCAAAATAAAGTGACTTGAATTTTTTATCAACAAATGAAGGACAAAAATCATTATCTTTTGAATTGAGTCTTTTCATATTTTCCACATCATATCGTGAAGGATTATCTTTCCATTTTTTTGATTGTGTAGCTGAAGCAATTAGTCTGTCAGCATCAGCAATCAAAGGATCACCGGAAGCTTTTTGTTTAAAAATATTCAAATTGGCAATAGCATCTTCATATTTATCATTTGCAATTAAAGCTTCTCCATACCAAAAATAAACAACAGGTTCTTTATAATTCATTCCGATTGCTTTATTGTACCAATCTTCGGCTTGTTTGGTGTCATGAATTTTGCGATAACATTCAGCTGTCATGAATTTCATTCTTGCCTTTTCATCTTTATCTTTAACTTTAGAATATGCTTTTTTATATTTATCAATTGCATCAAAATATCTCAATTCTTTAAAATCTTTATCTGCATCTGCAACAAATTTATTGGGTTGTTGAGCTTGCAACTGAGAAAAAAATGGCGCAATGAAAAGTGCAATCAAAAAAATCGTTTTACTTACTTTCATTTTATTGGTATTAATAGGTTAAAAAAAATGATATCTCTTATATTTATAATTGCGGCTAATTTAAAAAAAAAACTAAAATCAATACTATATCCTTAGAATATTTTTAAATTACTTTTTATTACTTTCCACTTTTCGCTTTTCTTTTTTCATTCCATTGAATAATATCATAAGCAAGTGCTGCTGAAATAAAAATGGATGAATACGAACCGAATGCAACACCCACTAAAAGTACAAAAGTAAAACCTCTGATAAATTCCCCTCCGAAAATGAACAGAACAATTAAAACCAAAATTACAGTTAAGACGGTATTAAATGTACGGCCCAACGTGCTGTTCATGGCATCATTCATATTTTCAAGCAATGATCGTTTCGGATGAATCTTCAAATATTCACGAATTCTATCAAAGATAATTACACTATCATTAATAGAATATCCAATGATGGTAAGAACAGCAGCAATGAATGACTGATCGATCTGTAAATCGAACGGAACAAGATTATAAAAAATAGAATACATAGACACGGTAATAAACGCATCATGTAAAAGAGCGATTACACCTCCAAGACCAAATGTCCACTTTTTGAAACGAACAGCAATATATAAGAATATACAAATGAGTGAGACAAAAACTGCGAGCCATGCTTTGCGCTGAAGGTCATCAGCAATGGTTGGTCCTACCTTTTGCGAACTGAGTTTTCCCACCATTTTATTTTCTTTGTCTGATAAAAAATCAGTAATTGATATTGGGTTTTTATAAAAACTCTTTACTCCATTAAAAAGCTGAGATTCAACCGTAGAATCTATCCTTGCAGAATTATCATCAATCAAATAATTTGTCGTAATTTTTACCTGGTCATCAGAACCAAATGTTTTGACTTCAGGAACTAATCCGCCAAAATATTTTGCTAATGACTGACTGATCTCATTTGTTTTCACATTCTGATCAAAACGGACAGTATAAGTTCGACCACCGGCAAAATCAACTCCTTCGTGAAGTTTTCTTGTAAATAATGAAACAATTCCTATCACTGTAACGGCAAGTGATATAATATAAAAATATTTTCTGTTTTCAATAAATTTAATATGCACATTAGTGAACCATTTACTGGTTATCTTATTATAAAAAGATACATGAATATTTTTATCCATCATCCAGATTAAAATCAACCGTGTGATAAAAATTGAAGTAAACAAACTACAGATAATACCAATTACAAGTGTAGTTGCAAAACCACGTACAGGACCTGAACCAAAAATATACAGAACAATACCTGTAATAATTGTTGTCATCTGGCCGTCAATAATTGCAGAATAAGAATGTTTAAACCCATCGGAAATGGCAAGTCGTATGCCTTTTCCAATACGCAATTCCTCTTTTATACGTTCATTAATAATCACATTAGCATCCACTGCCATCCCAATTGTCAAGATGACACCGGCAATACCGGGGAGAGTAATTACGGCTTGTAAGGAAGACATGACACCGAATAAGAAAAATAAATTAACAAACAAAGCGATTGATGCTGCCATCCCTGCTCTGTTGTAATACCAAGACATAAATACCAAAATAATAATAATTGCTGCTATAAATGACAACATACCGGCGTCTATAGCTTTTTTACCTAATGATGGTCCAACAACAGCTTCTTCTACTATTTTAACCTGAGCAGGTAGCTTACCTGCACTCAATACGTTGGCTAAGTCTTTTGCTTCATCAATGCTGTAATTACCAGTAATCTGTGATGAACCGTTTGGAATTTCTTCTCTTACATTTGGAAAAGTATAAACATAATTATCAAGAACGATAGCAACACATTTACCTACATTCGCTCCTGTTATACGTTTCCAATCCTTTGCACCTTTGGAAGTCATACGCATAGAAACTTCCACTTCCCCATTTTGTCCAACATCCTGTCTTGCATCTGCAATTACATCTCCTTCAAGAGCAGGTGCTCCTTCACTCCCTGATGGTTTCAAGGCAATCAATTGCATAAACCGTTTCTTTTCATCAATAGGTTTAACTGTCCAGCTAAGTTTTAAATTTTTCGGAAAAACATTGGCAACCATTTTCAGATATTTATTCACTTTTGCTGTATCTTTAATATCGCACATTCCAACAACAGGACCTCTTCTGGGGCGGAACTGTCCTTTTTCAACTTGTTCATAATTGGGGGTTAAATATCTTGAAAGCGGATTTTCCTTTGCAAATTTATCGTCTGATTTAAGATTACCTAACGTTTTCTGTTTTGATGAATCCTTCAGCGCTTTTTCAACCAAAGATTTTGATTTTGATGTATCTCCAGAAGCTGTAACACTTTCTTTAATTGAATCTTTTGTATCAGTCAAGGTATCTTTACCGGCATAGAGGATAGCGCTTAATTTTTTATCAGCGTCAACAAAGAATTGTGCTACATCTGCATATTCATAAGTAGTCCAGAATTCCAATTTAGCGGTTCCTTGCAATAATTTCCGAACACGTGTTGGATCTTTTACTCCGGGTAGTTCAACGAGAATACGACCCGAAATTTGCGACTTCTGAATATTAGGTTGCGCAACTCCGAACTGGTCAATACGAGTACGTAAGATTTGATAAGCAAGGTCAACTGCCGTGCTGGTTTCCGCCTTCAAAACTTTTAATACTTCATCATCGGTTGAATTAAAGGTGATCTTTTCTTTTAGACCTGAAGAAAAAATAGCAGCCAATTTTTCACCCGGTTTCTTAACTGTTTGAAATGCTTTACCAAACAAATTAATAAAATTATCTTGACTGTTTTTCTGCATTTTTTCAGCTTCAACAATCGCTTTCACAAACGAGGGATCCTGATTATTTTTGGACAATGAACGAACAATATCAGAAATAGAAACCTCCAATGTCACATTCATCCCTCCTTTGAGGTCAAGTCCAAGATTAATTTCTCGTTCTTTACATTCTTTATATGTATATTTTCTAACTAAAAGATTATATACTTCCTGTCCTGACATTGAATCGAGATAAGCATTTTCCTTTGCTTTTTTTAATGAGTCAAGAACTATCATTTCTTTTAACTTGTCATTTCCAGCCAATAATTTAGCTTGTGTAATTACACTTTTGCTTTGACTGAAATCTGTTGCTTTATTTTCAATATTTTTAGTAATGAATGTAAAAGATAGATGATACACACACACTATAGCTAACAAAATAGCAAATAACTTAATCGCACCTTTATTCTGCATAATAAAACCTGATTTAAATTTTTAACTTACTTTTTTTTAAGAGGTTGCAAATATAGTAATAACAATTAATAATTTACAACAATATTCCATTTTAATATTAATTTTATCCAGAAGTTATTGTTAAAAGATTTATTTACTTTTACAGCATTATCAGACAGTATCATGAGCAAAAATATACAGATAAATATAAAACACTTTAACATATTTTTATTCTTTTTTTTTAATTATAGTTTTTGCCTTATGGCACAAACAGTTTATCCTGATTTAAGTTTTTCAAAAAATTTCAAACTGATTGTTAAAGGGGAAAATAATATCCCTTTAAAATATCCTTGGGTTGGTGGACTGAATTCATGTCAGTTCTCAACTATTGATCTAAATAATGACGGCATCAAAGACCTTTTTGTTTTTGACAGACATGGAAATAAAATTTTAACTTTTATTAACACCTGGACGTCGAATACCATTGATTATATTTATGCGCCACAATATGAAACGTTTTTTCCTGATATTCACGATTGGGTCATGTTGCTTGATTATAACAATGATGGGAAAGAAGATCTATTTACTTATGCTAATGGTGGTATTTCTGTTTATAAAAATATTTCCGATAATAATTCCATTCAATTTAAACTAATAACACCTTTATTAAGGTCATTACAGGGGAAATTATTTTCAAATCTTTTAGTAACAAATGTTGACTATCCGGCAATTACTGATCTTGATCATGATGGAGACCTTGATATTCTTACCTTTTTTGGTCTTGGGTCATTTGTACAGTATCATAAAAATATGTCAATGGAAAAATATGGGAACTCAGATAGTCTTGATTATGTTATGCGTTCATCCAATTGGGGAAATTTTGCCGAAAGTCCCGAATCAAATAAAATTAAACTTGATACTGTCTTTTATTTTTTCAATAAACCTAAAAAGCATACAGGTTCTACATTTCTGGCTTTTGATTCTGACAATGATCAGGATATGGATTTAATTTTAGGTGATGTGGATTATCCCAATCTTGTTAAATTAAATAATGGTGGAACAAAAGATTCTGCACACATAATCAACCGAGATTCTGCTTTTCCATCAAATACACAACCGGTGCATATGTTTTCTTTTCCTCAACCTTTTTATATTGACATTGATAATGATCAACGAAAGGATTTACTTGTATCACCCTTTGAACCAGGGTTACAGACGGCTGAAAATTTTAAAAGCATTTGGTTATATAAAAATATAGGGACAAAATCAATACCTGTTTTTACTTTTCAAAAAAATAATTTTTTACAGGATGATATGATTGATGTCGGAAGTGGTGCTATGCCTGTATTATATGATTTTGATCATGACGGACTAAAAGACCTCTTTATCAGCAATTATGGGTACTATGATACATCATGGTATGATCATGGGTACTTGAACTCGATCTTTATATCTAAAATAAGTTTATATAAAAATACGGGTACGTGGACACTTCCAGAATTTACTTTAGTCACAAATGACTTTGCCGATCTTTCCAATTTAAAATTGAATGCTATTTATCCAACTTTCGGTGATATCAATCATGATGGCAAATCTGAGATGCTGATTGGTAATTCTACAGGAAATATATTGTACTTCTCCAATAATGCTTCAACTGGTCAATCGGATGAGTTTGTCTTAGCTGATCCCAATTTTCAAAAAATCAATGTTGGAGAATTCAGTACACCACAGTTATTTGATTTGAATCAGGATTCTATATTTGATCTGGTCATCGGGGAACGAAAAGGAAAATTACATTATTATGAAAATACAGGGACAAAGTCAAATCCAGTATTTAAATTAAAAAATGATTCATTAGGAAAGGTGGATGTTACCAATTATAAAAAATCATGGTATGGTTACAGCATTCCCTGTTTCATTAAAAATAGCCACGACAGTCTTGTCCTTTTTACCGGATGCGAAAATGGAAATATCGGATATTATAAACATATTGAGAATAATCTGAATAATTCATTTGAATTAGGTGAAAACAATTTATTATCAATAAACGAAGGTATCCGAACATCTGTTGCAATTGATGATATTGATCATGATGGGCTGCTTGATATGTTTGTCGGAAACTACAGAGGTGGATTGAGTTTTTATAAAGGTGATACCAATCTGATACATAATAGTATTACTGAAACATCTACCCTCCCCTGTTCAATCAATATATTTCCCAATCCGGCCAATGACATAGTTACTATTCAATTTGAACAGACGCCAACGGATTTAAAAAATTTACATATTTCTGTTTTTAACACGTTAAACCAAATAGTTTTTGAAAATAAAATGAATGAATCAAATTCGATCAGTATATCTACCGTTGATTATCCACAGGGATTTTATGCTATTTTTATAACCGGAACTGTAAATGGTAAAGTTAAAACAGGTTCAAAGAAATTAATAGTCAGACATTAATTATTCATCTGAAAGTGAAATAGATTCTTCTTTGTAATCAATCACTGCATTAAAATATTTTAATAGATCACCGCCAATTACCCCATCAATCGCAGGAAGATGAATTGTTTTGTACGAATTATTGATATGCATCATATCTATCACTACCGCCTCATAATCTTTAAAACTCAATTTTTTAAATTTAATTTCATTTAAAATTATTTTTCCGCTCTCCATTGAATCTGTTCCAAGTCCTGTAGCTAATTTTTGTTTTGACATTTTCCCAACAGACTTTTTACCTATAAATTTTTCGATTCTGTTCATATCAAATGCAGAAGCCGAAGCGCCTGTATCAATAAGCAAATTCGCTTTTTTACCATTTATTAAAACACAAATAAAAAGGTGGTAGCCGGCATTTTCAATTTCGGTCAACTTAAGAGGAATTTTAATTTTCATATGAATTTCAGAAATTGGGTTTCAAAGAATATTTTTTATAATATTCTTCAATGTAATCAGCAACTTCTTCAGCAGTATCAATGATTGTAATTAAATCCAGATCATCAGGATTGATATTTTTCTCCTGTAACATAACCTGTTTGATCCAATCGATTAGACCTTTCCAGTATGAACTTCCAACAAGTACGATCGGGAATTTATCAATTTTTTTAGTCTGGATCAAAGTGATTGCCTCAAAGAGTTCATCCAGTGTGCCAAAGCCACCGGGCATCACAACAAATCCTTGTGAATATTTAATGAACATCACTTTACGGATAAAGAAATATTTAAAATTGATCATCTTATCTTTATCAATAAACATGTTGGCATATTGTTCAAAAGGAAGTTCAATATTCAACCCGACTGATTTACCACCACCAATATGGGCGCCTTTATTACCGGCTTCCATAATACCCGGTCCGCCACCGGTGATGACTCCAAACCCGCGCTTGGTTAACAGGTACGCAATCTCCTCACCCAGTTTGTAAAATTGATGTGTCGGTCGTGTTCGGGCAGAACCAAATATGGTAACGCAAGGACCAATCTCGCTGAGCTTTTCAAACCCTTCAACCAGTTCAGCCATCACCTTAAACAATTGCCATGAATCATGTGTCTTAATTTCATGCCAATTTTTATGTTCTATTTCCATTCGTTTGATCTGTTCCTGTGCATCTTTTTCAATCATAATTTTATTTTAATTTATTTTATTCATCACAAAAATAAAAAACTTTTAATCCTTTTTTACAAAACAGAATATATTAAATTTAATTGAATTTAATAGACAATCTGGATTTCCATTTTGATTTAAGTCAATAGAAATTTTAACAATTTATTATTTCATTATGATCAAATGCTGTCTGTATTTGTTTTCCTGAAGGAACAACTAAAAAATCATTTGAGTCCCATTCGCCATTTAGAAGTTTCATTAACAAAACAGTACTTCCTGAAATCTCATCATACTCCCACCCTTTTTCTTCAGCCATTTTTTTAGTTATATTTTTGTATTCTGTAAAATACCCTATCTGTGTGTCAATATAGGCAATTTTCTTATAATTGCGGAACCAGTCGCCAAGTGTATCCATTAAATAACGAGCATGTTCTTCACCAAATTGATCAACATATTCCTGATATGTCCGGTTCATGCCGAGTTGAGAAGTAATGCTCATTTCATTTTCATGAAGATTGGTATCCCGTTCAATCCATCCGGTTGATTTAAAGTATGTACCGGGATTTTGATTAAAATACTCATCATACTTTTTCCGAGACCCCATCAATAAAGCAATACAGTCATGTGCGCGTGGTACCACCAATGGTATTTCCGCATGCAGTCCTCTTATCCCGTTATTACATAAACCATAACCCAGCAAAATAGCTTCGTATTTTGAATAGTCCGTTTTATCAATTTCTTCCTGCAGTCGGCTAACCATAGGTTTTTCACCAATATCATGCAATCCCTTTGGCATAAATACAACATCAATAATATTTTTTGTCTGAGATAAACAAAAACATATCTCCCTGAAAAAAATCTCACATGTAATTAATTTAAATCTTTTAGGCATTTTAAGGAATCAATATTTTTCAAAATTAATCTTTATCCTGATTTATCGAAACAGAAAATATTTATTTTTACTTTTACATAAAATTATTCTCTCAATACAAATAAGGAGAAATGCCGGAGTGGTCGATCGGGACTGACTCGAAATCAGTTGTACCTTTCGGGGTACCGGGGGTTCGAATCCCTCTTTCTCCGCAGTAGTTTTTAAAAAATAGCTAATTATCAAATACTTAGCTCTTTTTATTTTACTCATTCATACAGTATTGCATACAGTAATGAGCTTTATCTTTAACTATCCGACTTAATGGGATTTTGAAAGTCAAATCAACAATAAAGGATATAACAAATACCTTAAAATGACAGGTAATGTAACCATTGAAATTGATTATGAAAAGTATACACACGATAATCATTGGGATGGTTTAAAAGGGTATGTTACAAACACCAACTTGCCTAACAATGAGGTAATAGAAAACTATAAAAATATTTGGCATATTGAAAAAGCATTTAGGATGTCCAAAACAGATTTACGCATTCGCCCAATAATCATAGATTAAGGAATAGAATTGAAGCACATTTCTGTATTTCGTTTACAGCTTATTGTATTTACAAAGAGCTAGAACGCGTTTAATATGACGAAAAATTTATGCTTTCATTGAAAAAAGCCGCTGGGGTTACACACAATATGTATCAAATTACTTACACGCTACCTGACTCAAAACTCACTAAAAACAAACTTTTGAGAATGGATGAAGAATAAGCTATACTATATCAAATTATCAATAAAAATTTTTAGATGTCCCAACGCTGAAAACAGGAAAAGTGAAAGCTCAAGAAGAAAAAAGTGAAAGAGAATCTAATATATTAAACGACTCGTACGGACTACACAATGTAAGCCAGAAGCTCAATAAAAACAGGATTTTCTGGCTTTTTTTTATATTCCCCGTACGCTGGAAAAGACCATTGTGTTGACCACTCTTTGATTACATAGGTTGATATTCTTAAGATGCTTATAGTGAATAACTTCGAGGTGGTCAATGAAATAATCTCGGAATGGTCAGATTGATGATCTTTTGCAGTCAATCATCAAATTAGATATTTTTAAATAAATAAACATTATAGTGAAATCAAAGAATACAACTCTAATAATACCGTTTATTTTTAACTACCAATGAATCTATCACTTTTTCTGTAAAAACAGTTGCTCCGTGGTCATTGAGGTGTCCAAAATCATAAAAATAATCCGGATGATTTAAAAATTCAATATCCTGTGAAAAATCAATATAAGGAATATTATTCTGTTGAACAATTCTGCTCCCAATCACATAGGATTGAGTCTTATGGGCAGCTTTACGAGGTGAACATACTATAAACACTTTCACCTTTGCTTTAATACAATCACGAATAAAAGATTCAAAAATTTCAATATGAGTAGTATCAATTTTTTCTATTGGATCAATCTCAATTATCGTATCAATAAAAGATTTATATAAAGGAATATATCCACTGTAATCATCTTTTGTTTTATTACCAATTGCAACATTCCTAAAAAGGATATTTAAAAAACAAGAATTATAAGGATATATATAGGAGTAAAGTTTAACGTTTTCAAAAACACTTCTCATTTCAACAATGGATCTAATTTCAGGATGTGATTTATAATAAGGAAGCAGAGAAGATAAACTTTCTAATTTGGGAAATTTTCCATCTTTATATGATGCATTAGATAAATCAGTTAACATAAAATCCAAAATAATAATTTTCGGAGAATATCTCTTTAAAATACCTTTTAGCATTGCATAATGATACAACAAATAATTTCCATCTCTGGCTACATTATAACAAGACAGATGTAGTCTTTTTTCAAAAATCTTGGGATTATAATGGTGAGAAGCAGTAGATGAACCAAATATCAGTATATCTGCTTTTGTTTCCTCTAAAGAATAAGTTGTGCGATAAAACTTTCCGAAATTAATCTTAAAATAATAATATGAAAGCAAATGACCAATCAGGTAATCACTGATGAGTAGTAAAGAAAAAAATAATATGATTCTGAAAAAAATATTCTTTTTCATTTTATTTATACTTTTTAAAACTGAAAATAAATAAACTCCCCACCATCAAAAACCCCAATTAATAAAATAATTAAAATCAATATGAGACAAGATAGATCCTGAATTATCCATCTTTTATTTGAATAAAATAAAAATCGTCCAGAATAAAAAACCTGTTTGAATTCAATGATAAAAATAAACAAGATTCCAAACACGGAATATAAAAGGGTTGAAAGGTTAGAAGTGAACAATGGCCCTTTAAATTTAACTATTTTAACAAAGATTAACCATGCATCTGCTAAACTATTCGCTTTGAAAAAAATCCAAGCAAAAGTAACAATACAAAACCCAATCGTAATATCTATACCGTTTTTAATTAAATTATTTTTACTTATACCTAATGATTGGTTAAATTTCTTTTTCGATTTTTTAAGAATATTTCCCATAATTAAATAAACCCCGTGTAATCCACCCCAGACAACAAATGTCCATTGAGAACCATGCCATAAACCACATAATAAAAAAGTAATCATGGTTGCCAAAATATAAATCCATCTCTCGCTTCTTATCCATAAATATTTTTCTTTTCTCAACTTATTCGAAAAATAAAAAGATAATGGAAGAAACAAATAATCTCTCAACCATGAGGATAAAGAAATATGCCATCTTGTCCAAAAATCTGTTATGTTTTTTGCAAAATAAGGGCGGTTAAAATTTGTTATTAGCCGAAATCCCAAAATCCGTCCAACACCTATTGCAATATTTGAATAACCTGCAAAATCACAATAAATTTGGAATGAAAAAAATATTGTAGCAACCAATAGACTCACTCCAGAATGTTGTTGGGGATTATTATAAACAGCATTAACATAAATTGACAACCTGTCGGCAACCACCAATTTCATAAAAAACCCCCATATCATTAGCTTAAATCCTTCTATTATATTAAAAATATCAAATTCATGTTTTTCATAAAACTGATGTAATAAATTTTTTGGTCGTTCTATTGGACCTGCAAGAATAATCGGAAAAAACATAATATATAAGGCATATATTCCTAAATTTTTTTCCGGTTTTTGATTTCCCCGACTAACTTCAATAATATAACTCATTGAAATAAAAGAATAGAAAGACAAACCAATTGGAAGTAAAATGGATAAATGTGGAATTCTGTTTTTAATTCCTACAATACTGAATAAAAACGTTAGATTATCATTTAAAAAATTATAATACTTAAAAAATCCCAGAACAATAATAGTGAATATTAGCCCAATAATTAAAAATAATTTATTATTATTTTCAATTAAAAGACCGGTAAAATAACCAATCAAAATTATTGAAACCAAAACCAATATGAAAATAGGAATAAATGAAAGATAAAAATAAATACTGGATAACAACAATAACATCCACCTGAATTTATAAGGAAGTAGATAATATAAAATAGCTGTTATTAAAAAAAATATTAAAAAAGATACTGAATTAAATAACATAAAAATAAAATTTAATTTTTACTCTACCCCAAAAGTCTAAAATAAAATTTGAATATTAAAATTTATTTCAATTTATTTTTAGAATTGATATTATGTACATCATGAAGGGGTGAGAATCTCTTTCTCCGCAGGAGTAGGATTAATAAAAGAATATTAAGTTGTTCCTTTAAAAGTAATAAAAGTTTTTTTCGATAATCTTTTGTAAAGAATTATTTGCGTAAATTAAAGATTTCATTACGCTATTTTATCATTATTTATTTTTCTTATCTGTTAATTCGTTTGCGCAAACATGTAAAAAGAATTTCAGTAAATTATGTTTTATAAATACACAAACGGTTGATAAACATACCGGCAATTCTATTAATGAAATCAGAATTGGTCAGGGAATGGTTTTCAGTTGGAATACACCCCGGAATGTTTATATCCCCACAAATCGAAAAGGATGGGCAATTGGGATGGCTGTTGCTCATACATTATTTTGCAATCTGATAGGATTTCAGGCAATTTCTATAAATGAATATTTAGCTACGACATTACAGGAAGTCAACTGTGGATGCATAGGCGGTATTACTGCCCCTGCTTGGGTTACTGCTCCTTATCCCATAGCCCCAACTAAATATTATTGTTTTGACTATACACATGCTTATGCAGCCGGGTATTTCCAGGAAGAATTCCCGACATTTAGTCAATTGCGATCAGATATTCCTTGCTTTCCTACTTTTAATTTTGACACATTAGTTGTTGGAGTCCATTTTGAGACACAAGCTTTAGTTAAAGCTTACCAGGATTTTGACAATGTCATATTTTGGCAAACCAAGTGTTATAATCCAATTGGATTTATAAGAAACGCTAAAGATCCATATGCTGCTGAAAAGATAATTTCATCCAGATATAATAGTGGGGTGTGGTCACCTGTAGTATCAACGATTTTAACAACCAACAGAACGGCTGCTCTGCCAGCTACTAATATTGGCCCTATTTTAGATACTACTTCAGTTTATAACTACTGGGAACAAATCAGCAGAGTGACGGCAGTATTGGATAGTAATTTATCGGATGTCAGCGCAACAGATGCTGCTAACCATAGCGTAACCTATCCGGGGGTACACAAATTTAGGGATTTTTATGACAGTCAGATTTCATGGTCTGATGTAAGCAATTATATTGATAGTATTGCTCCATTTTATAAAAGTGTTGGAATAACCGCTACAGGATTGAAGAACGCTGTGCAGCCGGTATTCAATTCAATCAATGGAGGAGCCAGTATTTCTTTCAAAACCCAAATGCCTCCTGTTATTGATGCTATTGTTTTAAATCTGCCTGCTTTTTATCCGACAGGTTTGGGTAGTTCGTGTTCAAATTCAAAAGCAACAATGTCTGTATCGGATACAGTTTGTCCAGGTCAGCCTCTTGTTTTAAAATTGACTTTAACCAGAACTTCTCCATGGTCATTTATTTATGGAAAACCGGACGGCACTTCCCAAACGATTAATAATATTACATCTTCACCTTATTCTTTTAATGTAACCGATACAGGCACTTATCATTTAATCTCAGTATTTGATAAAAATGGTGTTGGGAGTATTGTGTGTGCTCCAATTGTAAAGGCTTATTTTAAAGGATCTATGGCAAATTGGAATACATCCAATGTTTCAGGTGGTTGCGCAACGGGTGATCTTAAACTTAACTTAACAGGAACCGGTGATTGGGTTGTATATTATAATATTAAAGGTGGTTCAACCCAATCAGTCATTATTCCTGCAAATACTACTTCACCTTATACGTTAATAACTAATCCTGCAAAGGGTGATGAATATACAATAACACGGGTTGTGAGTGGTGGTTGTGATGTTACGATGAATTCAAGTATTAAAGTCTGTTCTGCCTGTTCCAAGCCAACCGTTTCAATCTCAGCAATTCCTCCATTGTGTGAAGGAAACACATTATCTTTTAACACAAATGTAATATATAACGGTGGTGCTACCAGCGCAACTTACAATTGGGTAGGGGCAAATAATTTTGTATCAACAGATAAAAATCCTTCGGTTTCAAATGTGCTTCCTGTTATGACAGGTAATTATACAGTTACTGTCACAGATAATTTATTATGTTCTCAAACTGCATCCGTATCTGTTATTGTGAATACTAAACCTGTAATTAATGCCGGGAGTAATCAGTCAGTATGTTCCGGGAAAAGTGTTATTTTATCTGCAACAGGTGGTACAAATTATAACTGGAACAATAGTGTAAAGCAGGGAATTCCTTTTACCCCAACTACTTCAACCACTTACACTGTAACTGGAACTGACGCCAATACATGTACAGCAACTTCGTCAGTAGCAGTATTAGTGAACACATCTGTAAGTATCACAACAACGACTGATAAATCCTCGATCTGCAAATTACAAACATCGGCAACATTGGGAGTTACAGGCTGTATAAACTGTTCTTCATATATTTGGGATAATAGTGAAATTACATCTACTATTACTGTATCTCCAACTACAAATACAACTTATTCTGTAACTGTTACTGATGGGAATTCATGCAGTGGAACGAGTTCAATAAATATATCCGTTAATAGTCCAATTACAATTACGGCTGTTACTAATATAGATTCTATCTGCAAAAATCAGGAAAGTGCAATTTTAAGTGTAATGGGGTGTTCCGGATGCAAAACATATACATGGAATAACAGTGCTGGGAATACTTCATCGATAGTTGTTTCTCCAATAATAAATACTACTTATACAGTTACAATAACTGATAATAATACTTGCACTGCCACATCTTCAGTTGCGGTTGATGTTAATCCATTACCTGTAGCTGACGCGAGTTCAGATGTAACTATTTGTCCAAAAGATACAGCTTCACTTTCTGCTTCAGGCGGAATATCTTACAAATGGAATACAAATGAAACTATTGCTTCAATCAACGTTTTTCCTTTAATTACTACAAAATATACCGTAACCGTTTATAACGAATTTGGTTGTACAGATAGAGATTCTATCACGGTTATTGTATCTAAACCACCCATACCTTTGATCAACGGAAATACTAGTATTTGTATTGGTTCACAAACAACACTGACTGCAAGCGGTGGTCAAACATATTTATGGAATGATAATTCCGGTTCAGATATTTTTCTAATCAAACCTGCAATTGCAGGGAGTGAAAAATTTACAGTAACGATTACCGATAATATAGGATGTACAAATAGTATAAGTATTACAATTATTACAAATCCTTTGCCTGATGCAGATGCTGGAGATAGTGTTCAACTATGTAAATCAAATCAAACAACATTGTCGGCACTTCCCGATGGAATGATGAAATATGAATGGAGTAACGGAATCTATCAACAATCTCAAAATGTTGGACCATCGGTTACAACTATTTATAATTTAACAGTTACTGATTCTAAAGGTTGCTCTTCAAAAGCTAGCGTTAAAATTAAAGTTGTTGATAAACCTTTGGTAAGGATTGATATTAAAGATACAACCGTTTGTTCACAAGCCATTGTTACATTAACTGCTAAGGGAAATGATCAATTCAGGTGGAGCAATGATTCAACAAATGCTGCAATTACAATTCGGCCAACAATTACTTCAAATTATACCGTAACTATGACTGATATTAATAATTGTTCAGCTTCTGATCAGGCAATAGTTCAAGTTGTTCAGCTACCTGATCCGCCTGAAGTGGTGAATGATGTTGTTTGTTCAGTTATTGCTCCTGAAGGTTCTGTTAAAGTCAAATATCCTTCAAGTGAATACAAATATATTTGGTATGATGCTTTAACTAATGGAAACAAGCTTGATTCCGGTAATATATTCACTCAAAAGAATGTTACACACGAATTATATTTTTATCTTGAGACTATAAATAAAAAATATGGATGCGTTTCACTATCACGAAGTGAAGCTAAGATCAGTATGGGAAGTGCTCCTCTCGTTCAGTTTACTTACGCCCCTCAAAATTTTATATATGAAATGATGGATGTGAGATTCACGAATCTATCAAAAGCTAATGCCGTGACAAATGATCCGAGCATGATATTTTTATGGGATTTTGGAAAAGGAGAAGGTTCTTCAAACGTAAAAAATCCGATTCATATATACAAAGATGCCGGAGAATACCTAATCAATCTTAATGTAACAAATATTGACGGCTGTACTGAGTCATGGTCAGATACTATAAAGATCATCAAACAGATGAGATTATGGGTTCCTGAAGTTTTCACTCCAAATGGAGACGGGCGTAATGACATATTATACCGATACTCAATAAGTAAAAGTCCAATAAATTGTTCTTAACATATTGTAGATCGGCATTAACCATTCTAAATTATAAAATTGCCAATGGCATATTTTATAATAAGAATTGGTATTATATGTGCGTGGCCAATAAATACAATCCATTTTGAAGTATGGAATCAATGGGGATTTAAAGTTTTTGAAACAAAAGACCATTGGCTGGATGGGATGGAAAATTCAAAGGAGTTGATCAGCCGGAAGGCAATTATACATATATGATTGAATCCATTAATAATGCAGGAAATAAAGTTCATATGAATGGAATACTCACATTATTAAGATAAACAGATGTTTGATTGTAGTCCTTATTTATTTATTAAAAAAAATAATCAATCCACATGTCATATTGAGACATTCTTAATTTGATTTTTCTTTAATATTCAATTGCTCATCAAGAGGCAGCATCTTTGGATTAATGAGATGAGAAAAAAACAATGTAATAAGATAAATAGATCCCGCTAATAGAAAAGCATAAAAATATCCAATTCGTCCTACACCGTCAAGGGTGGATGCAAGTAAAAAAGTAGCAACAATACTAGTCAGTGACCCCACCATCCCTCCTATTCCGACAACTGAGGCAATTGCTTTTTTTGGAAAGATATCTGATACTAAAGTAAAAATATTTGCTGACCATGCCTGATGTCCAGCTGCACCTAATCCAATCAGAAAAATGGCAATCCATTTTGATTCAGTTTGTGCAGCAAACATCACAGGGAGAATAATGAGGGCGCAAATCAGCAGGGTTATTTTACGAGATTTATTAATGCTCCAACCCTTTTTAATAAATGATGAAGACAAAAACCCACCGAATATACTTCCGCAATCAGCAAGGATATAAAGAATAAAAAAAGGCAATGCAATATGTTTTATATCAACATTAAAATATGCATTCAAAAATTTCGCACCCCAGAATAAATAAAACCACCAGACAGCATCGGTTGATTTTACAAGTGCAAATGCCCACGTTTCTTTTTTAAATAAAACGTTTAACCATGGTATGCGTTCCAATGTCTCTTCTTCACTATCACTTAATATATAATTCAATTCTTCTTTACTAACTTTTGAATGCTTCTGTGGGGACTGATATGTTTTTTGCCAAAGAAACACCCATGTAGCGCTTAATGCAGCAGTTATTAAAAATGGGAATTGCCAATTATCGCCATTTTTTTCAACAATCAAACCAACGGCAATAGGCGCTAAAATAGCTCCAACACTAGTTGCTGCATTAAAAATGCCTGTTGCAAATGCTCTGTCTTTCTTTGGGAACCATTCAGCAGTAGCTTTAATAGCAGCTGGAAAATTTCCTGACTCACCAAAACCTAAACCAAAGCGGGCACAAACAAAACCTATCAAACTGAAAGCCGGACGAATTGTTGCATGCAGCATACCGAAAAAACTCCAGATAGCAATGGATGTTAAATATCCTTTTTTGGTTCCCAAGCGATCAATAAACCCGCCCATGGATATAAGACCTATGGCATATGCCAACTGAAATGAAATGGTAATATTACCGTAATCCACATTTGTCCATCCGAATCTTTTCTGAAGTACATCAGCCATCACCCCAAGAATACTGCGATCAAAGTAATTGATGGTGGTTGCCATAAACAACAAAGCCAAAATACGGTAACGATAATTTCCAATTTTAATTTTTCCCATTTTGTTATGATTGATAATTTAAAAAAAGTTAAAACTTACATTCATGAACAAATATTAAATAATTCCGCTATTCTTTTCAGCCGATTAAAAATTTTCAGCATTTTAAATGGTAAGTAGTATTCTATTTTAACTCATTGATTAAATAAACTTGAAATATTCTTTGGCATTGTAATAACAAATATTTTTTACCATTTGCCCAATCAGAGGAATATCGTTTGGTATCTCCCCTTTTTCAATATCGTTTCCTAAGATATTACAAAGTATCCGTCGAAAATATTCATGACGTGGAAACGACAACAGACTGCGGGAATCAGTAAGCATTCCAACAAAACAACTCAACAAACCTAAAGCAGACAAAGTTTCAATGTGTTTTTCAATTCCCGACTTCTGATCATGAAACCACCAGGGAGCTCCTCACTGAATTTTTCCCCGAATGGTTCCATCCTGAAAATTACCGATCATGGTTGCAAACATATCATTATCACGTGCATTCAGATTGTATATTATAGTTCTGGCAAGTTTGTTTTCATTATCAAGCCGTGCAAAAAATACTCTCATATCCTCAGCCAACAAACGATCATTGATTGAATCACATCCAACATCTGGTCCAAGCATATTAAAAAGGCGAGTATTATTATTCCGTAACGCACCCAAATGAAATTGTTGTGTCCAGCCAAGTTCAGAATACATAACAGCTAAATCATGCAACAATGCTGACCGGAATTGATTAGCAGATTGACTATCCTGAACAACTCCCTTGCGGACTTGAGTGAAAATTTCATTAATCTTTTTATCTGTATAAGATTCACTCCATAATTCAGTTATGCCATGATCCGAAATACGACAACCATGCAGATGAAAAAATTCCATTCGTTTTCGAATGGCTGCTATTAAATCATTGTAATTGCTGATAGTCAGGTCGGTCGCTTTTTCAAGAGATGAAATATATTGATTGTAGTTTATTCCATTTTCGACAGCAAATAATTTATCAGGACGCCATGATGGCAATACGTTGACTGAAAAATTTTCTTTTTTAATTTTAATATGATGTTCCAATGTATCAATGGGATCATCTGTTGTACATAACACTTCGACATTCGATTTTTTGATAAGTTGTCTTGCTGTAAAATCTGAATTATTTAATGCCTCTGACGTTTGCTCATAAATACTTTTAGCTGTTTCAGGTGAAAGCAATTGATCAATACCGAAATATCTCTTCAGTTCAAGATGAGTCCAGTGATACAATGGATTTTTGATGGTATTAGGAATTGTTTCAGCCCATCGTTCAAATTTAACAAAATCAGGAACTTGACCTGTGATTTCATTTTCATTGATACCGAAGGTGCGCATAGCACGCCATTTGTAATGATCTCCATACAACCAGAGTTGAGTAATATTTTCAAATCTTTTGTCTATGGCTATATCAGCAGGATTTAAATGATTATGATAATCAATGATTGGCAGATGCTCAGCATAATCATGATAAAGTTGTTGTGCTGTCTTGTTCTGCAGTAAAAAATCTTCATGAATAAATGGGTTCATGGGTGTATTTTAATTAATAGATTTTACAAAGTTAAAAAAAATTACGTTTACGCTCACGGAAAGGTTTTTTTTTTACTTTTGTGATACCATTGATTCAAATGAAAAAGAAGAAAGAAGAAAAAATAACGATCAAGGATATTGCCAGAATAGCTGATGTATCTATTGGCACCGTTGACCGTGTATTAAATAACCGGAAAGAAGTTTCAGAAAAAACAAAAGAGAAAATTTTACAGATTGTAAAAGAACTGAATTATAGTCCGAATCCGATTGCAAGTCTATTAGCTTCCCAAAAAAAATATACGATTTCCGTTTTGATTCCTATGAGTCAGGATAACAGTTATTACTGGGCAGCACCTATCAAAGGTATTGACCTCGCTGAAGCAGAAGTTAAAAACTATGGCATCACCATTTCAAAATTTTATTTTGATCTATGGGATGAAACCACATTTAAAAATCAGGCATTAAAAATTCTTAAACAATCTCCCGATGGTGTAATCTTCCCTCCTATTTTTTCACAGGAATCATTGTGGCTGACCATGCAATTGAATTTAAAAAATATACCTTATATATTTATTGATTCCTGTTTGTCAAATACAAATTATTTCAGTTATGTTGGTCAGGACAGTTTCCAGAGTGGTTATCTTTCTGCACGCTTGATTGCTATGATGGTTAAACCATCCTCCCGATTGCTTTCTTTGAGTATGCTCAAAAATTTTGACAATAACAATAATGCCTATCAAAGACAATTGGGGTTTATTTCTTTTTTCAATAATTCATCTGTTCACAAAATAGCAAAAGTAATCCAGATGAATCTCTCGGATAAAACAAAGAATTTTAAAAACAACCTGTTAAAAACAATAAATGATAATCATATAAATGGAATCTTTGTAACAAATTCAATGATTCATAAAATTGCTGCCCTCCTTGATGAAAATGAATTAAAAGATATTCCAATGATTGGATATGACCTCTTGGATGAAAATGTAGATTATTTAAAAAAAGACAGGATTCAGTTTTTGATTGGACAACGCCCAATCAGTCAGGGATACAGGGCTGTTAAACTATTTTATGATTATTTCATTCTGAAAAATAGAGCTCAAAAAAATTACTACATTCCCATTGATCTTATCACTAAAGAAAATGTGGATTTTTTTCTGAATGACAAAACATATTAAATAAAATATCATGCAAAAAATTTCTTTTGATGACTTGAAAAACAAAGTTTGTGTTATTACCGGTGGAGGTGGTGTCATTGGTTCTTCATTGGCACAAGGACTTGCAGCATTAGGAGTAAAAACCGTAATTCTGGATATGAGCATTGACGCGGCTAATTGCATTGCCGATCAGATCAAACATGAAATCAGAACGGAATCTCTGGCAGTAATGGCTGATGTGTTGAATAAGGATTCTCTCATTCAGGCAAAACAACTAATCAATGAAAAATTTGGCAAGATTGATATTCTGATCAACTGTGCCGGTGGTAATTCTCCTAAAGCCACAACTGAATTAGAAGAACTAACGCCAAACAATGCAGACAATATTTCAAAATCTTTTTTCGGTTTGAATCTTGAAGGTTTTCAAAAAGTTTTTGATCTTAATTTCAATGGAACCCTTTTGCCTACGATGGTTTTTGCACAGGATATGATAGAACAAAAAAAAGGAGTTATTCTGAATGTATCGTCCATGAATGCATTCAGACCTTTGACAAAAATCCCCGCTTATTCTGCCGCCAAATCAGCCATCAATAATTTTACGGAATGGTTGGCGGTACATCTGGCAAAAATGAATATTCGGGTGAATGCCATTGCACCGGGCTTTTTCCTTGGTGATCAAAATCGTTTTCTGCTGATCAACGAAAAAACAGGAAAACTGACGCCAAGAGCAGAAAAAATTCTGAACAATACACCAATGGGGCGATTTGGAGAGTTTACCGAACTGCAGGGAACGGTTGCTTATCTCCTTTCTGATATTTCAGCATTTGTCACCGGCGTCGTAATCCCTGTGGATGGTGGGTTTAACGCTTACAGCGGAGTTTGAAATTTTAAAATAAAAGAATTAAACAATGGCAAAAAATGTAATTGTAGCTCAATCCGGCGGTCCTTCACCGGTGATCAATAATTCATTGAGAGGGATCATTGACACGTGTAAAATGTTCCCAGATAAATTCGGCAAAGTCTACGGAGGATGGCACGGCATTGAAGGTGTTCTGAAAGAAGAACTCCTTGATCTTTCTGCACAAAACAAGGAAGAGATAGCCCTCCTGCGGACAACACCGGCAGCCGGAAGTATCGGTACATGCAGATATAAATTGAAAGACCATCAGGTAAAAGATTTTAACCGCATCATGGAGGTATTCAAAGCACATCAGATCGGATACTTTTTCTATATCGGCGGTAATGACTCTCAACACACTGCTTTCAAAGTGAGTGAACTAGCTAAAGAGAAAGGTATTGAACTCATTGCGACCGGTGTACCTAAAACCATTGACAATGATGTTGGCGACAGTGAATTTAAGCTGATTGATCATACGCCCGGCTATGGTAGTGTTGCGAGATACTGGTCTCATATTGTTCAAACCGCCAATGAAGAAAATCTCGGCTCCTGTCCTGCTGATCCTGTGCTGGTTCTGCAGGCAATGGGACGAAAGATCGGTTATATCCCTGCTGCTGCCCGGCTTGCAGACCCTGAACGCAAAATGCCACTACAAATATATTTAGTTGAATCAAATATATCAATGGAACAACTGGCTGACAATGTGAATGAGCAACTAAAAAAAGACGGCAGATGTATAGTTGTGATCAGCGAAGGGTTTGATGTGGGAAATATTGGAGAGATAAAAGATTCTTTCGGACATACATCCTTTGGAGCCAGTAAAATCAGTGTTGCACAGGCAGTGGTCAATTATCTGAACAGTAAAGGGTTGAAGGCAAGTGGCGCTGCACGCGGACAAGTGATGGGCACCGACCAACGGCATTCGGCTATTTATGCATCAACGGTAGATATGGAAGAAGCATATAAGGTCGGTCAGAAAGCCGTTGAAATAGCGGTCCATGATGGGAATGGATGGATGGCAACCTTATTACGGGAACCGGGAATCATCTACCATATTAAATATGATAAAGTACCTCTTGAAAAAGTTGCTTTATCCGAACGAACATTCCCTGAAAAATGGATCGCCAAAAACAGGATTGATGTAACGAATGAATTTCTTTCTTATGTCAGACCACTGATTGGCGAGGACTGGCCCTCTGTTCCATTGATCAACGGATTACAGCGGTTTGCAAAACTCGAAATGAAATTTGCAGAAAAAAAATTACCCGATTATATTCCCGAAGCATATTTGAAAACAAAATAATTTTATATAAATATATTTTAAATACCTATGAGCAATAATCCCTTTCAGGAACTGATTGATATCAAACAGAAAAAAGAATTTTTTATCGGAATAGATTCTGATGGTTGTGTGTTTGACACAATGGAGATCAAGCAAAAAGAATGTTTCTGTCCAAATGTAATCAACTATTACAATTTACAGACCGTTTCCAAATATGCACGCGACACATGGACATTCGTGAATCTCTATTCCAAATCGCGCGGCTGCAACCGTTTTATCGCCGTTCAGAAATTTTTTAATTTATTGGCTGAACGAAAAGAAGTCAAAGCAAGGGGGTTTAAAAATCCTGATATTTCCGCTTTGAATAACTGGTTGAAGAATGAAACAAAACTCAGTCAGTCGGTGCTTGAAAAATATATTCAAACAGAAAAAGATCCATTTCTTGAAACTACGTTTGCCTGGTCAAAAGCAGTGAATGCAGCTATAGAACAGATGGTTTACGGTATATCTCCTTTCCCGTATGTCACTGAATCACTCCACGAACTCACTAAACGCGCAGATGCCATGGTGGTTTCACAAACACCCGGTGAAGCATTGACACGGGAATGGAAAGAAAATAAACTGGAACATCATTTAAGATTCATTGCAGGACAGGAATTCGGAACGAAAACGGAACATCTCAAATACGCTGCTAAAGGGAAATATCCAGATGATAAAATCCTGATGATTGGTGATGCTCCCGGCGATATGAAAGCAGCTAAATCAAATGGGGTGCTTTTCTTCCCTGTCGTACCCGGTAAAGAAGATGAATCATGGGAGAAATTTTTTAAAGAAGGTCTTCATAAATTTTTTAACGGTACATTTAAAGGAGTTTATGAAGATCAACTGATCAAAGAATTTGAATCATATCTTCCTGAACATCCAATGTGGTAAGCTTTTTAAATTTATTTTATGATTTTATTTCAAAGAGGTTCGGAGCAAGATGAATTGAGTTTACCTGAAATTAAGGATGCTGTATTTTCGTGTTTAAAAAAATTAGGGGAGCGAAAAAAAGTACTTGCCATTCCTCCGGATAATACCCGTATCCATTCAAAAGCAGGTGATATCACGCGGTTTATATGGAATTATTACCGCGAAAAATTGACTGATATTCTTCCTGCTCTTGGCACACATGCTGCTATGAGCGACAATGAAATATCCGAAATGTTCGGTGATATTCCCCGCTCATTATTCAGCGTGCATGACTGGCGGAAAGATGTGGTTACATTGGGCGAGATTCCTGCATCATATTTAAAAGAAGTTTCAGATGGAATGATTGATTTTTCGTGGCCCGTACAATTGAATAAAATGATTGTTGAAGGTCAGTTTGATCTGGTTCTGTCCATCGGACAGGTTGTACCTCATGAAGTGGTTGGATTAGCCAATTACAACAAAAATATTTTTGTGGGCACAGGCGGCGCTGAAAGCATTAATAAAAGTCATTTCCTTGGTGCAGTATATGGTATGGAACGCATGATGGGCAAAGCAGACACTCCGGTCAGGAAAGTGCTGAACATGGCGTCTGATAAGTATCTGAAACATATTCCGGTTATCTACATACTTACGGTGGTGGAACAAGATAAGGTCACTGAAAAAAATATTGTTCGCGGTTTATTTATCGGTGATGGTCATGAAGTATTTGAGAAAGCTGCTGAACTCTGTGTGAAAGTGAATATTGAATTGTTGGAAACACCCCTTCAGAAAGTGGTAGTTTATCTTGATCCTGCTGAATTTAAGAGTACCTGGCTGGGCAATAAAGCCATTTACCGCACCAGAATGGCAATTGCTGACGGCGGCGAGTTGATCATCCTTGCTCCGGGGGTGAATAAGTTCGGGGAAGATAAAGAAATTGACCGACTGATTCGAAAGTACGGTTATATCGGTACAACAAAAGTTTTAAAAGCAGTCCGGGAAAATAATGACCTGAAAGAAAATTTAAGCGCTGCTGCACACTTGATCCATGGCTCAAGCGAAGGACGTTTTAAAATCACCTATTGCCCGGGAGGTCTTACCAAGCAAGAGGTTGAAGGAGTTAATTTCAATTATGCCGATTTGAATGAAATGAAAAAAACTTATGATATCCATAAACTTCATTCCGGTTTCAACACATTGGAAAACGGAGAAAAAATATTTTATATTTCAAACCCTGCCCTTGGTTTATGGGCGTGGGAACAACGATTCAAAAAAAACTAAAATACGATGGATTAAAATATAAATGAAATTTATTTTAATATATGTTTCGACAAGCTCAACATGACACAAAGGGTGGTCAGTCTGTGCCTGTCAAAGACTGTAAAAAAAAATTATAGAAACTAAAAGCAGCTAAAATAAATTGCAGGGATTCAACCAAAATATAAGAAAATGAAGATCATAGCAGACGATAAAATCCCTTACCTGAAAGGTGTTCTGGAACCGTTTTCGGAGATCATCTATTTACCTGGTTCTGAAATTTCACGCAAAGACCTGATGGATACTGATGCTTTGATTACAAGAACCATCACACATTGCAATGAAGATTTATTAAAGGATACTCCCGTTCAATTCATAGGTAGCGCTACGATTGGTTATGATCATATAGACACCGACTGGTGTAACAAAGAAAATATTTACTGGACCAATGCGCCCGGATGCAATGCAACATCTGTGGTTCAATACATTGCCTCTGCATTGGTGAATCTGGCAAAAAAAGAAAATTTTCTTTTGAAAGAAAAAACATTGGGCATCATCGGTGTCGGGCATGTCGGTTCAAAAGTGGCAAAGTTGGCCGAAAACTTGGGCATGCGCGTTTTGCTGAACGACCCTCCTCGAGCAGAAAAAGAAGGGAATGCAGATTTTGTTTCTCTTGACCGTATCAAAAATGAATCGGATATCATTACTGTTCATGTATCGCTGAACAAGGAAGGGAAATACAAAACACGCCATTTACTAAATGACGATTTTTTCAATTCATTAAATAAAAAAACATATCTGATCAATTCATCGCGTGGGGCTGTCGTTCATACAAAAGCTATAAAACAAGCATTGCAAAAAGGACAATTATCCGGTGGAATACTCGATGTATGGGAAAATGAACCGGCAATAGATAAGGAACTGCTGGAACAGGTTATCTTCGGAACACCTCATATAGCCGGCTATTCAACCGAAGGGAAAGCCAACGGCACGTCCATGATTGTTCGTGCTTTGAGTAAACATTTTCATTTAGGATTGGATGACTGGTTCCCTGAAAAACTGTTGACACACGACAATATGTTATTAGCCCTTGATTGCAGCGGTTTATCCGAGGAAGAAATTATTTTTGAATTGATCAATAAGACGTATGATATCAAAGAAGATGACAGACGATTGAGAAATTCGATACATACGTTTGAAAAACAAAGAGCCGATTATCCCGTCAGAAGAGAGTTTCCGGCATATGAACTCAGGTTAACCCATTGTCCTGACCGAATTAAAAAGGTACTACATCAATTAAATTTTAATATATAAATTGTATGAAAACAAAAGCAGATATAGGAATGGTTGGCTTAGCCGTAATGGGCGAGAATCTTTCACTGAACATGGAAAGCAAAGGGTTTACGGTAGCCGTTTTCAACAGGACGATCCCGGGTGTTGAAGAAGGCGTGGTTGAACGGTTTATCAATGGCAGAGGGAAAAATAAAAATTTTATCGGTGCAGCTTCGTTGAAAGAACTGGTTGAAAAAGTGGAACAACCGCGCAAGATCATGTTCATGGTGAAAGCAGGCAAAGCAGTGGATGAACTAATTGAACAACTGATCCCTTTACTTGATCAAGGTGATATTCTTATTGACGGCGGTAATTCAAATTACGAAGACACCAATCGTCGCACAGCATACATTGAAAGCAAGGGATTATTCTATATCGGAACCGGTGTTTCGGGCGGTGAAGAAGGTGCACTCAAAGGTCCATCCATTATGCCGGGTGGTTCGAAAGCCGCATGGGAACAGGTGAAACCAATATTTCAGGCAATTGCTGCCAAAGTAAATAATACTACGCCTTGCTGCGAATGGGTTGGAAACAATGGCGCAGGACACTTTGTAAAAATGATACACAATGGGATTGAATACGGCGACATGCAACTGATCTGCGAAGCATATCATATCATGAAAGATTTGCTGGGCATGACCTACGACGAAATGCAACAAGTATTTAAAGAATGGAACAAAGGAGAGCTCGACAGTTACCTCATTGAAATTACAGGCAATATACTCGCTTTTAAAGATAAAGACGGAACACCTTTGGTAGAAAAAATATTAGATACTGCAGGACAGAAAGGAACAGGCAAATGGACAGGCATCGCTGCACTGGAATTCGGCATTCCCCTCACACTGATTGGCGAATCCGTATTTGCAAGATGTTTGTCGGCTATCAAAGAAAAACGCGTGGAAGCATCTATGCTATTAAAAGGTCCAAACAAAAGTTCAAAAAGTAAAACGTCCTTTGATATCAATGATCTTAAGAATGCGCTCTTTGCTTCCAAGGTGGTATCGTATGCACAGGGCTATACCTTGATGAGAACGGCTTCCGACGAATACGGATGGGCGCTGAACTACGGCGGTATTGCGCTCATGTGGCGCGGCGGGTGCATTATCCGTTCGGCTTTCCTCGGTAAAATTAAAGAAGCATTTGATCGCGATGCTGAACTTACTAACCTCCTGCTTGACCCATTCTTCACGGATAAAATACAGGCAGCACAGGATGGTTGGAGAAAAGTGGTGGCAGCAGCCATTACGGAAGGCATCCCTGTTCCTGCGCTCTCGGCTGCTTTAAGCTATTACGACGGGTTCCGTTCCGCATGGTTGCCGGCAAACCTGCTGCAGGCACAACGTGATTACTTTGGCGCACATACCTACGAACGAACAGACCAGCCGCGAGGGAAATTCTTTCACACCAACTGGACACAGGAAGGATAATACTATTCTTATTACGACTTTATTGCTCCTTTATTTAAATCTTTGACACCGTTTATTGAACAGACCATTGTTGCCGTATGGCTACATTCTTTTTTCGTTCAGTGAAATAATTTTTTATTAATTTAAGTTTTTTTACATATTTGTTTTATATTTGGATGTTAAAAAAACAAATTATCTTTTAATGATTTATTTTAAAAATATGAATATTTTACAAAAAAAATCTGATAATTATCATCCCTATCCTACTACCTTTGGCTGGACAGGGATGATTTTATCAGACCTATAAACGATTTACCAGCAAGTGTAAAAAAATTAAGACTATGAACGAACAAACCGACATCCCATTTGACTACAGAAAACGTTTGGACACTGTAATAACTACTGCATGGACTGTTTTTAAAGCACAATTCATTTATAACAGACATTTTATTTCTACTGAAGCACCTTTCCAACACCATTTTGCAGAAATTATCAGACAAGTTGGAAATCTTTATTGTTTGACAAGGGATGATGTTTTTTTAGTTGACTTGGAGACACAATGTAAAGACGTCAAAGGGAAAACAAAATATTTAGATATTTCATGTGAGTTTGTAAATAAAATAAGTTGTGCTATTGAATTGAAGTTTAAAAAAACTAGTCAAGGTGCTCAAGACCACGGCAGAATTGATATATACCAAGACATTGAAGCGTTAGAAATTGTTTGTGACGAAAAATTTAATGTTGGAAAGTTTTATGCTATCACTGACTGTACAGCTTATGTACATCAATCAAAGGTTGGTGTCGGGACTGTATTTCATACTCACAATGGACACTTATCGAAAGCAAATGAGAATTTTTGGGTAAACAGTAAAGGACGTGAGCATGTAAGAGTGCTATTGAAGAATTCATATTCTTTTAAATGGGAGAAAATTGACAAATGGTTTTTCCTAGAATTGACAATTGAACATTTAAAAAGAGATAAGAAAATTGATAAGTGAATACACCAGCTGGTAACTGCAGGTTTGTATAACCGGCGAGTGACGTGGGTTTTAGACAGCAGACATGGAAGAACAACCAACATCCTTTCAACCACACCAGCGGGAAAACCTCGCCGGCTCTACAAACCCGCAACCTTTAGGCACAATTATTAGGCATAGACAATGAGATATACAAAATTCATCATAAAGAACTTTCGAGGTATTCAGGAGTTGACCTTAGACTTAGAAAAGCAGCCAGCTTCTAAGATTGTGACTTTAGTTGGTTTAAATGAAAGTGGTAAAACCTCCATATTACAAGCAATTAATTTATTACAGCACGACCTACCAAAAGATGACAGACATAAATTAATACCTAAGAAAGACAAACTAAACTTTTCCGGATCTGTTTCTGTTCAAGGCTTTCTTGTAGTTTCCACAGTGGATAATGATTTAATTTTGGAAAAGGTAAAAGAATGGGGTATCGAAGAAATAAAACCAATTAATGAAATTAATATTAAACGAGAATATAAATATAAAGACTCTCAATTTATTGAAACTAGTAACTATTGGACACTTCCTGTTCTAATTAAAAAAACAGGCACAGCTGAATTTGTTAAGGTTGATGCAAAGAACGAGGATTGGCAAAAAATCGTTTCCTATTTGAGAGACGAATTGATCCCAAAAATTTTGCATTACTCTGATTTCCTTTTTGACTTCCCGACAAAAATATTTTTAGACAAGAAAAATTCTGAAGAAAAAAAACAAACCCAATTTAGGGATGTAATTCAAGATATTTTAACTTCCATAGACAAAAACCTTACAATTGAAGACCATATTATTAAACGTTTAAATGATAAATCTGATGCCTCTCAAGAATCATTAGACCATACCCTCTCCAAAATGAGTTCTCAAATATCAAAAGTTGTACTTGGTGCTTGGAAGAACATCATGGATATCAGTGGTAAGGAAATATTTGTTGAAGCAAAATCAGAATCAGAATCTATTGCTGTACATAACTCTGAAGGGCAACTCGTAGCACAAAGCAAAACTGTTCATTACCTTGAATTTCGACTTAAAGAAGGAACCGAAAAATATTATATTTCAGAACGAAGTCTTGGATTTAAATGGTTCTTTACATTTCTCCTTTTTACTGAATTTCGTAAAAATAGAAAAACTGATATTGGTGAAACATTATTCCTTTTGGATGAACCTGCATCAAACCTACATTCAACTGCACAAAAAAAACTATTAGATAAATTTTCTGACTTAGTTCTTAACAGCAGATTAATTTATACTACTCATAGCCATCATTTAATAAATCCTCTTTGGTTAAACGGAACTTACATTGTAAAAAATCAAGCAATAAATTACCAAAGTACATTTGATTTTGATACAAATGAAACAAATATTAAAGCTACTATTTACAAACAATTTGTTTCAGCTAATCCAACGCAACAAGATTATTTTCAACCAATTTTAGACTCTCTTGACCATCAACCAGGTCTTCTTGAAAAAATCCCAGATATAATTCTGACAGAAGGTAAATTTGACTACTACATTCTCAAATATGTTAATGAAGTTCTTTTGAAAACAAAATTCAAACAACTACGTTTTTATCCTGGAAGTGGTGCAGACGGGAATGACCAAGTAATTAAATTATATATGGCATGGGGTAGACAATTTAAAATTTTATTGGATGGCGACAAAGGTGGTGACAAAGCAAAAACTAGATATTTAAAAATATTTGGCCCTGAAATAAGCAATCAAATCATAACTTACTTAGACCTTGACTCAGCATGGAATTTTCCTATAGAAAGATTATTTACTGATGACGAAAGACTTAATATTACTCAGATGTTTGACCCAACTTGCAAGACATTTGACAAGTCAAAATTCAACACTTCAATTCAAAATTTATACTCTTCTAAAACTAAAATAATATTAGACCCAAAGACAATAAAAATCTTTGAGACAATATACGCAAGACTCAAATAAATAACTGTGCCTAACCCCAGTTCGTTCGGACTTGCAATCCGAGTGTGACAGCAAACTAATTAATGTATACTTTTTAACAAAATATGATATAAATATATATTATTTATATTTGAAATATTAAATCTGAAAATTTAAAACAGGCACTCGTTACTTTATGCATCAGGATTACAAATACGAGTGAGCAAGAATCCGTGTTGAAAAAACTAAAAATTAATTTTGCTTGTGATTATTTAATTAAAAAGAGTAATTTGTATTTTTGAAATATTTATAGAGCTTGTGGACGGGTGTGCTCTGCTCATGCAGGGCACACACAAACGCTATAGCAAATGCGGGTATGCGTGTTCGTTGAAACATTTGAAATCTT
>CAYVNP010000023.1:0-21063 GCA_964452905.1 uncultured Bacteroidales bacterium
AAATTTTACAACTATTACAATATTTCAAAGAACTTCTTTGCAAATCTAAAGGACAGGCTCACTATGACAATCAGTATAAAATTTTCAACTTTATTTTAAATAGTTTCAAATATATTGTTACCTGCTCTTTTTCCCCGAAATAAATTTATCCATCTATGAAAGATAATCCGTATTTTTGTAAATAAAATTTGCAAGGAATGACTGCCATTCGCTATGACCTGACCAAAGAAGATATTCAAACCATCTACGATACACCTTTGCTTGAGCTTATTTACAGGGCTGCAACTGTTCATCGTGCATTTCATTCTGCAGGTCAAATAAAATTAAACACATTGATCTCCGTAAAAACAGGCGCCTGTGTGGAGGACTGCTCCTACTGTGCACAGTCAGCCCGCTATCATACGCATGTTGAATCACACGAACTGCTTTCTGTTGATAAAGTAGTTGAAATAGCTGCCAAAGTTAAAGCCGGTGGTGTTCCCCGCGTTTGCCTCAGCGCTTCGTGGAAAAAAGTACCCGACAACAAACAATTCGACAATATTATTGACATGGTTCACAAACTGCGTCAGATGGGGCTTGAAGTATGCTGCACCATGGGCAAGCTGACCAAAGAACAAGCTCAGAAGCTAAAGGAATCGGGTGTTACAGCATACAATCACAATATTGATACTTCCAAAGAGTTTTATCAAAACATCATCACCACCCGAACCTTTGAGGAACGCCTCGAAACGCTTGATCATCTTGTGGAAGCAGGAATGAACTACTGTTGCGGCGGCATACTCGGACTGGGTGAAAGCCCGCAGGACAGGATTTCCATGCTGCACACGCTGGCAACACGAAACCCGCACCCTTACACGCTTCCGCTCAATCAACTGATGCAGGTGAAAGGGACACCGCTGGAAGATGCTGAACCGATCTCATCCTGGGACATGATACGACTGATCGCTGTGGCGCGTATCATCATGCCTGCAACCATCATCTGCCTTGCCGCAGGACGAATAGAAATGACGGATGAAGCACAGGCATTATGTTTTATGGCCGGCGCCAATTCGATCTTTGTCGGTGATAAACTACTGACCACTGAAAATCCAAGCTTTACACACGATAAACAACTACTGGAAACGTTAGGTTTACAAATTTAAAAAACGTAAAAACATGTTTAAGGCAAACGAACGGTTACAGCAAGCGCTTGACAAGCGACAATCCGAAGGATGCCTGCGCACATTAGCTGTATCGAGCAACCGGATCGACTTCTGCTCAAATGACTACCTCGGCTTTGCCAACTCACAGGAACTGAAGGACAGAATAAAAAAGTTTTCAGCCCGTTTTGAAGCGGATAACTTCAGCATCGGTTCTACCGGCTCACGGTTAATCTCAGGTAACTCACGGTTTCTGGAATCTCTCGAAGAATTCATTGCCGACTATCATCGAGCTGAAACAGGACTGATCTTTAATTCAGGGTATGATGCCAACATCGGAATTTTTTCTTCTCTGCCACAACGGGGCGACACGATCATATATGATGAACTGATCCATGCATCCATCCGCGACGGCATCCGGTTGAGTTTTGCAGATGCATTCTCATTCAAACACAATGACCTTGACGATTTAAAAAGTTTACTCTCCAAAGCGAAAGGGGATATATATGTTGCGATTGAATCTATCTATTCAATGGATGGCGATCAGGCATTGCTCAAGGAGATCGTTGACCAGTGCGGTCAGTACAATGCTCAACTGATCGTGGATGAAGCGCACGCTACCGGTGTGATCGGTGAAAAAGGCGAAGGACTTGTTACACATCTTAACCTGCAATACAAAGTATTTGCACGGGTGCATACATTCGGCAAAGCGCTTGGCTGCCATGGTGCAATCGTGCTTGGCAGTAAACTCTTACGCAATTACCTAATCAACTTTACACGTTCATTTATTTATACAACCGCTTTATCAAATCATTTTTTTATCTGCGTGAAATGTGCTTACGACCAGCTTCTCGAAAGCCAGTCGGAGATTGAAAAGCTGAACAAAAACATTGCTTACTTCAAAAAACTGACTGAACCCTTGGAGCAATTGCAAATTGTAAAAAGCAACAGCCAGATACAGGGAATTATTTTTAACGGGAATGAACATGTTAAAACCATTGCTGATCATCTTCAACACCACGGGTATGATGTGAAAGCGATCATGAGCCCAACAGTACCTAAAAATAAAGAACGGCTTCGCATCTCTTTGCATTCGTTCAATACCGAAGCTGAGATCAGCGGACTAATCCATGAGATCACCCATAAATGAATTACCATTTGAACAAAAACATTTTCCCATATATCACTTTATTCATTTTGTTTTTAATTTGTTGTACTATTTCCGTTACCTGCAATGGCACAGGTGATGCGGGCGACAGCATCGCTCATTTTCTTTATTCAAAATATGCTTTCAACTATCCTTCCTTCTTTTTTCATCATTGGGCAAAACCTTTTTTTGTATTGCTCAGCTCCCCGTTTGCTCAGTTCGGTTTTACAGGTATAAAGATTTTTAACAGCATTGTTGCGGTTTGTACGGCTTATTTTACTTTTCTGTCTGCGAAAAAAATGAAAATAAAAAACAGTTTTCTCACCATCATTTTTCTTTTTTTTGCTCCGCTAAATTTTCTCACCATCTTCTCAGGGCTAACAGAACCGCTGTTTGCGTTGGTATTGATCCTGTCCATTTTCCTCATGCTGGATAAAAAAGTTGTATGGGCTGTTGTGCTTATTTCATTTCTGCCATTTGTCCGTTCCGAAGGATTAATCATCATCGGTGTATTTTTTATTTATCTGCTATTTAAAAAAAGATTCAGATCGATCCCTCTGCTTGCAGCGGGACACGTAGTTTACAGTTTTGTAGGATATTTTTATTACAAAGATTTTTTTTGGGTTTTTACCAAAATTCCTTATGCCTGTTTAGCCAGTAAATATGGTTCGGGACCATTGATTCATTTCATAAACCAGATGCCGTATATTTTGGGAATCCCTTTGTATGGATTATTGGTAATTGGGTTAATTTATATATTTATACCGGATAAATATAAACTATTATTAAAAGAAAAAATGTTTTCCACCGAAGAAATGATTTTGGTTTACGGTTCATTTTTAGCTTTCTTCATTGCCCATTCCTTATTCTGGTGGCTGGGAATATTTGAGTCCATGGGGCTTAAACGAGTATTTGTCGGTGTGATGCCTGTGATGATTTTAATTTGTTTGAATGGATTTAATTTGTTCGTCAACAAAAAATTTGTTCCTTCAAAATTAGGGAATACCCTTTTAATATCAGTAATCATGGGGTTTGTACTGATATTTCCATTTACCAAAGGACCTGCAGCAATAAACTGGTCGAAAGATTTGTTTTTGGGAAAAGACCAGATGATCGCTGAAGATGTTTCTTCATTCATCAAAACAAATTACAAAGATTTGAATACCTATAAATTTTATTATATGCATCCGCACTTGTCCCTTTCACTGGATATTGACCCGTTTGATACAATGCAACATGCTGAAATTAAAAACATCTTTACAGATAAATGTATTCCGCAAAAATCTTTAATCATCTGGGATAATTGGTTCTCTGTGGTTGAAGCCGGTGTTCGTCTTGAAGGCATGATTCAGGATAAGCGGTTGAAATTAATCAGGCAGTTTGAAGTAAAAGATAAAACAAAAAATTATACATTTGTTTTATTTGAAAAACAATAAACCTGTTGTACTATTAAAACATATTTCGTTAAATGTCATATTGAGCCATTCGAAGTCATATTTCGACAAGCTCAATATGACATTGCAAATCAATTACTTTTAATTTCAATAGCACAATGGGAACAATTAATATAAATATATGAAAAAATATTTTATCACAGGTATTGGGACTGAAGTAGGAAAGACAGCCATTTCAGCCATTTTGGTTGAAGCATTGCATGCCGATTACTGGAAGCCGATACAGGCAGGAGACCTGCATCAAAGCGATACCGACATTGTGAAACGTCTGATCAGCAATACAAAAAGCCAGTTTCACCCTGAAGCCTATCGTCTGAATACGGCTGCATCACCACACGTATCTGCCATGATTGACGATTTAACTATTTCCCTCGATAAGATCAATCTGCCTGAAACAAAGAATCATCTTGTCATTGAAGGCGCCGGTGGAGCAATGGTTCCCATCAATGGGAATGGGGATCTGATGATTGACCTGATGAAAAAACTGGATGCTGAAGTAATTATTGTTTCTAAAAATTATCTGGGCAGCATCAATCATACCTTACTCACCGTTGATGCAATGAACGCAAGAAATATCAAGATCAAAGGAATCATCTTTAATGGAAGACCGGAGCCATCATCGGAAGAATATATTTTAAACTACACTAAACTTCACTGTTTAGGCAATGTGGAGGAAATAAAATATTTAACCAAAGAGGTCATTCTTGATATTGCTAAAAAATTTAAACTGTCGAAATCCCTTTAAAAGGAGATGCTGGGGTTGTATAAAAACACATCATGAAAATTTATTATAATCCTAATCTAAAACAATTTTCAAGAGACTTACGAAACAACAGCACTCTCTCTGAAGTTTTACTATGGAACTTCTTAAAAGCAAGAAAAATGGGCGGATATCAGTTCATGAGACAAAAACCAATTTTAAATTATATTGTTGATTTTTATTGTTCCAAATTAAAATTGATCATTGAAATAGATGGTGATAGTCATATTAATAAATTTTCCAAAGACAAAAAGAGACAAACTGAATTAGAAAAACTTGGTTTGAATTTTCTTAGATTTACTGACCAGGAAGTTAAAAAATCTATGACAGATGTTTTGAATGCAATTGAAAATTACATTTATGAATTTGAAAAAAGACAACCCCCTAACCCCCTTTAAAAAGGGGGAATTAAATGCAGCCCCCTTTAAAAAGGGGGAATTAAATGCATCACCCTTTAAAAAGGGGGAATTAAATGCAGCACCCTTTAAAAAGGGGGAATTAAATGCAGCACCCAATAAAAAGGGAGAATTGAATGCAACACCCAATAAAAAGGCGGAAATGAATGTAAAACCTATTAAAAAGGAAAAAATAAATGTAGCATCCATTAAAAAAGAGAAATTGAATACAGTTCCTCATAAAAAGTGGGAATTAAATACAGCACCCCATAAAAAGGGAGAATTGAATGCAACACCCAATAAAAAGGCGGAAATGAATGTAAAACCTATTAAAAAGGAAAAATTAAATGTAGCATCCATTAAAAAAGGGAAATTGAATACAGTACCTCATAAAAAGGGGGAATTAAATACAGTATCCCATAAAAAAGGGGAATTAAATGCAGTACCTAATATAAAGGCGGTATTGAATTCAACACCCATCAAAAAGGGGAAATCAAATGTAACTCCTTTTAAAAAAGGGGAAACAAAAGTCCCCCTCATTCGAAAGGGAGAATTGAAAAAATCAAAACCATCATCTTTACAAATTGGTGCATCTAAACCACTACAAAAAACCCCCTTAAAAAAGGGGGTTAGGGGGTTGTCTTTACCATTATCAAAGAAAGACAAGGGGTTGTCATTAACCCAACGCGATATATCCATCATCTGGCATCCCTACACACAGATGAAAAATGCACACCCCCCTATCCCTATTGTGAAAGGTGAAGGCGTTTATTTATTTGATGAAAAAGGAAATAAATACATTGATGCTGTTTCTTCGTGGTGGGTCAATATTCATGGGCATTCACATCCGTATATTGCTCAAAAAGTATATGAACAGTTTCTTCTATTGGAACATGTTATATTTGCCGGGTTCACTCATCCCAAAGCTGTTGAACTGGCGGAACGATTATTAAAAAAATTACCTGCTAGTCTGTCGAAAATTTTTTATTCCGATAATGGGTCGACTGCTGTAGAAGTGGCGTTGAAGCTGGCTATCCAGTATTGGTCAAATAAAGGATTAAAAAAAAACAAGATCATTGCATTTCATCAGGGATATCATGGAGATACGTTCGGTGCCATGTCTGTCAGCGGACGAAGTATTTTCACGAAAGCATTCACACACTTTTTATTTGATGTGGAATATATTCAGGTTCCTGTCAAAGGCAAAGAAAATGAAGTGTTTAATGAAATGAAAAAAATCATTTTATCAAATGATGTCGCTGCATTTATTTTTGAACCCTTGGTACTGGGCGCTGGCGGTATGATTATGTATGAGCCGGAAACACTGGAAAAGTTATTACAAATCTGTAAACAGAATAATATTCTCACCATTGCAGATGAAGTGATGACCGGCTTTGGCAGAACAGGAAAATTTCTTGCTACCGATTACATTCAATCCAAACCCGATATCATTTGTCTTTCCAAAGGAATAACCGGAGGAGCCATGCCATTGGGTGTTACCGGTTGTACCCAAGCGGTGTACGATGCCTTTTTATCGGATGATCCAACTAAAACATTTTATCACGGGCATTCGTATACAGCCAATCCGCTCGCCTGTGCGGCTGCCTGCGCCAGTCTGGATCTTTTTGAAAAACAGGAAACAGAAAAAAATATTCAACGGATAACTCAGAAACACGCTCAGTTTGTGAATGCTGTTCAAAAACATGTATCTGTTGCAAAATTCAGACAACAAGGTACTATTCTGGCTATCGAAGTGAATACAACTAAAAAAACCAATTATCATCATCCGATCAAAGAAAAAATTATTCCATTCTTCTTAGAAAGAAATATAATTTTACGTCCTCTGGGAAATGTGATGTATGTGCTCCCACCCTATTGTATTTCCAATGAGGAACTCGATGATATATACCTATCTATTGAAGAATTTTTAAAGATTAAAAAATAACTTGATTTTCATGCCAAAGAAACTTTGGAAACTTTTTTTAGAAAAAATGTTTCCATGAAACTAATTTTATTAATTTTGTGCGATAATTTAAATTAAATCGAATCATTTTTAAAATAAATTCAGGTGAAAACAAAATACAAAGAATTCAAACCGAGCAGTTGGGCTATAGACAATAAGACCAGTATTTATGTATTGGTCATTATCATTGCCATTTTTGGAATTATCAATTATATAACTATACCCAAAGAACAAATTCCGGATATCGTTTTTCCAAAAATCCTTATCAACACCATCTATCCGGGTACATCACCATCGGATATGGAAAATCTGGTTACCCGTCCATTGGAAAAAAATATTAAATCCATCAATGGTGTTAAAACCATTACCAGTAACTCTGTTCAGGATTATTCGGTTATCATGGTTGACTTTAATCCCAATGTAGATGTGGCTGTTGCCAAACAAAAAGTAAAAGATGCAGTGGATAAAACCAAGAAAGACCTGCCGAACAATCTTCTGCAAGACCCTCAGGTCATGGAGATAGACCTTTCGGAAATACCCATAATGAACATCAACCTTTCAGGAAATTATGATCTGGATAAGATTAAAAAATATGCTGAAATGGTACAGGATAAAGTTGAAGCATTTAAAGAAATCACTCGCGTAGATATTATCGGTGCACTTGACAGGGAAATACAGATCGATGTTGATATGTATAAAATGCAAGCTGCCAGCGTTTCTTTCTATGATATTGACCGTGCCGTATCGGCAGAAAACATGACCATTGCCGGCGGAACAATTGATATGAAAGGGATGCGCCGTTCTATTCGGGTTGTTGGTGATTTTAAAAATATGGATGTTATCCGAAATATTTATCTGCATTCTTCAAGTGGCGCTACAGTTGCACTGAAAGATATTGCTGATATCAATGACGGATTCAAAGAACCTGAAAGCTTTGCCCGACTTGACGGACAGAATGTAATTACACTGAATGTGATTAAAAAAAGCGGTCAGAATCTGTTAGACGCTTCAGATAAAATTAAGAAAACACTGGATGAACTTCAAAAAACACAATTCCCTTCAAACCTCCATGTGACGCTCACCGGCGATATGTCCAAGTTTACACGTTCCACGCTGGATGACCTTAACAACACGATTATCATTGGGTTTATTCTGGTTACCATTGTTCTGATGTTCTTCATGGGATTAACCAATGCCATCTTTGTAGGTTTGTCTGTCCCTTTATCCATGGCGCTTTGCTACATTGTTCTTCCCGGTATGAATTACACCATGAACATGCTGGTGATGTTCTCATTTATTTTTGCTTTAGGTATAGTTGTGGACGATGCTATAGTTGTGATTGAAAATACTCATCGTATTTTTAAAATTAGCAAAGGAAAATTGAATGTCATTGATTCAGCAAAATATGCTACAGGCGAAGTGTTTTTACCTGTATTATCCGGAACTCTAACTACGTTAGCGCCTTTCTTTCCATTGATATTCTGGCCCGGTATCACAGGTAAATTTATGCACTTCATTCCTGTCGTACTCATCCTTACATTGTTTGCTTCATTGATTGTTGCTTATATCATCAATCCTGTGTTTGCAGTTTCGTTTATGAAACATGATGATGAAAATGAAATATCAGGTAACAAAAAACAAATTTTCCGTAATGCAGGAATCATTGCTGGTCTCGGTTTATTATTCCATCTGATCCGTTTTCATGGAGTAGGTAACTTTTTAATATTTGTTTCTATATTTTTCATCCTACACAATTTTTATGGGTTCCGCATTTTACGAAAATTCCAACATCGTTTTATTCCTGCAATGATGAACAAGTATGAAGATTTACTTAAATGGGCTCTCTACAAAAAAAGACCTTACAAATTGCTCGGTTATACGCTGGTGTTATTTATTATTACATTAGTTTTAAATTCATATTTCGGACCCAAAAAATTATTCTTCCCTGATAATGATCCAATGTATGTTTATACATATATTAAATTACCTGTTGGTACTGACATTAAAGTTACTGATTCCATTACAGGTATTGTGGAAGATAGAATCCATCAGGTGTTGGGCATTGATAAAAATACAGGAAAAAAGAATCCGATCGTTGAATCTGTTATTTCCAATATTGCACTGGGTGCATCTGACAACCATTTTGATGTGTCTACTACTTCAAACAAAGGAAAGGTAACGGTCGTATTTGTAGAATCTTCTAAAAGAAAAAGAATTTCAACCAAACAATATCTTGATAAGATCCGTAATGTGGTTAAAAATATTCCCGGCGCTGAAATATCTGTCGAATCTAATAAAATGGGACCACCTGCTTCAGGAAAACCTATCAATATTGAATTGAGTGGCGATAATATTGAAGAGCTCGTTACGACGACCAAAGACTTCAAAAAATTCATTGAACTGCAAAAAATTCCCGGTATTGAACAATTAAAATCTAATTTTGATGACACCAAACCAGAAGTGGTCATTGAGATTGACCGTGAACGTGCCAATCGTGAAGGAATCACCACAGGACAGATCGGCATGGAAATTCGTACCGCGATTTTAGGAAAAGAAACATCGAAATTCCGTGAAGGAGAAGATCAATATCCTATCCAGTTAAGATATAATCCCTATATTCGTAAGAATCTTGATAAACTGATGAACCTGAAGATCGTTTATCGCGATATGACTACCGGATTACTCCGCCAGATTCCTCTTGCTTCTGTAGCAAAAATAAATTATGAAAACGCCTATGGTGGTATCACGCGTAAAAATGTAAAACGTGTGATTACTCTCGGTTCTAATGTTCTTACCGGTTTTACTCCGGATGAAATAAATAAGAAAATTCAGAAAGCCATTAATATTTACCCGAAAAAAGAAGGTGTTGAAATTACGATTACCGGTGAAAACGAAGATATGCTTGAAGTAGTGGTATTCATGGGGAAAGCCATGCTTTTATCTCTTTGTATTATTCTATTCATTCTGATCACACAATTTAATTCATTATCCAAACCATTGATCATATTGAGTGAAGTCATTTTCAGTGTGATCGGCGTTTTCCTTGGATTCATTATCTTCCGCATGGATATGTCGGTAGTAATGACCGGTATGGGGATTGTAGCCCTTGCAGGTATTGTCGTTCGAAATGGTATATTATTGGTTGAATTTACTGATGTGTTATTAGAAAGAGGGCTAAAGACCAAGGATGCTATTATACAAGGCGGTAAAACCCGTATAACACCTGTAATTCTTACTGCAACAGCAACTATTCTCGGTTTGATCCCATTAGCTGTCGGCTTCAATATAAACTTTGAAACATTATTCACTGAACTGAATCCACATATTTATTTTGGGGGAGATAATGTTAATTTCTTCGGCGCTCTGGCATGGACCATCATATTCGGATTAAGTTTTGCTACAGTACTCACATTAGTTCTTGTACCAGCAATGTATTACATTGCTTATTCGGCAAAGGTTAAAGTGAAAAGGAATAAGTCGAACAGGATTGCAAGAAAACTTACAAAAAGCAGATAGTTCATTTTATTAGAAGTACGATTTATATTCACAAAAAAAAACACCTGTATTTTCCCTACAGGTGTTTTTTTTTCTATACAATTAATTATAAACTTTCTCCAAAATCCTTTTTAAATTTTGCAGCAAGTTTTTCTGGCCAGTCATTCACTGCATCAAGTTTACCCATGAAGAAACGAAGAACAGCTGGTTCATCAACAAACTTCAAACCACCGATCAGCTTTCTATTTTGGAACAACCAGTCGAGTCTGTCCACAACAAATTTAACTTGTGATAAAGTGAATACTCTTCTGGGCACTGCGAGGCGCAGGAGTTCCATGTCGGCCAGAACATCATTGCCATCTGCATCACGTACACTGGAGATAGTACCACGTTCCATACCTCTTGTTCCAGAAACAAGGAACAGTGCGGCAGCTAAAGCGCCTGCCGGATATTCAGATTGTGGAACATGAGGTAAAAAGCCCATGCAATCAATATGACAACCAAGACCACCGGCTGGTTTTACAACAGGGATCCCTTTTTTATCCAGTTCACTCACCATGAAGTTGATGAATTGCGGTGATTGACTGATCACGGTTTCGTCCAATGTTTCCATTAAACCAACTGCCATTGCTTCAATTTCACGAACAGACATACCGCCATAGGTAAGAAAACCTTCATACAATGGCACCAGATCTCTCATTTTCAGGAAGAGATCATAATTGTTGGTACATATACCTCCACCGCGCGTAGAACTTACTTTACGACTGGAAAAATAAATAATATCACAAAAATTACACATGGTCAGCAGAATCTCCTGAATGGATGCATTTTTAAATTCAGCTTCTCTTTGTTTAATAAAATAAGCATTCTCACCGATCAAACTGGCATCAAGCAGAATGAGTAAACCATGTTCATCAGCAACTTTGCGTACTTCACGCATGTTCTGGATGGAGAATGGTTGTCCGCCGATCAAGTTGGTAGATGCTTCGAGACGGATGAAGGGGATGTGTTCTTTTCCGTATCTTTTAATAATATCTTTTAATTTATTGATATCAAGATTTCCTTTGAAAGGATGATCACTGTTGATCTTCAATGCTTCATCGGTATAAATTTCAAAAATAGTACCCCCATTCAATTCCATGTGTGCCTTGGTAGTAGTGAAGTGGTAGTTCATTGGGATGGCATCCCCTTTTTTGATGAAGGTTTGTGAAAGAATATTCTCAGCAGCACGTCCCTGGTGAACAGGAAGAACATATTTTGTTCCGAACACTTCAAGAATACTTTTTTCCATACGCACAAAGCTTTGTGACCCTGCATATGCATCATCCGCTTGGAGCATTGATGCAATCTGGTTATCACTCATGGCATTAGTACCACTATCAGTAAGCATATCCAAAAAAACATCCTGTGTGCTCAACAGGAAGGTATTGAAACCACCTTCACGGATAGCTTTTAAACGACGTTCGATCGGACGCAGGTGAAGTTTCTGAACCATGCGTACTTTGTGGAGTTCGAGTGGGATATTCTCGCCACTGAAAAATTTAACATAATTGCTTTCTGTTTTTTCCATATTTTGATTTTTTTAAAATTAATAATGATCTATCCCTTAGGATAAACTTTGTATATGTATTTAATTGTAATCTATTAACCTGCCGAAGGAAATCAATTGCTGAAATTCTTTGAACCGGTATTCATGTTTCAAACTTACATGGATTTTTTTAAATATGCAATAATTTTAAAGCTTTTTTATAATGAAGCAGAACATAAAAGTAATGAATGGTAGAGTATGTTTTATTTTCTTTTCAGAAAAAGCTCATCGTGTTGTGAGAGGTAATCAACAGTATCGATTATGGAATCCGAAATCGAATAATCAGGATTGCAGCCGAGACGGGAAATTTTGGAAATATCTAAATGGACGAATGGTGAATCACCAATCCATCCGCGTGAACCACCGGTAAAATTATATTTTACATTCGTTAATTTTAGTCGATTGCAAATAATATTTGCTAAATCAACTACATTCATATATTCTTTATTGCCAAGATTAAAAATATTTATTTTTTCTTGAGCATTCCAAACGGCAAATAAAATGGCACGTACACCGTCCTTCACATTCAGATATGATTTTTGTTGTTTACCATCACCAAGAATTTCCAATGAGTTGGAATTCTCTTTTAATTTTTTCATAAAATCAAAAATAACCCCATGCGTATAACGTTGCCCGATAAATGACACAAAACGGAATATATAACTTTTTATATCAAAATATTCACAATATGCTTGAATCAGACTTTCAGCCGATGCTTTGGAAGCGCCGTAAATAGAGGTTTGTATCAATGGAATATGTTCAGGTGTAGGAAAAATATCCGGTTCACCATAAACGGTAGCTGAACTTGAGAATGCAATTTTTTTAATTTTGTTAATGCGTAAACCTTCTAAAACATTATGTGTTGCAAGTATATTTTGGTTGATATCAATGCTTGTATTATTGATGCCACCACGGACATCTGCATTTGCTTGCAAATGAAAAACAATATCGCATCCCTGCATAGAGCGGAGTAATATGTCTTTATCCAACACATCCGCACGGATGAGTTTATAATGTGGGTTTTTAAGATTATGGTTGACAAACATTTCCTGACCGGTAACAAAGTTATCATATACTATCACTTCATGCCCTTCGGATAAAAGCAGATCGCTTAGGTTACTTCCGATAAAGCCGGCGCCGCCGGTAACAAATGCGCGCATGGATTAGAGTATTATAAAGATATATTCATTAAATCTGATTGGAAATTAGTTTATTCGTTCATCATATTTTTTCCCCATCGATGCTTTATCTCCCTTAAGTTGAACAGTGAGCATATGTTTCAATGCATGAAAAACAATTAGATGTAAATCCTCTGTTACTTCCATATCATTAACTGGTATATGAACCGAAATATCAGCTATCTCTTTGATCTTACCACCTGAATATCCGCAGAGTGCTACGGTTTTCGCATGCATCTTTTTCGCATATTCAAATGTTTTTACTACATTGATTGAATTACCGCTTCCAGATAAACCAATGACAAGATCATCTTTTTGAATAAAATTTTTCAGTTGTTCAACAAATACATCATCGTATGAAAGATCATTCGATATAGCAGAAAGCGCAGAAGCATTGTCGTTCAAACAAATGAATTTGAATCTTTTTTCCAATCCGTACGAAACACCTTTAATAAAATCACCTGCTATGTGTGATGCTGTTGCTCCGCTCCCACCATTACCGAAAATAAAAACCGTATTCCCATTTTCATAACAACTGAGTAAAGCATCAAGCAGTGATTGAACCGATTGCTTGTCGAGTTTACCAATGGTCTCAATGACTTTGTTGAAATATGTATGTAAGTTTTCAGAGTTGTTCATCGCCGAAATAAATTATTTTAGAACCGTCGCGTTCAAATTTAAAATTAAATGTAGTGAAAGGATGCAAGGCTTCCTGTAATTTTTTTTGTTTTGTTTTTTCACAATAAAACAACATAAACCCGCCCCCACCGGCACCTAAGAGCTTACCCCCGTTTGCTCCATTCTCAAGCGCTTTTTTATAGATATGATTGATCCAGTCATTGCTGATCTGTGAAGCAAGTTTTTGTTTTAAAATCCAGTTTTCATGTAAGATCTTTCCGAAATCATTCAGTTGCTCATTGTAGAGAGCATTACGCATATCCGGAACAAGAGCAACCATGGATTTCAGGTTTTCAAATCTTTCTCCGGATGAAATATTTTTTGTTTGTTCAGAAAGTATTTCAGATGCACTCCGTTTATTGCCAATATAGAACATGATCAAATTTTCCTGTAATGCATCATAAACGGATTCTTTGATATAAAGCGGTTCAACGGTAACTTTGCCATTTTCGTTAAAATGGATAATGTTAAGTCCGCCAAAAGCAGCAGCATATTGATCCTGCTTGCCAATCGGTTCTTTCAAGATATCAATCTCTATTTTACATGCTTCATCAGCCAGAATATCTTTGGTCACATAATTTCTTTTGATTGCATAGAGATTATGTAATAATCCAACAGTAAAGGATGAGGAGGATCCCATGCCTGTACCGGCAGGAATATCGGCAATAGAACTGATCTCAATTCCTCCGCTGATATTGAATCTTTTTATGGTTTCACGAAGAATGGGATGCTTCAGTTTGTTCACATCATTGACCGTTTCAGTTTGTGAATACTTAACTTGTATCTCTTCTTTGTCGAAAAATTTATGAGAAGAAATATACATGTATTTATCAATGGATGTGCTAAGAACTGCGCCCTTGCATTGAGTGTAAAAAGAAGCAATGTCAGAGCCACCACCAACAAAACTGATACGAAACGGAGTTCTTGAAATGATCATTTATAATTCTTTAGGTTTAAATGAAATGCAAATGTAAATATTAAGATTTAAAATTACTAATTAGAATACTGATTTTAAGAATGTAAAATAGTCTTCAATTCTTCTGTATTCTATATTCTAATTTCTTTTTTGCATGACTTCAAATTGCAACAATCATATCTGCAAATAGTTTTTCTTTTAAAATTAATTCAATTTCATCCTTTAATCTTGTCTGATAAAGTGTTTCTGCTTGTTCAACCGTATGACCTCTCCACTGATAATATTCTAGAAATCTTGATCTTAACATATTTTCATCTGCATCATGAAATATTTTCAGATGTGAATATGACCGAAGCACTTCATCGCTCAACCCAACTACACCTTCAATAATGATGACCTGTTCTGATTGAAACTGATAGGTGACAGGATATTGTTTTTGTTTTGGATGTCGTTTATATCCTTTGACAGTTATTGGTTTTCCATTGAATAAGGTTGGTATATCCGAAATAATTTTTTCAAGATTAAACCGTTGAAAAACAGTTTTGCAATTTTTTCGTTCTTCCTCATTCACCAGCCAGTTATCCATATCAATCTTCAAAACTGAACTGTTTTTTTCTTCAAATGATTTTTTCAAATATGTAGCCAGAGTTGTTTTTCCTGAACGTGCATTCCCTCCAATAGTAATAATAAAAGGTCTTTCGGGAGAATTTGCAAATTTCGAATATATCTTTTCAAAATATATTTTATACGGTTCGTTGATAATAAAATCGACGGCATGCTGCAAATTCGGAAAAAAATAATCGGGTTGCGTATCTGTACTCCGCATGCCTTTACCGGTCATCACGCCAATCGTAGTAACACCCACATTACGCCCACTGATTATATCCCGTTCAGCATCGCCAATGATAAAAGATTTTTTCAAATCAAGATGATAATCTTTCTCTGCATTTAGCAGCATACCACTCTTTGGCTTACGGCATTCACATTCTATTTTATATTCTGCATTTTCTTCGGGATAACCTTTGTCAGGGTGGTGTGGACAATAATATATATGGTCGAGTTTGGCATGTGAACGTCCAAGTTCAGTTTCAAGTTTTTTATGAATGTACTCTACTTCTTCAATGGTACACATATTACGAGCAACCACTGACTGATTGGTAACAGCAATAGCGACATATTCGGTCTGATTGATTTTTCGTATTGCTTCAGCCGTAAAATCAAACAAAACAAAATCGTCCGGTTTGCAGACCAAATGATTTTCATGATTGATCACACCATCTCGGTCAAGAAAAATCGCTTTACGTTTATACTCATAATTTGAATTTTTAAATTTCCCTGACACACAATCCTTTTCAACTTGTGCAATACGATCCGGTGTACCCATATCTTTTAAATATTCGGCAGTATCATATCCATACATTCTGATCTTCTGATAAATCAAAGGAAAAATATTCTTTCCGAAATCTGCTTTCACTCCTTTGACCAAATGTTTGAAGATCACAGGTGTAAACAAATAAACTCCGGCATTCACAAGATTTCTGTAATATACATCTTGCCTGTGCGGTTTGGAATGAAAAGCCGTGATTCGCCCGTCCTGATTGGCTTCCACCAGATCACTATCGTACGGATGATCATTGGGATGTAATACAATGCTGCATTCACTTTTTTTGTTTTGATGAAAAGCAATAAAATAATTCAGATCCATACTGACCATCACATCGCCGTAGAAAACTATGAAATCATCCTTCAGTTCATGTTCAAATTCCTTAATGCCACCGACAGTCCCAAGGGGTTCCTTCTCTTCAACATAAGAAATATTTACACCGTATTTCTCACCCTTACCAAAAAAATCAATTATCGCATCTTTTAAATGATTAACAATGATGATAATTTCAGTGATATTGTACTTTTTTAAAAGCTCCACCTGATACTGTAACACCGGTTTACCGCAAACAGGCAATATGGGTTTAGGTATTTCGGCAGAAATATCTTTCATTCGTGTTCCTTTACCGCCCGCAATTATAACTGCTTTCATTCTATCCTATGAATTAAATAAATTATGTTTCAGAATACAAAAGATTGCTCTGAAACCATCTTGCCAATTGATCTTTTTCCCTTCATCGTAAGTTCTGCCGTAATATGAAATTCCTACTTCATAAATCCTGATCCCTTTAATTTTTGATATTTTTGCTGTTACTTCGGGTTCAAAACCAAATCTGTTTTCAGTTAAAATAATCTGTTTGATTATCTCTGTTTTAAACAATTTGTAACATGTTTCCATATCTGTAAGGTTAAGATTGGTAAACATATTTGAAATGGTCGTCAAAATTTTATTCCCAACTGAATGCCAGAAAAAAAGTATTCGGTGCGGTTTGTCACCCATAAACCGTGAGCCATACACCACATCGGCAAAACCATCCACAATCGGCTGAAGCAAAAAATTATATTCATCCGGATTGTATTCAAGGTCAGCATCCTGAATGATGATATAATCTCCTGTTGCTTTTTGAATACCGGTTCGGATGGAAAATCCTTTCCCTGAATTGTTTTCATTACAGAAATAATGTATCGTTACATCAGGATTCATTTTCATGAATTCAGTTATTTCCTGCTCACTTGAATCTGTGGAGCAATCATTCACAAGAATGATTTCCTTTACAATTCCATTTACCAGACAAACTTCTTTAACTTTCTTTAGCAAAACCTGAATGGTTTTTTCTTCATTGAAAACAGGAATGATAACAGATAGTTTTTTTACATTCATAAAATGACAGTCAAATTAGTTGTTAAAAATAAATAAAAAATTGGGAGCTCATCTGCTTTACATAAAAAGATTTTTTACATTAAGTATGATGAAGTAAAAGTGGGGCATTAATTTTTTTTATACATTTGAGTAAATATTTTCTTCATGTCTGCCAACAAACTGAAAATAGAAGAAACCGATTACAGCCAGGAATATCTTGTCATCTGTATTTGTAGTGCTATTCAGGATTATCGGCTATCATGGCATTTGAATCAACAGTTGGGTATTGAACTTTCAAAATGTGATGACTTCAAATATATACCTGTTAAATCAAAACAAGAAGTAACGGCATCTGTCTTTTTATATTCTGATAAAACCAATCTTAAATATCAACTGGTCTCAAACAGAAATACGGACGGTTATCTTTTACCTGACCTGAAACAAGTGGATTATCTTTTATTCATTAAAGGGAATACGGATGCCAATGAATGGAAGGATAAGCTGAATATTATTGCTAATATCCCACAAATTCTAACTGCATATCTTGGAGTTTTCAATATGATCAAGAATATAAATATATTGTTAACTGATCTTGAAATTCATATTACGAATTACTTTTACCAGCAGAATGCTGAAGAGAAAAAAAATAAAACCCGTCTGTCCAATGAAAAAAAATATCCTTTGGGAAAAAACTAAGATTGTCGCAACATTAGGTCCTGCCTCGTCTTCAAAAGAAACATTACGAAAAATGTTTTTGGCAGGTGTTGATGTTTGTCGTCTGAATTTTTCACATTCAAAATACGATGAACATGAAAAACTCATCCGTATAATTCGTGAACTGAATAAAGAATTAAACACGCATATACCTATCCTTGCTGACCTACAGGGTCCCAAAATACGAATCGGAGAAGTAGAGAATAATGCCATTGAATTAAAAGAAGGTAAAACCATTACCATCACTACCCGTAAATGTGTTGGAACAAAAGAAAAAGTTTATTTATCCTATACTACTTTTCCTAAAGATGTTAAAAAAGGTGAGTTGATATTAATTGATGACGGTAAACTCGGATTGAGAGTAATATCAACCAATGGGAAAGATGAAGTAGTGACTAAAATTGAACATGGCGGAATACTCAGTTCACGTAAAGGAGTCAATCTGCCTGATACTGCAATATCATTACCGTGCTTGACAGAGAAGGATAAAAATGATGTTGCATTTATCCTTGATCATGAAATTGAATGGATAGGTTTGTCGTTTGTTCGATCTGCTAATGACATCCGGGAGTTGAGAAAAATTATTCAAAAACACAAATCGGACAATAAACCCGGCATCATTGCTAAAATTGAAAAACCGGAAGCCATTAATGAAATGGATCTGATCATTGATGAAACAGATGGGATCATGGTTGCCCGAGGAGATCTGGGTGTTGAAGTGCCTTTGCAAAACGTACCGTTGATCCAAAAAACATTGGTGAGGAAATGTATGACCGTGGGAAAGCCCATCATTATTGCCACACAGATGATGGAGAGCATGATCGTTAACTTCAGACCAACACGCGCTGAGGTGAATGATGTTGCCAACTCAGTGATGGATGGCGCTGATGCAGTGATGCTGAGCGGGGAAACTTCGGTCGGAAAATATCCTGTTCTGGTGATTGAAACCGTACAGAAAATTTTACAACAGGTTGAGAAATATGATGGTATTTATCATAAGTATTCAGAACACGTTCATCAGGATAAAAACAGAAATATCACCAATGCAATTTGTAATAATGCGTGTTCTACAGCCAAACTGGTGAATGCATCTGCCATTACCGGACTAACACATTCCGGGTATACAGCCAATAAATTATCAAGCCAGCGTCCTAAGGCAGGTGTGTTTATTTTCAGCTGGAATCATTTTTTACTCCGGAAACTCAATCTTTTATGGGGTGTTCGCGGTTTTTGTTTAGATAAAATAAACAGTACCGATCAAGCCATTGACGGAATGACGAAAATTTTACTCAAAGAAGGTTATGTGAACAAGCATCAACTGATCATTCATACAGCCAGCACACCCATTAATATCAAGGGTATGACCAATATGATCAAAATCAGTATTGTTTAGCATTCTTACTAAATCCGTTTTATCATATTTTAATTTGCTGGATCCTTATGGTTTCCATTATTCTGAAAAGGTTGTATATCTATTTCAAAAATAAAATTATCCACACCATAATCTTTCATTTTTCTTGGTATTTTCTTCCTTATTTCTTTTTCTGTTGCCTATATATATAATATTATAATATTAAAAAAATGTTTACTTTTAAGTCGCAATTAGAATTTATTTATGAAAGAAGTATAACTAAACATGAAAAAAAAGCCCCACGGAGTACGCAGGGCTTAAGATTTCTCTTCGGCTTATAGCCTTATTGTGATAAGTTTTCAAATTGTGAAACAAAGATATAAAAATAATTGATATGGAAAAAATATTAGGTATAGATTTAGGAACAAACTCTATTGGCTGGGCAATAAGAGATACTTCTGTTAATGATAATCAAATAATAGACAAGGGAGTACTGACCTTTGACAAAGGTGTTGGTGAAGAAAAGGGAATCGAAAAGCCCATGGTTCAGAAAAGAACAGAAAGCCGCCATAAACGTCGTAATTATCAAGCTGAAAAATATCGAAAATGGACTTTACTAGAATGTTTGATTAATAACAAAATGTGCCCTTTATCATTAACTGAATTAGTTGAATGGTGTTCCTATAAAAAAGGTATTGGCAGAAAATATCCACAATCAGATAAATTTATTCAATGGTTACGATTTGATTTCAATGGAGATGGAAAACCTGATTTTGAACAATTAGGATTTGATAAACACGAAAGCTATTATTTATTCAGGGTTTTAGCTGTAAGCGAAAATGAAGATTATAAAAATATTTTTAGAGATAACCCTCAAATATTAGGAAGAATATTTTATCAACTCGTACAACGCAGAGGGTTTAAAGGCAGAGATGAACAAGAAACCCAAACCATGTTAAAGGGAAGTAAAGATGGAGCGGTAAAAGGGAAAAATGAAATTGATCCATATATTGGAAAACATAAAACACTGGGAGCTGCATTATACTATTTGCAAAAAGAAAAAAATGAAAGAATAAGAAAACGTTACAATCTGCGAAGTGATTATGAAGCCGAACTAAAAGAAATTTGCCGGGTGCAAAATATATCTGATGAAATTTATCAGCGATTATGGAAATCCATTATCTGGCAACGCCCATTAAGAAGTCAAAAGGGATTAGTTGGAATATGCACATTCGAGAAAAACAAAAGTAGGTGCCCGATAAGTCATCCATTATATGAAGAATTCAGAACATGGATATTTATCAATAATCTTAAAATTAAACTACCAGAAGCAATTGATAAACCCACATATCTCATAGAAAAAATATATCCCATTTTTTTTAAATCAGGCGGTGACTTTAAATTAAGTAGTATTTTCAAACAATTAAAAAAAGATGGAGGAACTATTGAATCAAAATTTAAAGAAGATACCAAAGTTCTTTCCTGTAAACTTCTTAATTCATTTGAGAAATTATTTGGTGAAGATTGGAAAGTACAACTTGG
>CAYVNP010000023.1:21073-59532 GCA_964452905.1 uncultured Bacteroidales bacterium
GAATTTTCAGTTCAAAAATTAATGTTTAATGAAAAACAAGCTAAAGATTTTTCTGAAAAAATTACATTGTCTCAAGGTTATGCAACCTTGAGCTTGTCTGCAATAAAAAAAATACTCCCATACCTATATAAAGGTTTTGTTTATAGTGAAGCTATTTATCTAGCTAATCTTCCAAAAGTATTTGACGAGAAAGAAATAAGTCAGGATTTGATAAATAACTTTTCGGAAATGTACGATAGAATAAGGAAAGAATTTGAAAATGAAAGATTATGGAATAATGTCTTAAATAATCTAATTAGAAATGAACTTAACAATGAACAACGTTATAGAATTGAAGATGATCGTGAATTAGATGTTCAGGAAAAGAAGCTTATTGTGAATATGCTCATTGATGTTTATGGAAATAAAACATGGGAAGACAAATCAGAACAAGAAAAAAATGAGGCAAAAAATTATATTGAGCAACATTATAGAGATTTTTTGAAAAAACCGATACAAGGTAAAAAAGATAATCTGTTTTCTGAAGTACCTAATTTACATAAAAAAATATTTCAATATCTTCAAAAACACTATGGGGTAGATGAAAGCCAAAAAAAATATTTATGGCATCCCTCTGAACAAGAAACATATCCCGATCCAAAGGAAAAACATTTGGACGATGGTAGAGTTATGAAATTTCTTGAAGACCCTCAACCTATCAGCAGAGGTTTTAAAAATCCGATGGCATTAAAAACACTTTATAAACTTAAAAAGTTAATTAACTACCTTCTTGAAGCAGCAAAAATTGATGAAAATACAAGAGTTGTGGTTGAAATAGCCCGTGAATTAAATGATGCCAACAAACGTAGAGCCATTGAAAAATGGCAACGTGAAAGAGAAAAAGAAAATGAAGAGTTTGCAAAAGCAATCATTGGTACAGCAAAACCAAAATATCCTGATTTAGATGAAAAAAATCCAGAAGTAATTAATAAATTCAGATTGTGGTTTGAGCAAATAGAGAAAGGTGAAGATATTTATAAACAAGTTGTAGCATTAAAAAATGATGTTGATAAACTTCGTCTATGGAATGAACAAAAAGGTCAATGTTTATATACAGGTAAAACTATATCCATATCCGAACTTTTCAATGGAACTAAATTTGATATTGAGCATACAATTCCAGCCAGTATGAGTTTTGACAATGAGGTAAAAAATTTAACAATTGCTGATTCAACATATAATAGAGAAATAAAAAGAAAACGTATTCCATCTGACTTAGAAAATTATGAACAGGATGCATTAGGATATACACCCATTAAACCACGTTTGAAATTTATGTTTGATAAAGTTGATCATTATGAAAATCAAATTGATTTTTGGAAATATCAAACAAAAATTGCTCACACCAAAGACAGAAAAGATTATTGCATCCAACAAAGACATTCAAACAAATTTGATTTAGATTATTGGCGAAAAAAATTAGAAACATTTACTTGCACCGAATATAAAGCAGGTTGGAGAAACAGCCAATTGAGAGATACGCAGGTAATTACAAAATTTGCATTACCATATCTGAAAACAGTTTTCAAAAAAACAGAAGTTCAAAAAGGCAGTGTTACTGCAGCTTTTAGAGATATCTACAAAATTCAAGCTAAAACAGAAAAAAAAGACAGGAATACTTTCGCTCATCATGCAATAGATGCGGCGGTATTAACCCTAATTCCAACTGCGGCTACCCGCGATAAAATTTTATTAGCTTATAATGAAAATAAAGATAATAAAACAGGAAAAGTTTTTCACGATAACCCTAAAGGTTGGAGCAATTTTTCAGCATCCCATTTATTATCATTTACTGATGATATTTTAATTAACTTCCTTCCACAACACCGCACATTAAGTGCTACATACAAGAATGTAAGAAAACGAGGCAAACTTCAATTTGTTAGGGATAAAAATAAAAATTATAAACTTGATGCAACTGGAAAAAAAATTCCTCTTATTGCCAAAGGTGATTCTATAAGAGGACAACTTCATAAGGAAAGTTTCTTTGGTGCTATTAAACAAAATGAAAAACTATGCTTGGTAGAACGCTATCCTATAGCGTCATTTACCAGCATTAATGATTGTAAAAACATAGTGGATATCGCTGTACAAAATATAGTTAAAACAACTCTTGAATCCCGAATGGCAAATGGATTAAGTTTTGATAAAGCTAAATTAGAACCGATTCCTTTCCCAAGCAAGAAAGAATTTATAAAAAAAGTCAGATGTAAGGTGGTTGCTGGCAGAGGCTACTTAACGCCTGAAAAATCTTTACAAATTAAAAAGCATACATTTTTATCAAAACATAATTACAAACATCATATCTATACACAAAATGAAGAAAATACAGTGTGTTTATATTATGAAGGGTTAATTGGAAATAAAATTGAACGTGTTTTTCAAATTATAGGTTTGTATAAGTTATCCGAACTAAAACTTAAATCAATTGAAGAAATTAAAAATGAACCATATTTTCAGCATATTGAAACAGGGCGTAGAAATAATAAATCTAAAATTTCTTTATCTAACATATTGCAAGTTGGATGTAAAGTAATCTTTTATAAAGTCCAAATTGAAGAATTGAAAGAACTAGAAAAAGTTGATTTACTGAAGCGAATTTTTAAAATTTATAAATTCAACGATGTTGCTTCTACTAAATACATGTATCTTCAAAATCATATTGAAGCTAGAGCTGATAAAGAACTTGGCGATGGGGATACAAATATGGAAATAAATAAATATCAAGCAAGATTAAAATTAACAGCAGATAAATTCATTTGTGCAATTGAAGGTAAACATTTTGAAATAAAACCAGATGGAGAAATTGAATGGAAATTTTGATCACTCCTTCAACATCATTGAAGTCAAAGTAAAGAAAGTCGTTTAATTTTTAAATTTTATACAAATTTAAACTAATATGAAAGCATTACATTCCGAAGGCACGTGTATTTTTTGCGGGGAAACATTTGCAAAAGCAGGCATCAGCCGCCATCTGAATACTCACCTGAACGAAAAAGGGAAACTAAATCCACCGGGAAAATCATTTCATATCCGTGTTGAAGCAGCCGAAATGTTCCTGAATATATGGATTGACGGTAAAACTAAGATTGAAGAGTTTGATTTATTCCTCCGCGACATTTGGCTCGAATGCTGCGGACACATGAGCGCATTGATTGATCTTAAAAAAAGAGAGTCGGAAAGACGAAGTGATTTTAATTTTTCGGATGATGATAATTATACTGTGCCGGGCGAAATATCTAAAAAAGAAAAAGCATCGAATGTTTTCTTTACAGGAATTAAATTAATGTATGAATATGATTTCGGCAGCACGACCTGTCTCGATGTAAAAGGTATTAGTGAGTTTTCCTTTGCAGCCGATGAGTCGTTAATATTGCTTTCTCGCAACGAGCCTCTTGAAATACTTTGTGACATTTGCAAAAAAAAAGCTGCTACCCAGATTTGCTCAGTATGCGCAGGATATGATGAAGCGCTATTCTGCAAGGAATGTGCAAAAAATCATAAAAAGAAGTGTGCTGATTTCGCTGATTATGCCCGCATGCCTGTTGTCAATTCTCCGCGTATGGGCGTATGCGGTTTTACAGGAGGCACCATTGATAAAAAACGTGACGGTGCATTTCACACAAAATAAAATCACACATTTTGTGTGACACATTTTGTGTGATTTAAAAAATTTTGTATATCTTTGTTTTATGGAAAAAGAATTCAACCCCTTTTTAGTTTCGGGATACAGGAGCACAAATTATTTTTGCGACAGGGAAGCAGAAACAGCACTCATTAAAAAAAATATTCAGAATAATATCAACACCACTCTGTTTGCCATCCGGCGAACAGGCAAAACAGGGCTGATCCGGCATGTTTTTGAAACCTATGCAAAGAACTCCGGCATTGCCTGCATCTATGTGGATATATTAAGCAGCACCAATCTGAAAGAATTCACCAACCTGCTGGCTACGGAAATTTACAACAGTTTCCCCGAAAACAAAGGAATGGGGAAAAAAATTATCCGCGCCATTCAATCGCTTCGCCCCCTGATCAGCTTCGACACGCTGTCGGGCGCACCGGAATTAAGTTTTGAATTAGCCAAAACAAAGCAATATGAAAATACCATCCAACAGTTGTTTTCATTTTTAGATGCGCAAAATAAAAAGATCGTTTTTGCCATTGATGAATTTCAACAAATCCTGGAATATCCCGAAAAAAATACGGAGGCAATACTCCGCACCCATATACAAGCGTTGAAGAACATTCATTTTATTTTTTGCGGGAGCAATCAAAAAATGATGCACGAAATTTTCAATAGCGCCAAACGTCCTTTCTATGCCAGTTGCAGTAATCTCCACCTTGATTTTATACGTCCCGAAAAATATGCACAGTTTATCTCGCAGATTTTCACCACGCATCGAAAAAAAATAAACAAACAAAGCATTGATTTTATCATTGACTTTACCTGTTGCCATACATTTTACACCCAGTATTTTTGCAATTATTTATTTGCTTCGGGTATCAAACATATTGAACTGAATGATGTACAAAAAACAGCAATTGAAATTTTAAAGCTCAACGAAAATACTTTTTTTCAGTACCGGAACCTGCTGACAGCAGGGCAATGGCAATTATTGCAAGCCATTTCTAAAGAAGGAAGATTACGCAAAGCACATTCAATATCATTTATCAGCAAATATAAACTCGGTACGTCATCCATGATCTCAAGAGGAATAGAGGCGTTGCTTGAAAAAGAACTGATATTCTATAATGCATCCGTTGCAAATCCTTATTACGAAACGTATGACAAGTTCCTGATGCGGTGGATGCAGCATAAATAAAAATCACACATTTTGTGTCACACATTTTGTGTGATATGATTTTATTTAATATGTTATTCTATGATCAAACGTACGCTATACTTCGGAAATCCGGCATACCTGCATCTTGACAACAAACAAATGATCGTTAAGTTGCCACAGGTTGAAAAAAATGAAACGTTGAGTGATTCATTTAAAAAAGAAAATACAGCGACCATACCTATCGAAGATATTGGCATTGTCATTCTTGATGATAAACAAATCACCATTACCCAGGCATTGATAGCTGCATTGCTTGAAAATAATACTGCTTTAATTACTTGTAACGACACGCATCATCCTACAGGACTTCTATTAAATTTATGTGGAAACACTATACAGAATGAAAGATTCAGAATCCAGATAGATGCTTCTCTCCCGTTAAAAAAACAATTGTGGCAGCAAACTGTCACCGCCAAAATTGAAAACCAAGCAGCATTGTTAAAAATAAAAAATAGTGATATCGGTAAAATGCAACAATGGGCTAAAGATGTTCGATCGGGCGATCCTGACAATTATGAAGCACAAGCAGCAGCTTACTACTGGGGTAATTTATTTCCGCCACAATTAAATTTCAGACGCGACCGTGCGGGTGTACCTCCCAACAACCTGTTAAATTATGGTTATGCTATATTACGTGCTACAGTTGCTCGAGGGCTTGTGGCTTCGGGCTTGTTGCCTACACTTGGGATTCATCATCAAAACAAATATAATGCCTATTGTCTGGCAGACGATATCATGGAGCCATACAGACCATTCGTGGATAAGATCGTATCGGAAATTATTGAAACAGGAGAAGACTTTACAGAATTAAGTCGTTCTGTAAAACAACAACTGCTTGTTATTCCATCTATAGACATACGGATGGACGGTGAAAAAAGTCCGCTTATGGTCGGGCTGCAACGAACAACAGCATCGCTGGTAAAATGTTTTGAAGGAACGACAAAAAAAATACTTTATCCTGAATTAATTTAGAAAAGCTAAATCATGTTCTGTTCTAAATATAAAATAAATCACCCGATCAAATTCCTCTTTCTCGTTTGTGGAAAAGGATTAAGAAGTTGGGGCTGAAAATCATGCGCTTAAACGAATATAGAATTTTGTGGGTACTTGTATTTTTTGACCTGCCGGTCGTTACCAAAAAAGAAAAAAGAATTGCAGCTCGTTTCCGCAAGTACATCATGGCTGACGGGTTTGCCATGTTCCAGTTTTCCATTTATATCCGGCATTGCCCAAGCTATGAAAATGCAGAAGTCCATATCAAGCGAGTAAAACAACTCTTGCCCGAAAAAGGGCATGTAGGTATCATGACCATTACCGATAAGCAATTCGGTATGATGGAAATTTACTATTGCAAAAAGGAAGTTGCCCCGCCGATAGTTTCACAACAACTTGAACTTTTTTAAAAAAAGAAAAACCTTCGGTTTTTTATTCCCACCGAAGGTTTTAACTCATTTTTTTATTTTTGAAATATTGAACAAAACCCTTTAAAATCAATGACTATTGATAGGGTATGTTGTTATCAATATGTCAAAGATACAATTTGAAAGCAAATCACAACAATGGGCATTGATCTGATCTTTTCTTTTGGTTGTTATCAATATGTCAAAGATATCCGCCTGAGGCGGAAAAGCAAATCACAACCCGGCTAACTCATCAACATAGCTCAATGAACGTTGTTATCAATATGTCAAAGATATCCGCCTGAGGTGGAAAAGCAAATCACTACCCAATATTCAATAGTAAACTAATCATTGCTTCTTTTGTATTTATCTTTTCTTGAATATTTTTTTTTATTTTTATGAAGTTTTGTACTCAAAGTTTTAAACTTCTCTCCTTCTAAAAAAGCTTCACGATTTCCTTTTCGATTTGCTTTTTTAATATCCTCCTTTTTAATATGTATTTTTTCTGTTTTCATTCTCAATTTATACTATCTCTTGTAACATAAAATTTTGATTTTTTTATATTTTACTTCAAGATTATAATAACCTAATCTGTCTTAATTTTTATTTAAGTAGCTTTTTATTGGGCTTATTTTAAAAATTATTACAAATATGTCAAAGAAATCCGCCTGAGGCGGAAAAGCAAATCACAACTTATGCGCTTTCATTATGAACTTTAATAATGCTGCAATTTCCAAAATTGTTTTGCCGGATTTAAAAAGATCAAAACTTTTTTAAGTGTTGATTTTTATTTTTCAGGCAAACGATTTGTTTTAACAATTTGTTTCGTTGTTTCGATATTATTTTCAGAAAGATATTTAGAAATGATATCAATGATTTCATCACCAAAAACTTTTATTTTTCTCTTTCCAAATCCTTTGATCGTTTTAAGCTGATCAATAGAAGCAGGCTGTATATTCACCAACGCAATTAATGTCTTTTGCTGCAGTACCATGTAAGCAGGAACATTCATCTCTTCCGCTTTGTCATTCCGCCAGGCTTTCAGTTTTGAATAAAGTTTTGGATGATCCGTAGTCTTATAAATCTGATCGCCGGATATTTTTTGAACTTTTTTAACTTCTTTTTTATCTATTGCTGCTTTAGCCCTTACCTCTAAATAATTCTTTGCTACAAATCCTGACTGGCAGGTTTTCAGGCAAGACAACTTAATATGAACTTCTTCACTTAGCCGTTCAATAGCTTCATTAGCGGACTTGCGCACCACTTTATTATCAGATTCAATTTGTACTTCAAGAATGTTTTTAAAGAGAACCGTTTCGGTTTTATCCAAAAAATAGGCACATGCTTTCTTTGCACGATCCTGAATAGCTTCATTATCTTCGATGCTGTTATTTTGTAAAAATAATTGATCCAACTGATTCAGGAATCTCTCTGAAACGTCAGCTATTTCAGTCTTCACAGGCACTATTATCTTTTCTATATTGATCAGCAGGTTCTTATCAATACTTCCGGAATTTTGTTTAAATATCTTCATCAAATAAAAAAAACAACGCAGGATAGATTTGAAATCAAATAACTCCATCAGCAACATTTGCTGATAAGCATTCTTTTCTATCTCCAGAATATTTTGCCCTGGAGGATTTTGTTCGATTTCCCGTGTGAACCTTGATATGGTTGAATCTTTCTTTATACAATTTTTAGAAATGGGAGCGATCAATAACAAACCATTAAGAGTTCTGCAACGGCTCAACGCTACATATACCTGCCCGTGAGCAAATGCGGCATTAGCATCAATGATCGCTTTGTCAAAAGTCAATCCCTGACTTTTATGAATGGTTATCGCCCATGCCAGTTTTAAAGGATATTGTGTGAACGTCCCGATGATAGTTTCTTTAATTTCTTTTGTGTTATCATCTATTTCATACTTTACATTCTTCCATTCCTCAACACCCACTTCTATTGAGAATTGATCGTCTTCGCATTTTACAACAATAATATCTTCTTTGAAATCTGTGATAGCGCCTATTTTTCCATTAAAATAACGCTTTTCGTGGGAGCTGTCATTTTTGATAAACATTACCTGCGCGCCTTTTTTAAAAGTCAACTCAAATCCTGTGGGATATAAATATTCCGGGAATTCATCCTGAATGATGGCTTGAAAAGAATGTGGTTTGTTATGGAGTTTATTTAATTTTGAATCATTGATCGTCTGCGCCTGATGATTGTGTGTTGTAAGAATAATATAGCCTTCTTCGTTGGATTTTACTAAAGATGGAATATGTCTTTTGTTGAGTTCGCAAAGTGCTTCCGCATCCAGATTGTTTTCCCTAACTTTTGCAAGAATGTCAATGAATGCGCTGTCTCGCTGGCGGTAAATGTGTTTCAATTCAATGCTGATATATTGTGTCTTCTGTAAAGCCTTGCTGCCAAAGAAATAAAATGTATCGTAATATTGTTCCAAAAGCCTCCACTCATCTTCTTTTACAACAGGAGCTAACTGGTGTAGGTCGCCAATCATCAGCAGTTGGACTCCGCCAAATGGTTTGTAATGATCTTTATACTTACGCAATACTTCATCAATCCCATCCAACAGATCCGATCTCACCATGCTTATTTCATCAATCACCAGCAGGTCAAGGCTTTTTATTATTTTTATTTTTTCACGGCTGAACTTATGAACGAATGATTTACCATCATTATTTTTTTCATCCAGCATTTCAAATTCATCCTTATTCTCCTTTGGAATATGCGGACCAAAAGGCATCTGGAAAAAAGAATGAATGGTGACTCCTCCTGCATTGATAGCTGCAACGCCGGTCGGTGCTACAACGATCATGCGCTTCAATGATTGTTGTTTGAAATTATGCAAGAATGTAGTTTTCCCAGTTCCCGCTTTTCCAGTGAGGAAAATGTTCTTGTTGGTGTATTGAACAAAATCAAAAGCTAATTGTAACTCGGGATTTTCTAAAGATTCCATAGGATCATCTCATTATTATAATTCAGGGTGATATGAACATAAGAGCCAATAAAAACTGTACCGATGGTTACCAAGACTTTCATGAAATTTTTATTTATTTGAATATTGTAGTGTAATCTAAATGCAAAATTACATTTTTTAGAAGCTGTGTAGATTTTATTAAAAAATATTCTTAAAAATGTGTTGGAATAAAAATAACCTGTTCGCTCAGATTTGCAATCATGATTGTACGAAACCAGTAAAATATCACCCCTACAGGGCTTTCATTAAATGGTGTGTTATATTTTCTACCAATATTTCGCTCCTGTGGAGCTAAGATTAAATCCCATCGGGATGATATTTTGGTAGAATAAAGAATAACTCCGAGTTTAAAACTCCGTAGGAGTGACATTATTATTGAAGTTTAGAATGTTTCGTACAATCCTGATTACAAATCCCCGATAGCGGGGCGATCCGGTAACTCACTTTAAAAAGTCAGCTAAAATACAATCCGAAAACATTTCATAAAAAAGTTGTCAATTTGATAACTTTATTATTTATCTTTGTGAAAAATAACCGGCATGAGGGTTTTTAATAAAAGTACTTTGAAAAAATTTTATGAAAAACATGAGGATAGCAAAGAGCAGCTTTTAACTTGGTATAAAGTTACAACCAAAGCAAGCTTGAAAAGTTATAATGATGTAAAAAAATATTTTAATTCAGCAGATTGTATCAAAGACAGCTTATTTGTGTTTAATATAAAAGGCAATAAATATAGGTTAGTTGTTGATTTTAACTTCAGGATGCAATGGGCTTTTATAACCTTAATAGGCACTCATGCAGATTATGATAAAAGAAAATTTAATTAAGCAATTTTGATTATGAAAACATATTTGAAAGTAATAGAAACAAAAAAAGATTATGAAATTGCATTAAAAAAATTTCAGGAGCTATTTCATGCAAAAGCCGGAAGTGAAGCGGAAAAAGAAGCAAAACTGTTGGCTCTTTTGATTGAGGACTATGAAAATAAAAATATTCATATTCCCGAACCCGATCCCATTGAAGCAATTAAATTTATGATGGAACAAAGCCAAATGAATCAAAAAGATTTAGTTGAAATGCTTGGCAACAAAGGTAATATTTCAAAGGTGCTTAACAGAAAAAGAAAACTGTCTATTGAAATGATCAGAACATTAAGTAAACGGTTGCATATTCCTGCCGATATTCTAATTAAAGATTATCCTCTGGCTGTATGAATAAAATTTTAAAAAATTAAGGAAGTATTTTAAAACTTTGTTTCAATATTGTTTCTAATTGTTAATTTTTCTATCTCCTTAATCTGCAAAAACTCTTCAATGAAGGGTTTCAATATTTTTATTAGATTTTGAAAGCAAATCACAACAGGTATTGAGACAGTAGATATTCCAAATGTGTTGTGTTCCCTCCCCAATTAATTTTTCTGTATCTGTTCTATGGTATCCAGAAAAGCCGTTATCGGCTGATTCCCGATTAGTTCATAGGTTTCATTGATCACAATCTTAGGAACTCCCGAAACATTGTATTTCGTTGCTTCTTGTGGGAATACGGAACATTCAACCATGTCTGCTTTGATATGACTGTTTTCATACGCAAGCCGATGAGCTGTAACAACAGCACCAGGACAATGCGGACAACTTGGAGTAACAAAAACTTGGATATGTATGTCTTTTTTAATCGCTTTAATTCTTGAGGAGATATCGTCAGGAAGTTTTTCAGCTACACCGGATGCTTCAAACAAACTGGCAAGAAACGAATTGATTTCATATCCTGCAGGTGTACCATAAATTCTTATTTTACGATCCGTATTGTCTTTATCCATCACAACCATTGCAGGCACTTTATTAATGCCATATTTTAAAACTTGTTCATTGTCTTTTTGAAAATCATAAACAGTCACTTTTATTTTATCTGTAAGTGATTTAAATTCATTTAAAAAAGTCATTGTATCAGCACAGGACGGACAGCCGGATTCCTGCTGGAAATATGCGATGTTAATTTCTTCTTTCAATCCTGAAAGTATTTTTTTGAGTTGGTCTGTTGTTTCGTCATTGAAGATTGCCATAAGTTTAGGTTTTAATATTTATAATTTTGAAATATATTCACATGCTGCCAAGCCGGCTTTAGCGCCTTCGCCGGCAGCGATAACAATTTGTTTAAAAGGGACATTTGTCACATCACCTGCAGCAAAAATACCGTGTTTGGATGTAGCGCAATGATAATCAACGATGATCTCATTATTCTGGTTCAAATCAACAAGACCGGTAACCAAGTTACTATTTGGAACTGAACCAATCTCAATAAAAACACCATCTGCTGTTAATTCAGTTATTTTTCCATTAGTGGTTTCTTCAATCAATCCCTTTTCAACTTTAGTCTTTCCATTAATTTGAATTAGCCGATGATTAAAATGAACACTAAGATTCTTATTACTCAACATCTTTTCAATGAGCACCTGATCGGCTTTCAGTTTATTTCTGTAATGAATGAGATAGACCTGTCTGGCAATTTTTGCAAGGTCATTAGCTGCATCCACGGCTGAGTTTCCGCCCCCGACAACCATGGCTGTTTTATCTTTAAAAAACGGTGCATCGCAAATAGCGCAATAACTAACTCCTTTACCAAGAAAATCTTTTTCTCCCGGAATATTTAATTGTTTGTTTTTTGTACCGGTAGCAATAATCAATGCTTTGGTTTTGAATTTTCTTCCATCAGCCAATGTAATTATTTTTGGCTGTTCATCAAGAATAGAGGTAACGATGGCAGCATTATCCATTTCCACAGGAAATTGCAATAGTTGTTTTTTTATATTCTCGGCAAAATCAGTTCCACTGGTAGAAAGGATCCCTGTGAAATTTTCAATTAAATGTGTATCTGTGACTTTACCACCTGAATTGTTTGCAAGGATTGCAGTTGACATGCCTTTCCTCAAGCAATATAAAGCTGCAGTATAACCGGCAGGACCTGCGCCGATTATAAGCACATCATATAGTTTATTCTCATCCGGTTTTTGTGACTGAGCTTGCTGAAAAAACTGACTCCCTGAAAATTGAAAATCCATCATCTAATTATTTGATAGCACAAAAGTATTAATAAAAAAGATGCTAACGATTAGATGTGATATTTATCATATATGGAAAATTTATATCAATTAAATATATCTCGTGAACAGATTAATGCAAACTTATTTTTTTTGTCACTGTTTTATGTTCATTCACGATTGAAATAAAATAAACTTCTTTGGAAAAAGAATTTAAATTAACATTTAATACATCCCTCCTATTTGCTGCAATTTTTTCTAATTGTTTACCTGTGATATCTGTGATAATAACAAATGTATTTTCTTGTTTTAAAAGCGAACTTTCAATATTTATTGATTGATTTGTTGTAGAAGAATATAGTTTAAAATCATTTTCATACTCTGACTGTAAATCGTGAACAGCACTGAATTGACTTGACGTAAGTTCAATAAAATCAACAGATACTGAACCTGAACTAACTTTATCGCCCGGATCAAACCGAAACTGTCGAATGATGCCTGCCCATAAATAATTTAAACTCATATCCACTTTGTATTCAACAAAACTTGACTCATTGGGAGTAACAGGAATATCAATATGTTTCTGCTCATCCCATATTGTATCGGAAGTCGTTATAAAATAAATCTGAATTATCTGGCTTGCAGACAAATTTTGCATTTTAATAAATAAATTGATGTTTGAAGCATCGGCATTTAAATTCCGGGGCGAATAAATGTACGGATCACCACAGGTAATATCAATCACCAAATGTCCACCCAATACACCGGCAGTGATGCATTTGCTGGAATCTAATTTCCCCCAACCATCCCAAATAACTTTTTTCCATCCGTCATAATTGCCGTCAGTATTGAAATTCCAACGAAACTGTGCAAAGGTGAATTGCGTACTAAAACATAAAATAATTAAAATTAAAATTTGTTTACCTGTTTTCATTTGATCTGGTTTTAATATTTAGTCATAAAAATATAAATTTACACAATTTAAAATCAAAAAAATCTTTTTTAAAAATTATAACTTAACCTTTAAAAATTGATATCAGTTCTTAATTGGTTTTTGTTTTGCTTTAATTTCCTGAGCTTTCATAAAGCATTCATTTGCTTTTTCAGTATTTTTCTTCTGAAGATACGACTGACCTAAATTGACATATAATTGCGAATTATTAGGATTCTCTTTAATCGCTTTTTCAAGGTAAAAAATAGATTTATCAAACTGTCCGGAGATTCCACATGCGACCCCGAGATTTTCAAGGGTGGAAGGATCATCCGGTTTAATTTCAATCGCTTTATCAAGAAGCAAAATTGCTTTTGAAATGTCTTTGTAGTATTGTCCGTAAATTTGCCCCAATTTATTATACGCCCTGTATTCATTTGGTTTTTTAGCTATCACTTGATTTAAAATAATAATCCCTGAATCAGCTTTATTAATATATGGGTACTGTTCAGCAAGTAAAATCTGAATGTCAGTGTCATCGGGTCGGTAGGTCAGATACGTTTTATACGTTCTCACAGCAAGATCGTATTTTTTTGTTGTCACACAATTTTGTCCAAGTGCTTTTAGATTGGTCATTGCATCAGGATGTCCCGGAGTAACTTTAAGACAACATTCATAATTATATAAACTCGAAGCATAATCTTTCAGGTTCATATATGCATTACCTAACAAGATCCATCCAGCCACATGCTTGTAATGTATGCTGACACCTTTGTTCAGGTATTCAATGGCTTTATGAAGATATTCTGTTTTCAGGGTTGAATCCTTCTGGCGGTTGGCTTCTTCTATCCACATACCACCCGCAGAAACATTGCATTTAGCGCTGTTGGACGAAGTATGCACATCTGTTGTAAACAGAGTAAAATCATCTTTCCATGTAAAATTTCTTGTAACTGTTTTAATTGAATAGCCGGTCAGCAAAAACAAAATAAAAATGATTACGATTTGTCTGTATATTTCTTTTTCTTTGATGATCATGGGCAAGTAAGTGTTCACAAAAAAAGCCATGATGATACAAAAACCAAGCAAAGGAGCAAACATAAAACGTTCGTTCATGAATGCACCGATATTAAATATTAAATTGGATTGAATGGAAAAAGTAATCAGAAAAAATAAAATGGAATAAGCGATCAGATTTTTTTTAAAAATTGTTTTCACGGAAAATACTGTCAATCCGGTAAAGATTAAAAATGACCCAATGGCTTTGATGCTTGTCCATGTGATGAGTTCAATCTGTTTTGGATAATAATCATGTGTTAAGGGATGAGGGAAAAACAATAATTTAAGATAAATGAGCCAGGTATAAAAAATTGTCGCATATTTTTCGTTAGCAGAAGCATCCACAAAAGGATTATTCAGCAGTTCTTTTTCAACCACATTATTACTGAACATAAAACCTAATGCAGCTTTTCGAATAATAAAATAAATGATGAGTCCGATAAATAGTGGAAACATAATAAGAACAAAATCTTTAAACCGACTATTCGTAAAGACAAAGATGGTTAACGGAATAACGGCAAAAAAAGTTATTGCATTTTCTTTGGATAATACACCGATAATAAAAAACACAGGTGTTAAAATGAGATGAATTATATTTTTTGTCTCAACATATTTAATAGCAAACCACAATGCAGCAAGAGAGCCGAACATACTCATGATCTCATCCCTGCCTTTGATATTGGCAACTGCTTCGGTATGCAGTGGATGTGCAATGAATAAGCACGTTATTAAAAAGGGCATGGACAAATACCAATCGGTTGAAGAATAGGTTTTGAAAAGTTTTCGTAGTGTGAAAAATAATACTACTGACATCAAAGCATAAAGCAGAACATTTATAAAATGCTGTATGGTGGGGAGAATCGAATCTTTATCAATTTTAAATTCCATTTCCCCTTTTGTATTGATTGTTTTTTTACAACATAATTCCGTTTCAATTGCAAATGTTATTTGTGCCAGTGGACGGTAACGACCACCAGTTAACAAATTTTTCTTTTCACCAAAAAACCCGTCAAAAGCATCATGTGTTAAAATATTCTTAATACCATTAACACCTTGCTTGGTGTATTTGTTGCTGGTGATTGCCAGCATATCATCCAATGTATATTTGTGTGTCAGCGTATTGGAATAAAGCAAAAATGCAAATATAAAAAGTATGATTGCCTGCAAGGAAAAATTATTTTCAATAGCTTTTTTTTTGCTTTTACTATTGGATACTTCCCTCCCCACCTCACTATTAACGGCAGGTTTGTTTTGCTGTTTTTCTTTTTTGGGTTGATATTTATTTTGATATTTCTGTTTCAATTCTTATATGTTTAATTTTTAAATTTAATGTTTTGTGCTTTTTATTTTCAATAAAATTTCGTTTGCTTTTTTATCATCTTTTTTCATCCGGTACGTTTGAGCAAGATTATAATACAACTGCTCTTTGCCGGGATTTTTTTCAATGGCTAAATTGAAAAATTTTATGGACTGATCAAAATTACCTAACATTCCATAAACAATTCCCAAATTTTCAAGAGTTGTCGGATTTTCAGGATTAAGTTCAAATGCTTTCGTAAGGTAAAATACAGATTTTGCAGGATTGCCGGCATATTTACCATAATACTCAGCTATTCTGTTGTAAGCATCAATATTATCCGGTTTGGAATGTACCATATTCTCAAGAATAATAAATGAAGTATCTAATCTGTTGGTATTCCTGCAAATTTCAGCCAATGCATAACGGTATTCAAAATTATCAGGTTGATGTTCAATCAGGAAATGACATAACTTTTCTGCTTCATCAAATTTTTTTAGTGCATTAAATCTGGAAAGAATATAGTATAAATTGCTGAATGCATTTTGATCCATTGGTTGAATAGATAATACATTTTTATATGCAAATATACTTTGTGAATATTTTTCAAGATAAATATCAATTTCCCCCAGACTTGCCCATCCACCTATATTGTGTGGATTAATATTCAACCCTTTGATTAAATAATCTTCTGCTTCACGATAAATAGATTCCTGAACCGATTTGTCTTTTTCTTTTTTTGCTTTGTCAATCAGGACATACCCGGCTATAACATTGCATCTGCCACTGTTGGTGGAGGTTTTAACATCAGTCATAAATAACGTGTATCCATCTTTCCACGCTATATTTCTGCTGATGGTTTTAAAGGAATAACCACAGATAATTAAAATCAGTAAAGTGATCAATATCTTTGATTGTAAAAATTTTCTGGTTTGTTCAATCAAAATACAAGCCAAAACAATTGTAAAACCAAGTGAAGGCGTGAACATAAAACGTTCGTTCATAAACAAACCAAGATCAAACACCAGATTGGAGGTAACTGAAAATGTGAAGAGATAAAATAATACTCCAAAAGCAATCATATTTTTTTGAAATATCCTGATCCCTGACAGTATTATCAAACCAGCATTAATCAAAGCGGGGACAATCGCGCCAATATTATCCCAGTTAATGATGGCAATTTGCTTTGAATAATAATCATGGGTTAAGGGATGAGGAAATAAAAGCAGTTGAAGATATTTTCCCCATGTAAACATAATGGTTGCATATCGTTCCGAGGTAGTGGCATACATGAAAGGATTATGAAACAATTCAGTTGATTTAACACTATTGGTGATGAATCCAAAAACCGAATAACGAATTACCAAATAAATAATAGTTGACAAAATCAAAGGCAACACCAATAGAAAATATTCTTTTGGTTTGAGTTTACGGCAAACAAAAAATACAAGAGGCAATACACCCAGAAAAGTGATGGCGCTTTCTTTAGAAAGCACAGCAAATAAAAAAAACAATCCACTTAAAAAAAGAAAAATCATATTTTTATTTTCATAATATAAAAAAGAAAAATAGACCACAAGGATACCACCCAACATACAAAGAATTTCATCACTGCTCTTAATGTTTGCGACTACTTCGGTGTGAAGCGGATGAGCAGCAAACAGAATGGTAGCCACAAAAGGAATGGATAAAAACCAGAATTCATTTTTTATTTCTTGAAATATTCTAATAAGAATGTTAAAAATAAAAACACAAAGCAGTCCATAAAGCAGCAGATTGATCAAATGCCCGATAAAGGGATTTAAACCAAACAAAGCATATTCCACCGCAAAAAAAATTTGCGACATCGGTCTGTATCTGCCACCCGAATAGAGGGAGTTGGTCTCTTTGCCAGACAAGCCCGTGAACTGATCATGAGTCAGGATATCTTTGATTCCTGAAAACCCTTTCAGTGTAAATTTATTTTCAGTGATCATTAACCCGTCATCAAGAACATAGCCATAACCCAAGGTTTGAGAATATAAAAGAAACGCAAAAAGAAAAATGAAGACTGCCTGAAATTTAATAGGAAATGATTTTTTTGCGTCTGAAAATGATGCTTCCTGTAGTTCTGAAACAGGGAAATTATTATCAGTCCGGGTAATTTTTTCCTGATGTTTTTGCTGATGTTTCTTTTTCATGATTTGCCAAAACAAGAGTAGCAAACCTACATGAAATTTTTAAAATATACAAAAGCAACAGATAAAAAATTTAATCAAAATAATGATATGAGATATTAAAAATACTAAGAAACTGTTTAAATTTTAATGTAATTAAAAATATATGTGTTTCATTGATAACAAATTCATTCACATTACACCTTCAATTGTCATCCTGAACTTCGTCGAAGGATAGACAATTGAAGATAATTAAATGTTGATCATACTTCGTAATAGTTCAACAAGCTCACTATGACAATCAGTATATAGATTTATTAAATGAATTATAACAGTTACTAACTTATATAATCCATTTCCATTTATATCAATTATCATAAACATATTATCAAAAATTGTAAATAATTTTTAATCAGGATAATTATCTTTGACACATTATAATATCAAGTTGAAAATTGATATTGGATTATTATATATATTAAAACATCATGTTAACTGGAACACACCATTTCTTGGCGATTGATCTCGGAGCCGGTTCAGGCAGAGCTATTCTCGGCACATTGAAGGAGCATAAAATTTTATTGGAAGAGATTCATCGCTTCCCGAACGATACGGTTTCTTCTGATGGGCATCTTTACTGGAACACAGATAAACTGTTTGAAGAGATGCTGACCAGCTTAAAAATACTGGTGTCAAAGAATATTAAAATTGAATCTATCGGTATAGATACCTGGGGTGTTGATTTTGCCTTGCTTGATAAGGATGGTAAACTACTTTCACAACCGCATGCGTACCGCGACCAGATGACCAATGGCGCTCCGGAAGAATTTTACAACCTGATCTCAAAAGAAAAAGTGTATCAACTTACCGGCATACAAACCATGCAGTTCAATTCATTGTTTCAATTGTATGCCTTGAAAAAAACAAAACCCCAATTGATCAGCAATGCAGCCGCACTTTTATTTATTCCCGATATTTTTAATTATTATTTTACCGGAATCAAATGTTCGGAATTTTCATTTGTTTCTACATCACAGTTGTTAAATCCTGTCAATCATTCATGGGCAACCGAATTGTTCATCACTTTGGGAATTGAACCGTCCATCATGCAAAAAATATTATTGCCCGGCACCGTTATAGGAAATATTAAACCCGAAATTACCCAAACGACTGGTATGAAAAGCATCCCTGTGATTGCTGTTGCATCGCACGATACCGGCTCAGCCGTTGCGGCTGTTCCTGCAGATGGCGATAACTGGGCCTATCTGAGTTCAGGCACTTGGTCGCTGATGGGCATCGAATCGGATAAGCCAATCCTCACCGACGAAGCGATGAAATGCAATTTCACCAATGAAGGCGGTGTGGACGGTACAACACGTTTTCTGAAAAATATTACAGGGCTTTGGTTGTTGCAGGAAAGCAAACGCATATGGGATAAAGAAAAAGAATATTCATACTCGGAACTGGTTAAAATGGCTGAAGAAGCAAAAGGATTTCAGTCATTTATTGATCCGGATGCACCTGATTTCTTCGCTCCCGACGATATGACTGAAGCCATCCAAACGTATTGTAAAAAAACAAATCAAACTGTACCATGCACTGTAGGTGAGATTGCACGTGTTATTTTTGAAAGTCTTGCTCTTAAATACAGATTTGTTATGGAAACGATCGAACAACTCACACAAAAGAAAATCAATAAACTTCATATTATAGGCGGTGGCAGCCAGAATGAACTGCTGTGTCAATTCGCTGCAAATGCTACCGGCGCTGAGGTTATTGCAGGACCTGTTGAAGCGACTGCCATTGGCAACATTGTAATGCAAGCCAAAACATTGGGACACTTTAAGTCTTTGAAAGAAATGAGACAGGTAATTGGGGAATCTTTTTCCGTAAAATCTTTTAACCCTGAAGACCAAATCCAATGGGAGAAAGCATATCAAATGTTTAGTAATATTATTAATGAAATGAAATAACATTAAATGATTTTTTACATTGTGAATATAATATTATTGATTGTCAGACAGAACCTGTCATATTTCGACAAGCTCAATATGACATAAAATTCTTTAAGAAGTGAAAATAGATATATAATAAATCTTAAAATTAAAGATATGAAAAAAGAAACAATCCAAAAATCGTACGAACTCGCAAAACAACAATACGCCGAAATAGGCATTAATACAGATAAAGCACTTGACGCATTGAGTAAAATATCTATTTCTTTACATTGCTGGCAGGGTGACGATGTGGGTGGTTTTGAACGTGCAGGCGCTGAACTGTCGGGTGGCGGCATACAGGTGACCGGAAATTATCCCGGAAAAGCCAGAACTATCCAAGAGTTGAAAAAAGATTTAGAAAAAGTATATACATTACTTCCCGGTAAACATCGTCTCAATCTGCATTCAATCTATGGTGACTTTGGCGGAAAGTATGTGGAACGTAATAAATACGAACCCAAATATTTTAAAACATGGGTGGAATGGGCAAAAGAACAAGAGATCAAACTGGATTTCAATTGCTCCTGTTTTTCACATCCAATGGCTGACAGCGGTTACACCGTGTCTTCATCAGATAAGAAAGTGCGTGCGTTTTGGATTGAACATGTTAAACGTGTTCGAGCTATTGGTGCTTACATGGGCAAAGAACAGAAAAGTCCCTGCGTTCACAATTTCTGGATCCCTGACGGAGAAAAAGATATTCCTGCTGAACGCCTCTCTCACAGAGCCATTCTGAAAGATTCTTTGGATGAAATATTTAGCGTAAAATATCCTGAAACTCAACTCAAAGATGCTGTTGAAAGCAAACTCTTTGGTATCGGTTCCGAATCATATGTTGTTGGTTCACATGAATTCTATATGGGGTATGCGCTGAAAAATAAAAAATTAATTTGCCTTGACCTCGGGCATTTCCATCCGACTGAATCCATTGCAGATAAAATATCTTCTCTTCTTCTTTTTACCGATGAGTTATTGTTGCATGTTAGCCGTGGTGTCCGTTGGGACAGCGATCATGTGGTGATATTGAATGACGACCTCAAAGCATTGATGCAGGAGCTGGTTCGTTCAAATGCGCTTGGAAAGGTAAACATTGCGCTTGACTTCTTTGATGCGAGCATCAATAGATTAGGCGCTTGGGCAATTGGAACACGCGCTTCATTGCAGGCATTACTGATGGCTCTCCTCGAACCGGTAAAAACACTTAAGGATTTTGAAGACAAAGGAAATAATTTTGCTCGCCTCGCTTTTTCGGAAAATCTGAAAACGATGCCTTTTGGCGCAGTATGGAATTATTATTGTGAAAAAAATAATGTTCCAACCGGCGATGCAATGCTGACAGAGATCATGGATTACGAGAAAAAAGTGTTGAGTAAGAGATAGATTAAATTATCTAATTTCCAATTGATCTAATTTCTAATCAAAACATTTTAGGTCTATTGGATTAATTAGGTCAATTAGGTTAATTGGAAATTTAAACCATTTAAAATATTATTATGAATCCAATTTTAAGTATTGCATTAATGGCTATTGGCAGTATATGTGCAGCCAGTTTTTATGTGCCGATAAAAAAAGTGAAACAATGGTCATGGGAATCTTATTGGATTGTACAAGGCATTTTTTCATGGATTCTTATACCTGTTTTATTTGCATGGTTGACACTGCCATCAGGCGCACTAGGTCAGATTATTGCTGAAGCTCCTGCCTCATCCATTAGTTGGGCAATGTTTTATGGTGCTCTCTGGGGTATTGGCGGATTGACATTCGGATTAAGCATGCGTTATCTTGGTGTCGCTTTAGGACAATCCATAGCTCTGGGCTTATGTTCCGGATTTGGCACATTGATTCCACCTGTGATAAACGGACAGAATCTTTTTGCCGATAAAGCCGGAATATTAATATTGATAGGTGTTTCGATCAGTATTGCCGGTATTGCAATCATTGGTTATGCTGCTAGTCTTAAAAATAAAAATTTATCAGATGAAGAACGAAAGGCAGCCATCAAAGATTTTGCATTGAAGAAAGGATTGCTCATTGCTACACTTGCCGGTGTGATGAGCGCTTGTTTTAATTTTGGTTTGACTGCAGGTAATCCAATTAAAGATACTGCTTTACGTTTGGGCGCCAATACTTTATTTGCCAAAAACCCTGTGATCATGTTTGTTACATTCGGAGGATTTATTACAAATTTTTTATATTGTATATTTTTAAATATAAAAAACAAAACGGGAAAAGATTATTTTTCAGTACCATCATCTGTATTGATCAATAATCTTATTTTTTCTGCAATTGGCGGTACATTGTGGTATATGCAATTCTTTTTTATGGGAATGGGTGAAAGTTTGTTACCTGCAGCAATGGTTGCTTTTTCGTGGAGTATTCTGATGTCAATGAATATCGCATTCAGTAATATTTGGGGAGTTATCCTGAAAGAATGGAAAGGTGCTGATGCAAAGACAGTCGTAGTTCTTATTACGGGAATATTGATTTTAGTACTTTCCACGATGGTGGTTAAGTTTTAATTTCCTTTTTAATATTTTTCCAATAATTAATTTTTCATTATGAATTCAATGATTAAATGTTTGTTCATTGCAACAGCAATTTTTATTCTATTTTTAGGATTAAAAGAAGTATCAACAGTTTCTATTGTTAATCCAAGAACTGAATTACTTTTGAATCCATTAGGAATTGATGCTCTTCAACCATCCTTGAGTTGGGAATTGATTTCCAACGAAAGAGGTCAGAAACAAACAGCTTATCAACTTTTAGTTGCATCAACCGAAGAAAAGTTGAATCAAAATATCGGTGATCTTTGGAATTCTGAAAAGATTGTATCTGATAAATCCACATTTGTAAAATATGAAGGAAAAGAATTGGCTTCGGGTCAACAATGCTTTTGGAAAGTGAAGATTTGGGATGTACAAGGACATGAAACAGAATGGAGTAAAGCAGCCATGTGGAGTATGGGGTTGTTGAACTCTTTCAATTGGAAAGCGACTTGGGTTGGTCTTGATAAACTTGTCGGTGTTGATGATACAACAGGTGAAAAAAGAAAATTATCCGCACGCTATCTTCGAAAAGAATTTTTTATTGAAAAATCTGTGAAGCGCGCTACGGCTTATATTTGCGGATTAGGATTAAATGAACTATATATTAATGGTGTAAAAATAAGTGATGAGGTATTATCACCCGGGCTTACTCAATATGATAAAAGATCATTTTATGTGACCTATGATGTGACAAAAAATATTAATATCAAAAAAAATACAGTAGGTGTAATTCTCGGCAATGGACGTTATTTTGCTATGCGGAAAAAAGATCCTGCCCCCATGGTCACATTTGGTTTTCCTAAATTATTACTGCAAATGGATGTTGAATTTTCAGATGGCACACATCAGTTAATCATCAGCGATCCTACCTGGAAACTCACGACTGACGGACCTATCATTGAAAATAATGAATACGATGGCGAGGTGTATGATGCCCGAAAGGAAATGAAAGGATGGAATGAAAATGGTTTTGACGATTCAAAATGGATGAATACTGAACCGGTTGGAAAATCCAGCCCTGTGCTTAACGCACAAATGATAGAACCTATTCGTATTACTGAAAAAATTAAACCATTAACCGTCAGCGAAGTAAAACCGGGCGTGTTTGTATATGATATGGGGCAAAATATAGTTGGGTGGATTCGTCTGAATGTTAGCGGTAGCGCTGGACAGACTGTTAAACTTCGCTTTGCAGAAACACTCCAGCAGGACGGTAATCTTTATACTGCTAACCTTCGCGGTGCGAGTTGTACAGATTATTATACATTAAAAGGAGAAGGACAAGAAGTGTGGGAACCGCGCTTTGTTTATCATGGATTTCGGTTTGTAGAACTAACCGGATTTCCCGGGAAAGCAGATCTGACATCCATTCTAGGTTGTGTTGTTCATGATGATGTTCAGCGTACGGGACAGTTTATGTGCTCGTCTGAAATGATGAATAAAATATTTACAAATGCATCCTGGGGTATGCGGGGCAATTATCGCAGCATCCCGACTGACTGTCCACAGCGCGATGAACGCCAGGGATGGCTGGGCGACCGTGCCAACAACTGTTTTGGAGAAAGTTTTATTTTTGGAATAAACAGGTTATATACTAAATGGATAGTGGATATATGTGATGAACAACGTGAAAGTGGCAGTATCTCCGATGTCTGCCCTGCCTATTGGGCTTTCTATAATGACAACGTAACATGGGCTGGAACTCCGGTGTTGATCGCAAAAATGCTTTATCAGCAGTATGGCGATTTACAAGGACTACAAAAGAGTTATCCATTCTTAAAAAAATGGATGTTATACATGAAAGAAAAATATATGAAAGACGATCTCATGCCACGTGATAGTTATGGTGACTGGTGTACTCCCCCCGAGAAACCGGAATTAATTCATTCAAAGGATACCAACAGAGTTTCAAAAGGCGATTACATTGGTAGTGCTGCGTATTTTCAATTATCGAATATCATGCATGATTTTGCTTTGCTACTTCAATTACCCGATGATGCAAAACTTTTTGATGAACAGGCAAAAAAAATAAAAGATGCTATAAACAAAAAATATTGGAATGCGACAACAAAAACATATAGTAATAATACAGCTACAGCAAGCATTCTGGCATTATACTTCGGACTTGCTCCAAAAGAAAATATTCCATTAGTCATGAATAATCTGATTGACAAAATTGAAAAACAACACGAAGGACATATTCCTACCGGTTTGGTTGGCACGCAATACCTGATGCGAACGCTTACGTACAATGGTCGTGCTGATATTGCTTATCGTTTTGCTACCGAAACAACGTATCCCAGTTGGGGTTATACAATTAAAAACGGTGCAACAACTATTTGGGAATTATGGAATGGCAATACAGCCGATCCTTCCATGAACTCAGGAAATCATGTGATGTTACTGGGGGATTATAATGTGTGGTTGTTTGAAGAAGTGGCAGGTATTAAATCTGATCCGAATATGCCAGGATTCAAACATATTATCATGCATCCTGATCTTACCGAACAACTCAGCATGGCTAAAGCAACATATAATTCATTGTATGGAGATATTATCAGTGCTTGGAAAAAAGAAGGCACACAATTTAGCTGGAAAATCAAAGTACCGGTGAATACCACTGCAACCATTTCTATTCCAGCAATTTCATCTGATCAGGTGAAAGAGGGAGGAAAAAATATTGCAGATGTTCAAGGAGTAAAATTTGTTAAAATGACTGACGGGAAAGCGATCTATAATATTGAATCCGGTAGTTATTCCTTTTCCTCTTCTATTGTAAAAAGATAATCTGTAAAATATTTTTTTAAAGAATTTACAATTGTTTGCATTGATTTTTGATAACCATTCTCAACCAAAGAAGTCACAAAATCCTTATGATTCCTACCTTTGCGATAGTCAGGTTCGCGTGTGGGATGTTTTAGATATCTGTCAAAGGTTGTGGTGTCTTCATTGAAATTTAATACCGCATGATAAAAGATTTTTTCTTTGCTTTTGTAGATGGATGATCCTAAAATTTTTTTATCCGCGATAGCAATGTCGGAAATGCCTCTCATAGATAGGGTTTCAATACCTTCATCTGCAAGTGATTGAATGATGACTGCATTAACATGATAGAATATTTTTGATGGGTGTAAAGAAGAAGCACTAGGAAAAAATACTGAAATCACAAGTGTTTGTGGGGTGAGGATTACGGTCTGCCCTCCGCTGGGTCTTTTAAGAACAGTAATTTTATCTTCCTCGACAGCAGCAGTATTCAGAGCATTTTCGGGTGTATTGCTTGCGCCAAGTATTATATACGTATTATCAGGAATCCAAAGTTTATATGATTGAAGTTTGTTCTGTATAATTTCAAGATCAGGCAAATTATATTTTTCAACTTGAACCATAATTTTTCGGAAAATATTATCTTCTTTTATATCTAAAATTTCAAAAGTAATAAATTAGATTCATTTTATTGAATTGTATTTTATATTCATACATGTAAATTATTTAAGTTTATTTGTAATTATAAAAAAATACATATAGATTTGTCATCATTATTAATTTAAAACTTTTAAAATTATGAGAAAATTTTTACGATCAATTAAAACTTTAAGTGGTTTGTTGTCTTTTGTACTAATAGTAAATGTTTTAAACCCACTGACTATTCAAAGTCAAACATATTATTGTGGTCAGGATGCTATCATGGCTAATGGAGCCGAAGTTGGTACTTGCAGTTCCTATTCTCATTCTTTCGGATGTAATAATAAAGTTAAATGGCTTGGTTATGCACAAGCTCCAAATGGTGCTAAAGGTACTGCCACATTTAATAATGTTAATGTAACAACAGCTGGCAACTATAATTTTACAATTGGGTATACTCATTTTTTTGCAGATGGTGCGCATATTATGCGTATAACAGTGAATGGAGTAAATGTTGATAAATCTCTCTCCAGTACAGGTGATTGGTGTGCAGAAGAAACTTTTGATATTAGTATTCCTTTAAATGCTGGCAGTAATACGATTGTTTTTCAAAGCAATGGATCCCAACAATCACCCGATCTAACTTATTTCCTTGTTCCTGCACAACCAATGGGTATTGAAGAAAATTCAATTGAAAAAAATGTTACCATTTCAACCATAAATAAACAAATTGTCATTGAAAATAATTTCACTAATGCAAGTGGTTCAGTTTATGTATATGATGTTCTTGGTCATGTTGTTTTAGAAAAAAAGATTGAATCCCATTCAAATCTTTATATTCCTTCAACTGATTTAAACACTGATCAAATTTATTTTGTACAAGTTAATTTAAACAATCAGTCATATACAAAGAAGATATTTTTGTTCAGGTAATACTTATTTTATTATTAAACAAAAAAGCCACTTTCCTAGCATAGTGGCTTTTTTCTAATATTTACCTACCCCAAAACTGAAAACAAAAATATTTATCGTTTTAAAAAGTTCCAGAAAGTGAATGCAGTTTTGTGTTGCAAAATAAAGAAGAATAAAACACAAAGTTGTTGCGTGAGGTTTCGATCTTCCTTTCCAGATGAAGGACAGGACTGTGTTTTTTAATTTTCAAATATTTACTGATCTTATCATTAGCTGGAACAGCACTGAATCTTTGTTTTCCACCCGTAACTTCAACCTGATAATTTTTTCTAAGTACTTCAAACAACGAACGATTTTCAAATTGACGGGTGCAAAATCTCGGCAGGTTGATATTTGGCAAATAAGTAATATCATAAAAAACAGGAATGTCTTCCATCAGTCGGATGCGCTCAAGTATTATGCATCCTGATTCAATCTCATGTGCTGACAAGTCAAAAAAGAATGGTGTTTTCCATTGTTGAATAAATGGCTTTGTTATGATGTGGGTTTTTAAATTCTTCGCGCCAATTGCAGATGTTGTTCCCTGAATGGATAGAATACCGATTTCTTTGGATGGGGTTGTAACCACACTCCCTTTGCCTTGATGTTTTTTAATAAAACCGCTGTTCACTAATGCCGATAAGGCATGTCTAACCGTAGGACGGGTTAGTTTATGTAATGCGCATAATTCATTTTCACTTGGCAGCAAATCACCTTCACGATAGACTCCTTCCATGATCTGATTACGGAGAAGCTGATACAATCTTCGGTAAGGTGGCGTGCTTATCATAAAAAAATTTAGAATTCTTCAATCCACAAAGATATTAAATATCTTAAACCAAAAAAATATTTTTTTATTTTTTTTAAAATACTTGTATATACAAGTTATATTTTATATATTTGCTGTTAGAATTAAAGTAATTGATATTATTGGATTTATTAGCATGTTTGAATTGAATCAATATTCTCTGAAGTAGCACATGTTAAGATAAGTAGAAACAAATTATAATTTAGATGGCAACACCGGTTATTATGCCTAAACAAGGTCAGTCAGTTGAGACCTGCATCATCAATGAATGGTTTGTAACGCCCGGACAACCCGTAAAAAAAGGCGAAAAACTTTTCACCTATGAAACCGATAAAGCAACATTTGAAGAAGAATCCCCTGTTGACGGAATTCTTCTTGGGGTTTTTTATCAAAACGGAGAGGAAGTGCCCGTATTAGTTAATGTGGCTGTGATTGGAACAGTTGGAGAACCTATTGAAGGATTTAAACCAAAAGCAACAGAATTAAATCAATCATCATTATCTGAAAAATCAAACAGCCAATCAAATCAGGAATTATTGAGTCGTGAAATATCAAACATTCCATTTACATTTACAAGTCATTCAGGAGAAATAAAAATTTCCCCACGTGCAAAAAAATTAGCTCATAAATTAAAAGTTGATTTTAAAAACATACTAGGAACCGGTCCTGATGGGCGGATAATAGAAAATGACATTGAAAATTATGCCCGTTCTGGCGCTCGACTCACAAGTTTGACTAAAAAAATAGTAGATGAAGAAAATAAATATTCTTCTTCAAAAGCTACCGGTTTGGGCGGGCGTGTTTTAAGCAGCGAACTTATTACGACACCTTTCAATTCATCTGGAGATTCTGAAATAAAGAAACTATCAAATCTCCGAAGGATAGTTGCTCAGAAGATGCATGCATCCCTTCAAAATTCAGCTCAACTTACACATCACATGAGCGCCAATGCTGTTAAGCTGTTGCAATATCGCAATCAATTTAAAAAATTACAGGAGAGCGGACAAAAAGGAAATATTACCTTAAACGATATGATTTGTTTTGCTGTCATCAAGGCATTAAAAGCTCAACCTGAGATCAATTCGCATTTTTTAGGTGACAGCATTCGTTACTTTAAAAAAGTTCATTTAGGTATGGCTGTCCAGACAGATCGTGGTTTGATGGTGCCTACTTTCCGGAATGCTGATGATTTCAGTATTGAAGAAATATCTTCTCAATTAAAAACATTGGCTGACAGTTGTAAGAAAGGAAATATTGCGCCTGAATTGCTTGACAGTGCGTCTGCTTCATTCACAGTATCAAACCTGGGAAGTTACGGAGTTGAAATGTTTACGCCCGTTCTTAATTTACCGCAAACCGGTATTCTGGGCATCTGTGCTGTTTCAAATCGTCCGATTGAAGTCAAAGGGGGGGCATTTGAATTTGTTCCGCATCTTGGACTTTCATTAACATATAATCATCAGGCATTGGACGGAGCCCCTGCTTCCGCGTTCCTGAAAGAAGTAAAAGATCAGATAGAAAAATTAGAATTAAAATTTTAAACATATGTATGATATTGGTATAATTGGCGCCGGTCCTGCCGGCTATGTAGCTGCCGAACGTGCAGGTCAAATAGGTTTAAGCGTAGTCTTATTTGACAAAAGAGAACTGGGTGGTGTTTGTCTCAATGAAGGATGTATTCCCACGAAGACACTACTGTATTCTGCAAAAATGTATGACAACGCCCGCCATGCTGATAAATATGGCATAATATGTAAAGATGTATCATTTGATTTTTCAAAGATCATGGCACGAAAAGATAAAGTAGTACGAAAACTTGTGGGTGGTGTCGGGTTAAAGATGAAAAAGAATAAAGTGGATTTTGTTAAAGCACTTGCTGTTATTAAAGAAAGGAAACAAGGTAGTGTGATCATCGAAGCGGACGGAAAAGAATTTGAATGTAAGAATATTTTGATCTGCACCGGTTCTGAAGCAGCTGTTCCTCCAATCAAAGGACTGGATAAGAATTTAATTTTAACCAACCGTGAAATTTTAAAATTAAAAGAGATTCCAAAAAGTTTGAATATTATTGGTGGAGGAGTAATTGGTATTGAGTTTGCAAGTTTTTTTAGTACACTGGGAGTGAAAGTATCTGTTTTTGAAATGATGGATGAAATACTGCTTGGGGTCGATAAAGAACTTAGTAAAATGTTACGCGAGGAGTTAACTAAAAACAATGGTGTTGATTTCTACCTGAGTGCTACAGTTACAGAGGTTGACAAGACTGCTGTTATTTTTGAAAAAGTTGGACAAAAACAAAAAGTAGAAGCTGAACAACTTTTAATAAGTGTAGGCAGAAAAGTAAATGTGGAAGGCATGGGGCTTGAAAAACTCGGCATTGAATATACATCCAAAGGAATTAAGATTGACAGTCAATGCAGAACAAATATCCCAAATGTATTTGCAGCAGGGGATATTACCGGCTTTTCAATGCTTGCACATACTGCAAGTCGTGAAGGCGAAGTGGTGGTGAATACGATTGCCGGGAAAAAAGACACCATGCGTTATCATGCCATACCGGCTGTAGTGTACACCAATCCTGAGATTTCAGGTGTCGGCATCACAGAAGAAGAAGCAAAGAAAAAAAATATTCCGGTAAACGTATTGAAACTACCTATGGCATTTGCAGGCAGATTCATTGCTGAGAATGAAGGAAAAAATGGATTAGCAAAAATCATTGTTGGAGAAAAACACCATGAAATTCTGGGTGTGCATATGATTGGGAATCCCAGTTCAGAAATGATTTATGGCGCAGCAATGGCTATTGAGATGCAGATGTGTGTTCATGATATTAAAGAGATTGTCTTCCCACATCCTACCGTCTCAGAGATTTTTAAAGAAACAGTTTTTGAAATTTAAATTATAATACAAATTATGCCTAAAATTCAATTTTTAGATCCGCAGGAAACCAGAAAATCAAGTGAGATAACATTTGGGAAGATTCCCGTTAACCAATACAATAAGACTATTCCGGACGAAAAGGTAAATTATTCTTCGGACGATTTTGTCAGAATCTTTCATGATATGTGTATTCTGAGAGAATTTGAAACCATGTTAAACCTGATCAAAACAACCGGGGAATATCAGGGCATTGCCTATAATCATCCCGGTCCTGCTCACCTTTCAATTGGACAGGAAGCAGCCGCAGTGGGTATGGCATATAATCTGACTGTAGATGATTATATATTCGGTTCGCACCGCAGCCACGGTGAAATACTTGCCAAAGGACTTTCGGCTATTCATCAATTGGATGAAGAAACATTGATGAAGATCATGAAGAATTTTTTTAATGGTTCAACGTTGAAAGTTGTTGAAAATGGACATAACGGTACAGTTAAGGATCTGGCAAAGAAATTTTTATTGTATGGAACATTGGCGGAAATATTTGCCCGTGAAAATGGTTTTAACAAAGGACTTGGCGGTTCCATGCATGCATTCTTTACTCCGTTTGGTGTCTATCCGAATAATGCCATTGTTGGTGGATCGGGCGATATTTCTGTTGGAGCCGCATTGTATAAAAAGGTAAATAAAAAATCAGGGATCATCGTTGCCAATATCGGTGATGCTTCTATGGGGTGCGGTCCTGTTTGGGAAGGAATTACGTTCGCTACAATGGATCAGTTTAAAACACTATGGGAAGGAGATTACAAAGGTGGTTTGCCCATTATTTTTAATTTTATGAATAACCAATACGGCATGGGCGGACAGACCTGCGGAGAGACCATGGGGTATGGAATACTCGCTCGAATTGGCGCAGGTGTGAATCCTGAAATGATGCATGCTGAACGAGTGGATGGTTATAATCCGCTTGCCGTAATAGATGCATTTAAACGTAAGAAAAAAATTCTGGAAGAGAAAAACGGTCCTGTATTGCTCGATACACTAACCTATCGCTTCAGTGGTCACTCCCCTTCAGATGCTTCTACCTATCGCACCAAAGAAGAAATTGAAGCATGGCAGCAACACGATTCAATCATTTCATACCAGGAAGAATTGGTAAAAAATAAAATTACTGCAGAGCAGCATTTGTTAAAGATCAAAGAAGAGATTGCTGTTCAGATGAAAAATATTTACATGCTTTCGATTGACGATAAAATATCTCCCCGGATTGATCTGGTGAAGAATCCTGAAGCCATTGCAGAGATGATGTTTTCAAACGGATCGTTGGACAAGATGGAAGACAGACCCTGTGAATACCTGATCCCAATTGAAGAAAATCCACGAGTGAAACAGTTGGCAACCAAAGAACGTTTTGCATTTGATGCTGCCGGTAAGCCATTTTCAAAGATAAAAACGTATCAGTTGAAAGATGCAATTTTTGAAGCGATCATTGATCGTTTTTATAAAGACCCAACATTAGTTGCTTATGGCGAAGAGAACCGTGACTGGGGAGGCGCCTTTGCTGTCTATCGCGGATTGACCGAAGCAATGCCCTACAATCGTTTGTTTAATTCACCGATTTCCGAAGGAGCCATTGTAGGTACTGCCATTGGCTATGGAATGATGGGTGGACGCGTAATTGCCGAGATTATGTACTGTGATTTCCTCGGTCGCTCAGGAGATGAAGTGTTTAACCAGCTTCCCAAATGGCAATCCATGAGCGGGAATCTGATCAAGATGCCTGTTGTGGTGAGAGTTTCGGTGGGTTCAAAATATGGCGCTCAACACTCACAGGACTGGACAGCACTGGTTGCCCATATTCCCGGACTTAAAGTGATATTCCCTGCCACACCTTATGATGCAAAAGGGTTGATGAATGCAGCTCTGCAGGGTACTGACCCCGTGATATTCTTTGAGAGTCAGCGTTTATACGATACACCTGAAATGTTTCATCAGGGAGGTGTTCCAAAAGAATATTATGAAATTCCGATCGGTGAACCCGATATCAAAAGGATTGGAAAAGATATTACGATTTTATCTATTGGTTCAACATTATATACAGCCATCAAAGCGGCTGATATCCTGAAATCAAACTATGATATAGAAGCAGAAATAATTGATGCACGTACTGTTGTTCCTTTCAATTACAAACCTGTTTTGGAGTCGGTAAAAAAAACAGGAAAGATCATTCTTGCCAGTGATGCTTCTGAAAGAGGATCAACGTTAAAAGAAATGGCACAAAACATTACAGAAATGGCTTTTGATGATCTCGATGCACCACCTGTTGTCGTTGGTTCAAGAAACTGGATCGTACCTGCCTATGAAATGGAAAACTTTTTCTTCCCGCAACCTGACTGGATCATAGATGCTATTCATCAAAAAATAATGCCATTGAAAGGACATCAGCCGGTGAATAATTTTACGATCAATGAACAGATCAGACGAAATAAATTAGGTGTTTAATATAGTTTGAAAATATTCCTATGAGTCAATATCCAAAAGTGAATGGACATATTCACACCCCTTACTCTTTCAGCGCTTTTACCAGCATTCAACAAGCAATTGAATTAGCTGCAAAGGAAGAGATAAAAGTTCTCGGTATCAATGATTTTTATACGGCTGAAGGATATGAAGAATTTGCTGCTGCCTGTGCTGCATGTAAAATTACACCTTTATTTAATATTGAATTTGTTGGTCTGATCAAAGAGTTTCAGAAAAAAAATATTCGTATCAATGACCCCGGTAACCCCGGACGTATTTATTTCAGCGGAAAAGGATTGTCATATCCTTTTAAACTGAATGATACTTTACAACAAAAAGTTTTGAAATTGCACAAAGAAAGCAATGAACAGGTCAGGCAAATGACGGATAAAGTAAATCAGTATTTTCAGTCAAAGGATGTTCATATTCATTTGAATTTTCTTGCCATTAAAGAGCAACATGCAAAAAATTTAGTCAGGGAACGCCATATTGCTAAAGCGATCCGTATTGAGATTGGAGAAAAAAGCAAGTCGGTCGAAGAGAAAAATGAATTGCTCAAAAAAATATATGGCGGCAACGAATCTAAAGTTGATATCCATGATACCAATGCATTGGAAAATGAGATCAGGGGAATGCTTCTGAAAAGTGGCGGTCCTGCGTTTGTTCCCGAAGATGAAAATGCGTTTTTATCAATTCAGGAAATTATTGAAATCATTGTCAATGCGGGCGGAATACCATGCTATCCGGTCCTGTTGGATGATTCCAAAGGTAACTTCACCGATTTTGAAAAAGACTGGAATATGATGCATGATGAACTGACTAAACTGAATGTGAAATGTATCGAACTGATACCTGGCAGAAACTCCTTTGAAATACTGAAAAAATTTGTTCTGTTTTTTACTGAGAAAAAATATATCATTACATTCGGTACTGAACACAATACACCTGAGCTGATTCCATTAACTGTCTGTTGTCGAAACAATGTCCCGTTAACTGAAGAACTCAATCGTATTTCCTATGAAGGCGCCTGCGTGATTACAGCTCATCAATATCAACTAAAAAACGGAATGCAAGGGTTTATGGATAATGGAAATTTATCATACAGTGATAAGCTGATTGAATTTATTAAACTTGGTGATAAGCTGATTAAAGAGAAAATTAAAGAATAAAATATATTCATTTATTTTTTATATAAATTATCATGAAAAAACAACTCAACGATTTAATAGATATTTCGCGGTTTTATGGTGTGGACAAAGAGTATGTCATAGCCGGAGGCGGTAATACATCTTACAAAAACGATCAATTTCTTTGGGTAAAAGGGAGTGGTGCGTCTCTTGCGGATATTAACATGGACGGTTTTGTTCAACTTGATCGAAATAAACTTAATCTGATCACCACAAACAAATACAGTAAAAATACATCTGTACGCGAACAGCAGGTGAAGGATGACCTTTATAAAAGCATTGTATTTCCTGAAAAAAATGTTCGCCCTTCTGTGGAATCGTCTTTGCATGATATCATCCAGTATAGTTTTGTGATCCATACTCATCCGACATTGGTGAATGGAATGCTTTGTAGTAAGAACGGAAAAGCTGCTGTTTCCGAATTATTTGGCAACGATGCCCTATTTATTGAATATACGGACCCCGGTTATATTTTATTTAAAAAAGTTGAAAATGATCTGTTCCATTTTAGAAAAAAACATAAAACAGATCCACATATCATTTTTCTTGAAAATCACGGCGTATTTGTTAGCGCTGATTCTGTTGATGAAATAAAATCTCTTTATAAACTGATTGAGAAAAAAATCAAATCAAAAATCATCTCACAACCTGATCTGAAAAAGAAAGAACTAAATCCCCTGATAACAAAGGTATTGCCGGCTATCCGCATGATTCTTTCTTCTGAAACGGTAAAGCTGCTAAAGGTGAGAAACAATTCATTGATCGAATCTTTTTTAGAGAATAAAAAAACGTATAGTGCTATTTCTTCTGCATTTACACCTGATATCATCGTCTATTGCAAATCATCATTCATATATATCGAAAACTCAACTAACCCTGAAAAGATCATTGATGCTGTTCAAAAAGAATGTAAAAAATTTGTTGCTCAACATGGTTTCCTGCCCAAAGTCATTTTGATCATAGGTATCGGATTAATTGCAATTGAAGAAAATGCCAAGTCAGTCGAAACAGTTTTAGATGTATATGAAGATTTAATGAAGATTAGTTTTTATTCAAATTATTTTGGTGGTCCAAAATTTTTATCTGCTGCACAGATTGATTTTATTGATAAATGGGAAGTTGAGAATTATCGAAGAGCAAAAGCCAAAGGGAACAGCGGACAAGGCAAAGTTGAAAATAAAATTGCTATTGTCACCGGTGCGGCCAAAGGGTTTGGTGAAGGTATTGCCGAACATCTTTTCGGTGAAGGCGCTAATGTGGTGATCGCTGATATGGATGAAACATGCGGAAAGGCTCTTGCTGAAAAACTCAATGCACAGAAAAAAAAGAATACCGCTTGTTTTGTGAAAGTGAATGTGGGTGATGATAAATCCATTGAAAAAATGATATTGGCTTCAGTTGCTGAATACGGCGGTCTTGACCTATTTGTCAGCAATGCCGGCGTGTTACGGGCAGGTGCATTGGATGAAATGAAACCGGAAGATTTTGACCTGTTGACAAAAATAAATTATTCAGGTTATTTCTATTGTGTGCGTCATGCTTCGGCTGTCATGAAAATACAACATTCATTCAAACAGGATTACATGATGGATATTATTCAGATCAACTCCAAATCCGGTTTGAAAGGCAGTAATAAAAACTTTGCTTACGCAGGGAGTAAGTTCGGCAGTGTAGGACTAACACAGTCTTTCGCACTCGAACTGGTGAGTTTTAACATCAAAGTAAATTCTATTTGTCCGGGTAATTTTTTTGAAGGTCCTTTATGGAGTGATCCTAAAAACGGTTTGTTCGTTCAATATTTAAAAACAGGTAAAGTGCCGGGAGCCAAAACAATTGCGGATGTGAAAAGATATTACGAATCGCAGGTCCCTTTGAATCGCGGTTGTCTGCCTGAAGATGTAATGAAAGCTATTTATTATGTGATAGATCAACATTACGAAACAGGACAGGCAATCCCGGTGACTGGCGGACAAATCATGTTAAAATAATTAGTTAAGAATATAGAAGATAGAATACAGGATTCAGAAGATGAAAATGAATCTTAAAATCCAAATAAAAAACAAATAATAACAACAATTTTTTAAATCCTTAAATTTCTATGAGGGTTTTAATGATAAAATTTAATTGTTCAAAACATATTCTGAATTCCGACTCCTGTCTCCTGAATTCTTATACTTTCAAGAGATGAAACATATTAAATAAAAGTGTATTTTATGAAAACGAAAGCAGTCCGTTTATATGGCAAGAATGATCTCCGCCTGGAAGAGTTTGAACTTCCACAAATCAGGGAGGATGAGATTCTGGCGCATGTGATTTGCGATAGCATTTGTATGTCATCTTATAAAGCAGCCCATCAGGGACCTGAACATAAGCGGATACCCAATGATGTTGATAAAAATCCAACGGTGATAGGACATGAATTCAGCGGAGAAATTTTAGAAGTTGGACAAAAATGGAAGGATCAATTTTCGAAGGGAATGAAATTTTCTATCCAGCCAGCTATCAATTATCCTGACGGACCCGTTGGATTATTGAGCGCTCCGGGTTATTCATACAAATACATTGGCGGAGATATGACGTATGTGATTATCCCGAATGAAGTGATGGAACTGGGATGCCTGTTGCCTTATAAAGGTCACGGATTCTATCCCGCTGCCCTGGCAGAGCCGCTTTCATGTGTCATTGGCGCAATGCATGCAAATTATCATACCATTCCCGGTTCATATATTCATCGGATGGAGATTGTGGATGGGGGAAACATGGCTGTTCTTGCGGGTGTTGGTCCAATGGGCTTGGCTGCAATTAACTATGTTATTCACCGGAAAGATCGCAAACCAAAATTGTTGGTCGTTACAGATATTGATCAGCAGCGTCTTGACCGTGCTGCACAATTACATTCACCTGATGAAGCCGCACAGAATGGCATTGACCTGAAATATATCAATACAAAAAATATTGATAATCCTGTCCGTCATCTTCTTGAACTCACGGATGGCAGGGGTTACAACGATGTATTTGTTTTTGCTCCTGTTGCTCCTATCGTTGAACAAGGGGATGCCTTGCTGGCTTTTGACGGATGCCTGAATTTTTTTGCAGGTCCATCCAATTCCGAGTTTAAAGCAAATTTTAATTTTTACAATGTGCATTATAACTACACCCATATTGTGGGAACCAGCGGTGGCAACAGCGACGATATGAAAGAAGCACTGCTTATGATGTCCGAAGGAGTTGATCCTGCAGGATTGGTAACTCACATCGGAGGACTGGATGCCGTGATACCTACGACAATGAATCTGCCTGATATTCCCGGTGGGAAAAAATTAATCTATACAAATATCTCTCTTGAATTAACCGAACTTGCTAAATTTGAAGAGAAAGGAAAAACCGATCCATTGTTCAAAAAACTGGACTCTATCATCAAAGCCAATAATGATCTGTGGTGTGTGGAAGCGGAAGAATACCTGATGATGAATGGAAGAAAAATATAATTAAAGAATTTAGAATACAGAAGTCAGAATACAGATTACAGATTACAGAATTGCGATACATTTTATTTAATAATTTTAATTTTTAAATATATGAAACATACCGGTTTTAAAATGATCTTGAAAAAAGGTTTTGAAGCAGAGTATAAAAGGCGACATGATGCCATCTGGCCTGAACTCAGCAAAGCTATTGCAGATGCAGGCGTTGTGAATTATACTATTTTTCTGGATGAGGAAACGCTTTGCTTGTATGCTTATCATGAGTTTAAAGGAAACAGTACAGCCAATGAGTTGGGCAAACTGGATATTGTTCAGAAATGGTGGGCATATATGGCGGACATCATGGAAACCAACCCGGATAACTCACCTGTGACTATCCCATTGAAAGAAGTATTTCATATGGATTAAACATTTGATAATATATCGAATTAGGTTTTTGTAATTAATAATAAATAAAATACAATAGAACGCTGATGACGCAGATAAATATGATAAATACAGATATTTAAATTCATTATAGATATAACTGAAAAAATATTACGATGACAAAAAAGTTGGGTTGTTATTATCATTATGAGGAAAAATAAAATTTAAACACAAATTTTTTTAATCTAGAAAATCATATTGAATCATATTTATCTGCGTCATCAGCGTTCTAAAAGAAATAACTTATACTATATAAACTCTATTGTTAAAAAAAATCAAATGACAACAAAAAAAATAATTACTTTTTTTATTACAATTGTTTCTATTATTACGGTCAACGCACAAAATCCTATATTCCCATTGGAGTATTATATTGCCGATCCGTCAGCCCATGTTTGGAAAGATGGAAAAATGTATGTGTATGGTTCGCGGGATGAAAGCCCTGATTATTACTGTTCATGGAACCATCATGTGTTTGCTTCCGATGATCTGATTA
>CAYVNP010000024.1:0-58137 GCA_964452905.1 uncultured Bacteroidales bacterium
CAAATGAAGAATTAAAAAGAGTATGTGAAATTAATTATTAGACTTTATATAAAATGACAATTGAAATATAAAACCACAGATAAACATTATTGTTGAAATATAAAGTTAACGAAGAAATACCAATTACAATAATAAGATTAAATATAATTAACAGAACTATTAAGCGGAAATTGATGTTTTTCATATATTTATTTAATTCATTCAACCTTCATATTTATACCCTACTCCTTTTATCGTTTTAATATTATCTGAATTTAATTTAATTCTAATTTTACTAATATGCACATCCACGGTCCGATCGCAAACTATTTCATTTTTCCAGACAATAGTAAGAATTTCATCTCTTGTAAAAACTTTATTGGGTTTTAAAGCAAGTAGAGTCAGTAACTCAAATTCTTTTTTCGGCATATTTATCCGTTTATGATCTTTATAAACTATATATTCTTCTTGGTCAATGATCAGATCGTTAACAGTAATTAATTTTTTTGAAGGAATATTATTTAAAGGAATTGTACCATATTGACGTTTGAGAAGGGCATTGATTTTCATTATTAACAATCGTGGTTTAATCGGTTTGGCAATAAAATCGTCAGCACCTGTATCAAAACCAGCTATTTGAGTATAATAATCGTTTTTAGCACTCAAAAATATAATCAACGTATTTTGTAATTCGGGAATTTGTTTTAATTCAAAGCATGTGTCAACGCCACTCATTTCTGGCATCATTACATCTAAAATAATCAGGTGAGGAATTTCTTTTCTGGCAATATTAATAGCTTCTTTACCATTGGTAGCAGTATATACCATGAAACCTTCTTTTTTAAGATTGTAACTTAAAAAAATTATAATATCAGGTTCATCATCAACCAAAAGAATTTTGTACTCGTTATTTTCCATAAAAATAGATTTTGGAAATTTTGATGCAAATAACAAAACATATATTATTTTACTGTCAATTCCATATTAATTAATAATTAAATTTTAATCCTGTATTAAATTAATATTTAATCATTAATTTGATAATCACAAAAATTTAACATAATCATAAACTCCGTTTAATATTTATAAAATACAAATAGAATATTTTTGTTCTCGAACAAAAAATGTTTACATAATTATTTTAAAAAACAATATGGGGATTAATAAAAAAATAATGGTTATAGACCAAGATGAAGATGTTCGTGAGATTTTAAAATATAATCTGGAAAAAGAAAAATATATAGTATCAACCTTTGAAAATTCTCCGAATGCTTTATTTGCAATTGATATTTATAAACCGAATCTAATTCTTATTAATTGGGTAATGCCGGAAATAAGTGGACTGGAATTTTTAGAAAAAATTAAAAAATCGTCTTCAAATAAAAGTATTCCAATCATATTTTTAATTTGTAAAAGTGAAGAAGCTGATTTAAAAAATATTTTGGGAATAGATGCAGATAATTATTTTATGAAACCGTTTAACATCCATGAATGGATGATTAAAATAAAACAACTGTTATATATTGATAATAGCTTATTTAAAAAAACGAATAAAAAATATAACTACTTAAATAATTATAGGATCTTTAAAAATAATTGGATCAATTCAAATAACAGATTAAATTTTTTCTGAGTAATTTTCATGTATGTAATTTTAAAATATATTTATATCTTAATTAACACAATAAATGAATGAGCGTTTATAACGATGTATTAATTATTTTTAGAAAAAATAATTTTTATTCTCAAAGTTATTCGACAAAAGAATTGAGCAAAAAGTGTGATACTTCTGAAACCAGTTTAGACTTTTTTTTTAACCTTTCACTACTTAATGGATTTATCACTGAGCCATTTAAAAATATTCGTTTTGTAAAATGCTTGAATCATAAAGATCTCAATACAATTGGTCATTTAATTGATAATTCCGAAATGGATTTTCATCCTATTACTACCGATATTAGAGAAGAAAAAGTGTCACAAATAAAATCTATTTTGGAGAAACAAAAAACAAATTTTTTATTGCTGATTAATCGTTATGAAATAAATAAAGATATAAAAAAGAAAACACATATTCATGCCATTTTCTATAGTTTGTTTGATGATGAAATTCATAAGATAAAAGATGGAATTATATATTTTGAAAAGAAAAAATTAGTTAGTCCCAATAAACTATTTAAGAAATATACAAAAGTGAGAAAAAATATTGCTCGATTCATTATTATGATTGTTGATGAAAAAAAATTTATTAAAATGATAATGGAAGATCAAAAAAATAATGAATATACGTTCAACAAACTAATATAAAATAGTGTAAATTAAGATATAAAAAAGAGGTGATCATGTGATCACCTCAAAATACAAATAAATTATCTTAAATTAATAAGAAATCACAGCAGAACCTGTTATTCCTTTCTTGCCTGTCCAGTCAATTTTAAAATGATCAGCACAAATTGTTTCCCAGTTCACTGGAGATCCATTTGAATCCAGTCCAAATGTAATACTAACTATATAAGTTGTATCCGAAGTAATTAAAGTGTGTTTGCAAACTCCTAAACTTGGTGCCCAATTACATTTACTTGATGCAACAACTGGCGTGATAATTTGTGTAAAAAAATTATTGCCATTTCGATTAACGCCCCAAGTAGCAAGATTATTAAAGCCCAATGTATCACCCCAAGCTGAAATAGTGAGAATATAAGGTGCCAATGGTGCAGGATGTACCCATGATCTAATAACCTTATGATTCCATGAACGTGTTGTTCCATCGGGAAAAGTAATTGCGTTCGTAGCATTGACTTTGTGAATGATTGTGTCACCAGCAATTAAATCCCACCATCTACCCCCTTTTACATTTGTGATTGAACGATTCCCTTTTATATAAATAGTTTTACCGGAAGCAATTTTTATGATTGTAACATTGTATTTAACATTAATAACTGCTCCGATATCTTTCCAGTGGTTTCCATTCACTAGAGTAATAATAACCGTGCCGCTCTTTTTTCTTTTTGGATCATTTTTCAAACACCATGTTCCATCATATTTAAGCGTATATGTTTTGGTTTCGATGTTTGGCGTTCCTACCACCTGCATGCCACAGGGAGGTGTAGAGTCATTACTGCCTTTGGTCATACTTAAACCAGACATATAATCTGTAACGTCTTTATCCATGGCATTCTGGATATCCTGAATATCCTGATCATCTGAAGAACTTTGATTCATAAGTTCCGAATCTGTTAACGTCGTTGTTTTGTCTTTTTTGCAGGAATTGATAGACAATCCTATTGCAAGAAATGCAATAATGGCGAAAAAGCAGAATTTTGTTGATTTCATAATTTTTTGGTTTTAATTTTTTATGATTCTAATTTTTAATATGACACCCCCCAAAAAAAAAGGTTGGTTGAATAGTAAAATATTTTCAAATTTTTTTTGAAAAATAATATTAAACGATATTTTGCAAATATTCATGAATGGCATACTGAGATTGAATATTGTTTTTTAGCGTAGTTTTTCGAATTTGATTGGTTTGATCATGATTGAGAACCCGAGCTTTAACATTGTCTAATCGTTGTAATTCAAGAATCGTTATAATTTTATCTTGTATATTCTTATCATAAATTGGACAAGTAACTTCAACACGTCTGTCAATATTGCGTTCCATCAAGTCAGCTGAAGAAATAAATACTTTTTTATCACCACCATTACAAAATATATATACCCTTGCATGTTCCAGATAGCGATCAATAATTCCAAATGATTCAATATGGTCACTATGATCTTTAATACCCGGAACCAATGAAAAGACGGCACGGACATTTAGTATTACTTTTACTCCAGCCTGACTGGCTTTATATAACAAACTAATTATTGCTGGATCGTTTAGATTATTCATTTTAAAATGCAAATAGGCATCTTTCCCTTTTTTGGCATTGCTAATTTCATTTTTAATCATTTTTTCAAATGTTTTCCGCATGTAAAAAGGGGACACAATAAGATGTTTGCTTCTGCTTATTTTATAATTACTTCTAAAAAATTCAAATATATTATGTATTTCTTTGGTTATATTCAGATGTGACGTAAATAAATACATATCACAAAATACTTTCGTGGTCTCTTCATTAAAATTTCCTGTTCCTATACAGGCATACATTGCAGTAGTATTCTTTTCTTTTCGTGTGATTAGACACAATTTTGAATGTACTTTTAAATTAGGGACACCATAAATAATTTTCGCTCCTTCTTCTTTTAGTTTATTGCTCCAATAAATATTGGCTTCTTCATCAAAACGTGCCTGAAGTTCAACAACTGCTGTAACTTGTTTACCATTTCTCAAAGCATTGGTCAATGCATATATCACACTTGAATTACTGGCTAAACGGTAAAGTGTAATTTGAATAGATTTTACTTGAGGATCAATAGATGCTTCTTTTAAAAAATTTATGAAATGATCAAATGAATGATAAGGAGTATAAAGAAAAATATCTTTTTTTTTCAATATGGGAAATATGCTTTGATTCAAACGCATTCCATCCGGTTTAATAGATTCAAGAGAATGATAATAGAGATTGGTATGACCAATCTTTGGGAAATTGATAAAGTCTTTAAAATTATGATACCTGCCTTGTGGTAGGATGACATCATCTTTATCTAAATTTATTTTTTTAATTAGTAATTGAAGTAAATCAGCTGGCATATCATTATCATACACAAACCTAACTAAATTTCCCTTTTTTCTTTTTTGTAAACTTTTTGAAATAATTTTCAAATAACTTTCAGATACATCATCATCAATTTCAAGTTCCGCATCACGGGTAAATTTAATAGTATATGCTTCTATAGATGAAATCTCAAATAAGTAAAAAACTTCTTTTAACCCTTGTCTTATTATATCATCTAGCAAAATTACATATTGTTTATTTTCTTCTTTAGGAAGTAAAAGAAAACGGGAGAATAATCCGATAGGCAATTCTAACAGCGCATAATTTACTTTTTTGTTTTTTAAAACAATTCGAATAGCAAAATAGAGTGCTTCATTTTTAAGATAAGGAGAAAGCATCTTTTCACCAATCATAACAGGCATGAGTTTTGTATTAACATGCGTACGAAAATAATTTAATACAAAATCATTTTGTTCGGTAGTTAATTGCTTTTCGTTAACAATGTATATGTGATGTTTAGCCAGACTGGCAAGAATTTCTTTATAAATCTGATCAAAACGTTTTCCCTGTTTTATAATTATTTTATGAACTTGCTCAATAATTTTCTTAGGATCCTCTTCAATAATTTTTTTTTGTTTTCTTTTCAAACTTATTAATCGTTGAAGCGTAGCAACCCTGACTCTGAAAAATTCACTCAAGTTATTTGAATATATTCCCAAAAACTTCAACCGTTCCATTAAGGGGACTGTTGTGTTTTCAGCTTCCTGTAAAACTCTTTCATTAAAAGCAAGCCAGCTTATCTCCTTAGGAATATATTCTTTTTTCATAGAAATAATTTTAATCACCTTAATAGATGAACATTACATTGGAGTTTGTTCTCAATTTCAATAAATTAAATAGTTATTTGTATTTTTTCGGATATTCAAAAAATGTAAGTTTTTTTTCTTTAGGAATAACGTTGATCCATTTGTTAACATTAATACTAAAACAAACTACACCACTAGTGGGAATTTTTTCAGAAAATGATTGATTTAATTTATGACTTAACTTTGTTAATGAAGGGTTATGTCCAATGAAAACAACAGTCATAAATTTTTCATTTAGTTGTTTAACATATTCAAGAAAAACATCTACATCGAAATCAGGATAAAGAAAAGATTCGATTTTGATATTTTTTTTCGGATATTTTTGTTGGGTTGAAATTATCTTTGCAGTTTCAAGTGCTCTTTGAGCTGGACTGGAAATAATTAGATCAAATTCAATTTCTTTTTTATTAAGGATTTTGGCAATGAGCTTTGTATTTTCAATTCCTTTGTCAGTAAGCTTTCGATCAATATCTTTTTTGTCTTCTACTTTTTCAGCTTTAGCATGTCTGATTAAAATAATATTTTTCATACGATTAGATTGATTTATTAATAGATACTTTTTCATCACCGAAACAAGTTCCCATACTTTTTGCTTGCTTGATCAATGAATAATCTTTCGGGATACTTTTAATTTTTCCTGAAACTGAACTTAATGGAACCGAAACGATTTCGTCATTTTGTAAAGCAACCATGCATCCAAATTTTTTCTTGGCAATCAGATCAGCCACAGATGAACCGTATCGTGTAGCCAACAATCTATCTTTGGGCGATGGAGAGCCACCACGTTGTATATATCCTAAAATAGTTTCTCTTGTTTCAATATTGGTCTTCTCCTCAATTAATTTTGCAATATAATAACCTGCTGATTTCATCTTGGGCGTAAAAATTCCTTCGGCAACAACAACAATGGAATATTTTTTTTGTTTATTCGCTCTTTCAATCAGGTAATCTGTAATAACTCTTTCATCATATTTTAATTCCGGAATAAGTATCACATCTCCTCCAGCAGCAATTCCTGCATATAGGGCGAGCCAGCCGGTATGATGCCCCATAAGTTCAATGACCATAATTCGTTTATGAGAATTTGCTGTTGTATGTAAACGATCAATAGCATCTGTTGCTATTTGTAATGCTGAGTCAAATCCAAATGAAGTTTCAGTACCCCATACATCATTATCTATTGTTTTAGGAATACTGATAATATTCAAACCTGCTTCCTGCAGTAATAATGCTGTCTTTTGAGTTCCATTGCCACCTATGCAAACCAAACAATCTAAATTTAATTCATTATAATGTTTAATGCTTAATTTGGGCTTGTCAACACTGTGAGGAATGTCTGCTGAACGTTTGAATGGTTTCTCTCTGGAGGTTCCTAATATTGTTCCCCCCAGAGTAAGTATTCCGGAAACATCCGATTCACTTAAAACTGTATATTCCTTATTGATTAAACCCAAAAATCCAGAAGATATCCCTATCACTTCCATCCCATATTTTAAGATCGCTGTTTTAGCAACACCGCGTATTGCAGCATTTAGACCAGGACAATCACCACCAGCAGTTAAAATTCCAACTCTCATAATTTTATTTAATTTACTTTTAAGTATTTCAACAAAAATATATTTCTGTTGTTAAGAAAAGGATTACACAATCTTAATATTATATTAATTATTTTAAATTTTATAAAGAATAAATAGGAATATTGCTTGAAAGGAAGTTTATATTTTCAATGAAGAATTATTGTATTTGGCTTTAATATTTTTTTTCCATAATCAGTTCTCCTTGCTCATTCCACATATACCATGTGCCTGTTTTTTTTCCATCACTATAATACATTTCATATCGTTTTTGTCCGTTATCATCCCAGATCATCCATTTTCCATCCTTTTTGTCCATAGTGTAAAATGCTTCTGCCGTTTTTATTTTTTTTTCATTCCATGTAATCCAGGTGCCATTCTTTTTCCCTTCTTTATAGGATCGAATTTCTTTCTTATTTCCATTCTCAAAATATACAATGGTTTCGTTTTCTAAACGACCATTTACAATATTCATTTCCATTTTAACCTGACCATTTTCATAATATTCATAATATTTTCCAGTATATAAATTTTGAACTTTAAAGTATAAACCATCTTTATATATGATTTCTTGTGAAAATGAGCAGTTAATAACTTTAAATAATAAAATCAATAAAAATATTTTTTTCATGCTGTATATTTTTTTGATAAAAAAAAACAAACTTAATTTCTAAGTTTGTTTTTAAATGGTTGTCAGATTAAATCCCTAATTAGGTAGTATTTCAATATTTAATGTTTTATTATTGCCTGATATAATTTGAATATTTCTTGCATCAGTTGCAGAGGAGGTATTATATGAAATATATTTAATAATTATATTATAATTACCCGGAACAAGACCTTTAAAATTGAATTTACCATCTAAATCAGTGTATGTTTTGAGATTCATTCCTTGAATTTCAACAGATACTCCTGCCAGGTTTTCACCAGTTATTTTATCAATGACACTTCCTTCTAAATTTGCTGATGTAGTAGCAATTTGTTCATTATTGCTTTTTGTACTATCTGCATTGGGTGTTCCAGCATATGATTTAAAAGAAATTATTAAAATAATTGCTAATAATAATTTTGCGATTGTTTTCATAAAGTTGATTTTTTAGTATTAGCAAAAATAGAATGTAGTTATTAAGTGATTATTATTGGTATGTAATTTTTATATAAATTTTATGTAAAGAATTTGTAAACAAATATTAATTAAAAGGGAATATGAACAATGTTGCATGGGCTTAAATTTCATTGAAGTAATCCTGATTTAAGTGAATTCAAATTATAATTCTAAGTCATTATTAGAGGATGTTTTTTTAGTTGAGTGATAGCATTATCTTTAATTTGCCTCACACGTTCTCTTGTCAGGTTATGTTTTTCTCCAATTTCATTAAGTGTCATAGGTGGTTGGTCATGCAGTCCAAAATATAACTTAACTATATCAGCTTCCCGAATTGAAAGAGAAGAAACAGCTTGTTCTATATTTTTTTTCAATGATTCATCTATAAATATTGATTCAGGTGTAAAAGAATCAAAGCTTTTGATGAGTTCATTCATTGTTGTTTTTTCATCATGAACCAAAGGAGCATCCAATGAAATGTGCAGTTTTGAAATCCTCGCATACTCATTTACTTCATATTCTTTTATACCTATTAGGTCTGCTAATTCTTCCACATTGGGTTGACGTTCGAATTTTTGTTCAAACTGGGCATTTATTGTATTAATTCTATTGATAGACATAATTTTAGCAAATGGTAATCGAACAATTCTTGAATGTTCAGCAAGCGCATGAATTATAGACTGTCGAATCCACCAAACAGCATAAGAAATAAATCTGAATCCTCGTGATTCATCAAATTTTTTAGCAGCTTTAATCAAACCGAGATTTCCTTCATTTATTAAGTCAGATAAGGTTAAGAATTGGTTTTGATATTGTTTGGCTACAGATACCACAAATCGAAGATTTGCTTTAATAAGTTTATCTAATGCTTCCTTATCTCCTTGTTTTACTAGTATAACAAGTTGAAATTCTTCATCAGCGCTTAAGAGTTCAACTTTACTAATTTCTTGAAAATATTTTCCAAGAGATTCAGTTTCTCTAGGGGTTATCTGTTGTGTAATTTTAAATGTTCTCATAATTTATTATTTCATCATTTAATCAAAGAAAGCATACTAAAAATCAGTAGACTATTTTCAATAATTCGGTCTATTTTTAAAATTCTTCATTTTAATTTATGCTGATCAATTTGATTATTGATTTTTCTGCAAAAGTATTTAAGCAGTATTAAGAATAAATAAAGATTATGTAGTCTTTTTAAGAAATAATTGAAAAAGTATTATTGGAATTAATAATGAAAAACGGGTGAATGCTTTTGAACTGAAGATTGACAGGGAATGTGAAAATGTTTTTGCATTGTTCAATCCCGTTGCCATTGACCTTCGCTTTGTTCTGGCAGTATTGAAAATTAATTCATGCCTCGAACGCATCGGCGATATGTCGGAAGGAATTGCAAAATATGTGATTGATGTGGACAATCCATTTGATGAGGAGTTGATCAGAGTTACACAGATCAAACAAATGTTTGATTTGTCTTCTGAAATGTTTCGTGATATTGAAAAAGCATTTGAAACCGAAGATACCAAACTGGCGAGAACAATTTTTAAAAATGATGAAATACTGGATCAGATCAATTTATCAGGCAGTGATAAAGTGATGGAATATATAAAAACTCATCCCGAAAATATCAAACAAAGTCTGCATGTGCTTTCCATGTTGCGTAAACTTGAACGTGTAGGAGATTATTGCAAGAATATAGCCGAAGAAATTATTTTTTATATTGAAGCAAAAGTGTTAAAACACAATCAGAAACTGAAAAAACAGAAAAGTTAAAATTAAAGATTACCCATTTTGTTATTAAAAACAGTTATCGTTGATTGTCAGACTGAACCTGTCGAAGTCATATTTCGACAAGCTCAATATGACTGTGCTAAACAATTATTTGTAATTTCTATAGCACAAGGGGTTTAAAGATTGTATCTATTTTTATTACCTTTTCAACAGTTCAATTGTTTTATCAATCAGTTCAATGTTCCCAATATTACCGTGTCCAGGTACAATGGTTTTTGCTTCGCTGAATTTATTTTTTAGTTTCAGTGCACCAGTGAGCCATTCCTTTACGTTGGCATCTTTTGTATTACCTAGTGTTTCGGATTCTTTTGATTTGATGTAACATCCGCCATAAAGTATTTTTTGTTCGGGAAGCCAAACCACGATATTATCCGTTGTATGTCCCCATCCGGGATAATACAATTCAAAAACAGTATTGCCTATTTTTAAAATAGTATCATTGCTTACCACTTGTAATGTGGGTTTTGGATAACCTTCCTTTGTTGCTGATTTAGTAGTTTTGTTAAAACAGATCACTTTTGTTCCATGATTTAACATGGTACGGATACCTCCCATTCGGTCAATATGAGCATGAGTAATGATAGAGTAAATAAATTTTTGATCATGGAATTTTTCAATCAATTTCTGTGTCAGTGAATCATTAACGGGTGTATCCATGCATACAAGTCCGCTGTCAGTTTTTACAATCAGTCCGTTTGAAGGATAATACAAACCGTCAAAAGTGGTGCAGGCAATATAATTCCACACCGTTGAATTTAATTGAACTATAACCAGACTGTCTTTTTGTTTTTGGGAAAAGCAGGAAAGGCCCATTGAAATAGAAAGAAATATTAAAAAAAGTTTCATGTGGGTTTTATTTTTTTTTAAGAACAACAATTGTAGGTGTTTTAAAATAAAAAATAATATAAATAGTAAAAACTTCAGTATATTGGTTTGTCATTTAATTTTGATTTATCAATTTGTTTATTTAAAGAATATTTAGTTAATAAATTTTCAACTTTTAATCTAACATTTTCATCAGATGTAGGTGATAAAATAACTCTTTCAATAAGGTTATTAGCATCAACTTGAATAAAATGCCCAATATTATTATTCTGAAAATCCCAATATGTTGGTAATTGATTAGAAGAATTAATCTCATGTAAAACTCTACATTCTTGTTCATGTTTAAATTCAACTCTTTTATGAACAAAAGGGGTGTAAAGATTATATGTAGAATGAGGATAATCAATATGATGATACCATATATCTTTGTTAAAATTAATATATCTTATTTTGCTTAAATATAAATTTAAAGGTGAATTTATAAAACTTTCAGTTAATTTTTTTACTGTTGTTTGAATTGCGACACCTTCATTGGTTTTCAGATAAATTCTCCACATGGCATCTGATTCTGAATTATTAATTTGCCAACAATTTATTACAACAAACATTTTTAAATGTTTATGAGTATCAGATATATAATTTTTTTTCTTATCACGAAATTCTGCTTCTCTTTTGGGTACAGACCCTTCAAATGGATCTGAAAATTTATCTGCTCTACAAAAAAATAATGCTTTCTCTTTTAATAATGATTCAAATTTTTCTAAATTAATATATCTCCATAAGATTGTATCCTCACTTAATTGAATCATATGTTTATGGAATATTATTGGCATTTTTTATTAATTATTTAAAAAGTAACATTATCTGTTTTCAATTCTACCTTAAAAAATAAGGTGTTCATTCATAAACAAAAATATAGATTTTTTTTTGTTTAAAAATACATCGGTTTAAAACATTCAGGAATTTTTTTTTAAGGACAAGGTAAAATTTTATACTTTTACCATCCGAATTCAAAAGGGAATCCTTTGGATATGAGTAAAGACAAGGTACCACAAGATATTGACGAGAACGGAAACGGGCATGAACTTCCTGATAATGATGCAGGTCAGGTGGATGGCGAACTACAGAAAACCATTCACATCAAGGATATGTATCAGAACTGGTTCCTCGATTACGCATCATACGTAATTCTGGAACGCGCCGTACCTGCCATCGAAGATGGGCTGAAGCCCGTGCAACGGCGTATCCTCCATGCCATGAAGGAGATGGACGATGGTCGTTTTAACAAGGTAGCCAACATCATCGGACAGACCATGCAGTATCATCCCCACGGCGATGCGTCCATTGGTGATGCATTGATACAGATTGGACAAAAAGATTTATTGATTGAAGCACAAGGGAACTGGGGCAATGTGCTCACGGGCGACAGCGCAGCTGCTCCACGATACATTGAGGCACGGCTGTCGAAGTTTGCTTTAGAGGTATTATTTAATCCCAAAACAACCATCTGGCAACTATCATACGATGGACGAAAAAAAGAACCTGTCACATTACCGGTCAAGTTTCCATTGCTGCTCGCACAGGGCGTTGAAGGGATTGCCGTCGGGCTGGCATCCAAGATTTTACCGCATAATTTCAATGAACTGATTGATGCTTCCATTGATTACTTGAAAGGAAAAGAAACAGAAATTTACCCTGATTTTCCTACCGGCGGACTGATAGATGTGTCCAGATACAATGATGGGGTAAGAGGGGGAAAGATACGCGTCAGAGCGAAGATCAATCAGCTTGATAAAAAGACATTGGTGATCAATGAAATCCCTTTCGGCACCACTACCTCTAATCTGATTGATTCGGTAATTACCGCTAATGACAAGGGAAAGATCAAGATACGTAAGATCGAAGACAACACGGCCGAACATGTGGAGATACTGATCCACCTGACTCCCGGCGTTTCACCCGATCTGATGATTGACGCTTTATATGCTTTCACAGATTGCGAAATGTCTATATCTGTCAACAGTTGCGTGATCGAAGAAAATAAACCGCGGTTTGCAGGAGCAAAGGATATGCTTGCCGTTTCTACACAACGCACGTTGGAACTGCTGAAAAAAGAACTTGAAATACGTAAAGCTGAACTGGAAGAGGACTGGCATTTTGCTTCACTTGAAAAAATATTTATCCAGAAACGTATTTACCTTGATATTGAAAAATGCGAAACATGGGAAGCAGTGATCGCAGCCATTGACAAAGGGTTGAAGCCATACAAGAAAAAATTTAAACGACCGGTAACCACCGAAGATATTGTGCGGCTGACTGAAATCAGGATCAAACGGATTTCAAAATATGATTCAAAGAAAGCGGATAATCTGATCAACGAGATTGAAACAAACATTGAAGAGGTTGTCAATCATCTGGCGCATATTATTGATTATGCAGTGAATTATTTCAAACAGATTAAGAAAAAATACGGTAAAGGCAGAGAACGTAAAACAGAGATCAGAAATTTTGATACCATTCAGGCAACCATGGTAGCCGTTGCCAATCAACGTTTATATGTGAATAAAATCGAAGGGTTTGTCGGCACATCACTGAGAAAAGATGAATTTGTTGGCGAGTGTTCGGATATAGATGATATCATTGCTTTTCGTGATGATGGTACGTTCAAGGTAGTTAAGGTAGGGGAGAAAGTATTCATCGGATCGAGTATTATTCATGTAGCTGTTTTCAAAAAGAATGACGACCGAACGATCTATAACTTGATCTATCGCGATGGCGCCAATGGTTCCACATTTATTAAACGCTTCGCTATCGGCGGTGTTACTCGGGATAAAGATTATGATCTGACCAAAGGATCAAAGGGCTCCAAAGTATTATATTTTACTGCCAATCCCAATGGTGAGGCAGAAGTAGTTACCGTCAAACTCAGACCACGACCGAAACTGAAAAAACTTTCCTTTGATTTTGATTTCAGCACGATTGCAGTAAAAGGACGTGGTTCTATCGGTAATATACTTTCAAAGAATCCCGTCAGTAAGATTGTCTTGAGGGATGAAGGTGTTTCTACTTTGAGCGCACGTGATATCTGGTATGATGATACTGTCAGAAGATTAAATGCGGATGGCAGAGGAATACATCTTGGCGCTTTTATCGGGGATGATAAGATCATCACCATCATGCAATCAGGACATTACAAACTGAGCAACTTTGACTTGTCCAATCATTTTGATGAAGACATGCTCTTTATTAAAAAGTTCAAGCCAACCCTCGTTATCTCTGCGGTTTATTTGGATGGTGTTTCCAACCAGTATTATGTGAAACGGTTTAATGTAGAAGGAACTTCTGATAAAAAAATATGTTTCATTACCGAGCATCCCAAGTCAACACTTGAGTTTGTAAGCATTGACCATCTGCCGAGGGTAGAGATTAATTTCAGGGAAAAAGCAGGAAAAAAACGCGAACCCGAAGAGATCAATCTCGCTGAATTCATTACTGTAAAAGGTGAGAAGGCAAAAGGAAACAAATTATCCGATTATCCTGTTTTGAAAATTAAACCGCTGGATCCATTGCCGTTTGATGAACCGGAACCTGAACCCGTTCCACAACCTGTCATTGAAAAGCCGGTTGTAACGGATGTCAAACCAATTGAACCTGTGTTGATTCCGCTTGAAATTGTTGAAACAGTGAAAAAGGATAATCCTCCAAAACCAAAAAAAGAAGTAAAGAAAAAAGAAGAAGAGATTAAACCTGCAAAAGGGAATAAAAATAAAATACCGGAGAAAGAAACGCCAAAAGAAGTTTCAAAGAAAGATAAATCACAGAAGGGGAAAGGTTCATCAAAGGATAATAATCTTCAGATACAATTTGATTTCAATTAGTAGTTTACCATGCAACAAAATATGATATTGGATATTACCAAGGATGTAAAGTGGATTGGGGTCATGGACCATGACCTGATAACTTTTGATATTGTGATGACCACTGAATACGGCTCAACCTACAATTCTTATTTTATCAATGCCCAGAAAAAAGTGATCGTTGAAACAGTTAAGGAAAAGTTTTCAGAAGAGTTTCTCAATAAAGTCAGGTCAGTCACTGATCCTGAAAAGATAGAATATATTGTCGTGAATCATACAGAGCCGGATCATTCAGGAAGTGTTAAACATCTGTTGAAGATTGCACCGAATGCCAAAGTAGTGGGCAGCGGTAATGCCATCCGTTATCTGAAAGACCTGATTGGCGAGGATTTCCCGCATATTGTGGTAAAGAATGGCGATACACTTGATCTGGGAGATAAAACGCTTCATTTCATCGGAGCGCCAAACCTGCACTGGCCTGATTCCATGTACACTTATCTTGAAGATGATAATGTGTTGTTCACATGTGATTCGTTCGGGTCACATTACAGCCATCCTGAAATGTTTGATGATAAGGTGGGTGATTTTGAAGAAGCATTTAAATATTATTTTGATGTTATTCTGAAACCTTACAGCAAGTTCATGCTGAAAGCAATTGAAAAGATCAGACCCCTTGAAATAGCTGTTGTTTGCCCGGGACATGGACCTATCCTCCGAAAACATTGGAAAAAATATGTTGATCTGTCAGAACAACTGGCAAGTGAAGCAGTCAAAATTCCTGAAAAACAACGAGTATTTCTGGCGTATGTTTCATCCTATCAGAATACAAAAAAGTTGGCACATATTATTGCCGATGGTATTCGGCAGGCAGGAGATATTGATGTGGATGAGTGTGACATTGAAAAAATGCCCATCGCTGAAATTGAATCAAAGCTGATAATATCAACAGGATTGGTAATAGGTACACCGACCATTAATCAGAATACATTTATTCAGATATATCAATTATTTGCATGTGTGAATCCCATCCGGGATAAGGGCAAATTGGCTGCCACCTTTGGTTCGTACGGATGGAGCGGTGAGGGCACTAAAATTGTGGAAGCAAACCTCACAGCATTGAAATTTAATTTTTTCGGCAGTTTTGATATGAAATTTTCACCACATGAAAAAAATGAACATGCTTATTTGGAGTTTGGGAAAAATTATGGACAAAAACTTTTACAAAAGTCAGAAGTAGTACATATTTAAATTATTATAATATGTTTGGTGTCAGTGGGACGGAATTATTTATTATTTTTTTTGTGGCATTTATTCTTTTTGGTCCAAAGAAATTACCCGGAATTGCCAGGGGTTTGGGTAAAGGAATGCGCGAACTGAAAAAATTCACTGACGATATCAAACAGGAAATAAATAAGGAAATTGATAAAGAATAACTTTATCCGGTTTATTTAATCAGAAACAAACTGAACGGACATACACAACAAAATAAATATCCGGTATTTTATGAAAGAATCTGAGGATAACAAAAGTGGCGGTATGTCTTTTTTCGAACATCTTGATGCATTTCGCTGGCATCTGATGCGTTCGGCTGCATCCGTGGTTGTTTTTGCTTTTCTTGCATTTTTTTTTAAAGATATTATTTTTGATCAGATCATTTTAGCTCCGCAAACACCTGCATTTATAACTAATCGGCTGCTTTGTCGTTTGGGTGATTTTTTTCATGCATCTGTTTTATGCATCAATCAGAAACCGTTTCATATTATCAATCTTGAAATGGCCGGTCAGTTTTCTATCCATATCAGCATCTCAATCATGGCTGGAATTATATGTTCATTTCCTTATATTTTATGGGAGTTCTGGCGGTTTGTTAGTCCTGCATTGTATGTGCATGAACGAAAATTTGCCGGTCGTGCCGTATTATCCGGCTCATTTCTTTTTCTTACCGGTGTTGCTTTCGGTTATTTTGTTCTAACACCAATGGCTATTGATTTTCTGGGTGGCTATAATGTGAGTGAAAAGATAGAAAATACCATCAATATTACGTCCTATATCTCAACAATATCAATGCTTGTGTTATCGTGCGGTGTTATTTTTGAATTACCTATTTTGGCTTTTTTCCTGACCAAGGTTGGTTTGATTACCCCTGTATTCATGCGGAAATACAGACGTCATGCGATTGTCGTTGTTTTTATCGTAGCTGCCATCATCACGCCACCCGATGCTTTCAGTCAGACCATCGTAGCCATTCCATTAATGATATTGTATGAAGTAAGTATTATTGTTTCTTCACGGGTTAAAAAAACAACTCGTGAAAATGTTAATTCATAAAGCAGATTTTTATTGTAAGCATGAATACAAAAATAATACATCTATTAAATGAATATAACATTAAACCAACACCCATGAGGATGCTTGTTTTAGAACAATTTTTGCTTCAATCCCGTAATTTAACGTTAACCGAAATAGAGGAATTTTTATATCCATCCGATAGAATAACAATTTATCGTACTTTGCAAACTTTTATTAAACATGGAATAGCTCATTCCATTGAATCCATCAATGGTTCCATCTATGCGCTTTGTTCAGATAATTGTAAGCCGGAAATACATTATGACAATCATCCGCATTTTTTTTGCGAAGCTTGTAAAAAGATAACATGTACCAATGATTTTGTTTATCATATTGAATCCAAATCCAATTCCATAAGGTATTTGATAAATAAAGTTGAAATTTCTCTAAAGGGATTATGTCCCGATTGTGCCGGAAGATAATGTTTGCAATACCATTGCATTGAATACTGTTTTAATTTTGTTTACTTAAATTTTTAAATGGAGGTTTATATGCAAATTCTTAGCAGTATTTTTACTATTATACTTTTGTTAGGCTATCTGATTCTGTGGCAAATTAAGCGAAAAGAAATCCTTAAATCAAACAGTATAGATGTAAATGTATTAAATATGTCATCAAGCCCTGTTCAAAGGTTTTTTGGTGTTTTAGAAAAAATAATGACCATTACTATTACTCTCTTAATTGTTAGTCATTTTTTTTTGAATGATTGGGTAATTGCTCATTATATTTTTTTGTTAGATAGTACTTTAATGAAATGTATAGGTTTTATTTTAGGTTTACTGGGGCTTGGAATCTCTAAAATAGCTCAACGAGCGATTGGTAGTTCATGGCGAGTAGGAATTGATGTTCATGCAAAACCGGGATTGATTACACATGGCATTTATAAATATATTAGAAATCCAACTTATCTTGGATTATTTATATTAGGAATAGGAGTATGGATAATTAACCCTTCGATACTTTATTTTATTTGGGTTGTGGTTTTCATCCTTTTATTAGAAATACAGGTTCGTTGTGAAGAAGAGTATTTAGAATCAAAATATGGTAATGAATATCTTGAATATTGTAGAAAAACTAAACGATACATACCAATGATTTATTGAGAAATAAAAACTTTTAAGTAAAAGGAGTATTGATTGTTTTACTAAACAGCTGTATTTTTGAGTAGAAGTTAAATGATAAAGAAAATTAATTATTGTTTTTTACTTCGTCAGTTGATTTTTTGTCTTCTTCTTTGGGGGCTTCGCCTTTCATGCCGTCTTTAAATTCTTTAACGCCTTTGCCTATTCCACGCATCAGTTCAGGAATTTTTTTACCTCCAAACAACAGAAGTACGACTGCTACTATAAGAAGAATCTCGGGAGTACCAATCTGACCTAATATGAAAAAAAGAGTTGTCATAATAATTTTAATTTAGACAAAAGTATAAAAAAAATGAATGCTTTTTATTTTAAGGTATATTTTACTACTTTTAATGCCTTCAAAATTAAATATGAACAATAAAGTTATAATTATTACAGGCGCTTCATCAGGCATTGGCAAGGCATTGGTAGAACTATATTATCATAAAGGAGCCTTAGTGGTAATGGCTGCCCGCAACCTTGAAAAGATGAATGATGTTATCAGGCAATTAAATGCAACGAAAGATAGAATATTGGCTGTACAAGCTGATGTGAGCAAAGAAGAAGATTGTAAGATACTTATTGAAAAAGCAATTGAAAAATTTAGTTCAATAGATGTGTTGATCAATAATGCCGGCATTTCCATGCGTGCTTTGTTTGAGTATCTGGATTTGAATGTGATCAGAAAGGTGATGGATATTAATTTTTGGGGAACCGTGTATTGTACTAAATATGCGTTGCCTTATTTGTTAAAATCAAAAGGGAGTGTGGTGGGTGTGTCGTCTGTTGCAGGTTACAAGGGATTACCGGGCAGGTCAGGGTATTCAGCATCCAAGTTTGCCATGCATGGGTTTCTTGAAGTGTTACGAATTGAGAATCTGAAAAAAGGATTGCATGTGCTGGTGGCTTGCCCAGGATTTACATCTTCAAATATTCGCTTCACCGCTCTTGGAAAAGATGGGTCACAACAAGGTGAAACACCACTGAATGAAGATAAACTAATGACATCTGAAGAAGTGGCAAAACATATTTATCATGCCGTTTTAAAAAGAAAAAGAGATATTGTATTGACGGGCTTAGGTAGAACAACTGTTTTTATGAATAAATTTTTCCCATCGTTCATGGATAAAAAAGTTTATGACCATTTTGCTAAAGAACCGGATTCGCCGCTTAATTCAAAAGGATGATATTTTTAGTAATATGAAAAAAAAATCAGATCACCCTCCATTGAATCTTGAAAATAAAAATAAACTTTTCGAATTCCTGTCTCAATATGTATCAGAAAATAAAAATAATTTATTTGAGCAGATCATTCATAACAGAACGCGTTATATTACGGTAGTTCTGGAAGATTTGTTTCAGTCGCACAATGCAAGCGCAGTGCTTAGAACATGCGATTGCTTTGGTATTCAGGATATTCATATTGTGGAGAACACCAATCGTTTTGAAATAAATTCAGATGTGGCGCTTGGTTCATCTAAATGGTTGACGTTTGAAAAATATAATGACAAGGAAAAAAACAATACACTGGAATGTTACACGAACCTTCGAAAACAAGGATATACGATCGTAGCAACCACTCCGCATAAAAATGATTGTAAACTGGATGAATTAAAACTGGATAAAAAAATTGCATTGGTGTTTGGAACAGAGTTGGAAGGATTATCTCAAACAGCTCTTGAAAATGCTGATGAATACGTGAAAATACCCATGTATGGTTTTACCGAGAGTTTTAATATTTCCGTTTCTGCTGCTATTTTCCTTTTTCACCTGACAGAAAAATTAAAACGAACAAATATAAATTGGAATTTAACCGAAGAGGAAATCATAGATATCAAAATTGAATGGGCAAAGAATGTGGTAAAAAAATCTGAACTTTTGGTAAATAAGTTTATGAATGGAATACTCTGAAACTATTCAATCCAGAGTAAATAATCAATAAATTTAATTAAGTAAATTTCAATGATATTCTTTATTTTTGATATTCAAAATCTACAGAAATAATGTTTATTTTTATTAAAAAAAACAATTAAACAAGAATGAAAAAATTTTTACTTACAAGTTTACTATGGACTGGGATTTTATTTATTTCTGTAGCCCAGCAACAATTGATTAATTCAGGAGATACATGGAAATATCTGGATGATGGGACTAATCAGGGAACAGCCTGGACTGCTAAAGGATTTGATGATGCCGCATGGAAAAACGGTATATCCATTTTGGGGTATTCAACGGATAATACGGACCCTGTACTAACAACAGTTGGTTTTGGTTCTGATGCCAACAATAAATATGTTACCACATATTTTCGGAAAACAATAAATATTGCTGATGTCAGTAAAATAGTTTCGTTATCGGCAGATATCATCAGAGATGACGGTATCATTGTATATATAAACGGAACCGAAGTATTAAGAGATAATATGCTTAGTGGAGCAGTAACTAATACTTCGCTTGCTATTACCGGTTTAGCTGATCCTGCTGAGAATAATTGGAATACATTTTCTTTAAGCATAAAAAATCTGGTTCAGGGTGATAATGTAATTGCCGTTGAGATTCATCAGTCGGGTGTAACCAGTACAGATATATTATTTGATATGAAACTGACAGCATCCGAGCAGCAACTTTCTTCGCAATTATTAGTGAATACAGGCGATACCTGGAAATATCTGGATGATGGTACTGATCAGGGTGCTTCATGGATAACAAAAAGTTTTTCGGATGCTGCATGGAAAAGTGGCATTTCATTGTTTGCATATGGCAATGAAGGTGAGGCAACAACAGTTGGTTATGGCACTGATGCTAATAATAAATATATTACTACTTATTTTAGAAAGACAATCACGATATCCGATATCACCAAAATAAAATCATTAACAGCCGATATAGTAAGGGATGATGGAATTGTTGTTTATATGAATGGTACGGAAATATTAAGAGACAACTTGCCTGCAGGCACAATTAATTATAAAACGGTTGCATCAACAACAATGAGCGACCCAAATGAAAATGCATGGAACACATTTACGTTAGATGCATCTAAATTAGTTCAAGGTGATAATCTAATTGCTGTTGAGATCCATCAGGATAAAGTGACCAGTTCGGATATAATTTTTGATATGAAACTGACTGCACAAGGTCAAACACCTGTTCAAACAGTAAACTTTAAAAAAGGGCCCTACCTGATTTACCCATTAGACAATACAAAAATGAATACATTATGGCAGGTGGATGTTACTGCAAAATCTAAAATAGAATGGGGATTAGATACAAACTATACAGTAGGAAATGATTCAACAACAGAATACGGCACTGATCATCAGCATAATTACACAATTACAGGTCTTATTCCCGGAAAAAAATATTTTTACAGAATCAGTATGGGGTCAAAAAAATATACAAGTTCATTCAAATCAGGTTCACCGGATACAGATACAAAACTTTCATTTTTTATTTGGGGGGATACTCGGGATAATGCAGCAAATCAAAGCCAGATCACAACAAGTATAAATAAAGAAATTACGTCCAATCCTAATTACCAAACATTTATTATTCATGTTGGGGACTGGGTGAATTCAGATGACGAAACTATATGGACGAACGAGTTTTTTAATAGAAGCTATCCGGAGAACTTGAAACTTCATGCTTATTTACCCATGATGGGTGTTAAAGGAAACCATGAAGGAGCAGGGGTTGTTTATCAAAAATATTTTCCGTATAATTATCAACCGAGCGCCGCTTACTATTCATACGATTATGGTCCTGTTCATATTGCTTTTATTGATCAATATGTAAACTATTATTCCGGTTCAACACAAATGATCTGGCTTGAAAATGATTTGAAAAATTCAACTAAAAAATGGAAATTTATTGTTTTACATGAACCGGGTTACTCAGCAGGTGGAAGCCATCCCAATAATGCAACTGTTCAGGCGTTGATCAATCCATTGTGTATTAAATATCATGCCTCCATTGTTTTTGGTGGACATAACCATTATTATGCACGTTGTGTTATAAACAATATAGTTCATTTAACTGTAGGTGGAGGTGGTGCAAGTCCGAATACACCAAGCAATACGGCTACAGGTCTTGTTTCTGCTACTCCGGGATTAAGTTACATGCGCATTGATGTGAATGAAGATACTTTACATGCATACACCAAAAAGGTTGATGGAACTCAGGTGGATGCATTTACTTTATATAATATTCTTAACTCCATTGAAGAAAATAATAAAAGTTTTATTGATCTTCGTTTTGTCCCCAATGCTGATTATGGTGTGTATAAATTATTCAGCAACGTTGATTTAAAAGGAGTAACTATTTCTGTGTATAACATCAATGGTCAGTTGGTGAATGAAGTAAAGAATACCAATGGTGGTGATTCAATGGAAATTAATCTTAGCAATCAATCCGAAGGTATTTATGTGTATAAAATTCTGATCAATGATAAAGTACTGAACGGAAAGCTATTGTTAGTGAAAGTGAAATAGGAAAAATAATCATATTGTAACAGGTTAACAATTTATTTTTTTACTTTTTATCGTTTGATTTCTGAAATAGCTTTGAAAATAAATACATTATTTGAGGTATTATCAAGTTTGTATTTTTGAATCATTTTAAAAATTTTCACCGAGAATTTGTATATTAATTAAAAAACATGTAGGTTTGCATCGTAATTATTCCCAATTACCATAATCTCAAAACAGTTCAGGTATTATTATTTCATCAGGAAGTTTATTTTAAAGCTGATTTTTAGTGTGTTAATTTTCCCCGTTTAATAATTTTAAAAAATATATTTATTAATTAATTATTTATTTCATGTACGATATTATTGAACTCAATAACAAAACCCACGAAGAGTTAAAAGACATTGCCCGCTCACTGAACATCCCTAAATTTGATAATCTTGATAAACAAAATCTGATTTACAAGATATTAGATACTCAAGCATTGATTCCAGTAAAACCCGATGCACCTAAAGAAAAAAGAATTTATAAAAAATCAGTTCAACCGAAGAATAATAATGTGAAAAAAATAATCAAAGAACCGGTTATTTCATCTGATCGTATTCTTGATCCGATAATTAGTTTTGAAAATACGGAATCTGTTGTTCCTAAAATTGAAGAGCCAACAGATATTATGTTTGACAATGATTCAACTAGCGTTGCTCCAATTTTTGAACCGGTGATTAACATAACTGAAAATGATAAATCAGATCCTGTCACTATCATGAACGATAAAGAAGATGATATGTCTGCTTCTGAAAATAAACCTGTTGTTGAAAATGAGAATGGAAATGATAATGGGATGGAGAATGAAAACCAAACCAACAGGGATAAGGAATTTAAAACAAATAAACCTAAAGAACGTCGTGAAGAATTTGCATTTGAATTTGATGGTATAGTTGTCAGTCAAGGTGTTCTTGAAATTATGCCGGATGGGTATGGTTTCTTACGTTCTTCGGATTATAATTATCTTAATTCCCCTGATGATATTTATGTTTCACAATCACAAATAAAATTATTCGGATTGAAAACAGGTGATTCGGTTGAAGGAACTATCCGCCCTCCGAAGACAGGTGAAAAATATTTTCCTCTGATTAAAGTAGAAAAAATAAATGGTAGAAATCCGGATGATGTTCGCGACAGGATTTCCTTCGATCACCTGACACCGTTATTCCCAAAGGTAAAATTTAATTTAACAAATCATCCGAATTGTACATTATCAACACGCGTGATGGATCTCTTTACTCCTATTGGTAAAGGTCAGCGAGGATTGATTGTTGCACAGCCAAAGACCGGTAAGACCATGCTGCTGAAAGAAATTGCAAATGCCATTTCACATAATCATCCTGAAGCATACCTCATGATCCTTTTGATTGATGAGCGTCCGGAAGAAGTAACGGATATGGAACGAAGTGTTACGGCTGAAGTTATCTCTTCTACTTTTGATCAATCCGCTGAACGCCATGTTCGGATTGCTAATATTGTTCTTGAAAAAGCAAAACGTATGGTGGAATGTGGACATGATGTGGTTATTTTACTTGACTCCATCACCCGACTTGCGCGGGCTTATAATACAGTTTCTCCTTCATCGGGGAAAGTCCTTTCCGGTGGTGTTGAAGCCAATGCATTGCATAAACCCAAACGTTTCTTTGGCGCTGCACGTGCCATAGAGAACGGTGGATCGCTTACAATTATCGCTACTGCATTGATCGATACCGGTTCCAAAATGGATGAAGTAATCTTTGAGGAATTCAAAGGTACCGGAAATATGGAATTGCAACTCGACCGAAAACTTTCCAACAAACGGATCTATCCGGCAATTGACCTTGTTTCTTCCAGTACTCGCAGGGAAGACCTTCTGTTGCCAAAGGATATTCTGCAACGCATGTGGATCATGCGTAACCATTTGGCGGATATGACTCCGATTGAAGCGATGGAATTTGTCAGAGATAAGATGCGTCTTACACAAGACAATGCTGAGTTTCTTGCTTCCATGAACGGATAAGAATAGTTGTATAAAATTTATTTTCAAGCCCGGAATTTTTTCGGGCTTTTTTTATCAAAAAATAAAAAATTGATTAACGTATTGAAATATTGTATCTTTGGATTAAATAAATGAAAAAAAACGTACAATTCATGCAACCTTTTTTTAAAAAAATAATCTATATAAAAAGTAAAATTTTATAAAAGGGGATTTTAGTAAAAAGTTTCACACTAATAAATTTAAAATTGTAAAAGTCATGAAAAAATTATTTTTACTCTCGACTTTATTTTTATTGGCAATTCAGATGTTTGCCCAGCTTACTTCAAATAGTATTGTAAAAGGCAAAATCCTTAATGACCTTTCAAGTAAAGGAATTGCAGGTCATATTGTCTATCTGAGGGTAGCCGAAGTAACTTCACAACCGATAGATTCGGGATATAAATTGTTTGTATATGAAAATAAAACGGTTACCGATTCAAACGGGTATTATCAGTTTGTTGTTAACATCCCGATGGCACTTAAAATAAATATTACGGTGAAAACATTGGATTGCAATGCAAAAACTGTTGAAAAAACGGTTGGTATTAGTAATAATTCTCAAATATATGAAATTAATCTGACTATATGTGATCAGGTGATCAATCCTCCAGCTTGTAAGGCGGGATTTAGTTTTGTGAAAGGAATTGATTACACTGTTTTTCCCGGAATCAACAGAATAAAAACACCTTTAACCTATACTTTTATAAATCAATCTGCAGGAAATAATCTGACGTATTTTTGGGATTTCAATGATAGTACAACGGCAAAGGATAAAAACGTAATTCATGATTTTAAGAAAGAAGGATTGTTTCATGTATGTCTAACCGTATCGGATGGTCTCAGTTGTAAAAATCAGTTTTGCCGGGATGTTCAAGTTAAAAAATCGGATTCTGTTATCCCTCAACCCTCCTGCAAAGCAAATTATACTTATACCAAAGGGATTGACAGAAATATTTTTCCGAATATTATGCGTCCTGAAACCGCCCGGACATATACTTTTATCAGCAAGTCGATGGGAAATCCATTGCTGAACTGTATTTGTCTTACTTATTTATGGGACTTTGGAGATGGCACTTCAGCTAAAGATATGAATGTAATTCATGATTTTAAACACGATACAATTTATAATGTTTGTCTTACAATTTATGATTCCACCAATAAATGCAGTGATAAGATTTGTCAGTTGATAAAAGTAGTAGCAGGAGATTCAACAATTGTTTGTAAAGCAGATTTTAATTTCAACAGACTCATTAATTCATGGGATTCATTATCCATGAGACCTTCTGCATTAACAAATACTTTTCAGTTAACCAATACTTCTTCTGGAAATATATTGAAGACATTTTGGGATTTTGGCGATGGTTCCTATTCTTATGATAAGAATCCGATCCATACTTTTATGAAAAATGCTGTTTATAAAGTTTGTTTGACAGTAGGTGGAATCAGTTGTTATAATACCTATTGCAAAGAAGTTGTTGTCGGAACAAATGATTCACTTCCTGTTGTGCCATGTAAACCTGATTTTTATATTCAGAATTTTGTCATTAATTCTGATTCATCTGTCACCTTTGATAAGAATACGCTTAAAAATACATTTCAGTTCATTGACAATTCTACCGGGAACATTACAAACAGGTATTGGAATTTCAATGACGGGAGTATAGTCTCATCAGATTTGAATCCTGTTCATACCTTTGCAGGAACCAGTAATGCGTATAAAGTTTGTTTGACCATTACCGGTTTGAATTGCAAAGAAATCATGTGTCAACCTGTTTATACAAGCAATACGGATAGCATTAATCAGACTTGTCACTCGGCATTTTACATTGATCCTATCGGTATTTCAAAAGATTCAATGATGAAACCATTGTTAAATGTTGATCCTGCACATACATTTAGTTTTACAAACGTTTCTACCGGTAATATTGAAAAGGTATATTGGGATTTTGGGGATGGGTTAATTTCTCAGGATAAAAATCCAATACATACATTTGGTTTACCTGCTGTTTATCAGGTTTGTCTAACGGTGTATGGAACAAACTGCAAAGATTATTCGTGTCAGAAAGTGTTTATCAGTTCAAATGATTCTGTTCATGTTGATCCGTTGACGCCGGATACAATCTACAACAAGACGATCATGGCACCTGAATCAAAAATTTTGGATCATTTAATTTTAGTTATTGATTCCTGTATTATTGACTATCAGAAAATAATCGAGTCGGTATCAGTTAAAGATTTTGTGATAACCGGTGATAAGATTGCTGAAATTCATTGGCTGATCAAACAGAATGGGATTGAATTTATCATCAATAAAATGATTCATTTTAATATGTATGGTCTTAACAGAATATATCTGACGATCAATTGCAATGACGGCAAAAAGAAAACAATACATACGAATACGTTTGTTGATCAAATTGATTTGCAGCCATTGGCAGTCCGTTCTACTTTGACAGGTAAAATGGAATTCACCATTCATCCAAATCCGGTTTCCGAAAATCTGAATATTGATCTCTATCTTGCCAATAAAGAGAAAGTACAAATTATTTTATTAAATCAATTTGGTCAAGTGGTTAATACTTTTGAAAATGTTGAAAATGCAGGATTGAATCGGGTTAATTTAGATGCATCCACTTTATCAAATGGATTATATTTTGTTCAGGTGAAAGGAGAACAGAATAAATTTATCACTAAGAAATTTGTTAAAGTAAACTAATCTTTTGGCTTGGATTTCAGCAAACCCATTGTATTTTTTAATTTGCAAAGCCATTATTTCCTGCTGGAGATAATGGCTTTTGGTTTTATTATTTATTATGAATAGGTAATAATAAAAAATAATGCAAGAAGGATAGGGTTTTTTATTTACAAAGTGTCTTCCTCTAAAAGAGAGTTAATTCAATTAAAAAAATCATACCTGTATTAAATGATTATTACAATATTTATATGAAGTACAAAAAAATAAAAAACAAATTTCTGAAGAGAATTAAGAATAAACGCAATAATTTGAAATGATTAAAATCTTGAAATTAAAATATATTAATAATTTAAATTTGAACATTATGAAAACAACTATTCTGATATTTATCACAATTTTATTTTTATCAGAGATTAAAGCTCAAATATTTAATCTGCCTAAATATAAGAAGGGTAAGTATGAAATAAGTACAATTTATTCATATTCAGGAACTCTCCCTTTTACAGGAAATGGAAGTATTAATTTTGGATCAAAGATAACTTCAAATTTTATTAAAGGCGTAAAATTTAAATTGATAATTGATAGTATTGGACAAGGGTCAGTAAAGAAAGGTGATACATTAGACTTACCTATAGTTTTTAATTTATTTGAAGGTAAAATTGTATTTCATATTATTTTAGAAGGAACACCCTCCGAAGGAGGTGAAATATACCCATGTAATCTTGATTTTTCTTATATATTAGGAGGGGACTGGGGAATGTTAATTGATGATCCAAATCAAAGTTCCTGCACAGTGGAACAATCTCAAGAAATAATTGAACAAAAGAATAATATTAAAATAGATTTTTATCCAAATCCGTCAAATGATATTCTGTATATTAAAAATAGTAATAATCTTAAATCTTTACCATATAATATTTTTGATCAGAATGGAGTAAAAGTATTGTCAGGAAAACTAACAAGTGAAACTACCATGATTGATATTCATCAATTATCAACGGGAATTTATTTAATAAAATTTGATGAACAAAATAGTTGTATTTCTAAAATTATAAAGAAATGAATTAGTCATTAATATATGCGAGTCAAATACAAATGATATTTTTTGGATTTTTTTTATTGATAAAAAGTTTTAATTAAAATAATTTGAGCATAAAACGCAACCATTTGAAATTATAAAACATCTTAAGAATAAAATATATTATTAACCTAAATCTATAAACCCATGAAAAAATTAGTATTAATATCAATTATGTTGTTTGCGGCAATTCAAATCTTTGCCCAGACAATTAAATCTACTTCAGTCCAGGGACAGATAGTAGATAATCAAACAAAAAAACCGATAAGCAATCACATTGTTTATTTGCGGGATAAAGAGATAATTTTTGATTCTTCATTAATTAATAAGGATGTTTATCATAATGAAATAAAAACCGTAACGGATTCTCAGGGTATGTATTATTTTAATAATTTAATTTATCCTTATCCTAAATTAGGATCTACCACAACGGTTTCAACATATGATTGTAATCAGAATCTGATAGAAAAGATTGTTTATGTAAATCCTGAAATACCGGTTCAGGTGATTAATTTTTCTATCTGCAACAAGGAAATTATACCTATCTTACCCTGTAAAGCTGATTTTATAGTTGAAAAGGGAATAGATTCTTCAATTTTTCCCGGATTGATAGGAGTGCCAACACCACGGACATTTAGTTTTATCAACCGTTCGGTTGGAAATTCAATGGTTAATTGTATCTGTCTTACCTATAACTGGAATTTTGGTGATGGAACAACATCAAATCAAAGAGACGTAATTCATGAATATGCCAAAGAAGGTAATTACAATGTTTGTTTAACCATTTATGATTCAGTTAACAAATGTAAAAATTATTTGTGTCAGAATGTAAATGTTGTAAATACAGATACTTTAAGTGTTTGCAAAGCCAACTTTGATTATAACACATTTGAAATAGCTTGTATTGATTGTCCAAAAAATCATAATTCGTTTAGTTTTTCAAATTTATCATCAGGTAATTATGTTAAATCATTTTGGGATTTCGGAGATGGAACATCATCAATAGAATTTAATCCAGATCATACTTATTCAAAAGCCGGGTTATATAATGTTTGTTTAACTATCAGCGGACCAAGTTGTCAAAATTCATTTTGTAAGCAAGTCATTGTAAGTATCAATGACACTATTCCTCAACAACTCTGTAAAGCAGATTTTTCATACGAGAGTATGATAGTATGCACAGGGATCAGTTATGATTCATTACATAAAATGTATAATTCAAATTTTATTAAATTCAATAATTTATCTTATGTTAATCAGCCGAGAATAATTAATGAGAGTTACTGGGATTTCGGTGATGGCACATTTTCTTATGAAGCAACACCAATGCATTCATATAAATCAAAAGGCATTTACAATGTATGCCTTACGGTTACAAATGGTGTTGATTGTAAAGATCGGATTTGTAAAATTGTTGTAGTCGGTGATACATCTGTATCAGGATGCAAAGCAGATTTTTCATATGAAAGTGCCATTGTATATTCAGGGATCAATTATGATTCATTATATAAAACGTATCCATCAACTACAATCCGGTTCAAGAATTTATCTCAGGTTAATGAGCCAAGAATAATTAACGAATGTTATTGGGATTTCGGTGATGGCACATTTTCTTATGAAGCTACACCAATGCATTCATATAAATCAAAAGGTGTCTATAATGTATGCCTTACGGTTACAAATGGTGTTGATTGTAAAGATCGGATTTGTAAAAAAGTTGTTGTCGGTGATACATCAGCGACAGATTGTAAAGCAGATTTTAATTATAATATATTAATTCCTGTTGGTTCAGATTCTTCAATAAATTCACCAATAATAGTCAATACCTGCGTATTCAATAATTTATCATATGGAAATTTTGTTAAAACGTATTGGGATTTTGGTGATGGCTCTTATTCTTATGAATCAAACCCATATCATAATTATTTGAAAAGCGGAATATATAAAGTATGTTTATCTATTAGTGGGGCTAATTGTTATAATTCTGTTTGTAAAGAAATTTTAATTAAATTAAATGATACTCTTCCTGTTTTACCTTGTAAGGCTAAAGCAAAATTTTTTAATGAATTAGTAATGACACCGGAACAAAAACCGTCTCTAACAAGAGCAGTTCGATTCTATAATATGTCAACAGGGGATTATAATGTATCTTATTGGAATTTTGGTGATGGTTCATATTCAAATGAAAAGAATCCGGAACATTTATACAAAGAATGGGGGTTATATCATGTTTGCCTTACGATTACAAATGGAACTACTTGTAAAGATCAAATTTGTATGGATGTACATATTGGTTATTCTGATACTATTTTGTCGGATTGTAAAGCAGATTTTTCATATGAAAGTGCACTTGTATATTCAGGAATTAATTATGATTCATTATATAAAACGTATAATTCAAATTTAATTAAATTCAATAATTTATCTCGTATTAATCAGCCGAGAATAATTAACGAATGTTACTGGGATTTTGGTGACGGTACATTTTCTTATGAATCAACACCAATGCATTCATATAAATCAAAAGGTGTCTATAATGTTTGCCTTACAGTAACAAATGGTGTTGATTGCAAAGATAGGATATGTAAAATTGTTGTAGTCGGTGATACATCTGCCTCAGAATGCAAAATTGATTTTATTATTAGTAAACAGTTAGCGTATAAACAAGATCCAGCAACATCAAGTACATTTAATTTTTATAGTCGGGTAGATTCCAATAAGACTAAAGTGTATTGGAGTTTTGGCGACGGCACATATTCGTGTGAGCACAATCCTGAACATACTTATTTAAAAGACGGCAACTATAGTGTCTGCCTGAAGGTTTACAATAATTGTAATAATAATACAATTTGTAAAGAAGTGGTGGCTGGCAAAGATATTCTTCCTCCTGATTGTAAAGCATCTTTCAGATTGGTAAAAGGGATTGACTATACTACATTCCCCGGTATCAAACGTCTTTCAACACCACTCACCATTACAGTTACGGATCAGTCATCAGGCAATCCATTGCTCAATTGCATGTGCATAACTTATTTGTGGGATTTTGGCGATGGGGCTACTTCTACTGATATCAATGCTATTCATGATTATATTCAACCGGGTACTTATCAGGTTTGCCTGACAATTAATGATAAATCAAATAATTGTAGTGCTCAATATTGTCAATATGTAACTGTTGGAGAGGAAATATCAAAACCATGTAAAGCTGATTTTGATATTAATCCATATAGTATTTATTCTGACTCCATCAATACGATGTATAATTGGTATTATTTTACAAATACTTCAACTGGTAATACTAATAATTATTGGAGTTTTGGGGATGGTTCTGTTTCAACTGATATTAATCCATCACATCAATATGAAGGTGCTTCTATTTATAATGTTTGCTTGACAGTTAAAAATGATAATTGCAAAGATTATACATGTCAAAAGATTCAAACAGGAATGGTATTTTATAAATTACTTCCATTATTAGATACAATGATTAATGACAAACCATCAATTCCTGAATCATCCATTCTTGATAATGTCACTTTAACGATTGAATCGTGTGTAATAGATTATATGAAATCAATAGAATCTGTATCTGTAAAGGATTTTCAAGTAATTAGCGATAAAACGGTAGAAGTAAATTGGCTGATTAAACAAAATGGGAAAGAGATAATTATTACTAAAGTAATTCATATCAACCTGTATGGGCTTAATAAACTTTATCTAACCATTAATTGTAATGATGGGATTAAAAAATCAGTTCATTCAAACACCTTTATTGATATTATTGACATTAAGCCATTGGGTATTCATTCTGAACAGTTGGGGAAAATGGACTTTAGGATTTATCCGAATCCGGTATCAGATATTTTAAATATTGATCTGAACCTGACAACAAAAGAAAATATTCATATCACACTGTTGAATCAATTCGGACAAACTGTTTATTCTTCGGAATATAACGGAAATTCAGGTGCAAATAAATTAAATATTGATTCCGGTTCTTTGGCTGAAGGAATATATTTTGTTCAGATAAAAGATGAGTTGAATAATTATTGTACTAAGAAATTTGTTAAAATTCATTAATTCATTTCGGCTTTTTTAAGTTAATTAAATAGATTTTCACTAAACCATTATTTCTTCGGAGATAATGGTTTTTTAATTTCTGATTGATATATTTGCGATTAGAAATAATTAAATGGAATGGCAAAAAACACAAAAGTAAACAGTCAATCAAGCAATAGAGCATATATCTTTCTTCTTTTTATTTTTTGTTTTATCATTTATGGCAATACATTAACACATGATTTTGTTTACGATGATGATTACATCATTGTTAATAATCCCTTTATTCAACATTGGACATCAGATCCTTTTTCCTTTTTTAATTCATCCTATTTTCAGAAATCAGGAGAATTTACCTATCGTCCTGTTGCAACATTGACTTATCTTGTTAATTATTCACTATGGAAAACAAATCCATTCGGATTTCATCTGTTTAGTGTTTTGCTTCATACTATTTGCACTATTTTAATTTTTTTCACCGGCTTACTTTTTTTTAAAAAAAATAAACTTCTTGCTATGGGGAGTGCGTTATTGTTTGCCTGTCATCCCGCAATTTCAGAGGCAGTCAATTGTGTTACCTTTAATGAAGATATACTCACAACCATCTTCTTTTTACTTTCATTTAATTTGTACATTAAATCATGTAAATCAACTTCGAACCGTTTATTTTTTATTTTCCTTGCTTTTTTTTCTTTTTTCTGCGCTCTCTTGAGTAAAGAGATGGCAATCATATTGCCTGTGATAATAGTGCTTTATGATATTTTTATTGATTCGGAAGAAAATTTTTCATTGTTAAAAAGTCTGAAAAAATTAAATCAAAAGAAATTTTTTTATCTGGGTTTTGGCTTGATCATATTTGTTTATTTGATGATTCGTTTTGTCTGGATGTATTTTCCGGTTGAATCCAAAGTAGTTTCATTTGGTGATCTTTACACACGATTCATGTTTTTACCACATAATATTTTATTATATCTGCGACTTGCTGTCTTCCCCTTTCTATTAAATGCAGATTATGTATTCAAATATCCTTCATATGTTTGGAGTATTTACAATCTCATGGGCTTGATTTTTATTTCGGCATTAATTTATTTTAGTTTTAGGATATATAGTTATTCGAGAAATATTTCTTTCGGTATATGGTGGTATTTGATTTGTCTTTTGCCAGTCACCAATATTATTCAGATAAGTAATCCTTGGGCTGAAAGATATCTTTACCTGCCTATGTTTGGATTCTGTATAGTCATTATAGAATTGTTGAATAAAATGTATTTATCGAAAACTGACAAAAAAAATTCAGGTTATGTTTTTTTCGCTATTTTGATAATACTTTTTTCCGTTAAAACATTTTCGCGAAATATAATATGGAAAGACCAATGTACACTATGGCAAACAACTGTAGAAGTTTCTCCGGATAGTTTCAGAGCGCATAATAATTTAGGCAGATGTTATTCCAACAGGATGTCAATGGATTCTTCAATCATTGAATTTAAAAAGGCAATTGAATTAAATCCTTCAGATGGGGATTTATATAAGAATGTTGGTTCAGCATATTATGATTCTAAAAATTTTGCGGATGCATTGGTTTATTATTTCAAAGCATTGAAATTGAAAAAGGATAATCTTGAGTTACTTCATATCATTGTGCAATGTTATAATAATCTGGATTCATTGGATAAATCATTGGAAATTTATAAAAAATTATTACAGATAGAACCTGCAAATGCCGACATATACAGCAATATGGGTGTGATCTTTTTAAAAAAGAAAAATTTTGCAGAGTCTATCAGCCAGTTAAATAAATCACTTCAATTAAATCCGAACAATCCTAACTCTTATTTTAATCTGGGAACAGTGTATGCCACGATGGGCGATTATAAGAATGCTATCAGCATGTGGGAAAAAGTTTTAAAAATTAATCCTGAGGATCAGAGTGCAAGTAAAAATATTCTGAAAGCAAAAAAATTGATGGAAATTTCCCAATAACTTTTTTTTTAATCATAGCGAATCGCTTTGACCGGAGTGATCCTGCTTATGATGAATGATGGAACAACCAGCATCAACATACCTGCAATAAAAGTACCGGCATTCAATAGCAGAATATAAACAAGATTCAGGTGGATAGGAACAACAGAGACATAATAGGATTCCTGATTTAGTTTAATAATACCAAACTTCCATTGAACAAAACAAATGATAAGCGCAATCAGATTTCCCCAGAATAACCCTTTTCCCACGATATACAATGTTTTATAAATAAATATTTTTTGAATACTGCTGTTTCTGCTGCCAAGCGCTTTCAAAACTCCAATCATATTGGTACGTTCAAGAATTAAAATCAGCAAGGTTGAAATCATCGTTATTCCGGCAACAATGATCATCAATAAAAGAATTACAAGTGCATTGACATCCACTAAGCCAAGCCAGTCGAACAATTGCGGATATATTTCTTTGATGGTTTGCGATTTGAGTTCGGGATCAATAGCATTATAAACGACTTTACCCATATTATCCAGGTCATCAAAATCATTGATTAATACTTCAAATCCTGCTACCTGATCTTTTGTCCAGTTATTCAATTTTTGAATATGTCCGATATCAGCCAAGAGATACATTTGGTCAAATTGTTCTAACCCTGTTTCATAGATTCCTGCAATACAGAATCTACGAGCCCTTGGGGGATCCTGAATAAAATACATGTCAAATTTTTCATTCAGTTTCAGTTTGAGTTTATTCGCCAAAGACCGTGAAATAAGGATTTCATTGGTTGGTATGGAATCATTAACATGAAAAATTTTTCCTGCAACAATTTTGCTTTTAAAGAAAGACCAGTCAAAATCGTTTCCAATCCCTTTCAAAACCACCCCCTGTATCTGATCTTTGGTTTTAATAACCCCTGCTTTTATTCCGAAAAGTTGAATATGTTTTATTCCTTTTGTTTTTTGGAGAATGGGACAAAAGGTATTATTCGTTTGGATTGGTTTAACTTCGTAGGAAGAATTAAAGTCATAATTGCTGATAACAATGTGTGAACCGAAACCACTTACTTTCTCGGTTATTTGTTTTTTAAATCCTGTAACTACTGCAACGGAAATAATCATGACGGCAAGACTAAGAGCAATACTAAACACAGAAATATTTACCACCGGTAAATTAAAGGATGACTTATCTTTTCCGAGCAATCGTTTGACAATAAAGAATTCAGTGTTCAATGAATATAGTTTTTATTAATATGTTAATTATCAGTTAAGCATGAATTTTATTTCGTAATTCTTATTATTCAAAGTGGTTGTGATCCAAAACTGACCGGCATTTAAGCGTGATATTTTCCAAACAGATTGATTGCTGATTGGGAGATAGGGATAAATACGGTCTTTGTATCCAAGGTATAGGTTATCATAAACATTTTTATTTCCAAAGTCAATAGTCCCATTCCCATTGTTCATAAAAGGATTATGACAAAACCATAATTCAAAATTACCCTGTTCAACATATTTGTCGTTTTGTTGAATTTGTTTTAGTAAAATATTCAAATAGCAATTACATTTTTTTTGATAATATTCCGTTGAATCAACACCATCAACCACCAGACTTACAACACGCCACATCCCATTAATTCTGTTCAATGGAGATAACATACTGATGGCAGGGTCTTTTTCATATCTATTACAATGAATGAAAAAAAGTATTATTAATGGGAGCAAAAAAAAACAAATTTTTTTTTTATTTTTTTGAATTAATATTATTTAAACAAAAGTATCAATTTTATGAGTATTTTAATTTAATTTTAACAAAAAATTAATCAATAAAATTTTCAAAACAATTCATGAATTTCAGTAAGATTCTTCAATCTAACCCGATAAAAATATTCTTGTTTTTTATATTTATCCTTTATGGTTGTAGCAATTATTATGATATAGGACAAGACCCTGCTTCAGTCAGGTGGAAACAAATCAAAACAAAAAATTTTCAAATCATTTATCCACGTGAATATGAACAACAAGCACAACGCGTTGCCAATACGCTTGAATATGCATATCTCTATGCAACCAAAATGCTTAATCGTAATCCGAAAAAAGTTTCGGTAATCCTTCATACCAGAACGGTTATTCCAAACGGATTAACAAGCTGGGCGCCGAAACGAATGGAATTTCTTACCTGTCCGCCCCAGGATATTTATTCGCAGGACTGGCTGGAACAGTTATGTATTCATGAATTTAGGCATGTGATCCAGATGGATAAAATGAATCAGGGTTTCACCCGTTTACTTTCATTAATATTCGGACAACAGGCAACAGCAGGAATACTTGGGCTTTTCATACCCTCTTGGTTACTTGAAGGGGATGCCGTTTGTGCTGAAACCGGCTTAAGCAATTCGGGCAGGGGTAGAGTGCCTTCCTTTGAAATGCCTTTACGGGCTCAACTTCTGGAGAAGAAAAGATATTTTTATGAAAAAGCGATCTTCGGTTCGTATCGTGATTTTGTTCCGGATTATTATATTTTAGGGTATCATTTTGTTGCACAAACCCGTAAAAAATATGATTCACTGGTGTGGAGTAAAGCAATAAACAAAGCAGCTAAAAATCCTACCATGATTACTCCTTTCAATAAAGGATTAAAAAGAATTACAGGAAAAAGAAAAGTTAAATTGTATAAAGAAATTTTTGATGATCTAAAAAATGAATGGATTGAACAATCCAAAAAAATTGACTACACTGACTTAACAATTGTTTCGCCTGAACAAAAATCATTTACCAATTATCAGTTTCCGCATTACCTGAATGACTCATTGATTGTTGCAATCCGATCAGGGATTGATGATATTAATAGACTGGTTACTGTTAATAAAAAAACAAAGAAAGATGAACAGATTTTTACTCCGGGTTTAAGTTTGAATGAATCCATGAAACAATCCGGTTCGTTGATGTGCTGGACTGAGATCATTCCACATATCAGATGGGAAAATGAAAACTATTCAGTCATAGTAACCTATGATTTTAAAACAAAAAAACGAACATATGTTTCAAAAAAGAGCAGATACTTTGCCCCTTCCATATCTCCCAATGGTGATCAGATTGCAGCCGTTGAGGTATCCAATAATAATGATTATAGTCTTGTTATCCTCGAAAATAAGAAGAATGGAAAGTTGATCAAAAAGATTCCTTTGCCAAATAATAATTTTATTGTTACACCGCAATGGAGTGAAGTAAATAAAATTGTTGCAATCGCTTTAGATGGAAAAGGAAAAAGTATTGTTCAGATCAATCCGCAAACAGCAGAAGTAAAATATTTGATTCCTTTTACGTATACCGAAATTTTGAATCCCATTTTATACAAAAATTATATTTTGTTTACAGGAGCATACAGCGGTATCAATAATATTTATACCTTGAATATATTGAATGGTGAAGTATTTCAGGTGACCTCGTCAAAGTTCGGCGCTGATTTTGCCAGCATTTCTCACGATGGTGACTATTTAATTTACGCTGATTATACCTCCAACGGTTATGTATTGGCAGAAGTTTTTTTTAATCCTGAAAACTGGATGCCATTTGATAAAGTAAAAGATTTTTCAATAAAATTGTATGAAACGATAGCACAGCAGGAAAACGGGAAAGTGATCAGCGGGAATATTCCGACCATTACATATCCATCAAAATCATATACTAAAATACTTCATCTGTTTAATTTTCATAGCTGGAATCCCGGATTTGCTGATCTTTACAGAGACAATATTTATCCACCAGCAATTTCTCTTTATTCACAAAATAAATTAAGCACAGCATTCACATCGTTAGGGTATAGATATAATATGGGTAATGCAACAAACAGTTTTTTTGCTGACTTTACGTACAAAGGATTTTTCCCTGTTTTTCGTTTTGTAAAAGAGATTGTCAATAATAGACAGGATGTGAAAAAATTGTCAGATACTATGATTGATGACCATTTCAATAAGACTATCCGATCTCGATCCATACGCTATCATTGGCGTGAAGATATCTCCATCGCTTCCGTTTCCATTCCTTTTAATCTTTCAAGAGGGAAATATTTTAAAGGGATTATTCCTGCTTTTCAATACACCTATCGGAAAATTATGATGGATCCAAATTCACCGGTTGAACTTCTTCCTCTGTTATCAAAAACTCTAGGAGGAACACTTACATTTTATAACCAGTTGAAAACAAGTGAGCGGGATATTTTCCCTCGTTATGCACAGATGATTAGCGGTGGATATGAATATGATATGAAAGGGAAAAATTATATTTCACATTTTTCATCTTCATTCTATTTTCCGGGTGCAGCCAAACATGACGGATTCAAATTTTATTTAGGATGGCAGGAAAAAAATCATCTGAACAATTACAGCTTTTCGGATGTGATTAATAAATCAAGAGGATATATCGGGTTAAATGATAATAACAGGTTATACAGTTGGTCAATCAATTATTTTTGTCCATTGCTATATCCGGATTTTCATATTGGCTCACTTATTTACATGAAAAGAGTTAAATCAAATATCTTTTTTGATCATACGTCAATCCGTTATGAGAATAAAACAAAATCGTATCCTTCAGCAGGTATTGAACTTACATTTGATGTTCATATACTCCGGTTTTTTTCCCCGATTCAATTTGGGTTTATATATGCATATAATTTTAATAATAAATCTCTTCATGTATATCCTGCCGTTTCAAATAGTTTAAATTAATTTAAAAAGAAAATGAAAAAAATTTATTTAATTGGATTCTTTTGCATGATGATGTTTTCATGCAGAAAAATAAAAACAGAATCAGTCAGTACAGGTAAAATCATATTTACGTTCGATCATCGTTACAATCATCAACCGATGGTTTATGATTCCCTTATTTATAAAAATGAAGCAGGGAATAGTTTTATGATCAATCAGATTCAATATTTTATTACAAATGTCACACTGCATAAATCGGATGGGAGTAAGAAGATATTGAATAAAAAAGAATTCTGGCATTATATTGATAAAGACATTACTTCAATGTTGACATGGAATGTTTCGGATGAAATTCCTGTCGGAAGATATGATTCCATTTCCTTTATGGTAGGATTTACAAAAGAGGTCAATAAAACAGGTTTATTCGTTAATCCGCCTGAAAACAATATGTCATGGCCTGAAGTAATCGGAGGCGGCTATCATTACATGAAAATAAATATCAAATATTTAGATACAACAAACTTCCTGCAAAGTTTTAATTTTCATCTCGGTATAGGTCAGCTACGTAATCCAGACAGCACCATTATCGGATTTATTCATAATAATTTCAATGTTACGTTACCTGCTTCAACCTTTGATATTGAAAAAGATAAAACAAAAGAAATTCAGATCATCATGAATGTGGAAAGTTGGTTTAAAACACCGCATACGTTTGATTTTAACTACTGGGGTACTTGCATCATGCAGAAACAGCAAGGTATGAAAATGGCTTGTGAGAACGGAGTTGATGTTTTTACGATTGGAGAGATTAAATAAATATAACATATATCATGTTGAGCCATGGTGTTCATCCTTCGATCTGCCTGAGGCAGACTCAGGATGACCGGAACATTGTCATGGTGAGCCAGTCGAGTCATGACGATAATCAAATTGAAAATACATTTATGAAATACTATTATGTTTATATTGTTAAATGTTCAGATGGAAGTTATTATACCGGTATTACAAATAATGTTGAAAGAAGAATAGCAGAACATAATAAAGGAATAAACAGGGATTGTTATACCTTTAACAGAAGACCTGTAGAATTGGTATTCAGTGTATACTTTATTGATCCTCAACAGGCAATCAAGTTAGAAAAACAAATTAAAGGTTGGACACGTAAAAAGAAAGAAGCAATAATACAAGGTAATTGGAATGAATTAAAAATTTTATCGAAAAGTAAAAATCCAAAGTATTGGAAGTCGTAGGTCATCCTTCGATCTGCCTGAGGCAGACTCAGGATGACCGGAACATTGTCATGGTGAGCCATGGTCTTCATCCTTCGACAAGCTCAGGATGACGTTATGGTGCGTTTGTCATGGTGAGCTTGTCGAACCATGAAGAAATAGTAACAACAAATTAATTTTTTAAATTATAGTTCTTTCACAAACACTTTTTAACAACAATTTAAATTTGAATAAAATAATACATAATGATTTATTAAATATGACAAGTCGAAACAATCGTACTACTTCTCTTATACTTTTTTTTATTTTATTTTCACTTTTCAGTTGCCGGCATGATAACGAAGAGGAATTATATGTATTTCATCCTACGCCTTATCAAATAAATATTCCGACATATTTCCCAACGATACTGAATATCCCGAAAGATAATCCGATGACAGTTGAAGGGATCATGTTGGGAAGATATTTATTTTATGATGGACGACTGTCAGGCAGAACAGAAGCGGATTCACTGATGTCATGTTCCAGTTGTCATTTACAATCCAATTCATTTGAATGTGGAATAAATCATCCGAAATTTGTGGATGGTCATCCCTATGGTTTGTCGGGTAAATCAACACCACACTCCATGCTTCCCATGATAAATCTGGTGTGGAACAGTGAGGGCTATTTGTGGAACGGAATGATCAATCAAAAAAATGAACAACTCGGTATGAGCGCTTATGGTGTTCCGGCTCAGCAACCCTACAACCTGAAAAATATTGAATCCCTTGTCTGGATGGGCATTGTTGCGCCTCATGAAATGAATGGAAATATTGACCGGACAGTGAAATTAATTCAAAGAATACCCATGTATCCACCATTGTTTAAAAAAGCATTCGGTTCAGATACTGTTACCATTGACAGGATTTGCAAGGCAGTGGCTCAGTTCGTACGTACATTGATTTCAAAAAATTCCAAATTTGATCAGTATTTAAATGGTGAGATTGACCTGACAGATGCTGAACGAAGAGGTTTTGTTTTGTTTACTACTGAAGAAGGCGCTGATTGTTTTCATTGTCATGGCACATCCGGAACACCTTTATGGACAACAAATTTGTTTTATAATAATGGTAAAGATACTGTATTCACGGATCCAAAAGACAGGAAATCAGTTACCGGAGAAGCAAAAGATATCGGGGGCTATAGAGCGCCGACTTTACGTAATCTGGCGTATACAGCGCCTTACATGCATGACGGTCGTTTCAAAACCATTGATGAGGTTCTAAATTTTTACAATACAAACGTGAGATGGTCGCCAACGATCAGCCCGTTGATGCACAAAGTAAAAAATAATGGTATGCGTTTAACACCTTACCAAATCAACGATCTGAAAGCATTTCTTAACACTTTGAATGATGAAGTTTTTATTACAAACCCAGACTTTGCCAACCCACGTCCTTCAGACCCGTTTTTTAATCATAATTGAAAAGTAAATGAGTAGAATTTTTAATTTATATAAAGCATTAGTAATAGGGAGAAGAAACCAAATTAATCATTCGTCATTTGTAATTTGTAATTAATCTAAAAGTAAGCTCTGACTTGAACACTTCCGATATTGATAGTTTTGGTTCCGGGAGATTTGCGACCATCATAAATAAAACTTAATTGTAGATTATTCATAAGTTCCTTCTGGAGCGAAATACTCCAGGTCATGTTCATCCCTTTTTTCAATGCATCCAGCATTTCATAGGATAATGAAGTGTTTTCAGCTGCATTGTATGTGATGTTGATCATATCATATCTGAATGAAACCGATGCCTTGGAAAGAAAATTGTATTTGAAATCAATTCCTACTTTTTGAATGATCGCCAACTCGGTGTTTTTTATTTCAGCATGATTTTTTTTGTTAGTGTATTTATATCTTAATGTGATTCGGTAATTATTATCCGGCTGAAATGTAAGTTGTGGTTCCGTTTCGTAAAAATTAATTTTAAAATTCCTGTTGCTGAAAAAATCGGAAGAATCTGTTTTGTGTCCTCGATTGTATGTAAGTAAAAGCATAAATGCTTTATTTATATTCCATCGTATTCGGAATCCCTTTGATGATAGTGTACGTGACGTGAAGCCATTTGTCAGAAGCAATTTATTTCTGTTATCATCCACATTCAATTCAACACTAAAACGATTGCTGCCACGGTTGAAATAAAATGTATTACGAAAAGATGAATTCATTGAAACGATGGAAGTGTCTTCAGTTTTAGATGAAAAAGGATTATAAGCAAATGCAAGATGATCATTATTTGTTTTTCGGTTAATACTATAAATTGTTTTATTTGAAAAATGTGAAATTAATTTTTTAAATCCTTTTTTATTTTTCCATGCTACACCCGGATTCAAATCAAACAACTGATTGAATTGATTTGAATATGTTTTCACAAATTGATTGGTAGGTGTAAACACACGGATGTAATTTGCCTGATCTCTGAATGCCGCAATTTCAAATTCATTCAGTTCCTTGATGGCGTTATTGTTATAATCCTTCCATGTATAAATCCCTTGTCCTCGAGTAACTTCAATATAACTGTATTCTTTTTTTAATTCAACACCTGAACCGATCTCATAGAATGTATTGACATTAATAATTCCTTTGAACCATTTGGCATAATATTCTATTCGTCCGAGCAAAGAATTTTCAGCCGGTTTGTTGCTGATTGAAGAATCCTTGACCATTAATTTTCTGTAAAATGAATTGATCAGTAAACGATTGTTTATTTTTTTAACCAGATTCAATTCCGCTCCAACACTTTGTCCAATGGATGCCTCTTTGAATGAATTATCTTTTGGTAATTGATCTGTACGTTCTTTGTAATAAATGGTATAACGATTAACAGCAGTGTCATTGGATGATATGAATGCCTGCCATTCATTATAAGCGAAACTTGTGGATTGAAAATTTTTCGTTGGTTGATCAAGCATTTTATTGTATTCAGTTTCATCTTTTATTCCAAGACTGATATGTTTGAATTTTTTTGTAAGTCCTGTATGTTGTCTGAAAAATTCCGTGTTTCCATACGAACTGTTTGTAGTGAGCATGCTGCCGTCGGATTGTAAAAAGAATTTTTTCAGTTGCAGGTCAAGATGAATTAAATGTATGTACCCTTTATAAACAGTGCCTTTTAGAAATGTTTTGAATTGATAACCCATTGAACCAATTTTTTTATTAGTAAACAATACATGCATTCCTGCCAGATGTTCCTCGGTTGGATTAATTATATTTTTACTATTCCAATCTCTTTCAAACTCTATGTTTCTATATCTTTCAATGGGGGAGAAGGTATTGTTTAACCATTCATATTGAGCATCTGTTAGTACAGTCCATTTTTTATTTTCGTTTTTTCCAAGAGAGGATTTATTTTCAATAGTCAGTTTAAAGGCATATCCCACATCATTCCCTTTATCCTTTGTTGAAAATGTATTGATGTCATGATCGCTGATAGCAAATTCAGTATTCAGTTTTGTTTTTTTTGTCAGTTGATAATCGGCGCCAAACGTATACATTCTATTCCTTTGTGGTGCGATCAGTTGAACCACCGGCTCATAATTTCCTTGCGGGACATTCCCTTTGGGCGCTACCCATTGAAATATTTTTCCATTCACAATGCTTTTGATCTGAATATAATTTCCTTTTTTTTCTCCGACATAAGAAAATTTTAAACGATAGTATGCACTGTCCGGATTGGTGGAATGAATAAAGACCGAATCAAATCCAAGAGAATCTTTTTTTTTATACAACACTTCATCATTGTTAAAGTTGATGCTGTCAATGGAAGGGTAAAGCGCCCGGTCAAGATGATCACCAACATCTGCTAGCAATGTTTTTTCTTTTGTATTCAGAGTTTGCATCAAGGGTTGGTTTTTTAAATCCTGTTCAGAAAAAAAATTAAATCTGAATTTAAATTTTTGTTGTTCATATTCTGTTCCGGCAAAAAACATGGAACGTGCATAATTTTTTTCAGCATATTGAAATTCGGCAGTAATACGTTTGTCTTTGGTGATGGGAACTTTAGGAGAGAAGGTAATTTCAGCGGTATTGTAGTCTATGACGTAGTCGTTTTCCTGTCCGCGGGAAAGAAGTTGTCCGTCAATATAGATTTTTTCAGTACCGGATAAAACAACAATATAAGTTTCATTCATCGCGCCCGACAAGCGGTAAGGACCTTGAATACCTTCCCGTGCAATTAGTATATTTTTCGCATATTTCCCTTTAGAGATTGAAGCGCTGGCTGATACGTTCAGTTTTCCTTTTTGTCCTGACGGAAATTCAATAGGTTGAGACGTAGACAGCAAAGCTCCTTGAGCTTTTTTATAAAAGTTCATAAAATATCCGTTTGGTTTTGTCAGTTCAAAATCTCCTGCTATCAAATTTGTTTTTTTTGTTGAGAGTTGAATAAATACTTTATCAAAGTCTTGGATCTGTTGAGTATTACCTTCTGGCTGTATGGGAATATTTTTATCTGTAACAGCAGCTTTAATTTCAATATTATCACTTAATTTCCCTGAAAGCTGAAGATTTAAATTTGAACTGACAGTGACATCCTGAGCATTCCCAAAAGATATTCCTCGTGAGATACTTCCGCTTTTTTCAAGGCCACCGAATTCAAATACAGAAGCAGATTGCTTTTCCTGAAAAGAATAAATTGCTTCCTTCTCCGATAGTTTATTTTTTTGGATAAAACGTAAATCTTTATGTTTATATTCCTTGGAGAAGTTATATGGGAAAACGGAATATGTAACTGAAATCAGTGATGAAGAAAGAGAGGGTTGATTTTTTTTTTGAAAGATCAGTTGTGATTTAGAATAATCAATTTCATATTTTGATGAATCAATAATTTGACCTGCAGAATCTTTTATTACAAGTGTATTGGGAATAATACTTAATGAATCAAGGGAAATAGTATCTGAAAGAAATATTTTTTTTGATCGCAAATGATTAAGCTCCTGTGCCTGTAAAATGCAGGGAAACAGAAATAAAAAAAGATAATATAATCCTTTTTTTTTCAGCAATGAATGTAATTCTTTTTATACAAAGATAAATATTAACAGATACTTTGAAGAGAAATTATCCGGTTAAAGTAATTACAAAAAAAGAGTAGAGAATGAAAATTATAAAATAAATTCAGGTGTGGTGATGATATTACTTTTATGCATTGCCCTATCGAAAATATACGTATCGAAATGTATAGTATCTTTTCTACCATTGCTGAGTGGTAATGGAATCAACACTTCAATTTCACCTTTGATGGATTTACTGGACCCTTTGGGTGTAATGTATGGAATACGAGCAGCAATCGGAGCGGGTGTTTTTATTGTATCAAAATTTCCATTATGTCTTTTTAAAAAGATGGAATAAATATTATAGTTGTGCGGAGGTGTTGTATCGTTTTGCTGAAGTCCGATATCTCCATCACCATCTTGGAATGAAAATTTTAAAAGTCCTTGATTGACATGAGTGGTATCATTTGTAAAAACATCCAGACTAATAAATTTTATCTCAGGGATTATGGGATATTCATCCTTTTTCCGACAACCGGTTAAAAATAAAATAATGTTTATTAAAACAATTAAATGTATTTTTGAAAATAGTTTTTGTAGTAACATGATAAATTTATTTCGTCTATAAAATTACAAAATTCTTTTTTATTGTCATCTATGATGGACATCAATTATATAATCAAACGAATATTCACCGATTTATCATCCGATGAGTTTAACGAGATTTCTCTGAAAATATTTTTACATCAGTATGATCATAATAAGATTTATACACAATTTGTTGATTGTCTTTCTATACATCCGAAAAAAATAAAACACTTCACCGAGATTCCTTTTCTTCCTATTCGTTTTTTTAAAACCCAACAGATCATAACGGGTAATGTAAAACCTGAAAAAATATTTTCAAGCAGCGGAACAACCGGCATGGAACGAAGTCAACATTTTGTTGCAGATATTTCAGTTTATGAAAAAAGTTTGAAAAAAGGGTTTGAAAATTTTTATGGAAATATAAAAGATTATTGTCTGGTAGCTTTATTGCCTTCGTATCAAAAAAATTCCTCACTGATCTATATGACGGATAAACTTATTCATGAAACTAATTATATTGAAAGTGGTTTTTATGATGATAATGAAAAAGTAATTGATGTTTTAAAAAATCTTTCCAAAAAAAAAATAAAAACAATTTTATTGGCCGTGAGTTATGCATTGCTTGATCTTGCAGATATTTCAGAATTTGATTTTCATGATGTCATTATCATGGAAACAGGTGGAATGAAAGGAAGAAAAAAAGAAATTATACGCAGTGAACTTCATGAAATTTTAAAGAAAAGATTTCATGTAAATACAATTCATTCCGAATATGGTATGACAGAACTCTTGTCACAGGCATATTCTAAAGGGGATGGGAATTTTTTTACTCCGCCATGGATGAAAATTTTAATCCGTGAAATGAATGATCCGTTTCATTTCATTGAAAATAAAAAAACTGGAGGAATCAATGTAATTGATTTTGCAAATATTCATTCCTGTTCATTCATTTCCACCGAAGATCTCGGACAACTTAACGATGACGGTAGTTTTCAGGTGATCGGTCGATTTGATAACAGCGATGTACGAGGATGTAATCTTATGGTTTCAACGATGTAAAAAAATATTTTTTTTATTAAAAAAAATTAAAAAATGATTAAATAAAAAATAATTTTTTTGTGAAAGAAAATATAAAAATCAAAAAATTAAATATATTAATGTTTATGTATCCCTTTAAAATCAGTATATACAAAGGAAAATATTTTTTAACAAAATTGTTCATAAACCTGTTGGTAAGTATGTCAATGTAATTTTAAAAAAAATATTTTTTTATGAAATGTTCTAAACATTCCTATTTATAGTGCATTCAGCATGATGAGTTATTTATGACATCAAAAAAGAGAAGAGTAATTAAGGTGAAAAAAGTATTGATGATAGTTAATGAAACAGTTATATATAGAGGCGTTCAAGCAATTTTAATTTTTTATGGAACATTTGATTTGCACGATATTCTTTTTATTTTCTAATTTTACCAGTACAAAAATTTCAAATTTTAAAACCAAAAAATTTAAAATTATGGCAACAAAAAAAGCAACCAAAAAAGCAGCTCCAAAAAAAGCAGCTAAAAAAGCAGCTCCAAAAAAAGCAGCGAAGAAAAAGAAGTAACATTGAACTGATCTAGTTCAGACTTTATACCTCATTTGGCTTGATTCTCCGCGAGGACAATCCTTTCAAATGAGGTTTCTTATTTTAATAAACTACCATTTGATTTTTCTTTACGCGGTATTCAATTCAAATACTTAAATTTTATTTATTTGTTAACTTATTTTCCTGTAGAATAATTGTAATTTTACAAGAAAATACATTTGTATGAATTTTAAGAATGGGTGTTTGATCTGCGGTGATGAACTTGTTTATTCCAATAAGAATAAATTAGAAAATTGTTTTTATTGCAAAAAAGAATTTGAAACGTCAGTTGTTTGCAAACAACAACATTTTGTTTGTGATACCTGTCATAGTTTATCCGCACTTGATTTGATCGAAGAATTTTGTAACCATACTGAAATTTACGATCCAATTGAGTTAGCTACTATTCTGATGCGTAACGAAAAAATTAAAATGCACGGACCCGAACATCATTTTTTAATTGTTGCTGTTTTATTAACTTCCTATTATCTTCATCTGAATGAAAAGAATCTGCTAAAAGAAAAATTGATCATCGGCAGAAAACGTGCGGAAAAAATTCCGGGTGGATATTGTGGTACGCATGGAAGTTGTGGTGCAGGTATTGGAACAGGAATATTTATCAGCTTGATTACAAATGCAAATTCATTGTCCGGTAAAGAATGGCAATGGGCAAATCTAATCACTTCAAAAAGTTTATATGCTATTGCAATGCTTGGAGGACCCCGATGCTGCAAGCGCGATGTGTTTCTTTCCATTGCAGAAACAATTCAATTCCTGAAATCGGAATTAAATATTAGTCTTCCGCATAAAGAAAAAATTAGTTGTGAGTTTAATAAATTCAATAAGGAATGTCTTCATCAGAAATGTCCATATTATAGTGAATCATTTTAATATGATTTGACTAAATGAAAAAATATTATTTTGTTTTTTTATTTGTTTTTGCATTTGCTCGTTGTTATTTAATGGCTCAAGCCGATACCGGTTTTATTTCTTTGACGGATGCAAAAAAAATTAAAAATACAAATGAAGTGATTCGATTAGAGTTAGGGAAAGAAGTTCTTAAACGAAAAACTTTTCCTTCATCCTTGAAGAAATTTATCTATCTTGAAAATCTTTCACTCATCCCCAAAGTCAATAATAATTCTACAGATAACAAAAATAAATTATTGAATGGTAAATCTATTTTGTATAAAACATTTATTTATTTTCCAAAAGTTTTCCGGAGTAGATTTGGAATTTTTTTCGGTGATAAAAGCCGTTTACGAAGATTTCCATTATGGATCAAAAGGTTTAATCATCTAAAAGAAATTGATTTATCAGGAAATACAAAATTCAGATATCATAAACAATTAAAAAAGATCCAAAACATTTCAACACTTGAAGAACTGACTATTGAACCTGAAAAAATTGATCAACAATTGATTCGTATTCTCAAGCAATTCAAACATCTGAAAGAACTGGAAATAAAATGTAAATTTAAAGAACCGCCGGTAGAATTGATGGATGAATTAAAAATAAATCTCCCGGATGTAAATATTATTTTTTCAATTGAACTGCAATAATCATTTATTATTCATTAATTTTATTTTATGAAAAGTATCATTCAAACTAGCCAAGTTGTATTTATTTTATTTTATTTTCTTTCAGTTAAAATAATTAATTGTCAAGAACAGACTCCTACAAAAATCAATGTAGAAAAGCCCGTCAATAAAATAATTTTAACAAAAGCCGGTGTTGAATTCATTGGCGGTACCGGTTTTACGATGGAGGATGCCATCCGTATCAAAGGAGCAAATAATGAAAATGCTGGGATGGAAGCAGAAAATTATTTTTTAGAAAAACAATATGGAAAGAAAAATGTTGATTGGAGAATTATTCATCATCGTGTGATTGAAATAGATCATCAGGTTTTTGAATTGATAATAATAGAACTTAAATCACCTTTACGAAAAATAAATTTCTATTTTAATATTACTGATTTTTTTGGGAAATGGTAAATGATCGTATTTTTTATAGTCTGAGTTATCTTCAAATCATATGCGGTATTATTGCATTTATTTTTTTATTGTTTGTTTCGGCTCCTTATGGTAAACATTCCCGAAAAGGGTGGGGGGTAATGATTAATACCCGGTATGCATGGATATTGATGGAAACACCCGCTGTATTTACGTTTCCTGTTGTTCTATTTTATTTTAACTCTATCAGTTTATTTTCCTTTGTAGCACTTGCATTATGGGAACTGCATTATATTTATAGAACATATTTTTACTCCATACGATTAAAAGGACCCAAAAAAACATTTCCTGTTGTATTGGTTTTTACTGCATTCATTTTTAACCTGAATAATGGTTATATCAATGGATATGAAATTTCCATCATTAAAAAAGATATTTGTTGGAATTATTTTTCTATTCATTCATTGATAGGTATATTAATATTTTTTTCAGGTTTTATATTGCATGTATCATCCGATGCTCATATCCGGAGTCTTCGCACTGAACAGAATAAAGAATATCAAATTCCTTTCAAAGGAATGTTCAGGTTTATTTCCAATCCGAATTATCTGGGAGAAATTATTCAATGGATCGGTTTTGCTGTTTTTATAAATGGGCTTGCCGCCTGGGCATTTGCCTGTTTTACTTTTTGTAATCTATTCCCCAGAGCCATTTCAAATCATCAATGGTATATAAAACATTTCAGTAATTATCCGTTAAAAAGAAAAATAATAATACCGTTTATATATTAAAATTATGAACATGCCTGATTTTGTAATTTCTACTCTTGAAATCAGATTGGAGCAAATTTCTGAAAAATATGCTGAACCAATTTTTAATGCATTGGATGAACAAATTATCAGGTATCTTCTAATGGAAAAACTACCGGCGTCAATTTCAGACACGTTTGATTTTATTCATGAATCAAAGGAGAAAATCAAGAAAGGAACAGATTTGATTTATGTGATCATTGATAAAGAAAATAATTTTTGTGGATGTGCAGGGATGCATGCGATCCATACAAGAACGCCACAATTAGGTATATGGCTTAAAAATGTAGTACAACGAAAAGGATATGGATTGCAAATCATAAAAACGTTTGTTAACTGGATTCAGCAAAATCTTGATTACGATTATATCAAATACCCTGTTGATAGGAATAACATGCCTAGTATTAAGATTGTTCAGCAACTGGGTGGTGAAATTTGTGATGAATATATTTTAGGGGAAAATAAAAAATTAGATGTTCTTGAATTCAGGATTTATAATCCATTGTTTAAAATAATGTAATAATGGCTTAATTTAGAAAAGTTATTTATTCTTTTAAATCACTTAATTTTAATAATAAATCTCGGGTAGCAATTATTCCATCATGCTCACTTAACCGTTCACCATCATATTCAATGCCAAGATAACCTTGATAATTTGTTTTTGACAAAATAGTTAAGAGTTGCTCATAGTTTATAGTTGTTTCATTCCCCTTCTTATCGAAATCCAATGATTTAGCGCTAACACTTTTAGCATAAGGTAATAATGTTTCAATACCCTTATAAATATCATACTTGTCAAAATTACCCGGGTCAGGGAGTGAACCGCAATTCGGCCTATTGACAGATTGAATGATATCCTTCACCCAATCAGGGTCACAGGAAGGTACCCAATGATTTTCAATAATTATATTGATGTTATATTTTGCTGCAAAATCACAAAGTTTGGTAATACTTTCAATGGCTCCTTTTTTCATTTTTTCATTATCGCCATCACCAACAGCATTTACGCGAATGGAATGACAACCCAGATATTTAGCTGCTTTTACCCATTTATAATGTTTTATGACTGAACTGTCTCTTGCCTGATTATTCGTATCAGCCAACTGACCTTCATCATCAATCATGATCAGGAGACATTTTACACCGTATTTATTACATTCTTTTTTTAATTTTTCAAGATAAACAGTATCCTGTGCTTTATCCTGGAAAAAAGTGTTCACCAGATCAATGGCATCAATATGATAAATTGTTTTTGCTACTCGCGGAAAATCAAGATTATTCATTTTACCTGATTCCAGAGTATTGTGAAGAGACCATTCCGCAAGTGAGATTTGAAAAGAAATCTTTTTTCTTGACGAACAATGAACGGTCAACAGAAATATAAATCCTAACAGAAATAAATATTTCACAGGAATTTATTTTTCTTCGTTCAGGTTACGTTCAAGCAAATTTTCAATCTGATCGGGACTGAGTTTTTTAGCAATGATCTTTTTATTTTCATCCAAAAGAAAAACGGCTGGTGTTGCGTAGATATCGTAATCACTTCTGAAGTTGCTGTAATAGTTTCCGGCAGCATCTGGTATATCAAGTGCATTGATCCATCCTTCGATTTTATTTTCTCGGATAAAGTTTAATGTTTTTGCTGTGTCCCGGACAGTACTGGTCGCAAAAACAATGACTCCTTTATCTTTATATTTTTCATATATTTTATATAACTGAGGTACTTCGGTTTTACAATGACCGCATTCATGGCTCCAGAAAACAAGAATAGTGTATTTAGCAGGAATGTCATACAGAGAAAGATATTTCCCGTTCATACCGGTAAGATACATGATATTAGGTGCAATCTTTCCGATAAGAATGGGTTTTAATTTTTGTGCTCTTTCACTGATTGACTGTAATTGTGAAGGCGTAACCCAATATGCCTCATTGGTCATATAATATTTTTCAACCATATGAACATAGATAGCATCATATCCCATGATCTTTGATTGCAAATATTCATTGGTTAAATACCACACAACATATTTAAACATTTCTTTGTTCGGACGAGCTTTTTCAACAAGCATATCACATTCTTTGATGATTGAGTCCGGACTGGGATGAATCATTTTTTCGAGATAGGATGATAATCTGGGGTGAAATAAAGGAGTCCGTAAAATCCGGTCATCCGTAAAATCAACATGATCAAAATAATGTGTTTTATAATATCGGTAAGCAAATGAAGAATCAATCTTTCCATCCGGAGATTTAGGTGGATCAGGGATTTCAATATCTTCGGAAATATAGAAGAGTTTTGAAAGCAGAAAATCAGGATATTTTTTCTTAAAATCAGATTTGAATTTTTTCACTTCATTATCAATTCTGCTTATTTCTTTTTTCAGCAAAGCAATGGAGTCCTTGTTGGTCTTGGTTTTTGAAAGCGCATCGGTAAACGGAGTGATCTCTTCATGTTTTTTCTGAATGAACTCCAAATAATTCAAGTAAAACGTATTTTCTTCAGAACCCTTTACAACAAGGTGTTTGCTTGGGTCAATTGTATCGGTTTCAATTGAAAAGAATTGAGTTTTATCAATAATTACTTCAAACAATTTTTTCTTATCTGGAAATACAATGAGGTAAATTCCACCGGGTAAGGGTTCGCCCCCTTTAAACACCATTTCTCCTTTGGAATTAACTTTAACGGTATCTTTCAAATATTGTTTGTCACCGTAATAATAGGCAAGAAAACAAACAGTATCTTTCAACCCATTAACTTTTACCTTAATATTATATCCACCACTTTTGGCAAAGGTTGACACAGAGATCAAATAAATAAGAACAGGTACAAGAATAAATTTTAGTGATTTCATATTTTTAGTTAATGATAATTTTGTAAAAAATAAACAACGGCAAAATTAAAAATATATTTTTTGATTTTTAATAATTAAAACTACAAAATATCCTGAGTGCTGTCCAATAACTTATCTTTATATAATAACTGATGAAGCGTTTTTTGTACTTGAATGATAATACTTCCCCAATGTATTTCAAATAATTTTTTGCATTCATAAACAGCATTTTCTTTTGCAGCACGTGAATTCTTCTGGTAGAGAAGTACAAAATCTTTCATGTCCTGATAAATATCTGATAGATTTTCAGCTATACTTCCTTTTTGAGGTTCAAGATCATTTTTATGACCTGTAGAGGTATACCAGTATTCATCATCCTGTTTCAATAAGTTTTTTACAGAATTAAATATGAATTCCCATTGTTCTTCGGTGACATATCTTTCATTTGCATCTTCATCATGCACCTCCACAACCGGCAATAATGAACCCTTCAAATAAAGTAACGGACAAATTTTTTGAAAATAATTCAATATAAATTCTTTTTTATATTTTTCAATTTCTTCAATGAACATGCAGTATTCATTGGCAACAGTGATCATCTCCAGTACATTTTTTGAATAGATCATTTCATCTTGGTTGGCAGGCATATAAATTACTATTGGTATTAAAACTACTGTAAAAGTATATCAATTATAAATTAATTTTTAATTTTGAACATTATTTATATTTAGTGAAATTATGTTGCAACGTATTCAAACTTTATTTTTACTGATAGTTTTTATTATCAGCATCACTTCTATCTTTTTACCTTTTGCAGGTTTTAAAACGGATGATCTTGTTCTTTATGCATATGGAGTAAAATTGAATTCAAATGCATCAGGATTAGTAATTACGGATATGACAAAAATGTCTGTTTTATTAATTATGATATTATTTATTTTGGTGTCAATCTTCACATTATTTATTATTTTTAAGTACAATAACAGGTTGTTGCAAATAAAATCTTGCAGACTAAGTATTTTGATTCATATTATTATTGTTGTTTTGATTTTCTATACAACTGATCTATTTGAAAAAGAGTTAGCTCTAAAAGCCCAATATAAATTAGGTGCTGTACTTCCCTTGATTTCACTCATTCTTCTGTATTTATCAATAAGTGCTATTCGCAAAGATGAAAATCTGGTGAAATCAGCTAACAGATTGCGTTAATCAGTTTATCCGTTTTTTTTAAGTTCACAGATTTTCAGATCACTGATGTTTTTTTTATCTATGGTAAATTTTACCAAGGTGATCACCTGATGGAATCCTGACTTACCGGCTGCTCCGGGATTGATGTGTAAAAGATCAAGTTTTTTATCATACATAACCTTGAGAATATGTGAATGACCTGAAATAAACAGTTTAGGTGGATGGGTGTAAATCCTATTTCGTATTTCATGGGCATAATGACCCGGATAGCCACCGATATGTGTGATCCAAACATCAACATCTTCGCTGAAAAAACGAAGTGTTTCTGGATATACATTGCGTACATCAAAACCATCAATATTACCATATACACCTTTGAAGGGTTTGAAAGCGTTTAATTCATCCGCAACATCAATACAACCCATATCACCCGAATGCCAAATCTCATCACAAGTTTTGAAGAATTCATAAATTTTCGGATGAACAAAAGTATGAGTATCAGATAACAATCCAATTTGAGTCATAGTTTTTTTAAAGTCTTGCAATTTAGTAATTAAAAATTTTAATGTGGTATTTTAGAGAATAAGAAAAAAATAGTATGTTTGCAAATAGCTCTGCAAACGTTTGCAATTCAAAATGAAATAGTATGAAAAACACATTAAAAAAAGGGATTCTAATATTCTTATTTTTTTTCTTTGTGAAATTTATATTTGCACAAAAAGGAAAAGATAATGTTGGTAATATTACTGCTCCCGGAACAATAGTCAACACGTATACAACCCTTTCCGTGAATGCGAATGTAAATGCTTTCAGTATTTCCGTTGCAGATGCAAATTTTGTTACTTCAGGTGATTTGATACTGATCATCCAGATACAAGGTGCTTCTATTAAGGAAGGTGCTGTGTCTACCGATCCAACTGCTACTCAGGATCCTACGTGGGGAACAATTTTAAGATATAATAATTGCGGAAATTATGAGTTCAAAGAAGTTGAATCTGTTTCAGGTACTACCATAACATTAAAATGCGGGTTGGAAAAAGCATACAGCGTTGGGAAGATTGGCAATGCACCTCAAAGAACACAGGTAATCCGTGTACCGCGTTATTCTTCGCTTACAGTTATTACAGGTGCATCATTAACTGCTACACCCTGGACCACATCTGCACTTCCCGCTATTTCAGGAAAAGGTGGAGTTATTGCCATTGAAGTAAATGGTGATATTACCCTTGATGGTTCAATTGATGCAAACGGAGTTGGTTTCAGGGGCGGTGATCCAAGATCAAACAATGAAGTTGGAACAGGACCTATGTTTGCTACGTATTGGAATACGATTTCAGTTGCCGGCTCATCCAAAGGAGAGGGAATTGCAGGTTATCAAGGACAGTATAATACATCTGATGTTAACAATAGAAAGAATTGTGATTACACAGCAATGGGTGGAGGTGTTTCACGTGGTGCTCCTGCGAATGGCGGTGGTGGCGGAGATTCACATAATGCCGCCGGTGGTGGTGGTTCCAATACTATCGATCCTGATAATACCACGTGGGATGGATTAGGGAACCCTGATATATCTAATCCTTCATGGATACAGGCATGGAATAGGGAAAGTACTAATTTTGCCTATCACAAATCTTCAGGGGGCGGCAGAGGTGGTTATAGTTGGGCACATGCAAATGGAGATGCTTTAACCCAAGGTACTGGAAATGCAGCTTGGGTTGGGGATCAGAGGCGTGAAGTGGGAGGACGAGGTGGACAGCCGTTGGATTATTTTTCGGGAAGAATATTTATGGGAGGCGGTGGTGGCGCAGGTGATGCTGATAATCATCATACTTATGCAGCAGGAAATGGAGGTGGTATAATTATCATTCTTTGTTATGGGAAAATTTCAGGGGCAGGAAAAATTATGGCAAATGGAGCAATTGGTGGTAGCGCGGATAAACAACCCGGAACAACACCTGATGGCGCTGATGCTCCTTCAGGCGGAGGTGGGGGTGGTGTCGTCATTTTGAAAGCTGTCAATGGTGTTTCAATAACTGACACAGTTTCTGCAAATGGTGGTCAGGGAGGAATGCAAAATTATATTTATAATTCGTCAGCCGATCAATGGGAGTCTGAAGGAGGCGGTGGTGGTGGCGGTGGCGGTTATGTTGCTGTTTACAACGGTACAACGAATGTTATTTCAAAAGGAGGTCCAAACGGAATAACCACAGCAAAATCACTTACAGAATTTCCTCCAAACGGTGGTACAGCTGGCGCTGCAGGTCTTGCATTTCAATTTCCTCAACAATCACAAAAAATATGTGCAGGAGAATCCATAACATTAAAAATTGCAGATGGCAGCAAACCGATGATTGGCGCAAGCATCTGCTGGTTTGATTCAACCGGTACAAACCTTGCTACCGGTGATACCTTCAGAACACCCCTGTTAACAAAAACAATTACCTATTATTATGGAAATTGTGCTTCCTGTGGTGATGGTGTTCGTTTCGCCTATAAAATCAATGTTGAAGATTGTGGCAATATGAAAGTGATCCCAACTGCTCTTCCAAATAAAATTTGTGCAGGAGAATCTATAACACTTTCAGCAACTGCTATTGGAGGAACATCTCCTTATACATATAAATGGGATAACCAGATTCCGGATGGACCGGGACCACATGTTGTAAAACTGGCTAACTCTATTACGTATCAGGTAACAGTTACTGATGCAATTTCCAAACAAAATTCAGGTTCGGTTTCTGTTATCGTTAATCCCAAACCGACTGTTACATTCGGTCCACTACCAATTATTCCTTTAGATACAACACCCATAATCTTACCATCCGGTAGCCCTACTGGTGGGGTTTACAAAGGGAATGGTGTTTTATCCAATACTTTTGATCCGGCAAAAACCGGTTCAGGAACTTTTCCAATTTATTATACTTTCACTGATAACAATGGGTGCAAAGACAGTTCCAGGGCATTAATGGTTGTAAAAGCAAAAGAAATTGACATTAAGGTTCCTAATGTGTTTACTCCTAACAACGATGGAGCTAATGATATTTTTAAAATAATTCATTCTGGTGATTTTGAAAATTTTAGTTTTGAAATTTTTAATCGTTGGGGAAATAAAATTTATGAATCAAAGGATGTTAATTTTGAATGGGATGGAAAAAATTATTCGGATGGAGTTTATTATTGGGTGATCAAAGCAACCGGAAAAGATAATCAGAAGTTAGAGCCGACAGGAACTATAACGTTGCTTCGATAAGAATATTTTTTTTATGCTTTAATTTGATTTTACTCCCACCAATTTAGTTTACAAATATTATTTCAAATAATAATTAAAAATACTTAAGTGTAGCGTATTAATACCCTATTAAGTATTACGTATTTATCCCTTCTTTTTCACCACTTACAAAATATATCTTTGTTTCCTACATTAATCCAATGTTAACTATTTATTAACTAAAAAACAAAAATCATGAAAACAAAAAATCTCTTATTTATCGTTTTGGTTTTAGTTTCCAATGCGGCTGTTGCTCAGTGGACAACAAGTGGAACAAATATTTTTTTAATTCCAATACGGGAGGTGTTGGAATAGGAGTCAATGAACCAGCCTGTAAGCTTGACTTAAATGGTTCATTTCATTTTGGAACAGGAAATGGAACTGGTGGAAATCTTCAAAATGTTAGTGGTATTAATGAAATACTACTTTCTTCATGTGCTATCTA
>CAYVNP010000025.1:0-13102 GCA_964452905.1 uncultured Bacteroidales bacterium
TAGATAGCACATGAAGAAAGTAGTATTTCATTAATACCACTAACATTTTGAAGATATCCACCAGTTCCATTTCCTGTTCCAAAATGAAATGAACCATTTAAGTCAAGTTTACAGGTTGGTGCATTGACTCCTATTCCAACATTTCCCGTATTGGAATTATAAATATTTGTTCCACTTGTTGTCCATTGTGCAATAGCTGCATTGGTAACTACAGCCAAAACGATAAATAAGAGATTTTTTGTTTTCATGATTTTTGTTTTTTAGTTATTAAATAGTTACCATTTGATTTATTTATGATTATTTTAAACCTATTAAGTCAAACTATTTATTTCGTTACAAAAATTTCAGGAAAATATTTCATATATAGTGCAAAAAATAAAAAAAAGCGGGTTCAATTAAATCATTGAACCCGCTTAATTGTAAATGAATAGGGCTGTTTTTCCTAGTACATTTTACGACTATTTCCTATCTTATTAATGTAATTGTTCCACTATCAAAAACCTTATTTCCCGAATCTTTTAATATATCTATTACATAAGTATAATTTCCAACAGACTGATCAATACCTCTGTACTTGCCGTCCCATCCGAACTGTTGGTTATCAGATGTAAAAACAAGTATCCCCCATTGATCATAGATTTCTAAATGCATTGATTTCAGTTCTCCTAACACATATAAAATATCATTAACACCATCGCCGTTTGGTGTAAAAGCAGTAGGTATCCAAATTTTTGATTTCAAAATTACGTTAATGGATTTTGTAATTTCCTTTTCACAATTTTTAACACTGAATACCGATAATATTATATTAAATTTCCCTTCATACTTATAGATGTGTTGTATGTTTATAGAATCATAACTGATATTCCCATCCCCAAAATCCCATTTCCATGTATCCGCATTTTTCACATTTAAAGAATTAAAAGTAACTGTATCATTGGGTTGAATTTCAGTTGGATTTATGTTAAAATCTGCACTAGGTGAAGGATTCACAGTAATTAATACCTCATCTGTTGCTGAACATTTATTAATATCTGTCACAGTTACTTTATACGTCTTGGTTGAATAAGGTTTAAAGGGGGCTCCTTGCTTTATGCCATCTGACCATTGATAGTTATCACCTCCAGTAGCTAAAAAGATAACACTTTCACCAGCACAAATAGTTTGATCAATACCTGCATCAGCAATTGGTAAAGGGTTAACAGTGATAGGAACACTATCCGCTGCAGAACAATTATTAGAATTTGTAACAGTAACAAAATAGGTTGTTGTAACAGTTGGAGTAAATAACACTCCTTGAGTTACTCCGTTGTTCCATTGATAAGAAGTACCACCTGTTGCAGATAATACAACACTTGTTCCTGCGCAAACTATTTGAAGATTCCCTGCTTCCGCTTTAGGCAATGGATTCACAAATACAATTACGCTATCTTTTGCAGAGCAATTGTTTATATCTGTTACAGTAACTGTATACGTTTTTGTTGAAGTTGGAATAAACGGAACTCCTTGAATAATCCCGTCTGACCATTGATAACTTGTTCCTCCTGTGGCAGATAAAGTAACACTTGCTCCTGAACAAATTGTTTGATTAGCTCCGGCTTCTGCAGAGATAATACAAGCACAAGGATCAGATATTTGAACAGGGGTAGTTCTATTTGTCGTTGTTCCATCACCTAACTGACTATATTTATTACTTCCGCAAGCCCAAAGAGTTCCATCTTCCTTTAAGAATAAAGAATGTCCCCAACCTGCAGAAATAGCAACTACTCCACTTAATGTAGGAATTTGAATTGGAGTATCACGCTCTATGTTTGTACCATCTCCCAATTGTCCTTGTAAATTCCAACCACAAGCCCACACTGTTCCATCATTTTTTAAAAATAATGTGTGATCCTCATGAGCTGAAATTGAAACAATCCCGCTTAATGAAGTTATTTGAACTGGAATACTTCTGCTAATTGTTGTTCCATCTCCTAATTCTCCGCTCACATTCCAACCACAAGCATAAATTGCACCATCAGATTTTAAGAAAAAAGATTGATCAAACCCTGTTTCTATTGCAACAATACCATTAAGTGAAGGTATTTGAACAGGGGTACTTTTATTTATTGTCGTACCATCTCCTAATTGTCCAAAATTGTTACTCCCGCATGCCCATACAGTTCCATCACTTTTAAGGAAAAGAGAAAATGTATGTCCTGCAGAAACAGCTACTATATTTTTTAATGTATTAATCTGCAAAGGAATTGGACTCGAGGAAAAACTTGTTGTACCGTTTCCAAGCTGACCAAGTATATTCCCTCCACAAGCCCAAACTGTACTATCATTTTTTAAAAAGAGTGTATGTGCACCACCGGCTGCAATCGCTTTAACCCCACTAATAGTATTTATCTGAACCGGAGATGTCCTGTATATTGTAGAACCATCTGCCAAATTTCCATATCCATTTTCACCACTTGCCCATAAAGTTCCATCTGATTTTTGAAAGAAAGAAGAAAGTTCACCAGCGGCAATGTAAGTAATATCTTGCAACGAACCGGCTTGTCCAAAATTTTGTTGAACTATTTTTGGTAATGTGCTATTAGGATCATACTTTATTACACCCACAATGAAAGGTTTATCACCACAAAGAAATAATGAATGTTGATCACCAGCAGCAATTCTATTATTTACAGTTACTGAAACATTATCTGTTGCAGTACAATTATTTGCATCTGTTACTGTTACTGTAAATGTTCTTGTTGCTAAAGGTTTAAATGGAACTCCTTGTTCAACACCATCTGCCCAATGGTAATCAACACCTCCTGTTGCAGATAATATAATATTCGCTCCAATCAAAACTGTTTGATTTAATCCGGCTTCCGCTTTAGGCAATGGATTCACAAATACAATTACGCTATCTTTTGCAGAGCAATTGTTTATATCTGTTACAGTAACTGTATACGTTTTTGTTGAAGTTGGAATAAACGGAACTCCTTGAATAATCCCGTCTGACCATTGATAACTAGTTCCTCCTGTGGCTGATAATGTTACACTTGAACCAGTACATATTGTTTGATTGGTGTCGGCTTCTGCAACAATATTACATGAACATAAACCTGTTACTTTAACAGGAATAGATTTATCAATAGTTGAACCATCTCCTAATTCTCCATTATGATTATATCCACTAGCCCATACTGTACCGTCATTTTTCAAAAATAGAGAATAAGCACCCCCTGCGGCAATAGCAATAATTCCATTTAATGAACTTATTTGAATTGGAGTGGTTTTCATTATAGTAGTACCATCTCCTAATTGACCATAATCATTCCTGCCACAAGCCCATACTGTTCCATCATTTTTCAAGAAAAGTGAATGAAATTCTAATGACGATATTGCGATAATACCTGTAAGAGAAGTAATTTGAACTGGTGTAGTTCTCATTGTCGTGGTTCCATCTCCTAACTGTCCATAGTCATTATTTCCACAAGCCCAGACTGTTCCATCTTTTCTTAAAAATAGTGAATGAGAAAATCCTGAGGCTATTTTAATGATTCCACTCAATGAATTAATTTTAACAGGTGATATTTTACCTATTGTTGTTCCGTCCCCTAGTACTCCATTACTATTACCACCGCAAGCCCAAACTGTACTGTCATTTTGCAAAAAAAGTGAATGTACTCCTCCTACGGCAACAGCAGATACACCATTTCTTACCTGAATGGGTGATGAACTAATAGTAGTAGTTCCATTGCCATATTGACCGGAAAAATTAATCCCACAAGCCCATACTGTTCCATCATCTTTCAGAAATAGGGTATGTCTACCTCCTGCAATTGAAGTAATTCCTGTTAAAGAATTTATTTGAATTGGTATTGATATTGAAGAAGATGTACCTCCACCCAATTGTCCATAATCATTATCTCCGCAAGCCCATATAGTACCATCGTTTTTTATAAAGTGAGTTGTGTTATCCCCTGTATATACTGCAATTATTCCATTTAGTGAACTTACTTGATTAGGAAAGAGAATTGAATTTAAACTCTCAAAACCCAACTGACCATAATTATTCATGCCCCAAGATTTAGGAATATGGTCATTACAGATAAACAAAGAATGAAACATTCCAGCTCCTAAAATGGGATTAACAAAGATTGTTACTTTGTCCGTTGCTAAACAATTATTTGCATCTGTAACGGTTACTAAATATATCTTTGTAATAATAGGTTTAAAAGGAACTCCTTGAATTACTTCATCAGACCACTGGTAACTAACACCGCCTGTTGCAGACAGTGTAGCGCTTTCACTAGGGAACACTGCTTGATTCAAGCCAGCTTCCGCTGTGGGCAAAGGATTAACAAAAACAATCACACTGTCTTTTGCAGTACAATTATTTGCATCGGTTACTGTAACTGTGTATGTTTTTGTTGAAGTTGGAATAAACGGAACTCCTTGAGTAATCCCTTCAGACCATTGATAGCTGGTTCCTCCTGTAGCTGATAATATTACACTTACTCCTGAACAAACTGTTTGATTAGCGCCGGCTTCGGCAACAGTATTACATGAACATAATCCATTAACTTTAATAGGAATCTTACTAATATTAGTAGTTCCATCACCTAATTGTCCATATGTATTTCCTCCGCATGCCCAGACCGAACCATCATTTTTAACAAAAAGAGAATGTTGATCTCCAGCAGAAATAGCTGATATTCCAGTTAAAGAATTAATCTGAACAGGAGATAATTTAACAGTGGTTGTACCATCGCCTAATTCACCATATCCATTTCCTCCACAAGCCCACACGGTTTCATCGTTTTTCAAAAACAAGGAATGAGCTGATCCAGCAGAAATGGCAATTATTCCACTTAATGAATTTATTTGAACGGGTGTTGTTTTAACAGTGGTTGTACCATCACCTAATTCACCATATCCATTTCCTCCACAAGCCCAAACTGTTCCATCATTTTTCAGAAACAGTGAATGACTTGCTCCTGCTGCTATTGCAATTATTCCGCTTAATGAATTTATTTGAACGGGTGTTTTTTTAACAGTGGTTGTTCCATCGCCTAATTCACCATATCCATTTCCACCACAAGCCCAGACCGTTCCATCATTTTTTAAAAACAATGAATGATTTGCTCCTGCTGCTATTGCAATTATTCCGCTTAATGAATTTATTTGAACGGGTGTTGTTTTAACAGTGGTTGTTCCATCTCCTAATTCACCATATCCATTTCCACCACAAGCCCATACCGTTCCATCGTTTTTTATAAAAAGAGAATGTCCAACCATATTTAAAGATATTGAAGAAAAAGAATTTGATGCAGCAACAGAAATACTGTTCATCATTAAAACATTTATAGGTATATGCGATACGTTCCTTGTTCCATCGCCTAACTGACCGTAATTATTTAGCCCCCACGATTTTGATGATTTATCTGAACAAATAAAAAGAGAAAATTCATCTCCTGCTGCAACAACAGGATTTACAATGATTGTAACATTGTCCGAAGCAGAACAATTTTTTATATCTGTTACAGTAACCGTGTAAGTTTTTGATCTGTCTGGACTAAAAGGAACTCCTTGTAATACTCCATCTGACCACTGATAACTGCTGCCGCCTGTTGCAGACAGCGTAGCGCTTTCACCAGCGAACACTGCTTGGTTCAAACCGGCTTCCGCTGTTGGCAATGGATTCACAGTGATTGTTACAGTATCGGTTACAGTACAATTATTTACATCTGTTACAGTTACTGTATATGTTTTGGTAACTATAGGTTTAAAAGGTATACCTTGTTTAACACCATCTGACCACTGGTAATTATTACCACCTGTAGCTGATAATGTTACACTTGCTCCTGAACAAACTGTTAGATTTATTCCAGCTTCGGCAGTAACATTACAATTACATATTTCAGGAATCTGAATAGGTATTGATTTTAATGTGGTGGTTCCATCTCCCAATTGTCCATAATCATTTTTACCACAAGCCCAAAGTGTACCATCATTTTTAAGAAAAAGTGAATAATCATTGCCTCCAGATATTGCTGTAATGCCGGTAAGTGATTTAACTTCTATCGGGGTATTTCTAGCAGGATAAGTTGTTCCATCACCTAAAGTTCCATTTCCATTTGATCCACATCCCCAGACTGTTCCATCATTTTTTAAAAATAAAGAATGACTATAACCTGTTTCAATACTAATTATTCCTGTTATTACTTTAACTTGAACAGGTTTATCCTTATCAATATATGTTCCATCGCCGAATTGACCATAATCATTATGTCCACACCCCCAAACAGTACCATCATTTTTTAAAAAAAGTGAATGGTCCGAACCAGCACTAATTGCAGTTATTCCAGTTAAAGAATTAATTTTTATTGGAGTTAACTTATTTGTTGTGGTTCCATCCCCTATTTCTCCATATGTATTATCACCACAAGCCCATACGGTTCCATCATTTTTTAGAAAAATGGAATGTTTATATCCTGCTGAGATTGCTATTATTCCAGTGAGTCCAATTATTTGGACAGGAGTATGTTTATTTATTTGTGTTCCATCTCCTAATTGTCCTTTATCATTCCATCCGCAAGCCCACACTGTTCCATCATTTATAAGAAATAAAGAAAACCCTGTTCCTGCTGCTATAGATATGACTCCATTAAGTGAATTAATTTTAGTTGGGATGTGACTTTCAATTGTTGTTCCATTTCCATATTGACCAGAAAAATTATCACCACAAGCCCAAACAATTCCATCAGTAGTTAAAAAAAGTGTATGTGCATATCCTGCAGAAATTGCCTTAATATTGGTCAACGTATTAATTGAAACAGGGATACTGCTATTTGATGTTAAACCATTACCCATCTGACCATAATAATTCCATCCCCATGAATTATACGTTTTATCTTTACAAACAAAATATGAAAAATCTAACCCTGCTTCAATAACCTGGGCATTGACAATTCTATTTAATCCAATCCAAAAATTAAAAAGAATAAAAATAAAGGATGAAATAAAGATTTGTTTTTTCATATTTAAATTTTTTTAACTTTTATTATTCATCGTTAATAAAGTCAGATTTCTGTTTTCGTTACAACTTTTTTTAAATGATTTTTTAAATTTTTTTTAAAAATTTTATTGTCTTTTTAGTAATTAGAAAAACATATTATTTAAGAAGCATCTCAATCGTTAAAAAAGATATTTTTTAAGATTAAATAAATCAGGGAGTAAAAATAAATTTTGCAGGTGGTGAAAAAGCAAGTATAAATACGTACTAATAATTAGGGTATTTATACGCTATACATAGGTATTTATACTTATAGTTAGAAATAATATTTGAAAAATAAATTGGGGGGAATGAAATTACAGTATTCTATTTTTCTAAAAAATGTTATATTTGTATTTGGAAATTAATATATATACTGTCCATCAATATATAAGAATGAATAGGCGTATTTTATTATTCCATCAGTTGTCTGAATCGTTAAATAGTATTTCCCGTTGTCGAATTTATTCTTCAGAACTACCGGCGACTTGGGATTATTAATACTTAAAATACTTTTCCTTTGATTATCGTAAATAACTATTTTAACTATTTCATTTGATTCCCAATTAACCGAAATTGATTTTTTCAAATGTCCCGGAGTAGGAGTAGAAAAAACTTTAAAATTATCACTTCGTACTTCCTCTCCTATCAATCTTTCCAAATCCTGATTTGAAACAAAATTCTGTGCCAAAAGTTTAGATTTATCTTTAACATTAATGTTTAAAGTATCTCTTTTATTAAGTGAAATTAACTGTTTATTAAGTTCAACATTATTCTTTTGTTGAAACTGAACTGAATCTTTTAAAATGTCAAGAGAATGATTAAGAACGGCTAAATTATTTTCAAATTTAGTTTTATTATAAAATAGAAATGTAAAGGACAATAATAATAGAATACTGGCAGCAATTGAAAAATATTTATAGATTGAAATATTTTTATGGGCGATTTTTAGGGAATTTGCAGGAAAAGATTTTATTGACTTAATTACAACTTCCATTTTAGTTAAATTTTTCCGACAGTCTTCACAGAACAATAAATGTTCTTCTAATTGAATAGACTCATCCTCACTTAACTGATTTAAGATATAACGTTCAATTATTTCGTTTTTTATAATGAATGAATGATCCATTTTCTTTAAAATTAAAATTTAGATTTCAATATCTATGATTCCTTTATTTTTTAATTCAATTATTTTATTTCGCAACATATTTAAAACTCTATATTTAATTATTCTACAATTTTCTTCAGTAATATTAAGTTGTTCCGCAATTTCAATGAGTCTTTTTTCTTCATAATAGTAACCGATTAAGATTTGTTTTTCTTTTTCGTTACAAGATGTTAATAAAAGTTTAATAATCCTTTGGATGTTTTCATCAGAGAAGTTGTAACTCGTTTTCAAATACTGCAAACTTGTATTTTTTTCTAAATCATTAAAATCAATTAATTCCGTCTTTTTTGATGCTCTTCTGTGTTCTCTGATTTTATTTAAGGCAATTGTTAGAATACAATTCCTAAGATTTTCATAATTTTCAAAAGTATAGTTATGGATATTGATTGCAAAAGTAGAAAGTGAATCAGAAAAAATTATTTGTACTTCAACCTGATCATAAATTCCATTTTTAAAAATCCAGTTTAATAATGGACGCTTGATCACATCGGATAATACCTTCCATGATTTATTATCATTACGTTTCAATTTGGAAACAAAATCAGAAAAAATTTCAGGTTGAATCATAATTTCAGTTATTCGGCTACAAAATTAGATTTTATTCAATTATAACAAAAGTAGAAAAATTATTCCGTTAATTCTGTAACGAAAAATAAATTTCAAACTTAATATTAATTATTAATATTGTAATACTAAGTAATTATTCACTCTCATAATCATTAAAAAATGAAATTCAAATAAGTTATTATATTTGAAAATTGAAGTTTTCATTTTTCAAATATGATTGTTGTAAATTAATAAAATCAATGAAATTAAAATTCATTTGCTTTTTAATATTCATTATTTGCACTTTACTATTTAAGAGGAGTAATGCACAGACATATACTCTTGCTGATACTATTCTTGCTCAGCAATATGAACTTAAAGCGGATTCTTTTTTTTCCTATTCTCAGACTGATAGTGCGAAACAGTATCAAAAACTAGCTTTAGAAATATACAAAGACTTAAACCAACAGCTTCCAGAGAATAAAAGGGTTTTGGGTTGTTATTATTTAGCCCATTGTGCAACTATAGCTGATTTTGGTTTTAATCGAAAAAAATCGGATTCACTTTTATCAGTTATTCAGGATATTTCTGATAAAGCTTCTACATTTTTTGGGGAGAAAAGCATTGAATTGGGAAAGATCAACTTTTATGAGGGATTACTTTATTTAAAATCCAATAAATATGTATTAGCTGATTCTTGTTTTACAATAAGTTTACAAATAAGGGTACTCACTGATACGGCAAACTTATTTATGGCAAAGATTTATCACAATGCAGGTATTTCAAAATATTATCAGGGGAACTATAAAGAATCACTAAAATATTATCAAAAATCTTTACTAATCCTTTTAAGAGTTTTTGGAGAACAACATCCTGATGTAGCTGCATCATACAATAATATCGGTAATGCTTTTTTGGAGTTAGGGAATTATAAAACAGCGTTGGAGTATCACCAAAAATCTTTACAAAGCAAAAAGAAAATTTTTGGAGAGAAACATCTGTACTTAGCATCAACATACAATAATATTGGTAATGTATTTAATAAACAAGGTGTTTATGATAAAGCACTGGAATATTACCAAAAATCTTTGCAAATCAGGTTAAAATTATTGGGAGAACTACATCCCGAATTAGTTAGTTCATACAATAACATAGGTGTTATTTATGGCTATCAGGGGCACAATGAAAAAGCACTGGAATATTATCAAAAATCGTTACAAATTCAATTAAAAACATTTGGAGAAATCAATCCTAACGTAGCAACATCTTACAGTAATATCGGTATTGTATTTAATTATCAAGGACACTATGAAAAAGCATTAGATTATTATCAAAAATCGTTACAAATTAAATTAAAAACATTTGGAGAACATCATCCTGATGTAGCGAGTTCTTACAACAGGATAGGTGTTGCATATTCTTATCTAGGGCAATATGAAAAAGCATTGGAATATTATCAAAAATCTTTACTAATCCGTTTAAAAATATTTGGAGAACATCATCCTGATGTAGCGAGTTCATATATGAACATAGGTTTTGAATATTCGAATTTGAAAAATCATGAAAAAGCACTGGAATATTATCAAAAATCTTTACTAATCTTTTCAAAAGTGATTGGGACGCATCATCCTACGATTGCAATGTTATATCAAAACATTGGTATAATTTATGTCAAGCAATGGAATAATGAAAAAGCCCTTGAATTTTATCAAAAATCATTATGTTCCAACAATATAGGCTTCAATGATAGTGTAAACTACTATCGTTACCCAATCATTAAAAATTATCTCAATGCTGAGGTTTTATTATCAGCCCTTCAGGGTAAATCCTACATCTTTTCCAAACTTTATGAACAAGCAAAGACAAAAAAAACCGATTCAGCTTTCATCTATTTGAATGCTGCCTATACCCATTACCAGCTGTGTGATACGGTAATAAGGCAGCAGTTTAACAGCATGACCAATCCGGCTGACGCTTTATCTGTTATTGAGAGTTCCCAAAAAATATATGAAGAGGCAATACTAACTGCATCTCTTTTGTTTGAAGAAACAAAAGATAATAAATATCTTGAATCTGCTTATTATTTTGCTTCCACCAATAAATCCAGATTATTGCAAAGAGATATTTATGTGCAAAACGGCTTAAAGCTGTCCGATATTCCCGATTCCCTTAACACAATGGATTTCAGTTTAAAATACCAGATCAATAATCTGAATCAACAGATAATAACCGAGCCAGATTCTGTAAAGAAAGCCAATTTTCAAAGTCGCTTGTTTGATCTTAACAGAAATCATGAAGCGTTCACAGCTTTACTTGAAAAAGACTATCCTAAATATTACAATTTAAAATATTCAAATAAAATTACTACTATCAATGAAATTCAAACTCTTTTACCTGATAACAATACCGCACTCATTGAATACAATATGAGTGATTCAATCCTTACTTCCTTTGTGATCCGGAAAGATACCATCATGTATTCTCAACAATCTTTTGATTCTACTTTTATACAACAAACTAAACAATTTCTTGTTTCCATAAAAAATTTCAATACTCCTGAATATATTAAAATTGCTAGTGATTTATATGATAAATTAGTGAAACCTCTGGAACCATTTATTGGTGAAAGAAACAGGTTGATCATTATTCCTTCTTCTTATCTTATCAATCTGCCTTTTGAAGCTCTGCTCACGCACTCAGTCAACTCCACTTTAAGTTCAGTAGATGAAACTTCCTTGCCTTTTGCAATCAAAAAATATGAAATAAATTATCATTCATCAAGTACCTTGTGGGCTGAAGAATATGTAAAAAATAATTCAGTTACCTCAAAAGGGTTAATGGCTTTTGCTCCTGTTTTCAGTCAGAATGATACCACAGGGTATATTGTCAACAAAGAGTGGATACAGTCTGATACTCTATCTCCTGAGCTGGCTGTTCGTTCATCGAACTCCGGCAAACTACAATTTAATGAACTTAAATACTCTAAAGATGAAGTAAACGGTATTTTATCAAAATTCAAAAAGAAAAATTCAATTGCTTTCATTGGCAAAGAAGCATCTGAAAAACAATTCAGAGAACAAGCATCAAAATATAATATCATTCATATTGCCAGTCATAGTTTCATAAATAACAATATACCCGAAATGAGCGGCATTTCTTTTTCACAAATAAATGCAGACAGTTCAGATACAAACAATGACGGGATTCTTTTTTGTAACGAAGCGTATAATCTCTCTCTAAATGCAGATTTATTGGTATTAAGCAGTTGCGAAAGCGGGAATGGTAGATTTTATAAAGGAGAAGGTGTGATGTCACTTACCAGAGGTTTTTTATATGCAGGTTGTAGAAATATATTATACAGTATCTGGAAAGTATATGATAAACAAACCAGCAGCATGATGAATTATTTTTATGAATATATATCAAAAAATAACACATACAGCAAAGCATTGCAACAAGCAAAATTAGATATGATCAAAGATCCTAAGACTGCACATCCTAAATATTGGGCGGGGTTTGTTTTGATTGGAAAATAATTATATAAAGTCATGAAAAAAAGATTTTTTATTTTAATCATAACATGTATTTTTTTTTCACTCTCCAAACAAATATATTCACAATCATTTACTCTTGCAGATACTCTGCTTGCACAGCAATACGAACTTAAAGCAGATTCTTTATTTTCCTATTCCCAATCGGATAGTGCAAAACGATATCAAAAAAAAACTTTAGAAATATACAAAGACCTTAACTTACAGTTTCCAGAAGATAAAAGAGTTTTAGGTAAGTATTTTATAGCCCGGTGTGCAACAATAGTAAATCATAAATATGATAAAATTAAATCGGATTCACTTTTATCAGCTATTCAGGATATTGCTAAAAAAACCCTAACGATATTTGGAGAGAGAAGTATAGAATTGTGTAAAATCAGCTATTATGAGGGTTTGCTTCATTTAAAATCTAATAAATATGTATTAGCTGATTCTTGTTTTAATTTTAGTTTACATATCCGTCAACTCTCAGATACATCAAACCCCTTTATTGCAATGGTTTATTTCAATGCAGGAAAATCAAAAAACTATCAGGGGGAATATAAAAAATCGTTGGAATACTTTCAAAAATCTTTACAAATCAGATTAAAAGTATTTGGAGATAAACATCCTGATGTGGCTCAATTATTCAATAACATTGGCATTGCTCTTAGAAAGCAAGGGAATAATTCAAAAGCATTGGAATATTTTCAAAAAGCTTTACAACTTAGTTTAAATATTTTTGGAGAACAAAATCCTGATGTAGCTATTTTGTACAATAATATAGGTATTGTGTTTGACTATCAGGGAAATTATGAAAAAGCG
>CAYVNP010000025.1:13202-53121 GCA_964452905.1 uncultured Bacteroidales bacterium
TTTGTACAATAATATAGGTATTGTGTTTGACTATCAGGGAAATTATGAAAAAGCGTTGGAAATGTATCAAAAATCATTACAAATCAGTTTAAAAATCTTCGGAGAACAAAATCCTAAGGTAGCAGACTCATACAATAACATAGGTATTGTATATAAGAAACAAAAGAACTATGAAAAATCTTTAGAATATTATCAAAAATCATTATATTCCAATGTTATAGGTTTTAATGATAGTACAAATTATTTTAATTATCCAATAATAAAAAAATATCTTAATGCTGAAATTTTATTTCATACTCTTCAAAGCAAATCCCAAGCATTTTCCGAACTATATAAACAATACAAGTCAAACAAAAACGATTCTGCTTTAATTTATCTGAATGCTTCCTATATACATTACCAGTTATGCGATACTTTAATTCGGCAGCAGTTCTACAGAATGAGCAATACAGTTGATGCTTTGTCTGTTATTGAGAGTTCGCAAAAAGTTTATGAAGAGGCAGTATTTATTGCTTCTCAAATGTTTGATGAAACAAAAGACAATAAATATCTTGAATCGGCATATTACTTTGCTGCCACCAATAAATCAAGATTATTGCAAAGAGATATTTATGTCCAAAACGGTTTAAAGCTTTCCGATATTCCCGATTCCCTTACCACAATAGATTTCAGTTTAAAATACCAGATCAATAATCTGAATCAACAGATAATAACCGAGCCAGATTCTGTAAAGAAAGCCAATTTTCAAAGTCGCTTGTTTGATCTTAACAGAAATCATGAAGCGTTCACAGCTTTACTTGAAAAAGACTATCCTAAATATTACAATTTAAAATATTCAAATAAAATTACTACTATCAATGAAATTCAAACTCTTTTACCTGATAACAACACCGCTCTCATTGAATACAATATGAGTGATTCAATCCTTACTGCTTTTGTGATCCGGAAAGATACCATCATGTATTCTCAACAATCTTTTGATTCAACTTTCATTTATCAGTGTAAAAAATTTCTTGTTTCTATTAAAAATTTCAATACTCCTGAATATATTAAGATCGCTTGTGAATTATATAATAAATTACTGAAACCTCTAGAGCCTTTTATTGGTGAAAGAAACAGGTTGATCATTATTCCTTCTTCTTATCTTGTCAATCTGCCTTTTGAAGCTCTACTCACTCATTCGGTCAACTCCACTTTAAGTTTAGTAGATGAAACTGCCTTGCCTTTTGCAATTAAAAAATATGAAATAAATTATCATTCTTCAAGCACCTTGTGGGCTGAAGAATATGTAAAAAATAATTCAGTTACCTCAAAAGGGTTAATGGCTTTTGCTCCTGTTTTCAACCAGAATGACACCACAGGATATATTGTTAATAAAGAGTGGATACAATCTGATAGTCTATCTACTGATTTGGCTGTTCGTTCAACAACTTCAGGCAAACTACAATTTAATGAACTAAAATACTCGAAAGATGAAGTGAACGGTATTTTATCAAAATTTAAAAAGAAAAATTCTAATGCTTTCATCGGCAAAGAAGCGTCAGAAAAACTATTCCGTGAACAAGCATCAAAATACAATATTATTCATATAGCCAGTCACAGTTTTATTAATAACAATTTACCCGAAATGAGCGGTATTGCTTTCTCACAAATAAATGCTGATAGTTCAGACACAAACAATGACGGAATTCTTTTTTGTAATGAAGCGTATAATCTTTCCCTGAATGCTGATCTTTTAGTATTAAGCAGTTGCGAAAGCGGTAATGGTAGGTTTTATAAAGGAGAAGGTGTGATGTCACTTACCAGAGGTTTTTTATATGCAGGTTGTAGAAATATATTATATAGCATCTGGAAAGTATATGATAAACAAACTAGCAGTATGATGAATTATTTTTATGAACATATCTCAAAAAATAACACATACAGTAAAGCTCTTCAGCAAGCTAAATTAGATATGATCAAAGACCCCAAAACGGCTCATCCTAAATACTGGGCGGGGTTTGTTTTGATTGGAAAATAAATATAAATTCTTATCGAAGCAATGTAAGTGTTCCTGTTGGCTCTAACTTCTGATTGTCTTTCCCAGTTGCTTTGATCACCCAGTAATAAACTCCATCCGAATAATTTTTCCCATCCCATTCAAAATTAACATCTTTTGATTGGTAGATTTTGTTCCCCCAGCGGTTAAAAATTAGTATGCTGAAACTGCTGAAATCTCCTTCATGATAAACTTTAAATGCATCATTAGCACCATCATTATTTGGTGTGAACACATTAGGAACTTTCAAAACAATATTTTTGGCAATTACCTTGATCGTAGCTGTTTTACTGTTTGTACAACCATAATTATCAGAATATGTATATGTAAGAGTAAATGTGCCGGTCCCGGATATTGCCGGGCTAAAAATACTATCATTCACACCTGTACCAGAATACTTACCTCCTTTGGGATTACCTGAATACATGGGGAAAGCAGAAGTATCATAAGGAACGTCATACAAAGGACCAAACGTCACACTTGGCTTTGGATGAACAATTATGTTTTGTGATGCAACACAATTTTTCGATTCATAGGTGATTTTATGTTTTCCTTCACCCGCTGCAGAAGGATTAAATAAAGTTCCTGAAACACCTGTTCCGGAAAACGTACCTCCTACAGGTGACACAAAACCTGATAAATCAACTGAAGCATTATAAATACATTGATCCGGAATTGAACTAAATGAAATATTGCCTTGAGGAACATTCGGGCGATAGGGTGCGCTTTCCATTCTGCAGGTCGTACCAATAGTTCCCGGAGAACCAGCCACCAAGCGATAGTAATGCGTTGTGGCTTCTGCTGAAGGAACAATTATTGAATCAATAAAAGTTGCATTTGTTCCCATGCTAATTGTTGAATCATTTTTATATGTTAACCAGTTTATACTATCAGTAGAATATTCCCATCTATATACAAACTGACCGCCGGTAATATTATTATTATTTACAAAAACCGCTTGAATAGGGACATCCGAAATGCATGTTTTAGCATTGCTTGTAATAGTGATTGGTGCATTACATAATCGAATCTGAATATCATCCAACACAAAATCATTTCCATTATCCGAACTTCCGGAAACATTATTATTAATATATAATTTTATTTTGGATACTCCATCCGGAACCTGAAAATCAAAACCAAACTGTCGCCACTGTCCTGAACCACCTACATCCTGAGTAGTAAACTGTGCGATAACACTATTATCAGTAGTATTTTTAAGCGTAAATGCCAAATTGGGTTTTAAAGGGTAAGCAGTTAGATTCTTAACTGTATTAGCTATCCATGCCGAAAAAGATAATCGCGTGCCTGAACAAACAGAAATTTCTTTTTCAAAGAATTGATCATTCCCTGTTTTAACGGCTCCGGCATCGAACTGAATGAGATATCCTCTTGTTAAATCATCCGAATAAGTATGATCATCCATAATCACCCACGTATTATCACTGTGTCCGCCACTTTGTTTTCGAATTGAATATTGACCTTGTCCCGGGCTTGCTTTAGAGTAATCATATCCTTTCACTTCAGGAATGCCATTATTTGATCCGGCATAAACCAGACATGTACCCCAACCGGGAGCAGCTTCAATCTGAGCTAACTGTGCTGCAGTAGGCGGGTTGCTGATAGGAATTCCCAAAATGGCGGACATGGTAGAAGGGGTACAGGCACCAACTCCGGTAAGACCTGTAGGTGTTCCGCCTGCTACATCCTTATCGGAAGGCAGATTACCGCCAAAATCTTCTTTGAATACAACAGTTCCAGGACAAATTTGATCTGTTAAAACATTACGGAAAGGATTCATAATATTTTTATCTGTTGTAATCTGCGCCCGGATATTCCAGGTTGATTGAATGATGAAAAGCAACAAACAAAACCGTTTACAGATGGTGAAGAATAATTTCATTTTACCTGATTTCATAGATGATACATTTTGTTTTAAAATTTCAGAAAATAAATTTTTTATATGTAAATTCTATTTATAGTAACCTATCCATTTGAAAAATATTCGCTGACAAAAATATATATTTTTCTGATATAGTTATGCAAACGTTTGCAATTTTTATTTTTTTTATCTCCTTTTTCTTTAAACCTCGATGATTACTCTGGATTTATTACTTTTTGTAATATATTTAATTGTTCTATTTTGCTTCAATGCAACTTAAAACAAACACAACTTGTAAATCATTTTTTATTATTATAGAACTTTAGAGTCTAAAGGGATGAAACAACATTAATGATAAATGTTAAAAAATGAAATATGAGAAATTTTAATCTTTTAAATTATTTGATGAAACGGGATCAATAATTTCTTTTCAAAAGCGCCTTAATTTGTCTTATTCGATTAGGATGAATAAGTATAATGAAAAGTCCACCGGTTATATTTCCTAGGGTGACCGATAAAATATTTTGCAGCATGGATGATGCTTCTGTGAATGAACATTCTTTTACAAAAAGACCAGCAGGAATCAGATACATATTCGCAATGCAATGTTCAAAACCGGATGCAACAAAAGCCATTATCGGCAAAACAATACATGCAATTTTTGATAATATATCTTTGGAGAAATATGACATAATAATTGCGAGGATTACCAGAATATTACAAAAAAACCCTCTGATAAATGCTTCACTGAATGTAAGCCCCATTTTATAATCAGCAATCTTTACTGCCATCTTACCCACGCTAGATAGGTTGGGCTGATGACCAAAAATTCCAGATTTAAATACTAAATAAGCTGTCAAGACTGCACCAATGAAATTACCTACATAAACAAAAAACCAATTCTTTAATAATTGTTTTGGAGAAAAATGTAATGTAAGTGCACCGACAATCATTGTTATATTTCCTGTAAAAAGTTCGGCACCGGCAATCACAACAAGAACAAGTCCAACGCTGAAACAAGCACCGGCGACTATTCGTCCCAACCCTTGTTCCATGGCTACAAGAAAAAGATGTGAGCCGATACTAATATAAATACCGGCAAGCAAGCCCAGAATAAAGAGTTGCCAAACTTTGGTATTTGCTTTTTTTATACCTAACCGGGATATTTTTGCGTTTACTTCATTTTGCGTTAATTGCGGACTGTAATTTTTGGATATTGTTTCTGACATAATTTTTAGCTAATTAAATACTGTGAGCCTGACTTTTGATAGAATCATAAAAATTTTGACAAATGTAAAAAAATATAATACACTATTTATTTAAATAAACAATATATATCTGCTTTCAAATTTTTGAAACATTGAACGTTCTTCCTAAAGTAGTATTCAATTGCCTCTGAAATTGAGGTAATGCATAACTTATGCTATACCTTTTTATTAATGTTACTTTTGGTACTTTTACTATCTTCTTTTCACATCAATCCTAAACAAAAAGGCAACCTTTTCGATTGCCTTTATTTTAAAATCATTTTAAAAGTCTTTTGTTAAACAAATGAATTTTTATTTTTGAAATAGCAATTTGGTTGTTATTGTTTTATCTCCTACATGCAATTGAGAGAAATATATTCCATCCGGCAATCCTTCCGGAATCCAGTTGAATTCATGAACCCCCATGCTGCATGGCTCATTTATTAATGTATGACTCCTTCGGCCAAAAGAATCATAAATATTCAGTGCCACAAATAATTTCTCTGGTAAATTGAAATGGATATTGAATGAACTATGATTTGGATTAGGAAAGTATTTTAAGTCAAATTCATGTATCAATTTTTCATCAACACTTGCTCCTGTAGTATCACCATCCCGATGGAGAGCTTCAAGGTAAGCACCGAATCCGCTTTTACTTGCCCAGTCGAGACAACGCTCAATAGCTGTCCCCTCGCCCCATTCGTTGTAGGTCGTGATCAGTTGCCATGGCTCACCGGAGGCAACCATATCACGAACATTTTGATTCCATCGCCCCAAATCACGGGCTAACAATGGGCTTGACATATCTGCCCTCCAGAATCCGGGGGATATAACATACGAATATCCGTTATGTTCCTGAGCTGCAGCGGCAGGACCATACTGATGCCATGAATCGGGTTGATTTGCACAATTTGTAAATCCTCCGAAAACTTTCAGGTTCACATACCATTCACCATTCGTTGCTTGTGCCCAGCGGTCAGCCACTTCGCAGGTATTGTCATCAGCATTATAAACAAAAATAACGGGCTTGCCATTGATATGCGCATATGCCTTATGACCAGTATAATTCGTCTTCAGATAAGCCAGATCAGCTTTCAATTGATCTACGGTAGGATTTGAAAAACCTTCCATTTCATAATAAAATGCCCACTTCAGTTTAGAACCGGCAGCGATTGTCTGATCCAGCAGCATAGGAATACGTTTTGCCTGATTATGTTGACTGATCGTCCACCATGAAGCGATAGCAACATTTATTCCGGCGTAATCCAAATCTTTAATATGCTGTTTGACAACTGTTGTATCATTACTATTGTAATAACCGAGTTCCACATTGTAACTTACATGATTTCCGTTGACAGTCCATGTTTCCGGGTACCATGAATAATAAAAAGCTCCACGTAAAGGGAATTTCAGTGAATCAACATCTTGACCATATAACAGGTCGTAAGAAAAAATCAATACCCCGTTAAATAAAATTATTGATGACCATTTAATAAATTGTAAAAATCGTTTCATAGTTCTATTTATTCATTTGAAATAATTGAAAAAATCAAAGTTTAAAAATAAACAAATTGTAGCAGTAGTAAAACATTCATTTTTAAATTTCTTTATTGGAAATCTCTTTACAGTTTTAATAAATGCAATCTGTTTAAAATGGAATTTTATGCCAAACACAATGAACTTATGACGACCACTCAACAGAAAACACATTTTAAAAATGAAGATGAAAATTTTTATATTCAATACAACGTTGATAAAAAAGGCGGATCGGAAGTTATTATTGATAAGAAAAATAATGTTGCCATTCAAATTCTATCTAAAGGAACCAACATGGAATATTACAATGTAGGTGGCTTTAAATATCCTTCGGATGCGGATCTGAAAAAATTGGAAGTGCTTCCAGCCAATGAAACCAAACAAATCTCCGGTTACACATGTAAAAAATACACCTATACACATAAAAAGACCTTGATCGCGCTCGTTTGTAAAGAGTGCATAAAATATTCTACCCCTATTCCACCTATAAACAAAAAAGCAACCATTGCTGATTGCCAAGCGTGAGAGTGAGAGTGGATGTGAGAAATAAAAAACGAGTGTTTCGCTCTTACTCTCACAAACGTTTCTGTTTGGTAGCGGGGAAAGGAAATAACTACAAATATCAAAAATCTCATTTTTAATACTTTGCGATTTTTAATTAATACCTATTTATGCGGGTTTTAGTGTTAGTTCTGCTCAATTTTCTGCTCAATTTTTTTTACTAACATATACTGTAATTAGGGGTTTTCCCCTTTTTTAGTTTACACCTTTTAGTGGAAACTCCCCTTTTATTTTACTCCATTTTGGGAAAACTCAAATAATAAATTTTTATTTTTCCGGAAATCAAATTTCTTTATTTCTATATGCTTTCCTGATTTTAAATCAAACCTCAATAGAAATATATTTTTTTCTAAAATGTGTTTTTTTATATGTGGATATTGTGATTTTTTTAATTTTCCATTAATTAAATCTTCTAAAAACATTTCAGTTGCATTAATACAATTTTTATGGCATTCAATTAATGATCTACCTTGAGTAATAATACAAGACCAGTCCAAGCATTTTACACAAAACCAATTTCCATCCGGAATTAATTTATATGTTAATGTAATAGTTTTTCCCTTTATTGATTGAGGTAATTTTCTAATACCGTCTTTTTGCGGTTTACTTTTTATCTTATAAAGCATATCCGTTGAAAAAATAACATCCCAGTCTCTTCCCCAAACAAGCATACCGTTATCAATTTTAAATTTAATAAAATACTGTTTTTTCAGGTATTTGCTATATTGAGGTTGTAAATATTTTTTAAATAACGGATCAAAATCAATAACGTTTTTCTTTCCGTCATTAAAAGTTAATTCTATTTTATATTCTTCAATATATTCAGCTTTGACAATAGAAATTTCTTTCATAATACATTTAACCGGATTTTTTGGTTTTTGTCTTTTCCATCAGTTCAATTATTTTTCTTTTATCCTTTAATAATTCTTTTTCCAGCTCAATTATTTTTTTCTTTAATTCAATTATTTCTTCATCTTCAAATACTAATTTTGGAGGCGTATCAAAAAAATATGTAATAGGAACACTAAAAAAATATGCTATTCTAAGTAATAATCCAGTATCAATATTTTCTCTTTTAAATATAGCATATACACCCTCCTTTGTTAAATCTAATGCTTTTGCAAGTTCAGCCCCGCTAACCTTTCTCTCATAAGCTAATTCCTTAACTTTTTGTCCTAAATTAAACATATTAACATTTTCTGTTGATAAATTAGCAAAATTTATATTATCTTTAGCAAAATAATATTTATCTTTGCCAAATCATAACACAATTAATTTATTAAAATTATGAAAAAAACAAATGATTTAACAAAATTACAAAAATTAATTAAGGGACTTGAAAGACCAAATTTCCCTTTTAAACCTGATTTTATTTTTTATACTCAAATAGGAGTTAAGCGAAAACGATGGGCGCAAATATTCCGCAACGAAAAGCCAGCTACCATTATAGAAATACAAGCAATAGCAAAGTATTTCAATGTAAGTATTAATGATATTATTGAAAACTAATTCATGAAATTAATTTCATTTTTTAAAATATTAAAATCCCGGCTAACAAAGGGTACTGGATAAAACAAAAAAGCCAAAGAATTGGTGTCTTTGGCTTTATGTGTTCCAGTCAATTAATCAACAATTAACTAACTAAAACAAAACTAACATGGAAACAACAAAATTAGACAATTTATCAGAAAAAAGCAAATCAATAATAATTGATATGCTAACCGACAATGATCCGGTTGATCTACTCAAAGAAATAACAGATACTTATTCCATTTTTCAACAGCTCGCAAAAGAGGATATATATCAAATCCCATGTATTAACCTATTAGAGCAATTAAAAGAATTGTTTTATCAAATGTATTTAGATTCAGACAAAGGATTAATAAATAAAGAACCAACTGAAAATGAATATTTGACAAAATACAATGAATTACAAAAAGAATCAGGGATAAAATACAATAAATTATTAAAACAATATGTCGAGCTTTTAGAAGAAAATAAAAGATTGGAAAAAAGTAAAACTAAAAAATAAATTTATATACCGAAAGCCCTACAAAATAGGGCTTTTTAACATTATTATTTATGACGGATAAAAATTATTTACAGGAACGATTAAAACAAAATAATATTTCTGATAAGGAAAATACGATCAAAGTCAGATATAAAGATTATCCGCCTAAAGATCAGAAAATATTTAGCCAGGACAAAGACGGAAATATTAAAATATTGTATTTAACTCCTTCTGGGTATCAATGTCAATATGATCATAAAGGAAAATTAATTGATTTTTTTAGAACCCGGTTAAAAAATCCTAAAGATAATAACAGATACATTCAACCTGCTAACAGTGGAGTATTTCCATTTATTACACCAGGAGTGATAACTAAATTTAATAAAGAAAAACCTATTAATACTTTATTTATTATCGAGGGAGAATTTAAAGCTTTTTCGGGATATTTGTTACAACTTGATTTTATTGGTATAGCCGGAATACACAGCATAAAAGAAAAAAATAAATCAGAATTACATGAATATATTATAGAAATAATAAAAAAGTGTAAAGTAAAAAATATTGTTTTATTATTTGACGCAGACTGCTTGACTGTTGAATATAAAGCTGAAAAGGATCTTCATAAAAGATTAAATCAATTTTATTTATCTGTATTGAATTTTAAAGAACTGCTCAAACCTTTTACAAACATTGAAGTTTATTTTTCTCATATAGATATAAAATATAAAGATTTTGCAAAAGGACTTGATGATCTAATTAATCAAAAAGAAACAGACAAAAATAAATTAATTCAGGAACTTAACAGATTTCAAAAAGACGGTAAATACATCAAAACACTAAGTTTAGCTGAAAGTAATAGTTATAAAATATTAGAATATTTTGGATTAGATTGTCCGGAAAGTTTTTATAAAAAATATTTTGCTGAAATAGGTGAAAATGAATTTATCTATAAAAATAAAAACTATCGTTATGATCCTATTAAGCAAAAATTAAAAATTTCATGGTATAATCAAGCAAATCAATATTTACGTGTAGGTACTGCTTATTATAAAAAAACATTTAAACTTAATGCACATAAAGAAATTGAAGAAATACTTCAGGAATGGACTCCGGCAGAGATAAACAGAGATTTTAATAATGATAAAAGTTTTATTGATCAAATACCTAAGTATGATCTATTTTGTAATATACCTGAAAATGATCCTAAGAAATATAAAACTGATCATATCGCTATTAAAGGCAATTATCAAAGTAAACAATATAACAGATATAATATTTTAGATCATAAAATCGAACCAGGTGATTTTACTCATATTCAAAAATTTTTAAAACATATTTTTTCTCAGAAAAATTTAGCCGGGGAAAGTTTATATGATTTTGGAATAGATTATATCCAATTATTATATACAAACCCATTGCAACGTTTACCCGTGCTTTGTCCTGTAAGTCAAAAAAAGAATACCGGAAAATCAACTTTCTTGGATTTTTTAAGAGCAATATTTAAAGAAAATATGACTATTCTTGATAATGAACGCTTTGCAAGTAAGTTTACATCTCATTACATTGATAAATTAATTATTGCAATAGATGAAACATTTATAGAAGTTGAAAAAGCATTGATTAAAGAAAGAATAAAAAATTTATGTATTGGGAAAACACAATGGTTAGAAGCAAAAGGAAGAAATGCTCAAAATATTGAAGTTTATTCTAAATTAATATTGGTTAGCAATAACGAAAATAATTTTTTACAAATTGATGAAGGTGATAATAGATATGCTGTTTTGAAAGTGCCTGAATTAACTTCAGATGATCCCAACATACTTGATAAGTTAAAAAAAGAAATACCGGCATTTCTATATTTTCTATTAAATAGAAAATTAAAATATGAAACTGGTATTACCAGGTTTTCATTTTCTACTAATGTATATATGACAGAGCAAATGAAAAATGTTATTGATAGGACACAAACAAGAATACAAAAAGAGTTTAAAGAATGGATCAGGGATAAATTTTTAACATTACAAAAAGATGAATTGTTTTTTTGTATTCATGATATTTTGGATGAATTAAATAAAAATAGTAGATATAAATTTGAACCTAACCAGCTCAGGGATCATTTAAAATATGATCTAAATATTAATCCTTCAATACAGGCAATTAGATATAAAATTTATCATATAAATATTTATCAAAATGGTCAACTTATTGATTCGGTTGATAAAGTTGGTCGTGCATATTCTTTTAAATATTTAGACTGGGTAAGTAATCAGGATATAAAAGACGGAAAATTAGATTTTAGTAAATAATATTTAAAATACTGTTACAAATGTTACAAATGTTACAACTCAATAATATCAAGTGTTTTGAATGTAACAAAATAAAAATATCATTGTTACAAATGTTACATCTGTTACAAGCTGTTACACAATTTTGTTACATATACAGACTTAGAGCAATAAGACTTGTAACACTTGTAACAAAAATAACATGATTTATACTACAAAAATTTAAAAATCTTATGAAAACACTTAAAATTTCAAATTATTCAGAAAAAAACAATTTAAGAAACCACCAAACACAAGATAAATATTATAATATCTATCTTGGGAATAAACTAACTTTCTATTTTGCAAACCTGGTTGATCTTAAATGCTTCAGGGCATATATTTCAAATGAGTTAGATTATATCATTTTTGAATTAATTGAAATGTACCCTAAAATTTCAGCTTCACATCTTGCCAGTTGGATAATAATAGAAAACAAAGAACAAAACGAAAAAAAAATAAAACTGCTAAATCAAAATACAGCTAAATTAAAAAGCATATTGGATCATATAGAACTGATCTTTACCCGGGCGCACCACACAAACGGAAATACTTTTGTTTTTCACTGGATCACAAACATAATTGAACATTATATTTCAATTATTGATTTACACAATGAAGACTTTAAAAAGAGGTATGAATATTTACCGGTCAAAAAAAATATAATTATTCTAAATCGGTTGAATGATATTTTAAAAAATCTTTCTACTCTTGGAATATTGGAGTATAAACAGAAATATGAAAATAAAAATGGCAATAAGAAATTATTAAAAATAGACAAATTCAAAAAAATGTATGATCATGTTCAGCTTCCTGAAATCATTAATGAATCTGATTATACTCAATGAAATCAAAGAAAAACTTAAATCTTTAGGAGTATGATAAAATCATGCATGACAAAAAAACAATTAGCCACTGAATTAAAAATTAGTAGGCGTACGCTGTCAGTATGGCTCAATGAAACATATTATTTAAAACTTAAAGAAGCCGGTTATCAGAAAAAACAAAGAATATTAACCCCCGCTATATTAGAAAAATTACTTTCAATTATTTGCACCCGGCTTGATGAAAAAGAAGATATCAACAGAGCAAAAAAATTTGATAATAAACTCTTGTAAACAATCGCTTACAATCGCATTATAATAAGCAATAAAAGGCAGTAATATGTAACAGGGTTTGAACTGTTATGCACCTGTTATACATTTGCTTTGTAATTGTTCTTTACCAGTATATAGGCATTACATATACATTGATAATCAACGTTTTAAAAAAACTTAAAACATTAAACACTATGGCAACAAACGAAAATGATTTAATTGTACACAAAGCAAAACAATATTTACCTGATAATTTAAAACAGGTAACATTAACACCGGCACAAGTGCAATTAATAATTAATGACACTTTCGCCAGTATTTCAAAACATATTTTTTCAATGGTTTCAATACCAAATGAAAATATTGACATACCACAACTGATTAAATTAACTGAAGATCAAAAAAAAATAATTTATGATCTCTTCTACCCGGTCAGATCATATATAAATTTTCACACATTGGAAGCAATGGATTATGATAAATTCATGTCTGTACATTCTGATATCTTAATTAACCTTTTAAAACAAAAATAACATGAAAAAAGATTTTCTAAATATTCAAATAATGGTTAAACAGCCAACAAAAGAATTGTTTGAGGATTGTTACAGGGAATCAGGCGCAAATTCAAAGGGTGAATTTATTTCATGGCTCCTGGAAAAATATACTTCCCCTGATGAAGTAAAAACGATTGAAAAAACAGTTGAAATCCCGGCACAGCTCCCGGAAAATACAATTCCTTTAAAACTGACACAGGCACAAAGAAAAATTTTTGAAAATATGTTCTTTACTGAAGTATGCAGGGATCAGATAATAAAATATGCTGAAAGATTTAATGAAAATTATCCTGGTATATTCCCAACCCTTGAAACTACTGAAGGAAAACTAACAAAAGAAGAATTAATTTCAAAGTATTTAGTTTTCTTCATGATCGCTACAATAGTTCAAGGATCAGGGGACTATATTCCCATGAAGCCCACAAAGTCAGAGATCAGAGAAATAGCTTACTATTTTGCAAACAAAAAAAATTAACCTATGAAAAAATATATTATACCAATAGTTGTAATAATTATTTTAATTGTTGTTTTTTATTATATGTTCAAAGATACTTTTAATAGTTCACTGAATAATACAGATATTAAAGAAAGTATTACAAATCCAGGTATTGAAAACAAAAATACACCTACTGTTACACGCAAGGTTTATGCCTCATTGTCGCAGTCAGAAAAGGATACTTTAAATACAAATGCAATTAATAACGCAAGAATACATTGTAAAGGATCAATAGGTGAAAATGATCCCAATTTTAGTAATTGCTGTATTTATTATTATCCCAAATACATTGATAATCTTTTGAATGGAGATAAAATAAACTTTGATAAATATAATTCAAAATAAAAAAAATTAAATTATGAAGATATCAATAAATTTTATAATTGTATCATTAATAATTATTTTTCTTATTGTTATATTTTATTATGGATATTCAAAGAATAATTCAACTAAAAATGAATCAATACAAAACAATCAAACGGAACAGGAACAACAGGAGGATAAGAAAGGGTTAAATCTTCCTAAATTTCCAAATATTAACTTACCCAAACCTGAAGAAATTTTAAAAGATATTAATATCAATCCTGGTAAAACAATTAAAAATATTGTACATCGTTTTGGTATAAAATAATTAAAGACGCGGTTTTTTTTGTTCAACATGAGTGATAATTGCCGGGGGAAACTCCGGCTTTTATTTTTAAAAAGAAAAACCGGCTAAATAAATTTAACCTGAATTATAACTTTATAGTCAATAAAAAAAGGTTTGCGATGTACCGGATAAGGTTAGTACTTATTCCGGACTATGCAATTCAGACCTACATTTAGTCGTTCTGAAATGGTGGCGCAAACCCTAACACAAATATACAAAAAAATAAAGGAGTTAGTTGCCTGAGCAGAAGTTTTTAAACTTCATCTAACCCCTTTAAACAAAATATTAAGGGGATCATTTTCATGTCCTACCTTTATGGAATATTTTGCACTGCAAAGATAATACAAAAACATTATAATGATCAATCTTAAAAAACCATAATTCCGGGTTCTTTTAAAATTATAATTCCGGGTAATATTTTCTAAATTCTTTTGATGTATTTGATCCGAACGCCTCTAAATATTTTTCAGTAATATTTATATTTGAGTGCCGGCAGTGATTTTTCACATCCCAAATATTTGAATTGTTTTTCATAGTCAATAGTATAATAGCTGTATGTTTCAATTCATATAATCCACGTTGTAAACCAATCCTTGTACTAAATTTTTTAAAACGTTCAGCTATTCTTGTAGGAAATATTTTAACCGGTCCGGGTAATAAGTCTTTTGAAACAAGATAATATTCAGAATCATATTTATTTAATTCTAATTTTTTAAGTTGTTCTAAAAATTTATCATGAATGTGAACAGTTTGACATCTTTTATTTTTTGACATATTCCCATCTATATAAATTAATCCAGTATCTAAATTAATATTATTTATTTTTAATCGTGTAATTTCAACCGGGCGTAAAGCACAATAAAAAACAAACTGACATATGATCCAAAGCTGAGGATCATATATAGGACAATTTTCAATTAATAAATTTAATTCAGCATCATTATAAGGTCTTGGGCGTTTTTCTTCTGCAGGTAAATATTCAACTTTATTAAATGGATTATTATATATATATTCCCTTTTAACGAGAAAATTAAAAATAGTTCTTAAAACCTGAATATGATTGTTATGAGTGCGATTTTGTAATTTAAGATCAAGTTTTAAATAATCTCCAAATTTTAAAGCATGTTGAATATTAAAATCATCTATACTAATTTTATCTAATCCTTTTAATATTAACCAGTCTGTAAGTTTTTTAATAATACTTTTATCAGTTGTTATACATCTGTTACCTGTTTTTCCGGCTCTAATTACTAATACTTCATTTAAGGTTTGAATAATGTTTGTTAATCCTATATTTTCGGTTGCATAAGGATTATAACCGCTTCGCAGTTTATTATTTATTTGTTGAATAAGTATAAAAGCCCTGTTTCTCCTGGCTTGTTTAGTAGAAAGTTTAGTACTTATCCACTTGTAACGGAAAAACTGAAATCGTTTTGTTTCGGGGTGTAAAAAATAATAACCTACATACCAACGTTTCGACATATCTCCGTTCTGGTCGTAGAGTTCGCCTAATTTAAATAACTGATTCATTTTGTTTCAATTTGCCCCGGCTAACAAACGGTACAAAAGAAACCGATCAGTATTTTATTTTCTGCTCATTTCTGCTCAATCAATTTTTCAATAGGGTTGAAAGTATTGATTTTACAGTGTTTTTAAATATTGGTAGCGGGGAAAGGACTCGAACCTTTGACCTCCGGGTTATGAGCCCGACGAGCTACCACTGCTCTACCCCGCACTATATCTTGTGTTTGTATAAACTTATAAGAACTTTTGGACTGCAAAGATAATTTTTGTTTCTTTGTTATGCAAATAAATAAGGGTATTAATTTTTTTGCAAATTATATAAGAACTTATCTTTAAAATAATTTGAATTATAATTAAACAAGTATACAGAATACAGGAGTCGGAATTCAGAAGGGAAAATTAATATTTATTATATTTATATGTATTAATTATGCAATTTGATTCAACAGGTAACAGTTTATCAACAAATTTATTCTGACTTCATAATACTGAATACTATATTCATAAAAATTCACTCATGTCACACAAAGCAGGATTTGTAAATATTATCGGCAATCCCAATGATGGTAAATCAACACTGATGAATGCGCTGGTGGGGCAGAAACTTGCCATCATCACATCAAAGGCACAGACCACTCGTCATCGCATCATGGGCATTGTCAATGGGGACGATTTTCAAATCATCTATTCCGATACACCCGGTATACTCAAACCACATTACATGCTGCATGAAAGCATGATGAAGTTGGTGGACACTGCCCTACAGGATGCAGATGTGTTCCTGTTCATCACCGATGTGAATGATCACTTCGAACACATTGAAGTGCTCGAAAAGCTCAAAAAAACTAATGTGCCTGTGATCGTGCTCATCAACAAAATTGATCTTTCAAACCAACAGGTAGTGAATGTCAAAATGGATTACTGGAATAAAATTCTTCCACATGCCACAGTGATACCGATTTCAGCGGGACATAAATTCAACCTTGAAAAAGTTTTTCAGCAAATCATTGATGTGTTGCCCGAATCACAGCCATACTTCCCGAAGGATGAATTGACCGACAAGTCGGAACGTTTTTTTGTTTCGGAGATCATCCGCGAAAAAATCCTGATGCACTACCAACAGGAAATACCCTATTCGGTGGAAGTGGAAGTGGAAAACTTCAAACAACTCCGAACACTAACAAAGATAAGAGCATTGATTTATGTGGCACGCGATTCACAGAAGAATATCATCATCGGCGAAGGCGGTAAGTCACTGAAAAGAGTGGGAACAGAAGCACGGAAGGATATTGAAGCATTTATTGATGGTAAAGTTTTTTTGGAACTTTTTGTGAAAGTCAATAAGGATTGGCGCGATAATCTTAATCAACTGAAAAAATTTGGTTATGTTCAAGCATGATCTCTGTGTTGTTGTTCGTTTGAAATTGGAAACTATTAATTCTAAATTCGTTATACGAAAATTAAATGTTATAGTATTAAATATGATACTATTAAATTATTAAAAGAAAAATATAATTTAAAGTGCTCCCTGATCCTGCCAAGGGGGGGGGGTAAAACAGCATCCATGCTTCGACAAGCTCAGCATGACATCATAATTAAAATAATTTATAAAAATAGTGAATTAAGTTAAATAAGCATGGGAAATATAATAGCAATTGTGGGGCGACCGAATGTAGGGAAATCAACTTTTTTTAATCGCATGATCAAAGACCGCGATGCCATCGTAGACGCAGTAAGTGGTGTAACACGCGACAGGCATTATGGTAAGAGCGACTGGAACGGAAAATATTTTTCGGTGATTGATACCGGCGGTTACGTGGAAGGTTCGGACGATGTGTTTGAAAGCGAAATACGGCGACAGGTGCAGCTTGCCATTGACGAAACAGATGTCATTCTATTTTTGGTGGATGTGAAAGACGGTGTTACATCTCTTGATGAACAGGTGGCTCATTATCTGCGACGTTGCAATAAAAAAATATTTTTAGTGGTCAACAAAGTAGATAATAACAAACTGATTGCTGAAGCAGATGAATTTTATTCTCTCGGCTTTGAAAAAATTTATTGTATCTCGTCCATCAACGGCAGTGGTACAGGCGATCTGCTGGATGATGTGGTGATGGATTTTGTAAATACCGATGAAGAAATTGTTGAAAGTGAAACAATTCAATTGCCGAAATACGCCGTCGTAGGACGTCCCAACGTTGGTAAATCCACTTTCATCAATACATTGCTTGAAGAGGATCGCACTATTGTCACAGAAATTGCAGGCACCACGCGTGATTCGATCTATACGCATTACAATCGTTTTGGTTTTGATTTTTTTCTAATTGATACTGCCGGTCTTCGAAAAAAAGGGAAAGTGCATGAGAACATTGAGTTTTATTCGGTCATGCGTTCTATACGAGCCATTGAAGACTGTGATGTATGTTTTCTTTTAATTGATGCTGTTCACGGCTTTGAAGCGCAGGATGTGAATATCCTTCGTTTGATTGAACGGAATAATAAAGGGTTGGTCATCATTGCCAACAAGTGGGATCTGGTGGAAAAGGAAACCAATACACATAAAGATTTTGAAAAACAGATTAGGGAAAAAACAGCGCCATTCACGGATATTCCGATCGTATTCACCTCTGCACTGAATAAACAGAGAATATTCAAAGCATTGGAAACAGGGATGAAGGTGTATGAAAACAGAAGCAGAAAAATTTCTACTTCAAAACTGAATGATGTGATGCTGCCTGTGATTGAGAAGTTTCATCATCCTGAAGTAAAGGGAAAACAGATCAAAATAAAATTTGTCACACAGTTACCCACACGTTTTCCTTCTTTTGCTTTTTTCTGTAATCTGCCACAATATGTGAAGGAATCATATAAAAATTATCTGGAAAATAAACTACGCGAAAACTTTGATTTTAATGGTGTTCCTATACAAGTGTTTTTCAGAAAAAAATAAAAATGCTGGAGTCAGAATACAGAAGGATAATAAATTATATATTTATAAATCTTGCATATATTAAAATTAAAAACGATTTAAATAATTATTATATAAAGTTCAAAGTTTCCCAACTAACAGATATAAAAAAATAATAATTGACAGTTAAATTAAATAACAGGGATGATACACATATGGAAATTCCGAATTCTGTATTCTAATTTCTGTATTCTAAATAATTATATATTATGTCAAAGAAAAATTTTCAACGTCGAGATTTTTTAAAACTGTCTGTTGCCGGAATAGCAGGCACGGCTGGTGTAATGATGTCAAAAGGATTATTTGCCAACGAAAACAAGCTGATTGACGAATCCACCAAAAATGATTCATCTAAAATGGTTTACCGCACATTGGGTAAAACAGGGTTGAAAGTACCTGTGGTCAGTTCAGGTAAGATACCTGTGGATAATGATAATCTGGCTCGCGCCATCCTGAGATCAGGACTGGTGCATATTGATTCGGCACATGTGTATGATGAAGGAAAAAATGAAGAAGTGCTGGGACGATTAATGAAAGAATTCAAACGTGAAAATTTTATTATTGCCAGTAAGATCAAAGGACCGTTTGATTGGGATAAAAATGAATTTACCAAAGAAGCAACCACTGAATTTTTACTTGATCAGTTTGAAACGACTATCAAACGATTTGATTTAAAATACATTGATATTCTCTACATTCATGATATTTCTTCAAAAGAAACAGCCATGCACGAACCATCAATCAAAGCGTTGAAGATACTGAAAGAAAAAGGAAAGGTTCGTTTTACAGGTCTGTCTACACACAAGAACGAAGCAGAAGTAATTGAAGCAGCAATTGAAAGTAAGTTCTATGATATAGTGCTGACCGCTTATAATTTCAAGCAGGAAAATGTGATGAATGTAAAAGCAGCCATTAAAAAAGCAAATGAAGCTGGACTTGGAGTTGTTGGGATGAAAGTATTTGCAGGACATTTCTGGGATAAGGAAAAAACAAAACCCATTGACAGAACAGCTGCGCTTAAATGGGCGATCAGCGATGAAAACCTGCATACCATGCTGATTTCCTTTAAATCATTCGATCAGATTGATGAAGCGATTGCTGCTGCTGCCAAACCAAAACTCACCAGAAAAGAAAAAGAAAAACTTGAGATACCTAAAAACACTTCTGGATTGTATTGCCCTGGCTGCACTACCTGCAATGGTCAGTGTATTTATAAATTAAAGATACCTGAAGCCATGCGTGCCTATATGTATGCTTATGGATATAACGAAACTCGGAAAGCACGCCGCCTGCTTGACCGGATTAATCTTTCAGGTGCTCCTTGCAAGCTCTGTCCTGTATGCAACGTCAATTGCCCGATGGGGTTTGATGTGCGCGAAAAAATATCCGATATAGCTCGTTTACGTGATGTTCCTTTGGAATTTTTAATATAAAAAATTTATGAATATATTAAAAAAAATCTCTACTGTTGCGATGCTGTTTTTTTCGCTTACTCTTTATTCTCAAAATTTTCCTGAATTATCCGGATGGAAAATTTCCGGTGATATAAAAAAATATAATCCGGATAATTTGTGGGACAGGATTGATGGTGGAGCCGAAGGATATCTGAAATTTGATTTTGTCGAATTACAGGCAGCAGAATACAGATTGAATGATTCAACTTATATCACGGCTGAAATTTATAAATTCAAAAATAATGCATGTGCTTTTGGCATCTTCAGTAAGGAGAGACAAACAAAAGCAACATTTCTTCCAATCGGGGTCGAAGGATATACAGGCAAAGGAATATTAAATTTTCTTGCAGATGATTGTTATATCAAACTTTACAGTCCGAATTATTCTGATGAGACAGTACAAGCTATGAAGCTACTTGCAAAAAAAATTGCAGATAATATAAATTCTTCGTCTTTGATTTATCCTGCTTTACTTGGAATTTTTCCCGAAAAAGAAAAAATAAAATTTTCGGAACATTATTTTGCCAAAGATTTTTTAGGATATAGTTTTTTAAAAAATGTTTTTCAGGCAGATTATTCTGTTTCAGGACAAACTTTTAATTTATTTATTTCAGAACAGGAAACTTCTTTGGCTTGCCAACAAATGCTTTCAGAATATTTTAAATCGTGCAATATTACTAAAAAACCGAAGGAAGGTATTATATCTATAAAAGACAAATATAATGGTAGTGTAATTTTGCAATGGAAAGGAAAATATATCTGGGGATTGCTGAATATCACTGATAATAAGATTTCGGATGAATATCTGATGTCGGTACAACAACAACTGCTTAAAAATAAATTGATTGAAAATTAACTATAATTTATTTATATGAATGCAATGCCTTTGGTCATCGGCGCTTTACTTGTTTTCATTTTGGCATACAGGTTTTATTTCAGTTTTATATCAGCCAAAGTACTTGCCATAGGCGATATTAAGAGTATGCCATCCAAAACTCTTTACGATGGGCAGAATTATGTACCCATGAGCAAATGGGTTTTGTTCGGACATCATTTTGCAGCGATTGCTGGTGCCGGTACTCTTATGGGACCAATTCTCGCTGCGCAATTCGGCTATATGCCCGGTTTTCTCTGGATGCTGGTTGGCGTTGTAATGGCAGGAGCAGTTCACGATCTTGTTATTCTGGTAGCTTCCGTTCATTATGATGGAAAGTCCATTGGCGAAATAGCAAAATCAGAGATCAATAGAACGAGCGGGAACATTGTTTATGTTGCCATACTAATCATAGTGGTAATTGCACTGGCAGGTGTCGGACTTGCTGTCGTCAATGCGCTGGCTGAAAGTTCATGGGGTACATTTACCGTTGCTTCTACCATCCCGATTGCTGTTTTTATGGGTTTATGGATGTTCCGCTTTCGTAAAGGAAAAACTGTTGAAGCAACCATCATTGGCGTGATACTCCTGACATTATCTGTTATTTTTGGAAAATATATTCCGTCCTCTCCTTTTGCTTCATGGTTTACTTTTGATCATAAAACATTTACAGTTTTATTAGCCATCTATGGTTTATGTGCTTCTGTATTGCCTGTCTGGCTCTTGCTTTCACCAAGAGATTATCTCAGTTCAATCATGAAACTAAGTGTAATTGGTATGCTGGCAGTGGGAGTGATTGTAGTTGCTCCTGATATGCAAATGCCTGCATTCACCAAATTTATTCATGGAGGAGGACCCATCATTCCCGGAACATTATATCCTTATTTGTTTATAACCATTGCCTGTGGCGCTATTTCAGGTTTCCATTCATTAGTCTGTTCGGGAACCACACCCAAGATGTTGAGTTCCCATTTGCATATCAAACCAATAGCCGTAATCGCCATGTTATCCGAGAGCATGGTCAGCATTCTTGCTTTAATTGCAGCCAGCAGTCTTTTCCCTTTAGATTATTTTTATATCAATGTGCCTGTAGATAAACTGGCAAAAATTCTTCCTGATCTACATGCCATGGGATTTACACAATCCAACATCAAGCTGTTATCCGAACAGGTTGGTGAAAATATTATCGGTCGGACTGGAGGCGCTGTATCGCTTGCAGTTGGCATGGCACAAATTTTTTCAAAAATCGGCGGGTTAAGTTCGCTGATGTCGTATTGGTATCATTTTGCCATTATGTTTGAAGCATTGTTCATTCTCACCACCATTGATGCCGGTACACGCATCGGGCGGTTTTTATTACAGGAAGCCATCGGAAAATATTATCCCCCATTTGCACGAACCAACTGGCTGCCGGCCAATATCATCGCCAGTTTGATTATCGTGTTTGCATGGTCGTATTTTATATATACAGGAAATATATCTACAATATGGCCCATGTTCGGTGCAGCAAACCAACTGCTTGCAACCATTGCACTGACTATTGGCACTTCATTCATCATCAACAGGGGTAAAGTAAAATATGCCTGGGTGACGATCATTCCTTTGATATTCGTTGGAACAACAACGATTACAGCAGGATTTGAAAATATTTTTAATCTTTACCTGCCTCAACTTACCAATGAAAAAACGATCGTTCAGGGATGGGTCAATCTGGCTTTTACAGCAATTATTTTGTTATGTGTGATCATTATATTATTGAATGCAATACCTAAATGGGTTGCAGTGGTTCGAGAAAAAATTAAATAATGGGAAGTCGCGCTATAGAAAAATCTCATTTAAAACAGATAGTTTTATTTATGCTGTCAATCGTTTAATCTCTTGAGATATTTCTTCAATAACTCCTTTGTTTTGAATTTCTTTTTTTTCTCCAACTTTTGCTGAAAACAAATAGAATACTTTGCCTCCAAAAACTTCGGTGAATTTCTGATGTGTTTCAGCTTGTAAACTATATTCCTTAAAAATCTCAGGAAGTTGAATTCCGCTGTTAACAGGTTTTATTTGTAGTCCAATATACTTTTCTCCAACTTGAATAAAAAAATCAACATTAAACAATCTGTCCCAATCATCGGGAGCAGGATGGATTTGGACATTTAATATTTTTTGAAGTTGACCATAAATAGTTTGAATTTCTGTCATATATCCATCGTACGTCCTATCAATTACAAGTTGTATCATATAATCAACGCAGTCTTGTTCTGATATCTCGGCAACTTCAGATTGAATTACTTCTGTTATTTTCACATATAACTTTTTACCCAAATCAATAATATGATCTTTGGTTTTAACATTTGAAAAATAATATTCACGCCATTCTTCAAGTGTTTTAGGTGAACATTTTCTTATTGATTCAGATGTTGGTCCAACATTTCTTTTAAAATTAAGTTGGAAACGATTCATCGCACTATTTAAAATCCATTCTTTAGCCATTTGATTGTTGAATGAGGTTTAAAAATTTTCCTTTAAATTTAAACTCAATATCATTATCCACAAGTACCAAGCCACTTTTGATTAAATGTGCATTGATGAATGTTTTATTTTCCAAATAGAGATAGCAAAGCAAATTATTTTCTTTGTCATATTTAATATTGTCATATTTAATAAAAATCCGTTTCCCTTTTGTTTTAGCAATTAAAAAAGATTTTGCTTTGCCATTAGCTAAAGGATTTTCTTTAACACCTATAAGTTTAATCGTTAGATCATTACTTAATTTAAGCATTTCAGGGCTTATTACTTCTTTAACTGTAAATAATTCTTCCCGTTTTGTAGATCCCGCCATGTCTATTTTGGAGCCAAATTGTAATTTTTTCACATCTATTTTTTTATCAAGAGTATGTGGATCTTTAAAAATATAAGGTAGTTTTTGAATTTCACTTTCAAAATTTTGAATTTGATTTTTTTGTTTTACAAACTCATAAGTAGTACCATTAATATCTTTCTGGTTGACTTCTAATTTCTCTTTTATGATAGGAATAAATTCATCATTTATTTCAAATCCTATTGAATTACGAAAAAGGTTTTTGGCAGCAAGTGACGTTGTACCGCTTCCTGCAAATGGATCAAGAATTGTTTCCCCGACAAATGAAAACATTTTAATTAATCGCCTTGGAAGTTCTTCCGGAAACATGGCTATATGACCATTTTGTCTTGCTCCTGCAAAATTCCAGTGCCCTGCAAAAAATGTATTCCATTCTTCTGCCGTCATGACAGATAATTCTTTTTGTTCTTTTGATGGTTTTGGTGCTTCTCCTAATTTTTTAAAAACCAAAATAAATTCATAGTCAAGTTTTAATATCCCATTTCTTGGATAAGGATATGAGCCCATTTGAACACCACCACCGGTTGTATTTGAGGTGGTAACTTTCTGCCAGATAATAGCTCCCATGTAATCAAAACCGATATTTTCGCAAAACTTAATAATTTCTTCTCGAATAGGAATCACTTTATATCGACCGTAGTAAACCGCTCTGGCAAATTGGTCCCCGATATTAATACATAACCTGCAACCATTATGGAGAATTCGATAACATTCTTTCCAAACTAAATTTAGATTATTTATATAATTTTCATAACTATCGTGAAACCCAATCTGTAATTCAGATCCATAGTCTTTAAGTTGCCAGTATGGTGGAGAAGTAATAGCTAAATGAACTGAATTATCAGGAACAAAAGACATTTGCCTGCTATCACCGTTAACAATTTTATGATGAGTTTTCGTTATCATAACTTTAAACAAAGATACTTAAAAAAAATATTTTCATTTCTAATGTTTATAAATTATGGAATTCTAAAAAAATATATGTAGCTAAAAAAAAGATTGAACTTTTTTAATACCAGCTATAATTATCTCCCTTTCTTGAAGATTATATAATGGCTGATGATCACCAGCAACAAGGTAAAGAAAATACTTGAAAGCGCTCTGCCAAAGGTGATCCAAAAGCCGCTGAACGAAAATGCTTCAAGATAGAATAAGATTATATGATGGATGGAAATCAAAATGAGTGAATACATGAACACCCACATAAATCCCTGATCAGCTATGATAGGGCGCATACCGGGTTCATATTCCTGTCGGGCGGCAATACTTTTCAAAATGGATGGTCTCCAGAAAGCCATGAATACACAGGCAGAAGCATGTAATCCATAAGTGTTTGAAAAAATATCAATCGTGAATCCGGTTATAAAAGCAAAGAATAATAACATTGCTTTGGGTGTTTCAAACGGAAGCATCAGAATGAACCAAACATACAGGTAAGGATTGATGAATCCGCTCATTTGTATATGGTCGAGTACCAACACCTGAAAGGCGATCAGAAAAATAAATCGCGCAATATTATTGATATATACATTATTCATCCTTGGTTGAATTAACCAGTTTATCCTGTTCTTCTTTAAATAAATTTTTTATCACATACACATAATTCACACTATTATAATCAACGGTAAATCTCAACCGGATACTGAAAAAACTTTCACCTTCATTGATCTTAAAATCTGATATTGAACCAATCGGAATTCCTTCCGGGAAAATATACGAATTACCACTTGTTATAATTGTATCTCCTTTTTTAAATATAGCATGGCTGGGGACATCATCCAGCCCGCCAATTGTATAATTACTCCCATTCCAGGTTACACTCCCGAACTGATTGTTCTTTTTTATTCTTCCGCTGATTTTCAATTTTTTACTCAGCATAGAAATTACATAACAAAAATTATCAGATACATCCTTAACAACACCTACTACACCATTTGAGGTTATAACTCCCATATCCTTCCGGATACCATCACGATACCCTTTATTGAGCATTATATAGTTATTCCCTTTATTAACAGTACTGCTGATTACTTTTGCTGTGAGGTATTCAAATTGCTGTTTATAAACCGTATCATTTTTTGTGATTGATTTATTATCAGTAATAATCACTGATTTAACAGATTGTAAATGAAGACGTGTATTTTCATCAGCAAGCTGTTTATTTATTTTTTTCAAATGAAGATAGTCCGTAATATCGGTATAAGTGCTGTGAATTGAGCCGGATACACGATAAGCTGAATTTAAAAAACCGGCTTGTTGGTATTTGCTGTGCCTTATCAGTAAAGTGAAAGCAACTATTTCAAGGATAAGAAATAAAAAAAAATAATAATTTCTCCAAATAAAAACAAATAGGTTTCGCATATTAATGCAAAATAATTACATATATTATTTTCGTATTCATTTATATCCAACTAAATTTTGCATAAATAGGCTGATATTGCTGCTTATTTAATCAGGAATGTAAATTTATCAAAGTTCTTCAGTGCAATACCTGTTCCCCGAGCAACAGCATGGAGCGGGTCTTCGGCAACATGGACGGGCAGTTTCGTTTTTTGAGAAATTCGTTTATCCAATCCACGCAACATTGAACCGCCTCCTGCAAGATAAATCCCCGTCCTGTATATATCCGCAGAAAGTTCAGGAGGAGTCATTTCAAGTGCATTCAATATAGCTGCTTCAACTTTCATAATGGATTTATCCAAAGCATATGCGATCTCGGCATAGTTTACAATAATTTCCTTCGGAATACCTGTCAGCATGTCTCTTCCGTGAACAGCAATATCGTCGGGTGGATTATCAATTTCAGGAAGTGCAGCGCCCACTTCAATCTTGATGCGTTCTGCCGTACGTTCACCCACGTGAATATTATGTTGCTTGCGCATGTATTCTTCAATGTCATAATTAAAATCATCACCGGCAATACGAATGGATTTATTACAAACGATGCCACCCAGAGCAATAACAGCTATTTCACTGGTACCACCGCCAATATCAATGATCATATTCCCGGTCGGTTCAAGCACATCAATACCTATTCCAATGGCGGCAGCCATTGGTTCATGGATCAACTTCACCTGCTTGGCTCCAGCTTGTTCAGCAGAATCTTTTACAGCACGCTCTTCCACTTCTGTGATTCCGGATGGTATACAAATTACCATTTTCAAAGCAGGAGGAAACAATGTTTTTTTCTTGTCAATCATTTTGATCATCTCGCGGATCATGTGTTCAGCTGCCTGAAAGTCAGCAATGACACCATCTCGGAGTGGACGAACTGTTTTAATGTTCTCATGCGTTTTACCGTGCATCATCATTGCTTTTTTCCCAACGGCAATGATCCTGCCTGTCGTACGGTCAATAGCAACAATAGATGGTTCATCCACAACCACTTTATCATTGTGAATGATGATGGTATTTGCAGTGCCAAGGTCAATGGCTATTTCTTTGGTTAAAAATGAGAAGAGTCCCATTAGATCAATTTTTTAATGTTTAAAATGTCTGGTACCTGTACAAACCATAGCAACGCCGTGGTTATCGCAATATTCAATAGAAAGTTTATCGTTAATGGATCCACCGGGTTGCAGCACAACTTTGATACCTGCCTGACTGGCAATTTCAACACAGTCAGGAAAAGGAAAGAATGCATCCGAAGCCATCACAGCGCCATTCAGGTCAAAACCAAATTCTTTCGCTTTGGTAATTGCCTGTTTCGTTGAATCAACCCGTGAAGTCTGACCAACACCACTGCCTATTAACTGGTTGTTTTTAGCAAAAACAATTGTATTTGACTTGGTGTGCTTCACAACAATATTTGCAAAAAGTAAATCCTGTTTTTCTTTATCAGTCGGTGCAACTTTAGTAACCGTTTTCATTTCCTCAATGGTTTCGGTTTTCAAATCTTTATCCTGTTCGATCACACCGTTCAGAATAGATTTAAATTGGTTCTTCGGTAAGTCAACCGGTTTGCGTTTTAATAAAATCCTGTTTTTCTTTTGTTTTAATATTGTCAATGCCTCCTCATCAAAATCAGGAGCAATCAACACTTCGAGGAAAAGTTTATTAATTTCTTCAGCCGTTTCTTTATCAATCACGCGATTACAACTGATCACGCCCCCGAAAGCTGAAACAGGGTCACCTGCCAGAGCGTCTTTCCATGCATCAACCAATTTGGTTCTGACGGCAACACCGCATGGATTGGTATGTTTCAGAATGGCAAATGCCGGCTCATTGAATTCATCAATCAGATTCACTGCTGCATCAATATCAACGAGGTTGTTATAGGATAATTCTTTTCCGTTCAACTGCTCAAACATATCCTCGAGGTTCCCATAGAAGAATGCTTTCTGATGTGGATTTTCACCATATCGTAATGATTGTGATGAAAGAACACTTTGTTTGAATGCAGGTATTTCCTGCGATTTATTGAAGTAATTAAATATTGCCGTGTCGTAATGGGATGAAACTTTGAATGCATGTGCTGCAAATGATTTGCGGTCTTCTATTGAGGTGTACCCTTCTTTTTCATCTAACAGTTGCAATAATTTTCCATACATGTCAGAAGAAGGAACGATTACCACATCTTTAAAATTCTTGGCAGCTGCCCGTATCAATGAAATACCACCTATATCAATCTTTTCAATGATCTGCTGTTCATCATGGGTAGAAGCAACAGTTTGTTCGAATGGATAGAGATCCACAATGACTAAGTCAATATACGGGATATCGTATTGTTTCATTTGTTCATCATCGCCTTTGTTATCACGACGTGTAAGGATACCGCCGAAAATTTTCGGGTGAAGGGTTTTCACTCTCCCACCCAAAATGGAAGGGTAAGACGTTACTGATTCCACATCAAACAGCATGGGCGCTTTGATACCCAGCTTTTCAATAAAATCATATGTTCCTCCGGTAGAATAAATCTTGATGTTCAGTCTATTTAATTTTCGAACGATCGCTTCCAGATTATCCTTGTGATAAACGGAGATTAATGCAGTTTTAATTTTAACATCCATGTTAACTAATTGTTATATCGTGCAATTTTATTAAAAAACACGTAAAGAAACAAATTAAACTTAAATAATTGCTGAAATGAATGAATTGATAAATTCTATTCAGATTTTCATTTTTGCATTGCAAAAGTAAACATTTTTAATGAATCATATCTTGATTAACAAGAATAGAAAAAATATTTTTTATGTTCAAATGGTGAGTTTATTTTTAATATTTCATCTTTTCTTTTTTCTGCTTACCTTTGCACCCTAAAATGTAAATAGAATAAACAAATGAATAAAAAATGCATATTAATGATCCTCGACGGATGGGGATTGGGAAATGGTTCTAAATCGGATGTGATCAGTCAGCAAGCAACTTATTTCAATAGCTTACTAAAAGGAAATGAATGTCTTCATTCTTCACTAAAATGTACCGGCGAGGATGTTGGTTTGCCGGATGGACAGATGGGTAATTCGGAAGTAGGTCACCTGAATATCGGTGCAGGACGTATTGTTTATCAGGATCTGGTTAAAATTAATCTGGCGATCAAAGATAAATCAATGTTTAAAAACCAAACCCTGGTGGATGCTTACACTTATGCCAAAGATAAAAATAAATCCTTGCATCTTATTGGGTTAGTTGGCGACGGTGGTGTTCATGCTCTCTCAACACATGTGATGGCGCTGTCGGATATGGCAACCGACATGGGTCTAAAAAATGTTTTTGTACATGCCCTGATGGATGGACGCGACACCGACCCTCGCAGTGGCATCGGCTTCATGAAAGAATTGAATGATTATCTGATTCAAAAAACCATTGCTAAAATTGCTACTGTTTGTGGCAGATATTATACGATGGATCGTGACAAACGCTGGGAGCGTGTAAAATTAGGTTACGATTTATTGGTTTCCGGTAAAGGAAAATTCTGTAAAGACCCTGTACAAGCATTACAAGAATCATACGATGAAGGGGTTACAGATGAATTTGTTAAACCGGTTGTGATTGTGGATGAATCGAACAAACCATTAACGACCATTCAGGAGGGAGACGTTGTGATCTGTTACAATTTCCGTACTGACCGCCTGAGACAAATAACAACAGTGCTTACACAGAAAGACATGCCTGAGTTTGATATGAAAACCCTTCCTTTGTATTATCTCACTATGACCAAATACGACGAGGGATTCAAAGGTATTCACGTGGTATATGATAAGGATGATGTAAAAAATTCATTGGGTGAGATTATTTCCATAGCAGGCAAAAAACAAATACGCATTGCAGAAACCGAAAAATACGCTCATGTCACTTTCTTTTTTTCCGGCGGAAGAGAAAATGAATTCCCGGGTGAAAAAAGAATTCTCATATCATCTCCTAAAGTTGCAACGTATGATCTGAAACCTACGATGAGCGCTATTGAAGTTAAAAATGCTATTATTACCGAATTGAATAAAGCAGAAACAGATTTTGTTTGTCTTAATTTTGCCAATGGAGATATGGTAGGACATACCGGTATTTATGAAGCAATTGTTGAAGCAGTGAAAACCGTTGATCAATGTATTCATGAGGTGATTGATACAGCCGTTGCCAACAACTATTCAGTAATGATCATTGCCGATCATGGTAATGCCGACAATGCTATTAATGAAGATGGTTCACCCAATACAGCCCATTCAATGAATGATGTGCCTTGTATCGTATTCAATAAAGAATTCAAAAACCTAAAAAAAGGTAAACTCAGCGATGTTGCTCCTACCATACTGATTATGATGGGACTTGAAATACCAAAAGAAATGACAGGCGAAGTGATGGTCAGTTAAATCCTGATTTATTTGATTACTTGAACTGGCTTAGTTACTATTAATTTTTCAGTTTTCAATTGATAAAAATAAATACCGTTGGGTAAGTCAGAAAAATCAAAAGTTTGAATATATTTTCCAATATTCATTTTCCCATTCCTGACAGATTTGATCTCTTTACCGGTAATATCCTTAATTAAAAAGGTTACATCACTTTCATTGTTTAAAGTATATTGAATATTGAAAAAATTATTTGTAGGATTCGGATATCCAAAAATTCCGGATGAGTAAGAATTGTTCATTTGAATCCCGACAATTGAAACACCATATTTAAGCAACCATGCACGGTTGGTGTTTTTCAGTTGAGTATTTCCAATAACAAAAAATTCATCTTTATTTAACTGAACCACACCTGTCCCTTCCTCAATTACAGAAGTAGCAATACTGTCCCGCCATTCAATTTCCCCCATAGCATTCAGTTTAATCAACATAAAATCTTTTAATGACTGATTACCTGTTGCACCGGTAATCACAAAACCGCTGTCAGGAGTTGAAATAAGAGCAGCCGGCTGATTATAATTATTGTCAATTTTACTGAAATTAAGAGTTTTATTCCATACTTCTGTTAAAGATTTATCTAATTTATTTACATATAGATAATAATGCGTTTTAATCATATTTGGTCTCTGCTGTGAACATAACATATAGCAGCTGTCAAGTGTCTGAATGATCTGAAAAGCTTCTACTTCTTCACTTGGTGCAGTATATGTTTTAGTATCGAGGAGTGAACCTGCATCATCTACTTTTAGAATCATAATTTTACCCTTAGCGGAAGAAGATGTTTTAGTATATCCTGCGATCAAAAATTTATTATCAAACGATCTGACAATAGAATTACCTGAATTATAGTTATTGGTACCAAATAGTTTTTCAGTAATTAATTTACCATTTTTATCAATTTTAACAAAACGGATACGATCATAATTATTAGCAAGAGTTTTTGAAATCATGATAAACCCTTCATCATCCGTTTCAATTATATCCTGCACTTTTTCATCAGCAGTATAAGGGTAACTTCTCGTCCAGAGGGTATCTCCATTTGATTTAATTTTTGCTGCAGCCATATGATAATTGTTACTTTGTCCAGTTGATCCGTAAAGTAAATAATTTCCATCTTTACATTTTATTATTTTTTTTGTTCCATCCCATAAACCAAATGCGATTGTTCTTGTCCAAAGTGTGTCACCTTTTTCATTGATTTTGACAATCCAAAAATCCCATTCTACGGTATTGGATTTTTTTATACTTCCAACTATCAGAAATCCATCACCTGTTGCCATCATACTGCTCCCTGTGCATTGATTATTATCACCGTAAATTTTTGTCCAAAGAGTATCGTGCTCCTGCGAATAAATTTTTACAAAAGCACAAAAAACACATACGTTCAAAAGTATAATTTTTGCTTTCATAGTAAAAAATATTAAATTAATAAAAAAATAATAACTAACATTACCAAAATTAATAAATTAAATTCCGATTGTCAAGTATTAATTTTTAATTCAGTGTCAGGTAATTTTCATATTTTTGTTTTTTAAATTATCAGTCAAAACTGCCCGATGGAACAAGAAAAATCTAATCTGCGTTTAGTATATTATTACCCTGTTATCCTTGCAATCGTCCTAATCTCAGGTATTCTGGCAGGGGCTTATTTTTTTCACGGCTCCCAACAAAAAAAATATGATAAAATTCAGGATATAATCAGTTATATAAAAAGTTCATATGTTGATTCTGTGAATACTGATAAACTGACCAAGGAAGCTATCAGCGGTATGCTTGCCTCCCTTGATCCGCATTCTTCTTATATTCCACCTGCTGAATTCAATGATGCCAATGATCCGCTTAAAGGTAATTTTGAAGGCATTGGTATTGAATTCCGAATATTAAAAGATACCATTACGGTCATGAATACGATACCGGGCGGACCATCCGAAAGAATTGGTATTCATGCAGGAGATAAAATTATCCAAATTGACAATAAAAATGTTGCAAAAATAAATATATCAAATGATAAAGTAGTGCATAAATTAAAAGGGAAAAGAGGAACACAAGTTAAAGTTACTATTTATCGTACTCAAATTAAAAAGACGAAAGATTTTCTAATTACAAGGGATATCATTCCCACCTATAGTATTGATGTTGCTTGTATAGTAACGGAGCATATCGGTTATATTCGTTTGACAAAATTTTCTGCAACAACTGTAACTGAATTGATCAAAGCATTGATGAGTCTTAAATCGCAAGGGATGACTAAATTAATCCTCGATTTACGAGGCAATTCAGGAGGATACCTTGATGCAGCCATCAATCTTGCGGATGAATTTCTGCCGAAAAAGAAATTGATCGTTTTTACCAAAGGTATCCATCATCAGGCGCAATATGCCTATGCTACCCAAAAAGGACATTTTGAGAAAGAAGATTTAGTTGTCTTGATCGATGAATGGTCAGCTTCAGCCAGTGAAATCATTGCCGGTGCTATTCAGGATAATGATCGTGGCTTGATCATCGGCAGACGTTCATTTGGTAAAGGACTTGTACAGGATCAGCTTGACCTTCCTGACGGTTCGGCAGTCCGACTTACAATTGCACGGTATTACACACCTTCCGGCAGATGTATTCAAAAACCATACGACAAAGGAACCGAGCAATATTATCATGATATTTATAAACGCTTTACAGATGGTGAACTGGAACATCCCGACAGCATTCATTTTCCTGATTCATTAAAATTTAAAACATCAAAAGGAAAGGTTGTTTATGGAGGCGGTGGCATCATGCCGGACATTTATATTCCGGTTAAAACTTCCAGAAACTTTAGCTATTTCAACCGCCTCGCAGATGAAGGAATATTTTATCAGTTTACATTTGATTATGTTGATAAAAACAAAATGGAACTAAAAAAATATTCGAGTACCAAAGATTTTATTGATCAATTTTCTATTGATAATAACACCTTTGAAAATATTATCCGTTACGCTGAACAAGCAGGGATTAAAAGAAATGATACAATCATCAATAATTCAAAAACAGAAATCATTTCACAACTGAAGGCAATTATCGGTCGTTACATTCTTGGTGAAGAAGCATACTATCTTACCTTGAATAAAACCGATGATGTTTTCAAGAAAGCGATTGAGGTATTGAATAAAAATTAATAATATAACTTTACTCTTGAATAAAAATAAAAATCAAAAGTTATAAAAGAAGAAAACTTTAAAAAAAAGAATACCAAACAATATTCTTATTATTTGATAACCGAAACCTTTCTGTAACTTCGGAACAGATATATGTAAAATTGGTTTAATATAAATGACAGAAAAATTTAATTTATTTAATCATGGAATCAACGCGACAAAGTAAGGTTTCCCGCATGATACAAAAAGACTTGGGAGAATATTTCCAGCGGGAAAGCGGTTCGAACTTCAGTGGTGCACTCATTACAGTTACAAAAGTGAGGATGACTAAAGATCTGAGCATTGCACGTATTTATCTAAGCTTTTTTGCTTCACCCGACAAATTGAAATTACTGGAACATATTCGTCATAGTGCAAAACATATTCGCCATCAATTGGCAGCACGAATCAGAAATCAAGTACGGATAATTCCCGATATTGAATTTTACGAGGATGATTCTCTTGAATATCTTGAAAACATTGAACGACTGTTGAAAAAATAATGTATTATTAATTTCTACATATGCAATATGATCCCATTAAAAGAACATTAGGAACTGTCTTTAACAGGACTCCTTTTCTCAGGATATTATTTTACAAACTGCTTGATCTTCTTTTGCTCAGAGCATGGCATCTGAAAAAAGAGATCAGGAAATGGGCTGAACAAAAACCCGATGACATTCATATCCTTGATGCGGGTTCCGGTTTCGGACAATACTCTTATTATTTATCCTGTTTCAATACGAATTGGAAGATCAAAGGAGTAGATGTAAAAGATGAACAGATTAGTGATTGTAACCAATTTTTTCGCAGGTTGAATAAACCAAACGTTTTATTTGAAATTACCGACTTAACAAAATTCAGTGAAGAGGAAACCTACGACCTGATCATTTCTATTGATGTGATGGAACACATTGAAGATGATGTACAGGTATTTAAAAATTTTTATCACTCATTTCGCAGAGGAGGAATGTTGCTGATATCAACGCCTTCTGATCTGGGTGGCTCAGATGTGCATGATGAAGATGAACATTCTTTCATTTCCGAACACGTACGGGATGGATATAATAAAAATGAAATTGTTGAAAAACTCAAAAGTGCCGGCTTCAGCAAGGTTGAAGCATATTACACCTATGGTATTCCGGGAAATTTATCTTGGCATCTTTCCATGAAGTATCCGATATTACTATTAAATGCATCAAAAATATTTTTTATAGTCTTGCCTGTTTATTATCTCATTGTATTTCCATTTGCATTTATTTTAAATATGTTTGATGTTCGGATGAATCATTCCAGAGGAAGTGGTTTGATAGTAAAAGCTTGGAAATAAAAAAATAAATAAAAATGAATCTTTCATTGTTTATTGCCAAACGGTATTTAATTGCCAAGAAATCGCATAACATCATCAATATTATTTCTTTGATTTCATTATCAGGAATAGTCATCAGTACCATGGCGCTTGTGATAGTGCTCTCTGTTTTCAATGGATTTGAAAAATTAGTTACATCCTTATTTTCTACATTTAATCCGGAAATTCAAATTACGTTAAAAGAAGGAAAAATATTTTCATTGGATAAAAATACAGAAAATCAAATCCGGAAAATTCAGGGTGTAGTTTACTACAATGAAGTGATTGAAGAGAATGCATTGCTGAAATACAATTCAAATCAGTTTATTGTCAGAATGAAAGGGGTCAGTAATGAATATACTAAAATGTCACGGATGGACACAATGTTGGTTGAAGGTAAATTTTTATTGGAACATGGCAGCAATGATTTTGCAATTATAGGTGCCGGCGTGGCTTCCAGACTTGGTATTGATTTAAAAAACAGTTTGAATTCTTTGACTGTTTATGTTCCTCGTACAGGAAATAATTTTTCCCTTGATCCATCAAATGCTTTTAACAGCGAAAACATTTTACCTACAGGAATTTTTTCTGTTCAGCAGGATATTGATAATAAATATATTTTATTCCCTTTGCGATTCGCCCGTAAACTGCTTGATTACACGAATCAGGTCACTTCTGTTGAATTGAAACTGGATACTGATGCCGATGTGCAAAATATTAAATCCGAGATTCAAAAAATAATCGGTAATAAATTTGAAGTTAAAGATCGCTTCCAGCAACAAGAATTGCTTTATAAAATCATGAAATCGGAAAAACTAAGTATATTTTTAATTCTTTCATTTATCCTGTTCATTGCAACTGTCAATATTATTGGCACTCTAACACTGCTCATTCTCGATAAGAAAAAAGATATATCAATATTAACAAGTCTGGGTGCTGACCGATTTTTAATCAAAAAAATTTTTATTTCCGAAGGAATGATGATCGCTGTTATCGGCACTGTCACCGGTATTGCTTTGGGCTGTGCAGTTTGTTTATTACAACAACATTTCAGCATGGTTAAATTTCCACAAGGAACATTTATTATTCAGGCATATCCTGTTGAAATTCAATTGAAGGATTTAGTCATTGTTTTTTCTCTGGTTATCATGATCAGCTTTTTAGCCGTCAGATATCCTGTGAGAAGAGTTTCAAAGATGCTGAAGAATCAGTGTATTAGTTAATACTATACTTTAAAGAGACTAAATAATTTATTTAGTTATACATACCTTCTTGGTTATTGTTTGATCTTCTGTCTTCACTTTTACAAAATAGATTGCATTGGCTTGTGTGTTCATATCTATTCTTGTTTCTGTGTTGGATGTCAGTTTGCGGGTTGTGATCTCTTTGCCTAATACATCATACACCGTTACTGTACCTTGTGCATCCAATCCTGTTTTGTTCTGGACTATAATCTGATCCTTATCTGTAAATATATTCAACTCATTATCCAGATTCTGTTTTTTGATGCTTGTGGGTAAGCCACTGAACTCTACATAAAATCGCTGATCTGCTTTGACAACTTCCGACGTGAATGTATATCCTGTTTGCCTTAAGTCAGTGCTTGTATTGGTCTTGGTATCTACAAGCATTATACTTTCTGTCGCATCAAAACTACCAATGTTTTCCGCATTGAGAGTATAGTCACCTGCTGTGCCTACCGTGAACTCCAGCTGTACCTTACTTTGATTAACCATGTCGGCTGGCAGATAGTTCACCGAATATTGTTTGCTTAAACTATTACTATTGAGCAACGGAACATCGGCTTGTGTACTGAACAATTTAAATGCATCATAGTTTACATCATATTCTGATGTCGCATCATTCACAAATGCTATAACACTCTGATCTGTATATCCATTCCCCGAAACTATTAATGACAACCGGTTCGGTATTTGAGGATAGGTCGATGACCCTTTCTTAGCGACTGTATAACTTACATTGGATGCTAATCGATCCTCATTGGTCATGGTTAATAAACATCCATTCTTTTCATCAGGACAATATACAAAGAATCCTTCTCCCTGTGGAATGATGCCTGTTCCGCCTGTGTTTTCTTCATTGAACTTATTATAGTTCACATATTTTGATCCATCCCAATAATAAATTGTTGGTGATGCGGTCGTGGTCATTGTTTTCCAGTTCGCTGCACACGGATAAGAATTAGGAACCAGATTCCATCCATTGCCTTTTCCTGCTGTATGGGTTAAGGGTATAGTGATGGTACCTGTGGCCAAAGTCGTTGAATTGGGCGCTGTGAAAAATAAATCGGTACTTGCCGGATACAATGGATTATTAGCATTCTTTATTGAATAAGCTTTCCCTTGTTCAAGCATTTGTCCTTTAACCAGATTAATCCATTTTCCTGTGAGTTCTGAATAATAGGCAACAGTAAAACCTGTTAATATATCTGCAATGTTGGTTTCAAATGGTATTGAACTTAAATGATATTTTAAATCTACTATCTTGTGCCCAATGCTTACTTGCCCTAATACATTCAATTGGGCGCTGTTATCTGCAAGCACTAATTGACCGGTAGTTGAAGCACCTTTTGAGATTGACCCATCGGTGGCTGTGATATTTAATTCATTGTTCACCGTAAGCGTTTTGCCGGATTCAACGATTAAATTACCATCAATGGAAAGATTGTTACATATTGCATCCTCGGATACCAATACAGTATGCCCTGATGCTATTTGAACATCTTCACTTGTTCCGGGTACTACTCCTCCTGCCCAAGTTGATGCTACTGTCCAGTTGCCGGGTTGTAAACTACTAATGGATGATTTATTTGTAACATTAATACTATAAATACAAGTGGCTGAATTATTACTTATATCTTTTGCAGTAAATATAACAGTAGACAAACCAAGATTAAATGTTACTTTAGCAGTTTCATTTATACCATCAATTGGTGATTTAGCTTGTGTTTTTCCTTTAACTTCCCAGGTAAGAATATAATCACAATTATCTGTAGCTTTCGTTTCTGGGAGATCAAAATCAATAGAAGATTTACCTGAAGGAACTACTAACGTCTTTAACCCATTAAAACAAGTTGTAAATTTTGGTTTTACATTATCAACCACTGTTACATTATAAGAGCAAACAGAAAATTTATTACTTGCATCTATAGCTTTAAAAAAAACAGTAGAAGTACCAAGTTTAAAATCATAATTTGGAGGATTACCCATATCATAAGTAAACGGACTAACACTAATTTTTCCGTTAACTGCACATAAAAGAGTTTGAATACCACAATTATCAGAAGCTGTAGTTGGATTAACAATTTTAAAATTTTTTGAACATAATTCCGGATCTGTTTTTATAGTTTGATTATTGGGGCATATTAATATTGGGTTTTCTTCATCAACAACAGTTATTTTTGATTCACATTCTCCATAATTTCCAGAATCATCCCAAGCAGAAAAAATAACTGTTGATGTTCCTTTATTATAAGCTCTACTACCAATATTATTAATTCCTGAATTAAAAGATTTACTTACAACTTTGTTTTCTTGATCTTTCCAAACCCAGGTTAAATCAACAACATGACAATTGTCAACAGGTGTAGGTGATATATCTGATGAAGCAGAACATACACCAGGGTCCGTTTTTAAAGGAATTTCCTTTTTACATAAAATTACTGGGTCTTCATTATCTTCAATCTTATAGTAAAATTGACATTCTTCTGATGCAACTGAAATAGATGGTTGATCAAAATAATATTTAATCAGATAATTTCCCTTGTCTAAAGTTTTTTGAGGGGGATAATTAGAACCAGATGATAATAGATATATCGGATCTAATATCTCCCATGATATATTTAAGGGATCATTCAAAACTAAATTTAGTGGTACAGGTTGAGGAAAGGTAATACCTGCAGTACATTTTCCCTGATCTGTATTAATTGTTTTATCAGATGGACATGTAATTTTATAAACTGTTACATCGAAATGACAAGTTTTTTGAGGTTCCCACCCTTCATATATAGCATAAGTACACATTGTAGTAGTTCCTGTTTTAAATGCATGTTGACCAATAATATTAAACATTTGATCTTTAGTATTAGGATATACTGAATAATCAGAGGTTCCCCCTGACATACCCCATGTTAGGGATGTATTACTTGTAAAATTACTAACAGATGGATCAGGTGTGTTTATAATTGCCCATTCATCATCAACAGTATAATATTTTACAGAAGCAGGACATTCTAATTGAGGTGATGACGTCAAAGCTAAGTTTACATTTTGAATTTTCACAGTATCAGATTCTTTGTTTTTTTCAAATGTAAATTTTGTAAATGATCTGTTTCCAAACGCTAAATTTGATTTGCTTATAGTAAGCAATAAAATGAATGATGAAACAAATGACTATTCCGGACTATACTGTGCCACCCATTCCGGATGAAAGTGTGCCACCTA
>CAYVNP010000026.1:0-51778 GCA_964452905.1 uncultured Bacteroidales bacterium
ACCCCCGACCAGCTGATTACAAATCAGCTGCTCTGGCCAACTGAGCTACATCGGCTAATTTATTTTATTGTTCATTTTTGAGCAATAAAAAATTTATCCCTTTTTTTGGGGACTGCAAAATTATAAAAACATTTGATAAATAACAAAGTAATTTTATTTATTTTATTTTTTTTCAAAACTTTCCCATTTTTAATGTTTCAATTTTTAAAAAAAATAGCTACTCTTGTTAAAAAAAATTATATGAAGAAAATAAGTTTATTTAATTTAATCATTCTTTTCATACCATTAATTGTTTCAGCCCAAAATCCTGAACATTTTTTTAATAAATCAAAAATGATCGAAACAGGTGTTTATTATTACCCCGAAGCGTGGGATTCAACGCAGTGGGATCGTGACTTTAAAAAGATGGCTGAGATGGGTTTTGAATTTACTCATATGGCTGATTTTGCATGGGCTAAACTTGAACCTCAGGAAGGAAAATATGATTTTGTCTGGCTTGATAAAGCAGTTGCATTGGCTGCCAAACATGGATTGAAAATTATTATGTGCACACCTACAGCTGCTCCTCCTGCTTGGTTGATACAAAAATATCCTGAAGTGCTTGTTCTGAAAGATGACGGTCTTCTGGCACAACATGGCACACGCCGCCATTGTTCATGGTCAAGTAAAAAGTATTGGGAACTGTCTGCAAAAATTGTTACTCAAATGGCTTTGCATTATAGGAAGGATAATAGGATCTGGGGATGGCAAATTGATAATGAACCATCACACTATGGGACAGTTGAATATAATTCTGAAACACGTTTGCATTTTATTGAATGGCTGAAAAAAAAATACAATACGATCGAAGCATTGAACTTCGCCTGGGGAACTGCATTCTGGAGTGTAGTTTTTAGTGATTTTGATCAAATTGAATTACCTAATAACAAGCGTTTGTTTTCAGGAAATGCCTGTCCGCAATGGATGATGGATTTTAAACGTTTCAGTGCTGATGAGTGTGCTGCCTATATATCTATGCAGTCGAATATATTAAAGAAATATACATCTAATGAACAATGGGTGACAACCAATTTTATGCACATACACAATGAAGTGGATCCATGGCGCAGCAAGGATATTGATTTTATTTCTTATACCATGTATCCTGTAGCAGGTTATAGCAAAGGTACGGGTGATCAGGGTTTTAGGATGGGCGACTTTTACAGAATATCATTAGCAAATGATCTTTACAGACCCTTGAAAGGTGTGACCGGTGTTATGGAACTTCAACCAGGACAAGTAAACTGGGGATGGTATAATACACAGCCAATGCCGGGTGTTATCAGAGCATGGATGTGGAATGCTTTTGTGGGTAATCTCAGTTTTATTTGTTCATATCGTTTCCGCGAAATTTTATATGGCAGTGAACAATATCATTATGGTATGATTGGAACGGATGGAGTTACACCTACTTCAGGTGGTTTACAATACAGTCAGTTCATCAAAGAAATGAGAGATATACGAAAATTTTATAATTCAGGGATTAAGAATCCTCAAGATTATGAAGAGAGGAGAACAGCCATCTTGTATAATTTAGATAATGTTTGGATGACTGAAATGCAAAAACAAACTTATCAGTGGTCATTTGAAGGTCATTACCTGAAATATTATACAGCGCTCAAACAAATGACGGTACCTGTGGATTTTATCAACGAGGAAGCTGATTTTACAAAATATAAAATAATGATTGCACCGGCTTATCAGATGTTGGACAATCAATTGATTGAACGTTGGAAAAAATTTGTCGAACAAGGAGGACAATTGGTTTTAACTTGTCGTTCAGGACAAATGGACAGAAATGGTCATTTGTGGGAGGGCCCATGGGCAATGCCAATCCTTGATCTTATTGGAGGGAAAATCAATTTTTATGATTGCCTGCAGGATGATAAAAAAGCAATGGTGAAAGAAAATGAAACAACCTACACATGGAATAAATGGGCTGAAGTACTCACACCTAATGCTGGAACAGAAGTATGGGCTGCCTATGCAGACCAATTTTATTCGGGCAGTCCGGCAATCCTGCATCATAAGGTTGGTAAAGGAACAGTAACGTATATTGGGGTTGAAACCATTGATGGTAAGTTAGAAAAAATTATTCTTCAGAAGATTTTTGATCAGGCATCCCTTAAAACTTTACAACTGCCGGAAGGGATGATACTTGATTACCGTGATGGATTTGGAGTTGCTATCAACTATAGCAGTATAAATGCAATCGCACCTCTGCCTGCCAATGCGAAAATTATTTTTGGTGAGAAAGTTCTTAAACCAGCCGGTGTTGTTGTGTGGAAAGAAGAATCAAAATAATAGAGAAGGATTTTATTTTGTTTTCCATGAATTATCAATAGGAAAACCACGAAGGAATTCAGCGACAAACATTTTTTTTCTTCCTTCTAACTGTAATTCATTTATAAGAATATATCCATTCGTAACAGCAACTTTTAAAAAAGTTTTTCTGTCTGTCTGAATAGTACCGGGTGCAATTTTGTGAACAGATATTTCTTTTTGACAGGAATAAATTTTCAATAAGAACTGTTGTCCATCGGGTGAACCCAGTTCTGTATAGGCAGTTGGGAAAGGACTTAAGCCGCGTATCCGGTTAAAGATGTTTTGAATATCATTGTTCCAATTTATTTTGCAGTCAACTTTAAATAGTTTTGGGGCAGGTTTCAGTTCGGAAGAATCTTTAATAAGTTCAACTTGAACGGTGCTTACAATTTGATTATCCTGAACAGCTAACACTGTTTTTAATACAAGATCAGCTCCAATTGTCATCAGGTGGTCGTGAACAGAGCCGGTGGTTTCTTCTTCACCGATTGAAATTTTTTCTTTGAAAATGATATTACCTGTGTCAATATTTTCATTGATAAAAAATGTGGTTACACCGGTTTCTTTTTCCCCGTTGATAACAGCCCAATGGATTGGAGCAGCCCCACGATACTGTGGCAGAAGGGATGCATGCAGGTTGAATGTTCCGTATTTAGGCATCTTCCATATGATTTCGGGAAGCATTCGAAAGGCAACAACTACAAAAAGGTCCGGCTGAAGTATTTTCAGTTGTTCAATAAAATCAGGGTTTTTCAGCTTTTCAGGTTGAAATAATTGTAATTCATTTTTCAATGCATATACCTTCACCGGTGAAAACCGGATCTTCATTCCTCTTCCTGCCGGCTTATCAGGAGCAGTAACTACACCAACTACATTCATGTTGTTTTTAACAAGCATGTCGAGTGACGCAACTGCAAATTCCGGCGTACCCATGAACACTATATTAAATGAAGTCTTTAACATATGAAAGATGGTGAAATGTAATAAATAAATACTTCTATTAGCGCAACATGAATTATTCCAAATAAAACATTGGTCATTGGTAATTTGTCATTTGTAATTATTTTATGCTTGCTTATGAAGTGAAGCCATCTTAATTGCGGTGATTGCCGCTTCCACGCCTTTATTTCCAAGCTTACCACCTGAACGTTGTATAGCTTGCTCCAATGTGTCGGTTGTAAGCACGCCGAAAATAACAGGGATATTATATTTAAGTCCAAGATTCATAATTCCGTTTGAAACGGCATCGCAAATAAATTCAAAGTGTCTGGTCTCGCCCTGAATAACACACCCTAAACAAATAACAGCATTTAATTCCTTGGTTGATTCTAAAAGAAATTGAGCGCCCAATGGTAATTCAAAACTACCCGGAACATATTTGATAAAAAGTGAGGATTGATCAACGCCATGTTTAGTAAGCGTTTCAAGGGCACCTTCAAGTAGTTTTCCGGTGATATCATCGTTCCATTCAGAAACAACAACACCTATTTTCATTCCTTTGGCTGAAGGGATTTTATTTTTATCGTATGCAGAAAGATTTTTTAAACCGGATGCCACCAGATATTTATTTTTTTGATTCTTTTAACGCATTGGCTCGTGCAATGTATTTTTCAACTTCTCTGCTTTCCATGCTTTTATAATGTTCAGTCTGTATTTTTTTATACATTTTCAATGCATTGTCATAATCACCTAGTTGTTCATAAACAAAGCCGGCACGTTTTAAGTAAACAGGTGTAGTAATATCATTCTTTTTAACATCAGCTGCTTTTTCATAATATTTTACAGCTTCTTTAAGGTCGTTCATTTCGAGGTAAGCATCGCCGATACCGCCATTAGCCATAGCTGCAATATAACGGTCGTCACCGGAGAACTCTTTTAATTGGTCAATTGCTTCTTTAAATTTACCTTGCTTTAAATAGCATATACCAAGGTAATAGTGCGACAGGTTGCCAGCTTTTGTACTTCCATATTTATCAATGATTGTTAAGAACCCGGGATAATTACCATCCCCTTTGATAGCCAGCTTCAATGAATCCATTTCAAAATAACGCTGAGCCATGAACAATTGTTTCTGTGCTTCAATTTCTTTGGGTTGTAAAACATATTTGTAGTAACCCCAAATGCCAAGTACAACAATAACCACAGCACCTACAATGATACCGATGATCTTCTGATTCTTTAATAAAAATTCTTCTGATTTGGTGAGCGCTTCTTCAACTGCTTTAATGGGTTCTTCTATTTTTTTTGATTTATCTTCCATGTCGGTTTTATTATTTTGTTTGCAAAAATAGTATTTTTTATATAAATAAATAATTGTTTGAATTTTAATATTAAAATGGATTCAAATTTTTATTTTTTCATTTTAAAAATAAAAATGATGGATAAAAAGAAAATTGTGGCAATCACGAGACTTGGAAAAGGAAAGATTTGTTTTTCCGAAAAGCCAAGATTGATCAGCCAGTTGGAGGCATCATAGATAACAGAAAAAATGCTGATGATTGCAAGAACAATTAAAACCTGATTTAGTTTTTGTTCACGCTTTTCCTGTGAATGTTCATTGATGCGTTTTATTTTGGTTTCCATTTTTTCTATTTCAGAATGTATATCCAAAGCATACATGAGTTTGCTCTGGATCAGATCAGGAAGGAACTTGTTTGAAACGTGACTATGATAATAGTCGTTGATAAACTCAATAAATTTATCGCGTATGATTTGTGTTTTCTTTGTTACAATCGTTACATCGCTTATTTCAGAATTGGTGATGTACATGAAAAATTTCAGATAGAGCGTGTGAATATATAAATTAAAATATTCATATTCCCAACTTTTAAATGTATCGGGTGATTGAACACTGATCCGTGTGAATGTGTCGAATAAAAACAATGCAGACCAGTTCTGGAATACACTCACTTTATTATCATGTATTATTTTTTCATAATATTGTTTGGAAGGAGCAAAGAAACCTTCTCCTTTGGAGGAACCGATAGGAGTCATGTTGCCGATGTCGAACATCAAATGATCTCGTTCGTCTTCGTCAATGAATTCTGACAAATCAATATTGATATAGGTTTTAAGCTGTGGATTGAACGTAGTCCATGAAGGGTCAACACCTAATGGATTCAGGAACGATTGAAATATAAAATCCGGTACAGATACATTTTTTCCATTGTCAGGTAATTGGATAAAATGGTCGGTATCCCTAACCCTATAAAGAAAATCGGAAATTGTTTCCAACGACTGTTCAACATCATTGCTTAAAGTACATTTGAATGAAACAAAACCTATTTCATGTGGAAACAAATAGATGTCTGCATATTCAATGTCAAATGAAATGGATTTATTTTCATTTACTTTTAGAGTCAATCCTTTGAAAGGGTTGTCATTGCAGATGCATTTTGTTAATGTGAAATGATTTAATATTTCTTTATTAAAATGAAGCTGATCAGATGGAATTCTTATCTCAGGGAAAATATTATTTAAAAAACTTTCGTAATAACATTTTTTAAGATAATCAAATGTTGACTGGTAATTGCCTTGATTAATACGCTTTTTCCAGGGGGTGTAGTGGTCAAGAATGTGGGTTATATTTAAATTTTCCGAATTGAATGTAAACAACCCTGACAGGATTACATAAAAAGAATTTACATGTGAGTTTTTATTCATGTGTTGTTAATATTAAAAGTGAAAGGTTGAATAAAAGCTATTTGATGATTTAATTAATTATCCCGGAATTCAGAAACACCGCCACCTGTAGCAAACCATTTATTTCCATTGGCATCAATGGCAATACTATAAATACTATTCCAGACTAATCCATCTGATTTGGTATATGTTGTCCAGTGGGTTCCGTCAAATCGGGAAATACCGTGATCATTGGTGCCAATCCATTTAGTTCCCTGAGCATCAATTGCCATTTTTGATATCCAGTTATCAGCTAAACCATCATTCGTTGTATAGTTTGTCCAGTTCGTGCCATCAAACTTTGAAACACCGTAATATGTGCCAAACCATTTTGTATCCTGTGCATCAATAACAATAGAATACACCCAATTATTAGCCAGAGAACTATTATCAATCGTATAATTTGTCCATTTAGAACCATCATATTTTGATACACCTCCTCCATTGGTACCAAACCATTTATTTCCATTGGCATCAATGGCGATTGAATAGATCCAGTTGCTGGATAATAAACTATTATCGGTTGTGTAGTTTGTCCAATTAGTTCCGTCAAATTTTGAAACACCCCCTTTTGTTCCAAACCATTTGTTTCCTTGAGGGTCAATAGCAATCGAGAGAACGGAATCATTGATCAGTCCATTAGCTGTTGAATAGATTGACCAATGGGTTCCATCAAAATTTACAACACCGCCATAAGTTCCAAACCATTTATTTTTTTGATTTTCAAACGCAATAGCATGGATTGAATTCAAAGCCGCGTTTCCATTGGCAATCGTATATGTGATCCAGTTTGAATTGTCATATTCAGAGATGCCTTTATTGGTGCCAAACCATTTATGGTCTTGAGCATCAACAGCAACAGTATAATCCCAAATATGGACAATACCTTTGTTCTTAAAATAGGAAATCCAGTTTAGATCATCAAATTTTGAGATTCCTCCACTTGTACTGATCCATTTGTCTCCCTGAATATCAAATGCAATGGCTTTCACATAATTGTTTGATAATCCGTTAGAGGTAGAATATTTTTCCCAGGTGACATCATTAAATTTAGATATACCGCTGTTTGTACAAAACCATTTATTGTTTTGTGAATCAATGGAAATGTTTTTAATATAATTATTGACTAACCCATCTGTTTTTGTATAGGTCGTCCAGATTGTTCCATCAAATTTTGATACACCACCTCCATCCGTTCCAAACCATTTATTTTCTTGCGCATCAATGGCAATTGTATATACAAAATTATTTGTCAATAAACTATTAGACATATTGTATGTCGTCCAGTTTGTTCCATCAAATTTTGATACACCACCTAACGTACCAATCCATTTATTACCTTGTGCATCAATAACGATAGATTGAACGGTATCATTGGCTAATCCATTGTCAGACGTGTAGGTGGTCCAATGTGTTCCGTCAAATTTTGATATACCACCTCCTTGAGTTCCAAACCATTTGTTTCCGGATGCATCAATAGCAATGGTATATATCCAGTTATTTGTCAGAGAACTATTTGATTGTGTATAGTTTGTCCAGTTCGTCCCATCAAACTTAACAACACCGTAATATGTAGCAAACCATTTATTTCCTTGGCCATCAATGGCAATCGAATAGACCCAGTTGCTTGGCAGCAAACTATTGTATCTGGTATAGTTGGTCCATTTAGAACCGTCAAACATAAAAATTCCTTTCCCGTAGCTGCCAAACCATTTATTCCCTTGTGCATCGATGGCTACTGATGAAAAAGAATTATCGGTGAGATCATCGGTTGAATTATATGTTGTCCATGATCTGAATAGGGGTGTTTCATTTTCCTTTCTGCAAGAGAATATGAGCATAAAAACCAACGCAACAAAAAATAGTTTAAAAATTTGTTTTGTCATCTTTTTTTCTTGATTGAATTTTTTAATGTATAGGCAATGGTTGCACCAAATTCAAATTGATCTATTTTTACAGTATTGTCAATGTAATAAAAATCATTTACCAATCTATCATTGTTGTATCGCTTGTTCGCATTTGTAATATTTGTTAAACCTTCAAAATAACGAACATCCAGAAACAGCTTAAGATTTTTGAACTGGTATCCGATTCCTGCTCCCAGTATCCATTCTAAATTATTAACATTCCTCATAGATTTAACATCAATATTATTATTGAATGCAGTGTAATCGTAATTATGACCGGTTGTCAGATTATCACCGGTGGTATAACTAATAGATACGTTTGCGCTGGCATCTAAAATTCTCAACCACGCTAACCCATATGAAATATAAGGGATCAGATTTTTTGTAACCCGAATATATTGTTTGAAATAAACCGGGATCTCAAGAAAATTATCTTTCTCATAGTAGTACAAGTTGAAACTCGGGTTTTTCTGAATAACACGATTATAGGATGACCAAAAAAATATTCCTTCAATATTTAAAGATGTATTTTTAATAAATTCGTATTCTGCCAAGCCATAATAAAAGAAAGCCGAACCCTGATGGTTGTATTTTGCTTTGTAATCCACGCCCGGTAGAACAGAATAAATTTTTGTAGTACGGTACTGAAGTGTATTTAATGAATTTCGAATACCAATGGTTAGTTTAGGATGTATCCTGTATTTTTTCATCATCCTGTTAAACCCTTCCGAATGATTGTCTTCTTTTAATTCATAATGAGGATTTTTTTTCAAAAGTATTTCAATGATGCTGTCTGCTTTTTCGGTCTGATCCAACTCAATGTATGATTTAGCAAGCAACTCATATGCATCTTTTTTTTCAGATTTTGTTAATTTACAATTCATCAATGACCATTCAAGGTCAGAAATACTTTTAAGAAATAATCCATTTTGAAACGCACTTTTTGCATCTTCCTGAAAGGTAGAACAGGATGAAACAGATGATGAATTGGTCTCTTGATTTTGTGCAAACAGAAAAACAAACCATCCTGAAAATATGAATATAAATATAATTTGTTTCATTATTGAAGATTACAGTTCAATTAAATTATGGTTTTTTTTCACATGTTTTTTTATAGGGTATATCCTGTCCGATCAATTCATCCCATTCAGTTTTGGTCATATCTCTTTTAAGAAGATCACAGATCATGGCTGATAACTTCAAAGAGGATGTTTCCCATACACGAATACTTTTGTCCGACATGGCTCCAATTAATTTATTCTCTTTATTGAAAAACAATGTTCTTGCTCTGCAATTAGTATTTTTCAATTCTTTTGTCATTCCGGCTGTATTGGACAATTCAAAGAACATATGATAATTATATATTTTTATTGATTGATCCCAGCATGACGTGGCAACTAAAGAAAAATCTTTATTGAAAACTATCTGATAAATTCCTGAAACATGAACAGCGAATTTAACGCTTTGTTGTGTATTCGGCTGATTTAATTGAAAAGATAAGATCAGACCATTGGAACAACCAGCGAGCAAAACCTTTTTAATCGGATTCCATGCAAGACATAAAGGTTTTTCTGCGTGTGAAGAATAAATAATTTTATTTTCGGATTTTTTAATATCGTGTAAAATTATTCTTCCGTTTTCCTGCGCAAAGATCAGAGTATCTTTTCCGCAAAAAACAATTGATTTAACAGCAGAGGTTGTTTTTATTTTTTGGATGATTGTGGGAATTTTGCTTTGAACATCCCATACGATAATGCTGCTGTCTTTCCCTGCGGTTGCAAGAAATTTTTCGTCAAGAGTCAAGCCAATTGCATGGATCAAGCCATTATGTCCTTTCAGTATTTTATTTTCCGGTCTTTTTTTAATATTATTATAAATGTTCCAAACACATACAGTAAAATTATCATGTCCAGTAATTATTAAATTTCCCGAAGGATTACAACCAATAAAACTAATTGCACTTGGGTAGGCTAGTTTCAAACTATTTCTAAATGTTCCTTCATAATTCCATAATCGTATTTGTCCATCCAGGTCAACACTTCCTATTTCATTACCGGTTTCAATTAATGCTTTGCTTTCAGTAGGTGATCCGGTGAATACACTATGTTTCGAATGATCTAATGTTGAGTAAGCTTTACTAAGGCCTTCAAAAATAAAAGGATCATCCGGTTTTCCACCGTTATTTAAATTGATGTTAAATGCCTGAACTGCAAGCAAACCCATCAGTTCGGGTGTTTTATCAAGCAATGCGGATTTCATTGAAAGGTTCTGTGCAAGTGATAACAAGGAAAGTTGTTTTGTTTTTTGCTCGGCAGTTTCTGCTTTATCCTTTTGTTGATTGGCAATATTTTTTTGAATCTCAGTTTTTTTGGTTTGTTCCTGAGCAATCATGGCAAGGTGTTCGGCTCTGTTTTTTTCTTGCACTACATTTTCTTTTGCAATCAATGCTTCTTTTTTAGCTGATTCAGCTGCATTCTTCGAACGAATTGCCAACTGCTCATTGTTTTCCGCCATCTTTTTAGATTCTTCAGCTTCATGTCTCGCTTTTTCAGCTTCTTCTTTTGCAAGTATGGCTTTATTTTTTTGCACCTCTGCCATGCGTTGTTGTGCTAAAGCATTGTTTTTTTCTTTGAAAGCCCAAAAGGTGAAAAAAGATAAGATGATAATGATTGCTGCTGCTGTTCCAATTAAAATATATTGATTTCTGCGTTTTGTTTTAAGTATTTCATTTTTGCTTTTCGCAATAAATTTATTAAGTTCATCATTCAAATAAAGTTTGTCTTCATATGGTGCAATATATTTCAGGTCATCTGCTCTTAATAAGATAGTTCTTTTTTGATAGTTTTTAAATGCATCTTCGATAAATTGTCTGACTTCAAGCAAATCTTTTTCAACCAATGTGATTTTTTCATATATTTTTTCTGCCAAACTATCATGACGGAGTTCATATCGGTTATTCTCATCTTTCTCCCGAAGGATACGGAGGTTAATGAATTTTAGTATCAACGGTCGAATCGTATCCGGTTGAAGATTTTTACCGAGTGTTTTAGCAAAATCAATGATTTCATTTTCAGTGTTCTGCCGTTTGGTGCCTTTAACAGATACAAAAGATTTAAGCAGCGTTAATCCGGTGTCAGGATCATCCAGATGTGCAATCTGTTCTTCCAGAAATGAACCTAACAAGTCTTTGGTATCACCCAGTTTTTCAAGAATTGAATTGGTTAAAACAATAGTTGATTCAGAATTAATAGACAGTGATAACCGATACGCTTTATCAAGATAGACCTGAAGATAAGTTAATTCGACATCTGTTTTTCCTGAGCTTAGTTTTTCTATTAATTTATCTGAGAATCCATCTTCAATGTCAATGGATGAAACTCTGCAAGGTCCTTCAATGGCTTGTTTTGCATTGTTACGAGTCATTTTTTCCAAACGAAACCTGTTGGACAAAATCTCAGGGATTGTTTCTTCAAACTCGGTAACACCTGCAAGATATTCTTCCCGTATTGAAAAAATAAATTTACAGGGAGTTTGCAAACTGCATATTGACTTTACACTTTCAATAAAATCAGTACGTTCCTGCTTGTCGCCAAAAATAAAAATTTCTTCAAACTGATCGAATATTAAGTAAATCGGTTTAAAGTGATCGAGATAAACTGATTGAATTAATTTTTTGGAAGATGGTTTTTTTTTAGTAGAAACTTCTGTCAGGATATTTTTACTCAGTTCAATAGCCAGACTTTCATTAATATTATTTCCCCTTCGAATATTTATGGGTAACCAATCAGAGTCATTGAATTTATTGGCAACACCGCAATTAATAAGAGATGATTTACCTGTACCCGAAATACCATACAACAATAAAATTTTACTTTCAAATATTCGTGCATAGAGTTCCTCAATTTCCCGGTCTCTTCCAAAAAAGATATCACGATCATCTTTGGTGTAACTATCAAGGAATTTAAAAGGATTATGCTTTTGAGTCATAGGGTTAAACAGCTATGAAAGTGTTGCTAAAATTTCTTTGAATTCATTGAGCAAGATATCATAATTTCGTAATGACCGAAGGTCACATTTTTCTGTTACCTCTGTACCTGCGTACATCAGATGGTCTCCTCTGAATTTAGAAAACATAAATATATCTTTCTTTAAATTGAATTTGTCCTTATTGTCAATCACTTCTGAACTGGTATCAATGACCAATGGAGAAAGGTTCAAATAATCATCAATGGATTTTATGCTTTTCATTAACAACACAGAATTGTTTTCAGTAAATTTAGTTTCATCAAGTTCCTGTGCTTTGAAATCAGAATCTGAGCTGTTCAGAAGTTCAATCGTATGATGGAAACTGGCATTTTGACTTTTAGATTTAAAAACTTTTATTTCTTTAACTGAGATCAGTTTGTATTTAGAAAAGAAAGCAATTTTCTGAAGGATCAATGAAAGTTTATCCTCATATTCCACGCAACGTTTTTCAATATCTTCCTGTGTCAGATTGATTTGGTAATGTCCTATTTCATTTCGTTCAGGGACCCAAAAATCAAAAGCGGCATATAATTTATCATTGAAAATTTCATTCATTTCCGACATGAACCATTCGCGTTTCTGCTCTTTCATCATGGTTCCCATCATCCGGATGAGAGAAGCGAAGTTACCTAAACTAAATACTGAAAACCGGTTTGCAAATTCTTTTTTAAATCCATCAGACACTTGAATTGACCCATTTTTTTGTTCCTTTACAATTTGAGAGATCATTATGAAACAGATGAATTGCATGGACCGTTCGATGGTCTTGAATATCTGATCTAATCGCAATCTGTCGAGTTGCCGCATAGAACCAGAAAACAAACGACGTAATTCAATGCCGATAGGCCATGGCATATTTCGAATGATCAGATCGCCTAAAATCCGATAGTCAACTTCTTCTTCCTCCTCATCGTCAACTATCGTATGTTTTACCAGAGATGGTTTATATTTGATCATCTCTGCAAAAACTTCCTGAATTAATTTTTCGTTTATCTGTGCCATTAAAAGTATATTGAATCCGGTTTGAAAACTAATAGTGAATGTATCTATTATTCATATTTGTTTTGTCATGATTCATACATGATAGTTTTTCGATATGTAAATATAATAAAATTTTTTGAATAAATGAAAAATTCATTCATTTTTGATGATTTATAAGATAAAGGAATAGATTTTTACTTTAAAAAATGGATGCATTTTTCTTTATCGTTTGGATTAATATGTGTGGCATTTATTAAATCCGGGATTTGGAAATAATGGGTGTTAAAGTCATTGATGATTTGTTTAAAATTTTCAGGAGAATATTCAATTTTTAAATATGTTAATTCAGTACCTGCAATGTCATCATACAGAGGCGAACCATCACCCCAGTGATTTTTAAGATAATTGACAGCCAAGGATAAACGTCTCATTTTACCTATCATTCCGTTCAAATCAGTTGTAATATCCGGGGGATATATAACAGTAATATTAATCATGGTAGAACACAATGTTTGAGGAATATAGATATGTGCACATAAATCTTTGCCCGAATAATTCCAGCAATTTTGTTTTTTTTCTGATGAATAAGAATATGTTTTCCCGTTAACTGTTACGTTTTGAGGCATAACTGATCCGTAAAGTTGTATTTCATATCTTTTGGAATCATTCATCCCCTGATAACTTCCTTCTCGTGGAAATATTTTAACGTTTAAATTTGAATGTTGTTTTTCAGTTTGAATCGTTGTATACGTGAAAGCATTCTTTTTGTAATCATTAGTATTTCCGGCGTCTTCATACACGTTGGTCTGATAATTCCCACCGGGGAAGACACGAATGATAAGATCATCAATTTGTTGCTGAAGATTTTTTACATCAGGATACATAGGAATAATGGCTCCTGCTTTGACGTAGATCGGATATTCATTCAATAAGAATTTTCGTTCAAGAGTTTGTCCGCCATGAAGTATTGTGCCTGTATGCCATTCATACCAGTCGTTTCCATCGGGCAGCCAGACTTTAACAGATGAAAAATTATCATTGATGGGGGTTGTGATTGGCATAATTAACATGTCGTCACCGAACATATATTCATTTTTAAAATCATACGCTTCTTGTTTGGAAGGATAATCGTAATACATCGGGCGGCAAAGAGAAATACCGGTTTCATAGGTTTTTCTCGCCATGGTATAGATATAAGGATTCAAAGCGTAACGCAGATGAATGGCATCAAATAAGGCATTGCTGTATTCTGAAGTAAAGTTCCATGCTTCTTTATTAAGCCGAGCATCCTTTGACGAATGTGTTCTGAAGATCGGGCTAAGGACTCCGTATTGCATCCAACGGGTGTAGAGTTCAGGATCAAGTTTTTTTTGATCTTCAGGTAATGCACCAAACATGTGCCCTCCGATATCATGACTCCAGTAGCCATACAATACATTTGATGCACAACTGGTGAAATAAGGTTGGAAGTTCAAAGAATTCCATGAAATGATTGCGTCCCCTGAGAACCCTATTTGATAGCGGTGGTTTCCTAAACCACCCCACCGATGATATAATATCGGACGTTGTTTGTTCTGTCTTTCCATATCTGTAAAAAAGCAATAATTCAACCACCATGTATTGCTTAATCCTTGAACTTTTTTAGAGTTCTTCCATTGTTGCCAGTCGAGCCACCAGAAGTCAGCCCCCTGTAGTTCAAGTGGATGTAAAATAAGCGTAAATAAATTTTCCATGAATTTTTTATCAGCACATTCGTATGGAATATTTTTATTTCCGGTTGTGTCAAAGTTCATGGCTTTTGCAAACTCAGGATATTTTTCTTCCCAAGGTGCAATACCGGATGCGGGATGAAGATTAAATGTTGTTTTTAATTGTTTTTCATTTGTCCATTTTAGAAACTTGTCAGGTTCGGGAAATAAACTTTTATTCCACGTATAGCCAGTCCATCCGATCGCTTCACCAAATTCATCCTTTTTTGTTTTTCCGGGCAGCCAGCTCAACCCCTTGGTAATATGCCAGTCCATGTCAATCACAAAAACATCTAAAGGGAGTTTGTATTTTTCAAAATTGCCGACCAAATTTCTTATTTCATTATCGGAATAGTTCCAATATCGTGACCACCAATACCCAAATACAAATTTGGGAGGCATGGGGATCTTACCTGCAACCTTCGTAAAATCAAGCAACACAGATTTATAATCTTGTCCGTAACCAAAAAAATACCAATCCTGACAATTTGAATTATCTCTGTTCATGACCCATTTCCAGTCACTGTTGTCAAATAAAAATGTTTTTGAATCATCGACCAGATACCATCCGTCTTTAGATACTAATCCATCTTCCAAGGGTATCGGTTTTTTCTCCCATTCATGAGTATCCCCATTAAATCCATCCAATGTTCGAGATGTTCCTTTTAAATTACCTGAATTTACTAATCCCGGTTTCCATGAAGTTTTTGTTGAAACATCCCTAAATGAAATTTGTAAATTTTCAGAATTAAATTTTCCAGAACCTTTTAAATATTTTAATTCAAGTTTATCAGTTTTAATGATCAGCCAACCATTTTGAATGGATTGTGAATATGAAGGGACCGGTAGATTTCTATTGATAAATACCAATGAAGCATGATCTTCAAATTTTTTCAGACTATCCCATTCCATGCGGATTAACTGCGAAGTAAGAATAGTAATTCGAACATTTTCAACTGTAATTATTGCAGCCGGATTTGCAATCGGGTTGTCATTAGATTGGGAAAATAATTGAATTTGACAAAGTAAAAATGAAAGTAAAATAATTTTTTTCATAATAAATTAATTAGTAAAAATACCTTGGAGTAATGCAAATTAAATAAATTTTTAGTTAATCCTTGATTTTAAATCATATTTATATTTCTTAAATATGAATATTTCAGGTTTAAATTAAAAAAAATTATTAGGTTTGTTTATTCATTTAATAATTTTAAAAATGAAACCCAAAATTATTTTATTAATTCTTTTAATATTTCATGTTTGTTTATCTTTTTCTCAAAATCAAAAAAAGATAGATAGTCTTGAAGTCCTTTTAAAAGGAGCAAAACATGATACAACCAGAATGACACTATTAAATAAATTGGCAGAAGAATATGATAGAATTATTCTAAATAAAGCAATAGAATTTTCCAGTCAAGCATTGAAAATAGGGGAACAGCATTTATTAAATGGAAAAGGTAAGGTTAGTGTTAAGGTTGATAAAAGTATAAAAAAGGAATTGAGTCATTCTTTTTATATAATAGCAACTATATATAAAGATCAAGGTAAATATGATTTAGCTCTTAAAAATTTTAATCAATCATTAAATTATGGATTAAAAATTGATGATAAAAAAAGAATAGCTTTCAATTATAATGGTATCGGTGTGATATATAAAGAGCAAGGCAAATACGAAGAAGCTATAAAAATGCATTTCAAATCCTTGGAAATAAAAAAAACAATAGGTGATAAAAGGGGTATATCCAATTCATATAATAATATTGGTATGATATATGAAAGACAAGGAAATTATGCAGATGCTCTTAAAATGCATTATGAATCTCTTAAAATTAAAAAACAAATTGGTTATAAAATTGGTATTGCAGACAGTTATATGAATATTGCTATTATCTGTCGTCATCAAAAGAATTATAATGAAGCACTTGAATATGATTTTCAGGCAATGCGTATCATTTTGGAAAATAAGGATAACCCCAGATTGATACGCGTTTATAATGATATAGGTGTATTTTATAAAGAACAAAATAAATTTATTGATGCGTTAGAATATTATACAAAAGCTTTAAAACTTGCTGAAGCAAATGGTTATAAACATTCAATTGTATTGGCTAAAACGAATATTGGAAATATTTACCGTGATATTAAAAAAGAAAATGAAGCTGAGATTTTTTATTTAAGTGCATTAAAATTATGTGAGGAAATAGGAGATAATGAAGGGATGACCTATATTTTTAATAACCTTGGAGACTTATATTTTCAACAAAAAAAATATTACGCTTCCATCGAACATTATAATAAATCTCTTAGATTATGCAAGTTGATTGGAAGAAAAGAAGGAATAAAATGGTCTTTACAAGGATTATCAAAGGGATATCAAAAATTGGGTAATTACCAAAAAGCATATGATAATCAACTGTTGTTTTCACAATTGAGCGATAGCTTATTAAATGAAGAAAATCTTAAACAGATTAATGAAATGAAAGCAAAATATGAATACGAGAAAAAAGAAAAAGAAATTGAATTGCTAAATAAGGACAGAAAAATTCAAGAAACAATATTTAAAGCAAAGTTAAAACAAGAAACTATTGTGAGAAATGTATTTATTGGGGGATTTCTATTGGTATTATTAATAGCATTCTTATTTATTTTATGGTATCGGCAAAAAATTCGAACCAATACAATTATTGCCATTAAGAATGAACAAATCAGCAGACAACAAGCAAATATTTTAGGAAAAGAAGATGAAAGAAAACGTATTGCAAAAGAATTGCATGATGGTTTAGGAGGAACTCTTGCTGCAATTAAGTTAAATTTAATTCGAATTCATTCTTCTACAAGAAATGTAGATGATCTGGAATCTGTTATTGAAAATGTTGGTGATGCATGCAAAGAAATTAGATCCATTTCACATGATCTTGCTCCAATTGGCTTATCAAATACTTCCTTGATCGATGGCATTAATGATGTTATTCAAAAATTTATTATTCCTGAAAAACTGAATATCCATTTTGAATACTTTCCTTTGGATGAATTAAACCAACTTTCAGGGAACATTCAGATTGATATTTATCGTATCATCCAGGAATTACTTAATAATATTGTAAAACATGCCAATGCAAGTGAAGTGGAAATATATTTTTCAAAAGAAGAAAATGATTTACATTTGTTGGTAGAGGATAATGGCATAGGATTTGACATCACTACCTTAAAAAAAGGAATCGGGTTAAATAATATTGAATCGAGAATAAATGCACTTCATGGCGAAGTAATTATAGATTCAAAAGCGGGTAGAGGAACTGCTGTAAATATTAATATTCCCCTTCCATTGGTGGTAACAAATAATACTTCAATATAAATGAATGATCAAGGGATGCCTATTAATATTATTATAGCTGATGACCATAAAATATTTTTGGATGGATTATGTTCACTTTTAAAAGAGTTTGATGAAATTAAAATTGTTGGAACAGCCACAAATGGTGATGAAGTACTTCAATTATTGGAAATGAATTCCGTTGACATTGTTATTTCGGATATTAATATGCCAGGTATGGATGGTATCAAACTATCCAAAGAGATAAAAAAAAAATATCCCCAAATTAAAATCATCATATTGACCATGCTTAATGATGGGAATATTATTGCTACTATGCTTAAAAATGGTATTGCGGGATATATATTAAAAGATACAGGAAAAGATGAACTGCTGTTTGCCCTAACAACCGTTGCACGTGGAGAAAGTTTTTTTAGTAAGGAAGTTCATTCTACATTGGTTACGAGTATGATGCCGGACATTAAATCCAAATCAAATAATATATTAGTTGAGCTCAGTGAGCGTGAACTGGAAATATTAAAGTTAATTGCGGAAGAAAATACCCAACAGGAAATTGCAGATAAACTTTTTATCAGTCCTCATACAGTTATATTTCACAGAAGAAAACTTCTTTATAAATTTAATGTAAAAAATACCGCAGGACTTATCAAAGCCGCAATGGATAAGGGTTTTCTAAAATAAAATTCTCCCCTCTCCACTTTTGTGCTGTTTTTTAAATACTACCTAAAAGGGTAGTCATTCTTGTATTAGCTGGCATTAATTTTGTCTATAGTATAATATTATTAATTTAAAAAATAAAATAGATGAAACAGAAAAAACAAATTCGGCATTTTCTATTATTAGTAATAGGATCAGTATTAATGCTTGCTATTAGTTGTAAGAAAGATAATAAAGATAATAATTCCAATATTCCGACAACTGTTACTGATGTTGATGGAAATGTTTATCATACGGTAGTTGTTGGTTCCCAGACTTGGATGGTTGAAAATTTGAAGACAACAAAATACAGGAATGGTGATCTGATTGGAACGACCGGATATTATTGGAAAGATTTAACAAGTGAAACCCTGCCAAAATACCAGTGGGCTTATAATGGAAATGAAACTTATGTTGATCTTTATGGTAGATTGTATACTTTTTATACAGCAACTGATAGTCGTGGAATTTGTCCAAAAGGATGGCATGTTCCATCAAGTACAGAATTTTCAAAATTAGAACAAGTTGTTGGTGGAAATACTGTTGCAGGAGGAAAATTTAAAGAAACAGGTACAACGCATTGGAAAAGTCCAAACACCGGAGCAACCAATTCTAGTGGATTGAATGTTTTACCATCAGGATATAGGGACGAATATGGAACATTTTATGGTTTAGGATGGGCAGCATATATCTGGACATCGTCAGAATATAATATGAATAATGGAGACGCAAGAAATATCAGATATGATAATAGTATATCAGATTATTTTCCGGATTATAAAAAAAGTGGACTTTGTGTTAGATGCCTGAAAGATTAGACCATTTTTAAAATTTAAACAATCTTAAAAACATTATAAATGTCATTAATAAATTAAATCATGAAAAAAATAATTTTAATTTTTACCGGACTTACCTTTTTGTTGCTCAAAAATCAGGCACAAACTACAATCGCTGATATTGATGGAAATATTTATAATACAATAACCATTGGAACACAAGTATGGATGAAGGAAAACTTAAAAGTTACCAGGTACAACGATGGTATTGCTATACCACTTGTAACAGATAATACTGCTTGGTACAATTTGACTAAACCTGGTTATTGTTGGTATAAAAATGATAAAGCCACTTACGGAGCAACCTACGGTGCCTTGTATAACGGGTACACCGTAATAACAAACAAATTATGTCCTACGGGTTGGCATGTACCAAGCGATGCTGAATGGACAACACTTGAATACTATCTGATTGCTAATGGATATAATTATGATAACATAATCTTGGGTAATAAGTTTGCTAAATCACTTGCTTCTACATCCAATTGGACTTTATCTACCAATATAGGTGCTGTTGGTAATAATGATTTTACTACTAAAAGAAATGTTACTGGTTTTTCAGCCCTTCCTGCTGGCATCCGTATCTCCTGGGGAATATTTTATTATATTGGAAACAATGGCTTATGGTGGAGTTCTACAGAGTTAAGTACTGGATGGGTCTGGTTGCGGAAAATTGCATATGATAGTAGTAATGTGGGCAGATATAATTATACGAAACAATTTGGATTGTCTGTTCGTTGTTTGTGGGATAAAACTATTGGAATTGAAAAAATGAATTATCCGGAAAAAATATCAATATATCCAAATCCCGCTATTGACAAACTTACCATTGAATTTGCTGAAGAATATAAAATGTCAATTCAAATTTATAATATAGTTGGAGACTGCATTTTACAAACAGAATTGAATAATGGTGCTAAAACAATTGATATAAGTTCATTGGCAAAAGGAATATATGTTATAAGAATGAGCAATAATCAAACTACGATGGTTTCAAAATTTGTAAAGGAATAAAGCAAAATAAATATAAAAATTTAAAAAATATATGAAACAGAAAAACAAATTCGGCTTTTATCCATTAATCGTAATGGGTTTAGTATTAATGCTTGCAATAAGTTGTAAGAAAGATGAAAAGAAAGATTCAACACTCACGCCAACAGCTACAGTAACCGATATTGATGGCAATGTTTACAATTCAATTAAAATTGGCACCCAAACATGGATGAAGGAAAACTTAAGAGTTACCAAATACAACGATGGTACCGCTATACCACTTGTAACAGATATTACTGCATGGAGTAATTTAACAACTCCGGGTTATTGTTGGTATAATAATGATAAAGCCACTTACACAGCAAATAAATATGGTGCTTTATATAATTGGTTTGTAGTAAATACAGGTAAACTTGCCCCAACCGGCTGGCATGTGCCAAGTGATACTGAATGGACAACACTTAAAAACTATCTGATTGCCAATGGATATAATAATGATGGCTCAACAACGGATAATAGCATTGCTAAATCACTTGCTGCTCCAACCAATTGGGCTTCATCTACAAATACAGGAGCTGTTGGTAATACCGATTACCCTGCCAAAAGAAATTCTACCGGCTTTACCGCCCTTCCGGGTGGCATCCGTTACATCGATGGGACTTTCAACTACATTGGCAACTACGGCACCTGGTGGAGTTCTACCGAGTACACTACAGGCAATGCCTGGTACTGGAGTCTGTCCTACGATTACAGCAGTTTAGGCAGAGGCGGCGACCTTGAGCGAAGTGGGTTTTCTGTGCGTTGTTTGAGGGATTAAGGTGCGCCACGAGAGCGCAGCGATTGTGGGGCCCACCACAAAAGTTGAAAGTTCGTAACTATTGCAATGATGATAGAACAAAAAGAGGAAGGATGAGAAGGAAATTAAAGGACTATCCTCAGCTGGCGCTCGTTATCAACGATTGCCGTTCGGGTCACTTATAATATTGAATGAGTTTTTTATAAAGATTACATTAAAAAAGAAACATAAATCTAAATGAATTAATCAAATTTAAACAATTAAACCTATGAAAACATTAAAATTAATTACATGTTTACTTTTATTGGCAAATATAACATTTGCTCAAATACCTCCCAATACTGTTGTAATCAGTGGGAAGGTTACGGATTCTCAAACAAACGTACCGGTTCCTAAACAGAGTATAATTGTTTTTGCTATAGATAGTGTTCATAAATTCTTTTTAAGTTCTGAAGCTATTACCGATTCAAGTGGTTATTACTCTTTTTTTTTAAAAGTTCCAGATTCTTTAAAAGCTAAAGTCAGGGTTTCTACTTTTGACTGTAATAGTCAATTAAATCACTATTCATTTATTTCAGATACAGCAAAAAAAGTTACATTTAATTTTTCAATCTGTGTTACAAATAATAATACCTGTAAAGCATTATTCAATTACTATAATTGTAAAAATGATCCTTACAAACCGATTAACTGTAATTGTTATTCATCAACATTTTCGTTTCATAATAAATCAACCGGAAGCAATAAAAATATAAATTGGAATTTTGGAGATGGAACTGTTACAATTAATCAAAATGATTTATGTCATCAGTTTCCAAAAGAGGGTGGAACTTTTCAGGTTTGTCTGACTGTTACTGAAGGTTCATGTAAAAATACGTATTGCCAAAATGTAAAGGTTGATCCGATAATACCTGTTCCTGTGGTAAAAAATGATACTATTATTGTTGAAGGAAAAGTAACAGACAAGCTAACACAAGCGCCTGTAATAAATTACCATGTTTTGTTATCAGCTAAAGATAGCTCACAAAAAATAGTGATAAAAAATTACGGACAATATACTGATTCAACAGGAAAATACAGCTGGATGATTATAAAACCCGATACACTTAAAATAGCTTATATTGTTGCATCTTTATATGATATTAATAATATGTATATAAATAAGGTAATAGCTGCCTCATCTTTAGTTCAAATTAATTTTGAAATTAAAGCTCTACCTGAAGAAAAAACATGCAAAGCATTTTTCACATCTTATAATTGTAAAAATGATTCTACACTTTTAAATAATAGTGATTGTTCCCCTTTATCGATTACGTTTCATGATAAATCCACCGGAATTGGAAGCAATTCGTCACTTTATTGGAGTTTTGGCGACGGCTATACTTCCTATAATCTAAAAGATTTTCGTCATGACTACAAAAAATGTGGGACTTATTTGGTTAGTCTGACAATTAAAGATAGTACATGTCAAGCTACATATTCTCAAAATGTGAAGGTTGACTCGGTATTAAATCCGATAATAAAGAATGATACACTAATTATAAAAGGGAATGTGATCAATGATCAAACGAAAGAACCAATAATAAATCATTTGGTTTTTCTTACAGCAAAAAATAGTTTACGCGGGAGTTACGAATCAACGAAAACTTTAACTGATTCACTCGGTAATTATATATTTAAACAAAAATTATTTGATACAGATACTGTTCAATCCACAATTAGTATATTTACATATGATTGTAACAATGTAAAAAAAGAAGTTACATTTTTAACAGATTCTTTACTTAAAATTATAAATTTTTCAATCTGTAGTACCTCTGTTAGTAATACCTGTAAAGCTATATTTAATTATTTTAATTGTATAGACGATCCTGCTAAACCAATTAATTGTAATTGCTCCAAAACAACATTTTCATTTCATAATATATCAACAGGAAGTAATACAAAAGTAAATTGGAATTTTGGTGACGGAACCATTGCAATCAATCAAAATGATTTATGTCATGACTTTAAAAAAAGTGGTACGTATCAGGTTGGTTTGACTGTTACAGAAGGTACATGTAAAAATACATTTTATCAAAATGTAAAAGTGAATCAGATTATACCTGATACAGTTAGAAATATTGATTCATCTAAAATAAAAGATGTTGTGTTAATTATTTCAATTCAGTTAGACTCATGCATAATTGATTATGCTTCAGAAATTGATTCTGCCTATATTTCAGGAATTAATATAGTTAATAATAAAATAATAGTTGGATGGATCATCAAACAAATTTCTGGTACAAAACATATTTATGCAACATATAATTTTACGAAAACCGGTTTAATCCTTTTTTATCTGACCATTCAATGCAATGATGGTAAAATCAAATCGATCCATTCAACCACATTTGCTGATATGTATAATGTTCAACTAACCGGACTTTCTGAAACCAAAGAAAATATTGGAGTTTTTAGTTATCCTAATCCTGTAAACGATAAATTAAATATTGATTTAACTTTGGAAAAGAAAGAAAAGATTCAATTGATTATTCTAAATCAGTTAGGACAAAATATCTATTCTGCCAATGAAATAAAGGAATCCGGTAAAAACGTAATTTCAATAAATACTGAAGAATTATCTGAGGGTTTGTATTTTATTCAAGTGCGAACAGAAGAAAATAAAACGTATACTAGAAAGTTTATAAAGTCAAAATAATTTAGTTAACAATTACAAATAATGTAGAGGTAGTTTTTCATTAAACTACCTCTTTTTTTGTAAATATTTTTTTCAAAAAAATAGTGTAAGTACTTAATAAAATAATTTTGTTGATGGGATTTTTGATATTCCAAACTATTTTTAGAGGGCTTTTTAAATTTTAATATCTTTACTTTTTTGATTAAAGGAGTTTGTATTTTAGCATGTAAATAAATATAATATATGAAATTTATGAAAATCAACTTTTTATTATTATTACCTTTTATTCTTTATTTAACATTATCAGGTTGTTCAAAACATGAGAGTGTTTCTATTTATAGTCCCGATCGAAAAATCCGAGTGAATGTTGGAATAGATAAGAATGGTTCTCCTTTTTATATGATTTTTTATGCGGATTCACTCGTGTTGAAAGAATCTAAACTCGGTATTATCCGTGCTGATGAAGATTTTTCAAAAAGTATGCAAATCAAAGAAATAAGCGAAGTGTCTATGGTTAAGGATGAATATATTTTACATGCCGATAAAAAAAACATATGTAAATATTTTGCAAATAAACAGTGTGTTATTTTTAGTAATGATCACAAGAATGAAATGACCGTTATTTTTCAGGTGTCCAATGATGGTGTGGCTTTCAGATATTATTTTGAAAATAAAACGAATGAAACAAAGATAATTACCGAAGAAAAAACATCTTTTCATTTTCCTGCTTCTGCTCGTGCATGGCTGCATCCTCATACGGATGCACATACAGGTTGGGAGCACTCACAGCCTTCTTATGAAGAATTGTATCAACAGGAAGTACCTGTCGGGCAGGATGCACCGTTTAAAGCAGGATGGTCATTCCCTGCTTTATTTAAGTCTAATGATTGTTGGCTCCTCATTACTGAAACTGACATGTCCCGTTCATACTGCGGATCAAGATTAGCGCAACATGCACCCAAAGGAGAATATACTATTGCATTTCCACAGGAGCTTGAACGGACAGATACACTGAAACCGGTTTATCCTGAATCCACATTACCTTGGTATTCTCCATGGCGTGTGATCATGATTGGGAAAACACTTGCTCCGATTGTTGAATCTTCATTGGTTACAGATTTGAGTTCCCCTGCAAAAAAAACAGATACTTCATTTATTAAGCCAGGCAAAGCATCGTGGAGTTGGGTGTTGCTGAAAGATGACTCTACCATTTATCCGGTGCAAAAGAAATATATTGATTATGCCTCGAAAATGGGATGGAGGTACTGCCTCATCGATGCTCTTTGGGATACTAAGATCGGTTATGAAAAAATAAAAGCGCTCGCTGATTATGCTAAAACAAAAAATGTTGGTTTAATTCTTTGGTATAATTCGGCAGGCAATTGGAACACGACTCCTCTGACTCCACGCGGATTATTGGTTAATCATGAATCAAGAAAAAAGGAATTTGAAAAATTACAATTCATAGGTATTAAAGGAATTAAAGTTGATTTCTTTGGTGGTGACGGACAATCCTTCATGCAGTATTATCAGGATATACTTGACGATGCTGCAAAATATCATCTACTGGTGAACTTTCATGGTGCAACCATTCCTCGTGGCTGGACTCGTACGTATCCCAACCTGATGTCCATGGAAGCTGTCCGTGGTTGTGAGTTCCTCACATTTGATCAGTCTAACACGGATGCAGAAGCAAATCATTGCACCATGTTACCGTTTACACGAAATGTGATAGGACCTATGGACTTTACTCCAATGTGTTTTTCTGAAATTCCAGATAAAAAAAGAACTACGACCAATGCGTTTGAACTGGCTTTATCTATTTTATTTCAGTCGGGTATTCAGCATTATGCCGAAAAACCTGAAGGTATGTTTAGCCAACCGGATTATGTGATTGATTTTATCAAACAAATTCCTGAAACATGGGATGATATTAAATTTTTAAAAGGATACCCGGGTAAATACGTTGTTATTGCGCGCAAAGGAGGAAATAAATGGTTTGTTGGAGGTATTAACGGACAAGATAAACCTATTGACTTAACTTTTGATCTTTCAGTATTAAAATCTAATTCAAATGGAATATTAATCACTGATAGTGTTGATAACAGAAGTTTTACCAAACTGATATTAAAAAATAATTTAAAAGATATTAAATTAACATTGAAACCTAAAGGTGGGTTTGTGATGTTGTTGGATTAATTTTTTATTTTTTGAAACGAAAACAAATATGCTCTTACCATTTTTCACTGAACATCTGACAGAAGCCGGCTGCGATGAAGCCGGCAGAGGATGTCTGGCAGGACCGGTATTTGCAGCTTCTGTAATTTTGTCAAAAGATTTTCATCACCCTTTTTTAAATGACTCCAAAAAATTAACGAAGAAACGACGCAATGAACTGCGTAAAATTATTGAAACCGAAGCATTGGCTTGGGCTGTTGCACAAGTCAATAATGTTGAGATTGATGAGATAAATATTTTGAATGCTTCATTCCTCTCCATGCACAGGGCTATTGACCAACTGAAAATTATTCCTCAACTGTTATTGATAGACGGGAACCGTTTTAAAAAATATATAAATATTCCACATGAATGTATTATAAAAGGCGATGGTAAATATGCATCTATTGCCGCTGCATCCATTCTGGCTAAAACCTATCGTGATGAATATATGGAAAATTTGCATATTGAATTTCCTGATTACAATTGGAATATTAATAAAGGTTATCCCACTCAATTCCATCGCGATGCCATTGCAAAATATGGGATTACTGCATATCACCGGAAAAGTTTTCGTTTGAATGAACAATTAAAGTTGAAATTTTAACTGAACTTTTTGAGGATTATTTTTCGTTTTCAATAAAGTTAAATATTTCAAAATAATATTATATTTGTAAAATTAAAGTGTATAAGATACACTTTCTATTAATAAGACAAATTTCTCAGACTATTTTTTCAACTTCAAACATTTTTAATATTTTATTTATGAGAACAAAATTTTTACTTTTATCTCTGTTAGTGCTGTTTACAGTTTCTTCTTTCGCTCAATCTATCACTGTAACCTCACCAAACGGCAGTGAAGTATTAGCAGTATGTCAGACATTCACAATTACTTGGTCACAAACAGGTTCTCCATCCAATTACTGGAACATTGACTATTCAGTTGATGGCGGATCACAGTGGGCTTCAGTTACAACAAACTTCCTTTCCACAAACGGGAAGTTCACCTGGACAGTACCTAATGCCAACTCAACTACTTGTAAGATCAGAATACGTGACGCACAAAACCTGTCTTTACAGGATATTAGTGATGCCAACTTTACCATTACTCCTTGTGTGTATCTGACTAATACTAACAGTGGCACACCTATTCAGTCAGGACAGAATTTTACAATTACATGGAATGCACCTGCACCTATATCCGGATTCTTTAATTTGGATTACTCTTTGAATAATGGCAGCAGCTGGTCAGCTATAACAACAAACGTTGCCGGTAATTTTTACAACTGGAATGTTCCCAATATGGCTTCTACTCAAGCTTTGATCAGGATTAATGATGCAAGTCAAAGCTGCACCATTGATCAGAGTGATATGTCCTTTACAATTAAACCAATTAAACCTGTACTCACTTCACCCAATGGGGGAGAGATTTATAATCCGCAATGTGCTTATAATATCACCTGGGATAAAACTAAAATGTACACCTATGTTAACCTTCAATACTCAGTGAATAATGGTTCTACATGGACTTCTATCGCTTCAGGTGCAACTAACAACGGCGCCTATTCCTGGGGTGTACCTTTTATTGCAAATAATGATACCGCCAAATGTCTGGTGCGTATCATGAACTACGGTGATCCAACTTCTACCTATGATACGTCCAATGCGGTGTTTACTATTAAAGCGCCTTATAAAGTAAATTACCCTAATGGTGGCGAAACCTTTGAAACATGCAAATCTTACACGATTACTTGGGAGAACAATGATAATTGTAATTACGATAAATACATTTACTATTCTACTGATAATGGAGCTAACTGGATTAATATTACTTCAGTGGCTTACTATGTATCTTCATACACCTGGTCGGTTCCTGCTGGAATTAACAGTGCCAACTGCTTAATCAAAGTAGTTAATAATGGCTACTCTACTCGTTACGATGTATCGAATGCTAAATTCTCTATCATTCCTAACAAAGCTACTGTTACTGTTACTTCGCCTAATGGTGCGGAAGACTGGAACGGGGCATCTTCTCATCTAATTACATGGGACAACAATGCTGATGCATCAGGAACATATAGTGTTTATTACAGTTCTAACGGTGGATCCAGTTATTCATTTCTGGCAGATGTTACCGGGAACTTTTATACATGGACACTGCCAACTACTTCAACCATCACAGCAAAAGTTAAAGTGTATGATAAAGCATACAGCAGTTGCGTGTCAGACGAAAGTAATGCAAACTTCACTATCCGTCCTGCGAAGCCATTACTAACCGCACCCAATGGCGGGGAAAAACTCAATCCGCAGTGCAGCTACAACATCACCTGGGATAAAGCTAAAATGTACACCTCAGTTACCCTGCAATACTCAACCAATAACGGCAGTACATGGAACTCCATTATCAGCAGCACGTCTAACACCGGAACATGTGCATGGACAGTCCCGTTCATTGCAAATACCGATACTACGAAATGTCTGGTTCGTATCATGAACAACGGTGATCCAACTTTTACCTATGATACGTCCAATGCGGTGTTCACCATTAAAGCGCCCTACAAGCTGACCTATCCCAATGGTGGCGAGACAATTGAAACATGCAAATCTTACACGATTACATGGGAGAACAACGACAATTGTACATTTGACAAGACCTTGTATTATTCAACAGACAATGGCTCTACCTGGACTGCCTTTGCTTACCCTGCGAACAATTTGAGTTCATACATCTGGACAGTGCCAGCAGGCCTTTCAGGAACTAACTGCAGGATTAAGGTTCAGAATTACAATTACTCAACAAGATACGATATCTCGGATGCAGTTTTCACGATCATTCCGAACAAATCAACAGTTACTGTAACTTCACCTAATGGCGGTGAAGACTGGAATGCAGGTTCATCACACCAGATCACGTGGGTCAACAATGCGGATGCATCAGGAACATATAGTGTTTATTACAGTTCTAACGGTGGATCCAGTTATTCATTTCTGGCAGATGTTACCGGGAACTTTTATACATGGACACTGCCAACTACTTCAACCATCACAGCAAAAGTTAAAGTGTATGATAAAGCATACAGCAGTTGCGTGTCAGACGAAAGTAATGCAAACTTCACTATCCGTCCTGCGAAGCCATTACTAACCGCACCCAATGGCGGGGAAAAACTCAATCCGCAGTGCAGCTACAACATCACCTGGGATAAAGCTAAAATGTACACCTCAGTTACCCTGCAATACTCAACCAATAACGGCAGTACATGGAACTCCATTATCAGCAGCACGTCTAACACCGGAACATGTGCATGGACAGTCCCGTTCATTGCAAATACCGATACTACGAAATGTCTGGTTCGTATCATGAACAACGGTGATCCAACTTTTACCTATGATACGTCCAATGCGGTGTTCACCATTAAAGCGCCCTACAAGCTGACCTATCCCAATGGTGGCGAGACAATTGAAACATGCAAATCTTACACGATTACATGGGAGAACAATGATAATTGTAATTACGATAAATACATTTACTATTCTACTGATAATGGAGCTAACTGGATTAATATTACTTCAGTGGCTTACTATGTATCTTCATACACCTGGTCGGTTCCTGCTGGAATTAACAGTGCCAACTGCTTAATCAAAGTAGTTAATAATGGCTACTCTACTCGTTACGATGTATCGAATGCTAAATTCTCTATCATTCCTAACAAAGCTACTGTTACTGTTACTTCGCCTAATGGTGCGGAAGACTGGAACGGGGCATCTTCTCATCTAATTACATGGGACAACAATGCTGATGCATCTGGTACGTATAGTGTATATTACTCAATTAATGGTGGTTCTAGTTATACATTCTTAGCGGATGTTACTGGCAATTTCTATACCTGGACGTTGCCTTCTACAGCATCTATTACGGCTAAAGTACAAGTTGTTGATAAGGCCTATTCTTCTTGTGTGTATGATGTAAGCAATGCTAACTTTACTATTCGTCCGGCCAAGCCATTGTTAACCGCGCCCAACGGCGGGGAAAGCTGGTATACGGGAATATCTCAAAACATCACCTGGGATAAAACAACTCTCTACACCTATGCAACCCTGCAATACTCAATCAATAACGGAAGCACATGGACAACTATTGTTAATGGTACTTCTAATACAGGCACATATAATTGGACTGTTCCGCAGGCAAACTCAAAAAAATGCCTTATACGTATTGTAAACTACAATGATCCGACCAATACCTATGATACTTCTAATGCAGTTTTTACTATTAAACCTGCTGTTACTATCCTCACACCGAATAAGGACAATGGTGTTACCATTTGGGGGGGATGTACTGTAACATCCATTACTTTCGACAGATCTCCGGCCTGGACTGATTACTCCATTCAGTATTCATTAGACAATGGTTCAAGTTGGACAACCATTACGTCCAGTTACACTGCCTCTGCCAATCCATCAACATACAACTGGAATATAGGTAATATTTTTTCTAATAAAGCACTAGTTAAAGTTATTCCAAACAGTGTACCCTCTTATTATGATACCAGTGACAGTACCTTTACAATTTCCAAACCTCTTTACATCCTAAATCCAAATTTCGGTGCATCCATGCAAATGGGATCAACTTACAACATCACATGGAAACCGGATGCATCTTCCAATAATTTTGATCTGTTCTATTCTTTAAATGGAGGAAGCTCATGGAATACAATCGTAACCAACTACAATGCTTCAGGAAAAAATTCATACGCGTGGACAGTCCCTTCCACATCAACAACAACAGGTTATATTCGTGTACGTGATAATCTGAATAATTGTAAAGAAGATACTTCAAATGTTCCATTCACTATTACAAACTCAACAGGTACAATAGTGGTCACCTCACCCAATAGGGGGGAGAACTGGACAGGTTGTACTCAGCGCACCATTACCTGGACAGCTTCAGGTGTCAGTAACATGTATAATATTCAGTATTCCGGTAATGGCGGATCTACCTGGACTACTCTGGTGAGTAACCTTGCAACTTTGACACCATCATATACATGGAATACAGGTACTGCATCATTTACAAAAGGACTTATTCGTATTCAGGATGCATCGAATACTGCTGTTTTTGATAACAGTGACAGTCTTTTTGTTTTAAATGCAGCACCTACACCCGTAATTACAAAAGATAACAGCATTACCTGTTATGACAGCATTGTATTAAGTACAACATTCAATCCTTTATTTACTTACCAGTGGAGACGCAACAGCGCTATTTTAAGTGGTGCAACTTCAAATGTGTATACAGCAAAATCAACAGGATCATATACTGTATATATAACAAGTGGTGGCTGTTCTTTGTCTTCTTCTCCATCTGATGTTACGATCAATTCTGTTCCCTCTGCAGTTATCACTCCATCTAATCCGGTTTTGGTTTGTGGAAATAGTGTCACACTTACATCATCAGCTGCAACTAATTATTCATGGAATACCGGTGCAACAACTCAAACACTTACTGTTACTTCACCCGGAACTTATTCTGTAACTGTATCCAATGGAAATAATTGTTCAAATTCGGCAAATGTAGTAGTTACTGCCAACTCATTACCAGTTGTTACTGCCGGAGGAGGCGGTACCATTTGTAACGGTGCTTCAGTGGTTATAACTGCTGGAGGCGCCAGCACTTATTCATGGAGTAATGGTATAGGTTTAGGAGCGTCTAAAACAGTATCCCCAACATCTTCCATCACTTATACTGTCACCGGTACAGATATTTATAACTGCTCAAACACAGCAACAGCAGCAGTTACTGTTTATAATCTACCGGCAACACCCACTATTACACCCGATAAATCTACTACATTCTGTGAAGGGGATAGTGTAAAATTAACTTCTTCTGCTTCACTTAAATATTCTTGGTCACCCGGAAATCAGATCGTTCAAGCAATTACAGTTAAAACAACCGGATCTTTTATTGTAACAGTTACCGATGCTAATAATTGTTCTGCATCTTCTGCACCTACAGTTGTTACAGTTAATCCCTATCCTGTTGCTGCCGGAATTATTTCAGGGAGAACATCTATATGTCAAGGCGAAACAGGTGTTGTATATTCTGTTTTACCAATTACGAATGCTTCAAGTTATAATTGGTCATTGCCATCAGGAGCAACAGGGATAAGTACTTCAAATAGTATTACCGTTAGCTTTGATAATATTGCATTATCAGGAGATATAAAAGTTGTAGGTCATAATAATTGCGGTGATGGTGTTTCTTCATCACTAACCCTTACATTAAATTCTATACCCTCAGCGCCTTCAGTCACAACACCGGTCACCTATTGTCAGAATGCAACTGCAACGCAACTTACAGCAACAGGGACAAATCTGAAATGGTACACAGTTGCCACAGGAGGTTCAGGCAACTCGACAGCACCGACACCTATCACAACAAATGCAGGCACTATAAGTTATTATGTGAGTCAAACCACGAACAATTGTGAAAGTCCGCGTGCAAAACTGGATGTAACAGTCAATGCAATCCCATCCGCACCGACAGTTACCTCACCTGTAACGTATTGCCAGAATGCAACAGCAACACAATTAACAGCAACAGGAAGCAATTTGCAATGGTATTCGGTTGCCACAGGAGGTTCAGGCAACTTGATAGCACCAACACCTGTCACAACAAATGCAGGCACTATAAGTTATTATGTGAGTCAAACCACGAACAATTGTGAAAGTCCGCGTGCAAAACTGGATGTAACAGTCAATGCAATTCCATCAGCACCAACAGTAACAACACCAGTAACGTATTGCCAGAATGCTACTGCATCACAACTTACAGCAACAGGTACCAATTTAAAATGGTATTCAGTTGCAACGGGAGGAATAGGTACACTCACAACCCCGACACCAAGTACAGTCAATGTTGGCACAATAAGTTATTATGTAAGTCAAACCACGAATAATTGTGAAAGTCCGCGTGCAAAACTGGATGTAATAGTCAATACAATCCCATCTGCACCGACAGTTACCTCACCTGTAACCTACTGTCAGAATGCAACAGCAATACAATTGACAGCCACCGGAAGTAATCTGCAATGGTATACGGTTGTCTCAGGAGGTTCAGGCAACTCGACAACGCCAACACCTGTCACAACAAATACGGGCACCATAAGTTATTATGTGAGTCAGACCACGAGCAATTGTGAAAGTCCGCGTGCAAAACTGGACGTAACAGTCAATGCCATTCCATCAGCACCAACAGTAACAACACCAGTAACGTATTGCCAGAATGCAACAGCAACACAATTAACAGCAACAGGAAGCAATTTGCAATGGTATTCGGTTGCCACAGGAGGTTCAGGCAACTTGATAGCACCAACACCTGTCACAACAAATGCAGGCACTATAAGTTATTATGTAAGTCAAACCACGAGCAATTGTGAAAGTCCGCGTGCAAAACTGGACGTAACAGTCAATGCCATTCCATCGGCACCAACAGTAACAACTCCTGTTACATATTGTCAGAATGCAACAGCAACTCAACTTACAGCAACTGGAAGTAATTTGAAATGGTATACTGTAGCCACCGGCGGTATAGGCAGTACGACGGCTCCAACACCATCTACTACAAATGTAGGTTCAACAACAAGTTATGTTAGTCAAACAGTGAGTGGCTGCGAAAGTCCGAGATCAAGTATTGAAGTTGTGATTAATTCAATTCCCTCAGCTCCTTCAGTAACAACACCTGTAACATACTGTCAGAATGCAACTGCAACGCAACTTACAGCAACCGGAACAAATCTGAAATGGTACACCGTTGCCACAGGAGGTTCAGGCAACTCGACAGCACCGACACCTATCACAACAAATGCAGGCACTATAAGTTATTATGTGAGTCAAACCACGAACAATTGTGAAAGTCCGCGTGCAAAACTGGATGTAACAGTCAATGCAATCCCATCCGCACCGACAGTTACCTCACCTGTAACGTATTGCCAGAATGCAACAGCAACACAATTAACAGCAACAGGAAGCAATTTGCAATGGTATTCGGTTGCCACAGGAGGTTCAGGCAACTTGATAGCACCAACACCTGTCACAACAAATACGGGCACCATCAGTTATTATGTGAGTATGACCACCAACAATTGTGAAGGATCACGGGCTAAAATTGATGTTGTTGTCAACGAAATACCTTCAGCTCCTACAGTAACCTCTCCTGTAACCTTATGCCAGAATGTAAAAGCTGCTCAGTTAACTGCAACAGGTACCAATCTGAAATGGTATAGTGTACCTACAGGCGGTACAGGCGGTTCAATTGCTCCAACACCAATAACAACTACTGCAGGAACAAAAAGTTATTATGTAAGTCAAACTATAAACAATTGTGAAAGTGTCAGAGCTGCGATTGAAATAATTGTAAATGCAATACCTTCAACACCTATTATTACATTAAAGAGTGATACATTGTTTTCAAATTCAACTATAAATAATCAATGGTATAATGCAACAGGCGTAATACTGAATGCATTGAATCCATTCTATGTGCCATCGATTACAAATGATTATTATGTTATTGTTTCCAATGATGGATGCAGTTCCATAAAATCAAATACTATTCATGTTTTGGTAACAGATATTGTAAACTATAATAAAATTGAAAATATTTTAATCTATCCTAATCCAGTTTCAAATATGGTGAATATTGAATTTGAAAATAAAACAAAAGATTATAATGTTGAAATTTTTAACGCTGTTGGACAAGAAATCTACCGTCATTTGGTTAAATCAATTGATAATGCTATTTTAAGAGTTGATTTAAATAAACAACCTTCTGGTATTTATTTTATCAGGATGCAATCATCTGACAATATAATAATGAGAAAGATAATGATTGAGAAGTAGTATAAAACCAAAGGTTTTATTAATCTATAAACTATAAAAAGAAGGGTTGTAAATAAGTTATACAATTTGTTTACAGCCCTTCCATTAAAGCAAGAATTTCTTTTTCGGTAGCTGATTGCATTTTCAATTCAATCACTTGTTCCGGGCTTGTAATATACTCCTGCTTAAAATAATACATATTATCTTTATTATCTTTTGCTAAAGCAAAAACGGTAACAGCTTCTCCTATCGGAGTATTGTTAGAAACAAATGAATTTATTTTAATAAATGAATGAAGATTGTTGAAAATAAGATAAATGTCAATGTATTCAGTATGGTTCCCTTCAGCTGTAAATAATATATTTGTTTTGTTTGAATATGAATAGAATCTGTCTATATTAACCCATCCGAGTTTAGCGACCGTTACTAAATAATTTTGCAGATATACTGAGATAGATGATGGATTGATGCTGTCGCTTTGAAAAATATAGTCTGTTTGGGTCAAAACATTATTCCAGTCTCTTTCAGTACCTTTGGTAAAACCATAAAAAACATCCATTAAGTTATCAGGATTTGTTGAAGGGCAAAGCATTTTATAACCGCAATAATGCTTCAAAGCCAGTTCCTGATTATCTTTAAAAGCAGTAATTTTAAGTTCACCTCCTGACTTAAGTATTCGTCCTTGAGCTACATTCGGTAAGCGGCAGAGAATCATATTTTTCAATGAATACGCTTCAATCAGTTTCAGGATAAAAGGATAATAAATATCTTTTTGTGTACTTTTATACATGAATATTGTTTTAGGCAGATTCCAAATTTTTGTTCCGTCTTTACCTCTGATAGAATCATGTCCTAATGAATCAATAACAAAAGTTTGTTCTTCAGGTTGATTTCGATTGTAAAAATCATCTAACGATGTGTAATTAGCATCTGTTCGGTCTTTTGAACAGGATGAAAATAATAGTATACTCATCACGAATGGAATAATTGTTAAAATTTTGATGATGGTTTTCATGGTAGTTTATTTAAGTTGGTTTGAAAAATTATTTTATGGTAAAATTAGGACTTTTTTTATTTAAAATCTGGGACATCTGATTTCACTGTTATTCTTGTTGCTGAAACAATCATCAAATCCAATGAGAATGCCAATACCAATGATTCCTTCTTTCCATCGCCTGTCGTATCTGTATTCAATGTATGGATTAAAACAGCCGATATTGAAAAGTAATCCGGCACCTCCCTCCGGGGCAAAATTATTTTTGGTAGCTAACGGACTATGAAATGATTTATTATTGATCCAGTTATTATAATACCCTCCAAGAATCAAATAAGGACTAATACTCTTATAGTCAAAGAAAAAATAGTTAAGGTCGGCACCTGCATAAAATTCATGGATTTTATTGAAGGAAGGAAAATAGGATATGCGGGGAGTAATATAAAATGACTTGTAAATATTGATCTTACCCCGTGCCTCAAATGCAATTCCTTTTGTCTGAAAATTATAAGATGAACCAATTGCATACTCTATCAACCGTTTCTGTTGTTGGGCTTTTGAATGATAGACTTGAGAGAAGAATAAAAGGATAAAAATTAATTTTAATATTGAAGTTAAATTGCTTTTCATGGTGAACATAAAAACTACTGTAAAGTTATTATTTTATCTTAATGTATAAGGGTAAAGGGAATTAATTTTGTATATTTGAATATCTCTAAATTATGAAATGTAAAATCTTTAAATATGAAAAGAGCAATTTTAATTTTAGCAGTATGTTTTATCCTGAATTTAATTACGTTTGGTCAAACCAAAACCGATGATATTAAAACATTATTCAGTTTTATGCAGTCAGAAAAAATGTTAGACCAGATGTTTGACAATATGGTGCCGATGATGAAACAACAGGCAGGTATGGAGATTTCAGATACAGTTAAATTTAATTCCTATATCACTTTTTTAATGAAGGAGACAAAAAACTTAACTAAAAAATTGATCAATGAAGATATGGTGATTATGTATGATAAATTTTTCACACAGGATGAAATTAAAGATTATATTAAATTTTATAAAACGACATCCGGGCAAAAAATGATTTCAATTATGCCTGATTTACAAAAAGAAATGATGAACATCATGATGACAAAATATTTGCCCGAGTTTCAAAAAAAGATGAAAGCCAAGTTAGAAGAAATGAAAAATTAATGTGGATCTTTCTATTCTTTACATCCACCGCCAAATTTAAGTGAGAAGACAAGTGTAGCAGTATTTAGTTTTTTTACTTCTTTATCACTCGACATGTGATAAATATATCCTGCTCCAACATTCACACCTAAAAAGGAAAAAATTCTAAAACCAAATAAACCCGATGCATCAACCAGCCAGGGTGTTTTATGAAAGTAATCATGATAATCTCCTTTACCGTAATATTGTGCATGAATGTCAGATATGCCTAAATGAATTGGAACAATAAAGTCCAGTTTTTTATGTTTTAAGATAATAGGAGCAATAAACATGGTGTAATTTTTCATCTGCAGTTTTATGTCTGCCGGATTATTTGTAGGTTTCGGGTTTAGGTTGGTATTATTTTCAAGGTTAATTGTAGTTTCATAACTATTGGTCAATTTGTGAAAACCAAACCCGAAAATAAATTTGCATCCAATCTTTGCGCCTACCTTAAATCCAAACATTTTTGGCACACTTGATAAAAATGATTTTCTTCCATCCAAAGAAATGAATGTGTGAATCTTTGCTTCTTTTTTTGAATTGTTTTTTTTCTGTGCGAATGTCACAAATGGCAGTATCATTAAAAAGATTGGAATGAGTAGTAATTTTTTATTTTTCATTTGAAATAAGATTAATTTAATATAAAACAAAAATATGAAATTAAAAATCTAATTGAAACTTGATACTATCGTTTATAATTAACAGGTCAATGTTTATAACATCTTTCTGATTTTTTAATTAATAAAAAATGTAGAATTAAACCATGTTTTTTAGATTATGTGAAATAATAAACTTTTTAAAAATTATTATATTCTTGAAATAATTATTTTTACAGAATATTTATTTATTCATGATGAGTATAAAAATTATTATTGTTGATGATCACACTTTATTTCGTAAAGGGTTAACTCTTATTCTGAATCAGAATAATAAATTTAAAGTTATTGCCGAAGCATCTGACGGAACTGATTTTATAAAATTATTAAATAATCATCACCCTGATATAGTGTTTATGGATATTCGCATGCCTAATATGAATGGATATGACGCTACCCAATTAGCTTTAAAAAAAAGACCAGACCTGAAAGTTATTGCACTTAGTATGTTGAATGAAGAAGAACATCTTGAAAAAATGTTGAAATCAGGTGTGAAAGGGTTTTTACTGAAAGAGTCCAGTACAAATGAATTATTTAAAGCAATAGATATTGTTTACGCTGGGGGAAGTTATTTTTCTCCTGATATTATGAAAGTACTTTCAAAGAAAATAACACCTGCTCATGAAAAAGAAACAGTTAAATTGAATAAACGGGAAAAGGAAATTATTCATTTTCTTAGTCAAGGGTTATCCACTCTTGAAATCGTTGAAAAACTACATTTAAGTCCGAGAACAATTGAAACGTATAGAACGAACTTACTTCAAAAAACAAATTCGAAAAATACAATATCCCTTGTTTTATATGCAATCAAACACAATCTGGCTGAATTAAAATAAAGTAGATATTAGGATGGAAGTAAATAGTATTTAATTCAAATGGGAGAATTGTTGTAGAATATAGATTATTTGTTTTTGGTTGAGATCAAAAATGTAAAAATAGATCAATTGTTCACCGTTTACTTTTTTGAAATCAGCACCTGCTAATAAAGACGAATCTAAAAAGTTAGGAATATATAATTTGTCTTCATCCATTTCCATATTCATCTTAAAAAATAATATGTTGAACGAAGATAATTCTTTTTTTAGCTAAATGTAAATAGTAAAACTACGATAAAACCCTACCAATTTATTTTAGTTATTAACATAACTTTTTTAGTTGATTAATTGATATGATATAAATCAAGGTTTTTGTTATTAAAGAAAAACGGAATATATTTCTTTTTATCTTTGCAATCCTCTTTAGGAATTGATTTTATAATTTGATTATGACTGAAAATCAGAATGATTTACTGAATGATATTACCACAAATGATTATAAATACGGTTTTGTAACTGATATTGAAACTGAATTTGCTCCAATTGGTTTGAATGAGGATACGGTTCGATATATTTCAATGAAGAAAAATGAACCTGAATTTATGCTTGAGTTCCGTTTGAAAGCTTATCGTCACTGGCTTACACTGAAGGAACCTAAATGGGCGCATCTAAAATATCCGGAAATAGATTATCAATCCATTTGTTTTTATGCTGAACCTAAACAGAGTAAAAAATTAAACAGTCTGGATGAAGTTGATCCTGAATTAATTAAAACATTTAATAAACTTGGGATCTCTCTTGAAGAACAAATGCGAATTTCTGGAGTGGCTGTGGATGCCGTAATTGACAGTGTTTCGGTGAAGACAACATATAAAGAAACATTATCCAAACTCGGAATTATTTTTTGTTCAATAAGTGAAGCTATACGTGAACATCCTGACCTGATAAAAAAATATTTAGGGAAAGTAGTTCCTCCGCGTGATAATTATTTTGCCTGCCTTAATTCAGCAGTATTCAGCGATGGTTCATTCTGTTACATACCCAAAGGTGTGCGTTGTCCGATGGAGTTGTCAACGTATTTTAGGATCAATGCCGAGAACACAGGTCAGTTTGAACGCACCTTGCTTATTGCGGATGAAGGCAGTTACGTGAGTTATCTCGAAGGATGCACTGCTCCGCGAAGAGATACCAATCAGTTGCATGCGGCAGTCGTCGAGATCATTGCACATAAAAATGCTGAAGTGAAATATTCTACAGTTCAGAACTGGTACCCGGGTGATAAGGAAGGCAGAGGAGGAATTTACAATTTCGTTACCAAACGTGGGATGTGTGAAGGCGATCATTCGAAAATATCATGGACACAAGTTGAAACTGGCTCAGCCATTACATGGAAATATCCGGGATGTATTTTAAAAGGGGATCATTCCATCGGGGAGTTTTATTCTGTTGCTGTTACAAATAATTATCAGCAAGCTGATACAGGTTCTAAAATGATTCATCTTGGAAAGAATACTAAAAGCACAATTATATCGAAAGGAATCTCAGCCGGTTTTGGGCAGAACAGTTATCGCGGTCTTGTTAAAATAACGCATAAAGCAAAAAATGCACGTAACTATACCCAGTGTGATTCCCTGCTGATGGGCGATAAATGCGGTGCACATACATTCCCCTATGTTGAAGTGCAAAACACATCGTCTATTGTGGAACATGAAGCAACCACTTCAAAGATTGCTGAAGATCAGTTATTCTACTGCAACCAAAGAGGCATCAGCACTGAGACTGCAATAAACTTGATTGTAAACGGATACGCCAAAGAAGTATTGAACAAATTACCTATGGAATTTGCCGTTGAAGCGCAAAAACTGTTGTCCGTTAGTTTGGAAGGAAGCGTAGGATAATAATTGCAAATGACGAATTACAAATTTCGAATGAAGGAAAATATTATTCAAGAGAAGTCATATAAATTTGCATTACGCATAATTAAGTTGTTTCTATATTTAAAAGATCAAAAAAATGAATTTGTACTATCAAAGCAAGTTTTAAAAAGCGGAACATCAATCGGTGCCAATATTGAAGAAGGAATTGGAGCTTTAACAAAAAAAGATTTCATTAATAAATTTACAATTGCTTACAAAGAAGCACGTGAAACGCATTACTGGATAAGACTTCTAAAAGATTCTGATTTTATTGATGTAAAAATGGCGCAATCCTTACATGATGATTGTGAAGAATTAATGAAAATAATTTCGAAAATTCAGATTACATCAAAACAAAACAGCACAAATAATGTATAAAAGTAAATTAAACAACATTCGTAATTAGTCATTTGTAATTAGTAATTAAAAAAACATGCTTAAAATTAAAGATCTCCGCGTATCAATCAATACTAAAGAAATATTGAAAGGGATTAACCTGGAAGTAAAACCAGGAGAGGTGCATGCGATCATGGGACCAAATGGTTCCGGCAAAAGTACGCTTGCATCTGTGCTTGCCGGACGGGATATATTCGAGGTGACTTCAGGGAAAGTAATTTATAAAGGAGAAAATCTGTTGACCAAATCTCCCGAACAACGTGCCAAAGAAGGAATTTTTCTCGGCTTTCAGTATCCGGTTGAAATACCCGGTGTGAACATGATGACATTTTTACGTACTGCCGTCAATGAAAAAAGAAAATTTCATGAACTTGAACCGCTTAGTGCTAAAAGCTTTCTGGCTTTGATAGAAGAGAAAAAAGCATTGGTGGAAATTGACAGCAAGCTGACGAATCGCTCGGTCAACGAAGGGTTTTCAGGTGGTGAAAAAAAACGAAACGAAATTTTTCAGATGGCTTTGCTTGAACCTGAACTGGCTGTGCTCGATGAAACTGACTCCGGGCTTGACATTGACGCTTTGCGTGTGGTTGCCAATGGTGTTACCAAACTGAAAACAAAAAACAATGCAACCATTGTCATTACGCACTATCAGCGTCTTCTGGATTATATTGTTCCTGATTTCGTTCATGTGTTGTACAATGGGAAGATTGTGAAATCAGGTGGTAAAGAGCTCGCATTTGAACTGGAGATTAAAGGGTACGACTGGATTAAAAAAGAACTGGGAGAATAATGGCATGGCGAAAAAAACCATACATATCAATGTAAAACTAATCGCTGATTTTGAAGCGAACAAAGAATTGATCCTTTCCGGTACCAGCGATCATATCAGACAAATACGTTTGAATGCATTTGAAACTTTTCGTAAACAGGGCATTCCAACTATACATCAGGAGGATTTTCGTTTTACCGATATTGAGAATCATATTCGTCCTGAATACGTTTATCAATTTGAACATTCTAAAAATGAAATTGAACTGAAAGATATTTTCCGCTGTGATGTCCCAGACCTAAATACGATTGTAATTACTTTACTTAACGGATGGTTCCCACTCAACATTGATTTACCTGATAATTTACCAAAAGGAATAATCATTTGCAGCATGGTGGAGGCAATCCGGAAATATCCAGAAATCGTTGACAAACATTTTGCTGTTCATCAAACCAATGATACCAATAGTTTAATAGCCTTGAATACGGCTTTTGCGCAGGACGGAATTTTTATTTATATACCCGATAATGTTCAGTTTGAAAATCCGATCCAGCTGATCAACGTGGTGCATTCTACCGAAGATCTGATCATTCACCAGCGAAACTTGGTGGTTGCCGGAAAGAACACTCAGGCAACGATTGTTGTTTGCGATCATTCATTGTTTTTCAATAAGAGTTTTGTCAATTCTGTAACTGAAATTTTTGCAGATGAAAATGCAAAAGTGAATCTGTATAATATTCAGAATTCAAGCAATAATACATCCATGTTTTCATGTGCAAATATTATTCAGAAAAAATACAGTTCAGTTCTTGCAAATACCATCACACTTCACGGAGGACTAATCAGGAACAATATTAATGTGCAGATGGAAGATGAACATTGTGAAGTAAATCTTTTCGGGTTATACCTGACTGACCGCGATCAGCATGTGGATAATCACACGGTGATTGAGCACCTGAAACCGAACTGCACCAGCAATGAAAAATACAAAGGGATACTGGATGATAAGTCCAAAGCGGTGTTTAACGGGAAAGTTCTGGTTTATAAAGATGCACAGAAAACCAATGCATACCAGGCAAACAATAATATTTTGCTGAGCGATGAAGCAAAAATTAATTCCAATCCCCAACTTGAAATTTATGCAGACGACGTGAAATGCAGCCATGGCGCTACTACCGGACAACTAGATAAAGAAGCTCTGTTTTATCTGCGTTCACGGGGGATAGATGAAAAAGAAGCACGCATGATGCTGATGTATTCATTTACCTCTGAGATAATTAAAACCATTAAGATTGATCGGCTGCGCGACAGGATAGATGATTTGGTATCAAAGCGATTGAGAGGTGAGTTGTCGAGATGTAACAACTGTATGGTGAAATGTTATTAGATTAGAATACAGGATACAGAAGAACTTAAAATGCAGTTTGATAGACAAAATACCGAATAAGGTTTTTGTAATTTTAAAATATAATAGAACGCTGATGACACAGATAAATATGATAAACACTGATTATAACAAACATTCAAATATTGCTGAAAAGTTTTATTACAGAGATAAAGAAGTTCATTTGTTTTAATATTTTTGAAAGAAAACAAAATTTAAATGCAACATTTTTAAACTAAATAAATCATATTGAATAATAATAATCAGCGTCATCCGTGTTCAATATTTTGGCAAGTGAATAGTGACAATTTTCAAAATATTAAAAATATTTTATTCGATATAAACTCTAATATAAATTATAAATTTAACTGACAACAAGAAACTGAAAATTGTAAACATCATTAGTAATTAGTAATTTTTTAGTATGAGATTCGATGTAAATACCATTCGCAACGATTTCCCGATTCTGACACAGCAGGTCTACGGCAAACAATTGATTTATCTGGATAATGCTGCAACCACACAAAAGCCGCAATCAGTCATTGATACATTGAATACATATTACAAGGAATTCAACAGCAATGTTCATCGCGGAGTTCATTACTTAAGCCAGAAAGCCACAATTGCCATTGAAAATGCTCGTAAAACGGTTCAGCGGTTTATTCATGCAAAGAATGAATATGAAATTATTTTTACGCGGGGCACTACGGAATCAGTCAATCTGGTCGCATCCTGTTATGGGAAAAAATTCATTGGTGAAGGGGATGAGGTTATTATTTCCACATTGGAACATCATTCCAACATTGTTCCCTGGCAGATGATCTGCGAAGAAAAGAAAGCAATTTTAAAGGTGATTCCGATCAATGACAACGGAGAAATTATTTTTGAAGAATTTGAAAAATTGATTTCAGATAAAACCAAAATAATTGCAGTGACTTATGTTTCCAATGCTCTGGGAACAATTAATCCTGTTAAAAAGATCATTGAACTGGCTCATCTACGAAATATCCCTGTTCTGCTCGATGGTGCTCAGTCAACATCTCACATGAAGATTGATGTACAGGAACTGGATTGTGATTTTTATTGTTTCTCGGGTCATAAACTCTACGGACCAACAGGCATCGGTGTTTTGTACGGGAAGGAAAAATGGCTGAATGAAATGCCTCCTTATCAGGGTGGGGGAGAGATGATCAAGTTGGTTACATTTGAAAAGACAACGTTTAATGAACTGCCTTTTAAATTTGAAGCGGGCACACCTCATATTTCAGGCGTTTTGGGATTGGAAGCCGCAATCCAATATATTGAGAAAGTTGGAATAGATAAAATTGGTGAATATGAAAATGGACTATTGGATTATGCGACCGAAAAATTAGTGTCTGTGGATGGTTTGAAAATTTACGGAACTGCCAAAGAAAAGACATCAGTTATTTCATTCCTAATCGGTAAGATACATCCCTTTGATGCAGGCACTATCATTGATAAATTTGGAATTGCCGTTCGTACCGGTCATCATTGCACACAACCGTTGATGCAACGATTCGGTATTACCGGAACTATCCGTGCTTCATTTGCTTTTTACAATACCAAAGAGGAAATTGATATTCTGTTGGATGCTGTGAATAAAGCAAAGAAAATGTTACAATAAATAAATTTAATGAAAATAAAATATTTTTATCTTTGGTCGTTTTTATAATGATTGGGATTGAATTTGATTATAATTAAATAAGAGGAAAGAAAATTAAATGACCATACAAGAATTAGAAAATCAAATCATAGAGGAGTTCAGTAATTTTTCGGAGTGGATGGATAAATATGAATACCTGATTGATCTTGGTAAATGTTTACCAAAGATTGATGAACAATATAAAACAAATCAATATCTTATCACCGGCTGCCAGTCGCTTGTTTGGCTTCATGCAGCCTATCTGGATGGGAAAATTATTTATACTGCCGACAGCGATGCGATCATTACCAAAGGGATTGTTGCATTGCTTATCAGAGTTTTGTCCCATCAGACACCGGATGATATTATCAATTCGCAAATGGAATTTATAAATAAAATTGGGTTGAAAGAGCATTTATCTCCCACGCGTTCTAACGGGTTGTTATCCATGATCAAGCAAATGAAACTGTATGCTCTCGCATTTAAAGCAAAACAAACAAATTAATTTTTTTTATATGAGTGAATTTAACCACGTAACAGTTGTAAAAAAAGCAAATATTTATTTCGATGGTAAAGTGACCAGTCGCACGGTTGTATTTGCCGATGGCACAAAAAAAACACTGGGCATCATGCTTCCGGGTGATTATGAATTTGGTACTGCAGATAAAGAAATCATGGAAATACTGGTTGGAGATATGGATGTTCAATTGCCCGGTTCCAATCAATGGATTACATTTAAAGAAGGCAGTCAGTTTGAAGTGCCTGCAAATTCAAAGTTTAAATTGAAAGTGAAAACCGTTTCCGATTACTGTTGTTCATATATAAAATAATTTAATATGAGTTTATTCAATCTGGAACTTGAAAGTAAGATCATCACTATGCTTCATACCATCTATGATCCTGAAATACCTGTCGATATTTATGATCTGGGGTTGATCTATAAAATAGATATAGATGCGGAGAATAAGGTAACCATCACCATGACGCTTACCAATCCCGGCTGTCCTGTGATTGACTCAATGCTGAATGAGGTTCAAGAGAGAGTAAAAGATGTTGAAGGAGTCAGCGATATGCATGTGAATCTTGTGTTTGAACCCCCGTGGAACCCTGATATGATGAGCGATGCAGCTAAACTGGAATTGGATATGCTTTGATTTAATGACAAATTACGAATGTTTAAATTGAATCATTCTTCGCAATTATTTGTTGATGAGTAGAATTAAAACATTAAACTAATTATTAAAAAACGAATAAATACAATATGGTAAAGAAAACAGTTAAGTCAGCGAGTGAAAAAAAGATTTTTGTTCTTGATACATCCGTAATTTTACATAATCATAATGCTATTCGCAGTTTTCAGGATAATGATATTGCCATTCCCATCACGGTTCTTGAAGAACTGGATAATTTTAAAAAAGGACATGATATTAAGAATTTTGAAGCGAGAGAATTTATTCGCATCATTGATAAATTATCCCAAACACATTCACTGACGGATTGGATCCCTCTCGATCATAAGAATGGCGGTATGTTCAAGGTAATCCTTGATGAACAAAGCGATCTCGATGCACGAAAAGTATTTGAATCATCCAAGAAAGATCATCGCATATTAAATGCAGCCATGTGTGTTGTTAAAGAAAATCCCGGTAGACAAGTGATCCTTGTTACAAAGGATATTAATTTCCGGCTGAAAGCAAAATCACTGAATATACAGGCCGAAGATTTTGAAACAGGTAAGATCAAGGACCTGGAACAATTATATACAGGCAAGAGTTTACTTGAAAGTGTGGATGCATCTCTGGTAGATAAAATTTATCAGGAAGGTTTTTGTACGCCCGAAGAATTACAATTGGAAGACCCAATTCCAAATCATTATTTCATCATCCGTTCTGCACGTAATTCCGTTTTGGCATTTTATAATGCTGTCACCAAACATATTGAAAAAATTGAAAAACGTTCATACCTAAAAATCACTCCTCGTAGTGCTGAACAGGTGTTTGCTTTTCATGCTATCACGAATTTTAATATTAAATTAGTTACGTTGCAGGGTGTGGCCGGTACAGGTAAAACATTATTGGCTCTTGCCGGAGCATTGGATCAGAAACGGCAATTCAAACAGATTTATCTTGCACGCCCTATTGTTCCTCTGAGCAACAAAGATATTGGTTATTTGCCCGGAGATATTAAATCTAAATTAAATCCATACATGGAACCATTGTGGGATAACCTTAAATACATCCAGCACCAGTTCAGCGAAACGGATAAAGAATTTCAGAATATCAGTCAGGCAGTTGAAAGTGAAAAACTGGTCATCTCTCCATTGGCTTATATCAGAGGTAGAAGTTTGTCAGATATTTGTTTTATTGTGGATGAAGCACAGAACCTGACTCCGCATGAAGTGAAGACCATCATCACCCGAGCCGGGGAGAATACAAAAATTATTTTCACCGGAGATATCCGTCAGATTGATACACCCTACCTGGATGCTCAAAGCAATGGCTTGTCATACCTGATTGACAGGATCAAGAAACATCCTATTTATGCCCATATTCAATTGGAAAAAGGTGAACGTTCGGAACTGGCTAATCTGGCGAATGACTTGATGTAATTGCAAATTACGAATTACTAATGTCGTAATAAGTTTCAAGCTATAATCCCAGAAACTCAATAGCAATTCCGCTTAAAAGGATGACCATCCCGGCAAGAGCATGATTGTATTTTTCAAGTTTGCCCAAATGAATTTGTTTCAATCCATAATGAAAGCTAAGGACAAGAACCATCATGGTGCCAATGGTTGCGATTGAAAAGATAGATGTTACCATGACCATTCCTTGAATGCTCTTTTGTGCTGCAGGATACATTAATAAAGGGATCAGCGGTTCGCACGGACCAAACACAAAAATGGTGAATAATATCCAAGGTGTAATATTTATTTTTTTTGGTGTGTGTTCGTGATCACCTTCATGTGAATGCACGTGTTTATGAAGACTCCCATCTTCGTGAACATGAAAATGTTTGTGCGGCTTATTTTTCATCGCTTTCCAGACGCCATAAAGAAAATATCCCAAACCAAATAATATAAAAAGCCAGGCGGCAACATTCCCTCTGTATCCTTCAATGATAGTGATTCTGGTAACAGCCAGTCCGGTTGCAATACCAATAATGCCTATGACAACTGAACTCAATACATGTCCTAACCCGCAAACAAATGTGATCCATGCCACCCTGAATGTTGACCAGTTCCTTGCTTTGGAAATAACAACAAAAGGAAGATAATGATCAGGGCCAATCAGCGTATGGAAAAAGCCAATGGTGGCAGCAGTAAAACAAAGCAATATTATTTCATTTGACATGGTTTAAACTTTCATTTTTGTATTGAAGTTAAGTTGCAAATCTAATTATTATTTTTTCTGTATCCGAAAGAAAAGAAGAATATATAATAAATTTACAATGAGAATCCATATACATATGTTGAAATTTATTTTAAATAATAAATCGAATACATACATACTAAAACAATGAATATAGAGTTTATATACAATTAATTCTTTTTATTTTTTAATAGTTTTCATTCATAAAAAATCATGAAAAAGAAAATATTAATATTATTGATGCTATTAATTTTTTTAAAAATGGCACATATATTATTATTTTCTACATGGGAAGAATTCTATAGAACTTATAGCCCTGATAAACAATACAGTGTTTTTGCCTCAAAATATTTTTATGAATATTTAATTCCCCATTTTATAGGTCAATCCGGTGATGCATCAGGTAGAGTTTATTTGTATGATGAGGTAAGTAAAAAAGTAATTAATAAAGCCAAAATTAAAATGATTGGCATGACAACAGAAATAGTTTGGGAAGAAGAAATTGCATATTTTAAAGGAGATGATTATCCAACTATATTAAATCCATGGAGATTACCAAGAAAAATTAAGTTGTCAAAGAAGTGATTTTAGTTTGATTCGTCAAATATTATATCGAAAGGTTTTAAATTTTTTACTTAAAACAAATATTTCTAAATTGATTTCGTATTATCTACTTATATTATTGGCAAGGTCTTTGTATCTTTTCATTTATTCCTAAGTTTTATTTATTCACTTAAAACCTAAATGTATGTTGAACAAATATTTTATAAAACAAATATTGTTTGTCATTATTTGTTTTTATTTTAAAACAGTTATTGGTCAATCCATTTCAGGAAATGTAAACTCTGCCTTTTCCGCAAGGAATCTGGGTTATGCGAATGTAAATATTTATAAAAAAGGAAAACTTATTGCAAATGTACTTACCGACGATAAAGGTAATTTTAAGGTTAAATTAGATACCGGTGTTTATCAATGTGAGATCAATTATGCAGGGTATAAAAAAATAACCAAAAACATCACCGTCACCAAAGATGAAAAAGAAGATTTCAGTATGCCTGCAGACGAAAAAAGTAAATATTCAGCAGATGAAATGGAAACGTATGATATAATCAAATCAAGTCCAATTCGTATCAGGGGTGCTTCTTTATCAGAGAGCGTAAGAGATTCCAAAGGTTCTGTTCATACCTATAAAATGGATCGGGCAATTTCAATGAAAGATATGTGGGGAGTGCCTATAAAAAACGATTCTGCAAGTTTTGGTAAACTCACTGCCGGTGAGATCAATGATTTTAGTAAATGGAATCTATGGACCGATCTGAGTGAAAATGAATTGAAAAAAAGTGAACAGTTCTGGAATTTTGCACCAACCAACCGTTATATGGTACAATTAAAAGATCAGCATGGATTGCCTCTTGCAAATGCAGATGTGGAATTATTGAATGGGACCGAAGTGATTTTTACCAGTAAATCCGACAATACCGGTAAAGCAGAGTTGTGGTGTTCATTGAAGCAGGAAAATAAAACGACAGTTTCTTCAATCCGTGTGACCTATAATGGAGAAACTAAACTAATAAATAAGATAAAGAAATTTGACAAAGGAATAAATACAATTGAGTTTAATACCAAATGCGAACAATCACCCAATGTAGATATCGCAATCGTTGTTGATGCTACAGGAAGTATGCAGGATGAGATTGATTATTTAAAATCAGATTTGAATGAAGTCATTTTTAAATCAAAAGAATTCAGCACGGCAATGAATTTGCGTTTTGCAAATGTATTTTATCGGGATCATGGGGATAAATATTTAACCGACACGCAGGATTTCACAAGTGTTTTATCTGAATCGGTTGCTTTTACCAACAGGCACAATGCCGATGGTGGTGGTGATTGGGAGGAAGCAGTTGAAATAGCTTTGGATACGGCAATCAACAAATTTAGTTGGAGAAAAGATACCCGAACAAAAATTTTATTTTTAGTATTGGATGCGTCCCCTCACAATACACCCGAGATTCAGGAAAAAATGAGAAACTTATGTTATAAGGCAGCCGAGAAAGGAATCCGGATCGTACCCATTACAGGAAGCGGTATAGATAAAAATACTGAATATTTAATGCGATGTCTGGCTTTGGCTACCAATGGAACGTATACTTTTCTTACCGATCATAGCAGTATAGGAGGTTCTCATATCAAGCCCAGCACCGATCATTATCAGGTGGAAATATTAAATGATTTACTGGTGCGCATCATCAAATCATTTACATATATGCCCGACTGCCAGCAATTTGTTGCTGATCTGGGTATTGACCTACCTGATTCTTTGGTGATTGTTCCCAATAATACAGATTCGACAAAAATTGATTCATCAAAAATAATTCATGGAAATGATACCAATAAACTGGAATGGAAATTCTATCCGAATCCTTCAGATGGAATAATTAATATTGTTTCAACTAAAGAAATTCACGAATTATATATCAGCGATTTAAGTGGTAAAGTTTTACAGATAATAAAAGAGATAAAACCGAATCAGCCGGTTACTGCTGATTTAAGTGAATATGCGACCGGTATATATTTGATCCGGTATCCCATAGGCAAACAGTGGCTCAGTGGGAAAATAGTGCTTATCCGAAGATAAAATTTGTTTGTTTTCCAAATTAAGGTATTCCATTTTGAACGATTTATTTTAACATATTTAAGTTTTTTGAATATGTTTTTTATTGAAAAGATTTGATTTGAGAAAAATTAATTTGCCAACACTCAAAAAGTATTTTTTATTATTCTAATTGGAAAGGATCATCAAATTGACAAATGCAAGACCGCAAAACATCATATAGAACCAGTTAATTTTGTACGCAATAGTGTCCGTAAAAGAAAAAAGCCATTAATAAATTATTGATTATCCATGACTTTTTTTTAAAATGGCAGCCCCTAATGGACGATTCTCGAACTTTTTTTTAGCTCATTTAAGGAAATTATACCTTTTGAAAAAGATTCTTCATGCTTTTTTAATTTGAATAGCAATTTGATGTTTAATGGCTTGAATCCTTTGTAGGGCTAAATAAAGAAAGATAGTAGGAGTGTGGCATTACCTTCGTTTCTTATTTTTCATACTCACTCTCCCAATCACACTTGTCAATCAACTTTAGCTGATAATTTGATTTTGGTTTAATATGGGGCGAATGTAAATGTAGCAAATGCTACTGAAATTATTTTTTGTAGGTACAATCCTTGCTGTACCGGGCAATTAAATTATAAAGGGATTTTTATAGGAAAGAATTGCATTTTATATATTATTTTTTCTTCCCTTTTCCATTCCCATTTCCATTACTCTTGTTTTTATTATTTCCCTGTCCACTATTGTTGCTGTTTTTTTGATTATTATTTGAGTTATATTTTGGTGACTATTCCGGACTATACTGTGCCACCCATTCCGGATGAAAGTGTGCCACCT
>CAYVNP010000027.1:0-49447 GCA_964452905.1 uncultured Bacteroidales bacterium
GAATCGTTTTAATTTCAGTTCTGAGAATTTAAATTCCGGAATTTATTTCTGTAAGTTGATTATTGAAGGAAAAGAAACAAATACAAAACGATTGATGATTCAAAAATAAAAAATCTAAATTTATTTAATACAAAACCTGCTCTGATTTAGAGTGGGTTTTGTATTAAATATTATATTTTGGGTTAATTCCCCGCAGCTTGCTGCGAGAGAAATAGTTTTCACGTAATACCTCGAAAGTTCTGCTTCGAGGTAGTTTATTTAAATATAAACAAAGGTATTTATTAAACAATTTTTTTCTCAAGAACCTCTCTTGCCATACGTGCTCCTAAATCAATAATATCAACTGATTTGTGAAAATCGTAAATACCAAACGAATTGTAAGATACATTGATTAATATATCAGGTTTATATTGGTCAATTGTTAATTTTGAAATTTGACTGATCATTAAGCTGATACTTTTTTTCAATAATTCAATATAGCTAAGATGTTCGTGCTTATTATTAGAAAAAAACGAACCATTTTTTTTAGTAATTCTGATGAAATGGTTCTGGTATTTGCCATTTGATTCATGATTATTTTCAAATTCGAAATTTTTATTAATTGATGAATTATTTGAAAAATTAAATTTATCATTACAAGTATTGGCATTGACATTCACAACAACCAATAAATCATTCTTATTTCGTATAACATGATTGATTGGGACCGGATTAAGAACGCCACCATCAACCAACATAAGGTCATTCAATGCAAATGGAATAATAAGTGTAGGTATTGACGAAGATGCTTTCATAGCATCAAAGAGACTTCCTTCTCTGAATACAATTTCTTTGCAATGAATAATATCTGTAGCCACCGCACAGTATGGAATGGGTAATTGTTCAATTTTTCTGTCAACGATTATTTTTTTTAAAGCTTCAAATACGCGTTCGCCTTTGATCATGCCGCTTGTACTCAATGTAAAATCAAGCAGATCAAACACCGCTTTCTTATCCAGAGAACAAACCCATTTTTTAAAATCAGTTAATTGTCCAGCAACATACATACCACCGACAATAGCTCCCATTGAGGTGCCTGAGATTGATGTTATTGAATATCCATGATTTATCAGCTCTTCAATAACACCAATATGTGCAAATCCTCTTGCTCCTCCACTTGAAAGTACCAAAGCAATATTTTTCCCATTTGAATTGTGCACGCTGTCAAGTTTATTTTAATGTAATACAAACTTACTGTTTTTTAATTGTTTAGTCAAGTTATGAATAAGTTAAGAGTCCATTTAAATAAAAAGATTAGAATTGATATGATTGCATCAAATGTTTTATAATTTTAAGATAGATTTTATTATGTTAAACTTCAGTAAAAAATATTAAATAACTTCTTTGCTTCTTTAATTAATTTCATGTAGGTTTGAAAAAAATAATGAGATGAACAAAACAATTCAAAAAGAAATTTCAACCGACAAGAATTTAATTGCTTTTTGCGGCTTGTATTGTGGTGCTTGTCGTTCCTACTTGTCAGATAAATGTAAAGGTTGCAAAGAAAATGTTAAAGCGACCTGGTGCAAAGTCAGACAATGCTGTATGGAAAATAATTATTTAAGTTGTGCGGATTGCTCTAAAATGGAATTGAATGAATGTAAAAAATTCAATAATTTCTTTTCAAAAATATTTGGTCTGATTTTTCGTTCTGATCGCCCTGCATGTATCTGCAGGATTAAGGAAATCGGCTATGAGCAATTTGCAGTAGAAATGGCAACAAATAAAAAACATACAATCAAAAAAAAGTAATTTAACAATTACGTAATTAATTTTTAAATAAAAAATTTAATTCATTCATGAATAATTTCAGATTGATTTTATTTTTCTTTTTTATTCAACTATTTTATTTCATTCATTTTTCATATGCACAAGTTGATGATTCAACCATTCAGGGGGAGAAAATTTGGCTGGTTAAAAGTATCATTCAGGATGAAGCAAAATTATGGACTTCGCCTCTTCGGTATAAAAAGAAAGATTGGTTAATAGCTGCACCGATAATTTCCTCAACATTTTTTTTGATCCAGTATGATGAATCTATTTCTAAAAGAATAAAAGAATTAAAACTCCAACATCAAGGGGTAAAAAATGTTAGTCCTATCTTATCTTTAGGTGGAGACGGAAAAATTGCAGTGCCTGCATCTGTTTTATTATATGCGGGAGGAATGATATTTAAAGACACAAAATTGAAACAAACCGGAATGCTTAGTATGCAGGCAATGCTTCATGCCGCCATCATTTCGCAGGTATTAAAAATGATCACTTCACGTCAAAGACCAAGCGCTGAAAACGGGAAAGACCATTGGTATTGGTTCCCGAACTATTTAAAACAATTTGATAACGGATACAATGGACCTGCCTGTAATTCATTTCCATCAGGACATACCATAACAGTTTGGTCATTGGCTACTGTGATTGCTTCACAATATAAAGATCAATGGATAATTCCTGTCTTGTGTTATTCTACAGCGATTTTAACCGGATTATCAAGAATCACCGAAGATGCACACTGGTCATCTGATGTTTTGATGGGAGCAGCTTTGGGATATGGTATTGCCAAATACATAGTCAATAAAAGAAAAATGACAAAGTGGTTAATTTTACCGGAATGCAGTAAAAATAATTTGATGGTTACAATGAGTTATCAATTTTAATTATTTACCTCATTGATTTGTTTTTGTAAGTATTCATAAGCAACAGGAAGCTGTTCATGAAAATCTTTCCATGAACATTCTATGGAAATTCTTCCTTGATAATTTATTTTTTTTAAGGACGAAAAATACGGTTTAAAATTTTCACAGAAAGTGCCTGGAGCTGATCGTCCCTGTTTTTCTGCAATATGGCAATGATAAACATTTTTGCCTGCTTTTAAAATTTCATCAGCATTTTCATTCTCAATCATCATGTGATACATATCAACAAGAAGTTTAAAATGCGGAAGATTAACTGTATTCACAATTTCATTTGCTTCGGCAAGACAATTGATGAAATTTGTTTCGTTATGATTCAGTTGCTCAATACATATAGTAATATCGTTTTTTGCGGCAATAGGAATAAGTTTAACGAGTAACTCCAGAAATTGCACCCTTGCTTTATCTCTGTCAAAACCATCAGGTATCTTCCGTGCTCCACCGCTACCTAGTGAAATAATTTTTATGTTTGCCTGTCGAGCTCGTGAAAAACCGATTTCAGCCCAACGGATGACCTCATCATGTTTAGTTTCATTGCCAACAAATTTAAAATGTCCCGGTATAAAATTATTACAACTATATATTGGCAAAGATGAGTTTTTTAATAGTACTAATTTTTCATCAAAAGTTTTTTCAGGATCAGAAGGTATGCAAAAATTGCTTAAACTTTCTTCGATATAATTAAATCCGCACTTTTTAATAATTTCATAATTAGAAATAGATGTACAAACTCCCAGTAAAGGATTAAAAGAATCCTTTTTTGTCAAAAGATTAAGATCTTTACCTGTTACTGAAGTAAAATACAATCCTACACCAGCAATTGTCGTTTTTTTTAAAAAATCCCTTCGGGATAATGATTTATCCATTTGATTGAAACAAATTAATTTTAATTACCAGTTATCATCTTTTTTGACCGGTGGTTTCATTCCTTGTTTCAAATTGGCAATCAACTCTTTTATGGATTGATCCAGTTGTGTTAAGTAAGATTCATAGGCGGGTGTATAGGAAGGTGATTTTTTATCCAGCCATTTTTCAATGGGAGTAGTTGATGCTGCAATGAAGCGGAAATCCGTGATTTTATAACGATATTTACCATCTTTAAATTCCAGATATAACGTATATGTTATTTCTTTACCTCCGGTTTTATTGCCATTTACATCAAAATCATAAACCTTAATACGATGAACACCTTGTATTTTCCCGTTTTCCTGATCTCTGACTTTTGTAACATCAACCGGATTTTTATAAAATTTATTGAACCATTCAATTGCCCGCACATATAATTCATTTTTTGTTCCTTTTTCTTCAACTACCTGAGTATAACAGATTTTTTTTGTTTCTTCATTGATTGGAAGCAGAGGAACTGTCACAGGAGTTTGGGCTAAATTTGTCAGCGTATTTAAAATAAAAAAACCGAATAAAATAAAGTGACTAATTTTCATAGATGTTAATTTTTAGAATGTAATTTTACGGATAAAACACATGTGTAATACGTAAATATGTCAAGGTATATTAAACAAAAATAGGATAATAAAATATTGTACCCAAATAAATTTTTTAACATGAATCCAAAATTGTACCAAATAAAAAACCCTCTCGGTTTGAGAGGGTTTTAAATAGAAACAATCTATTAATACATTCCGCCCGGAGGCATTCCGCCTGGCATGGCTGGCATGGATGATTCTTTTTCTTTAATATCAGCAACAATGCATTCGGTAGTGAGTAACATACCTGCAATAGATGCAGCGTTTTCTAAAGCTATGCGGGTAACCTTGGTAGGGTCAATAACGCCTGCTTTGTAAAGATTTTCATATTCTTCGGTTCTTGCATTGAAACCGTAATCATCTTTACCTTCTTTTACTTTTTGAACAACAACAGAACCTTCAATACCTGCATTTTCAACGATCTGTCGGAGTGGTTCTTCAAGTGCTCTGCGGATGATGTTGATACCGGTATTTTCATCTGTATTTTCTCCTTTGAGATTTTTGATGAAATCAATAGCTCTGATAAACGCGACTCCGCCACCTGGAACGATACCTTCTTCAACTGCTGCGCGTGTAGCATGGAGTGCATCATCAAAACGGTCTTTCTTTTCTTTCATTTCAATTTCACTGGCAGCACCAACATAGATCACAGCGACACCACCTGAAAGTTTTGCTAATCTTTCCTGAAGTTTTTCTCTGTCATAATCAGATGTTGTGTTTTCAATCTGAGATTTAATCTGATTTACTCTACCAATAATATCTTTTTTAGTTCCTTTACCACTAACGATGGTTGTGTTTTCTTTGTCAATTGAAACCTTCTCTGCTTGTCCGAGCATAGAAATATCAGCACCTTCTAATTTAAAACCTCTTTCTTCGGAGATAACTGTACCACCTGTGAGGATAGCTATATCTTCAAGCATTTCTTTTCTTCTGTCACCAAATCCGGGAGCTTTTACAGCAACTATTTTCAATGAACCTCTTAGTTTATTAACAACCAAAGTTGCCAATGCTTCTCCTTCAACATCTTCAGCAATAATAACAAGAGATTTTCCTTTCTCAACCACTTTTTCAAGGATTGGAAGGAAATCTTTCATAGTTGAAATTTTTTTGTCATAAATCAAAATGAAAGGATTTTCAAAAACTGCTTCCATTTTTTCAGTGTCAGTTACAAAGTATGGTGAAATATAACCTCTGTCGAACTGCATGCCTTCAACAACCTTAACTGTAGTGTCAGTTCCTTTTGCTTCTTCAATGGTAATAACACCTTCCGTTTTAACTTTTCCCATTGCTTCAGCAATCAGTTTGCCGATAGTGCTGTCGTTATTGGCTGATACAGATGCAACCTGTTCAATTTTGTTCAGATCGTCACCAATTTTTTTGGTTTGTTTTTTTAAACTTTCAATAACTGCAATAACTGCTTTGTCAATACCTCTTTTTAAGTCCATTGGGTTTGCTCCGGCAGCAACATTGCGTAATCCAGTAGTAACAATGGATTGAGCAAGAACAGTAGCTGTAGTTGTTCCATCACCAGCAACATCACCGGTTTTTGAAGCTACTTCTTTCACCATTTGTGCGCCCATGTTTTCTTTCGCGTCACTAAGTTCAATTTCTTTTGCTACCGTAACACCGTCTTTAGTTACAATGGGTGAACCAAATTTTTTATCCAGAATCACATTACGTCCTTTTGGACCTAATGTCACTTTAACTGCATTCGCTAATGCATCAACGCCTCTTTTCAGGGCATCTCTTGCTTCAAGATTATAAATAATTTCTTTTGCCATAATGTTAAATGTTTTATTTAATTGTTTTAGTTAAATGATTAATATTAGATAACAGCATAGATGTCATCTTCTTTCATAATAAGATATGTGTTTCCATCAATTGTTACTTCAGTACCGGAATATTTTCCATAGAGCACAACATCACCAACTTTTAAGGTCATTGGTTCGTCTTTTTTTCCATTACCAACAGCAACAACAATACCTTTTTGAGGTTTTTCTTTTGCAGTATCCGGAATAATAATTCCTCCCGCTGTTTTTTCTTCTGCCGGAGATGGTTCAACGATTACTCTGTCTTTTAGTGGTTTTGCTTTTATTTTTGCCATAATGATTTAGTTTATTTTAAAAGTTAATACTAGATAAATTGAATATGATTAAAAAAATTTTAAAACGTTTAAAGAGTTACATAATCTATGCCAAAAGAAATAATCTGATTTTTTCAGACAAAAATTCATCATAAACCGAAAAAGCATTAAGAATGTATTAAAATAAGTGTGACAATCTGACACTCTTATTTTCTTATGTTGAAATTATTTCTTTTGAGGTGCAACAGGGAAAGTACCTGTAGAAGGTTTTGCTCCTTCATTCATTTTTTCTCTGAGTAATGAATCTTCTTTTTTCTGGGTTGCATTTCGTTGAATTGCAAAAATGGAAAGTAAACTAAGTCCAAGTACTACTATGGCTAATGTCCAAGTAGCTTTTTCAAGAAAATCACTTGTTTTTTTGACACCCATAATTTGATTGGATGCAGAAAAATTGGAAGCGAGCCCACCACCTTTTGAGTTCTGTACCAACACAACCAGAACTAAAATAATACTGCTGATAATTATCAATATTGTTATTAAGTAATACATGATTATTAATTTATTAAATGATGATCTTTTTTAATTTTTTCAATTTCGGCTGCAAAGTAACTGCTTTTTTTTGGAAAATTCAAACTTAATTTCTGATATATTTCAATTGCTTTCAGAATATTACCTTTATTGATATATAATTTAGCCAGCGTTTCTGAAACAATATCACCCGAATCAATTAGACTTTTTTTAGATTTGTTATCCACATTATAAAATTCATTCTTTACTCTTGGAATGCTTGGATTTTGTAAAATGAATTTGTTGATAAGATCCAGTGGTGACGGATTTTCTATCTCCTTGTTTTTAATATTTAGGTCTTCTTGTAATAATTCATTGTCCGAATGAAAAATTTCATTCTTTGTTTTTATTGAAATTTTATCTTGTTGAACATCCTGATTATTTGATGTGGTTTCTTGAGGATTATGCTCTTTTTTACCAATTTCTGCAAGACGTTGACGGAGAATTTCTTCAAGTTCTGTATATTTAGAAGCAGCTTTTACAGTTGATTCGTCTTCTGTTTTATTTTCAACAATTCTTTCAGAAATAGCAAAGTCATTTTCAGATTTAACAAATTCAGTAGTTTTAGTCACTTCCGCTTCAGGAAGTGGTTCAAAAATAGAATTTACTTCAGCTGACTGTTCAATGTTAGTGTCAGCATTTGAAACAATGGGTTTAGTTTTAACCGGCAGATTAATTAACTGATACAAACGTGTACGGTTTGAAACATAAGCAGCTGTTATTTTAAGCTCTTTGGTAAAATGAATGCTGTTTTCTAAATGAAGATTCTTTAGATAAAGCATACGTGCAGATTGACAGTAAGGAAATTCAGTAACAATATCTTTTAGTAAAGAAACAGATTGATTGTTTAAATGTTCAGGCGTATGAATAAATTCTATAAATTGATTCTGATTCATAGTATTTACCAATTAACAACAGCTTTATTAAAAATATCTTCAACCAATGCATCATTGATTTGTGTTATTATCGTTGAACTTTCCACTTCCGACATGGTCATTTTGCTATCATAATCAAGGTATCTTGAGAAACTGGTTTCATAATTCTGTTTCTCATCAAATTTATTCGTGAATCTGACATTAACTGTGATCGTTAGTCTGTTTTGCTGAGCGGTAGGATTATTACCACCCTGGATGGCAACCGGTTGAGTGGAGAAACCAGTGATCTCACCTTCAACATTCAGATCGCCTCCTTTATTTACAAGGGATAAAGTGGATTGGCTTGAAAATTTATCCTTGACTGCATCTGTAAATTTTTGACTTAATGTTGGAATAATAAAAGAAGATTTATTGGAAAAATATTGAATTGAAATGGTTTTGGCTTCTTTAGGATAGGATGCCCCATTAAACGAAAGACTGCAACTGTGTAGGATGACAATCAATCCGGATACAAACAAAAAAAATATTTTTTTAGCGACAGAGCACATATATTTTTATAGCATATTTAATTTTTCAAAAAAGAAAAGTCTATTCTAAATTATACTCTTTTAATTTACGATACAAGGTACGTTCAGAAATACCAAGTTCTTTAGCTGCTTTTTTTCTTTTCCCTTTATATTTCTCAAGTGCTTTTTTGATTAGTTCTTCTTCTTTTACTGCAATAGAAAGTGATTCTTCAATGATTTCGCTGTCCTGAATGGGCTCATGTTCGACAGAATGCACAGGTGAATGAATTTTTATTTCAGCAGGATGAAAGGAGTTATTGATGTCATTTGAAGTCAGACTGGTTGTATCATCAAAGAGTTTATTTGCAAACGAAGTTTTGTTTTCTTGCAAATTTTCTGGAATCCCTTCATTCTGAATGATAGTTGACATAAATTTTTTTAATTCATTGATGTCATTTTTCATGTCAAATAATACTTTGTACAATATTTCTCTTTCAGAAAATTCGGCATCAGGAGTTTTATCTTTAAATAAAACCGTAAGTTTGGTGTTTTGATGGAGAGGAAGATACTTATTAAGTATTTCATCATTGATTTCACGTTCCTTTTCAATGATCGATATTTGTTCGGTAATATTTTTCAATTGACGGATATTCCCGGGCCAGTTATAATTGATAAGCATCTTCTGTGCATTGTCCGTCAATTTGACAATGGAAGGGATGCGATATTTTTCAGCAAAATCAGTTGCGAATTTTCTAAAAAACAAAACAATATCTTCCTTACGCTCACGGAGTGGAGGAATAATAATTGGAACAGTATTAAGTCTGTAGTAAAGGTCCTCCCTGAATTTTCCATGTCGGATAGCTTCAATCAGATCTAAATTGGTGGCTGCTACAACTCGTACATTTGTTTTTAATACTTTTGAAGAACCCACTCGCATATATTCACCGGATTCAAGAATACGAAGAAGTCGAACTTGAGTACCTACAGGCAATTCAGCAACTTCATCCAAAAAAATGGTACCGCCGGCGGCAACTTCAAAATAACCTTTTCGTTCTTTATCTGCACTTGTAAATGAACCTTTTTCATGTCCAAACAGTTCGGAATCAATAGTACCTTCGGGGATGGCACCGCAGTTAACTGCAATATATTCACCATGTTTTCGTGAACTCAACTGATGAATGATCTTAGGAAAAAATTCCTTTCCGGTTCCGCTTTCGCCTGTTATCAGTACGGTTAAATCTGTTGATGCAACTTGACGCGCTATATCGATAGCCCTGTTCAATAAAGGGGAATTACCGATTATTCCAAAACGTTGTTTTATTGAAAGAATCTCCATAAAAAAATTTCCTGATAGGGTTGATAAGTAAAATCAGTTGCAAATATAAGTAAATCCATGAAAATGTCAGTGGATTCGGCATGAATTTAATAATTTTCAATATGAATGTTGATATGCAATTTCATTAATAAAGGATATAAATGAATTATTAGTTTATGTAAATGGAAGAATGTATTTTATATGAAATGATTAATTTATTAATAACAATATTAATAAATCAAAAGAATCATAGGAATACCGTGAGATTGTTATACGTTTTAAATAAAATAATCAGGTAAAGATCCATCCATCGCAAAGATATATATTATAAAGGTACGTGATCCAGAAGAGATTTATAAATATAATAAAAATCAATATGAATATGCGGACAATATTAGTTAAATACTGGAGAGAGAATAAAAAAATAAGATCAATTAAGAGAATCAAAAAACCGCTGTCGCTGAAATTAATTTGAGATTCTATTGTTTTAAATCCTGTCAACATAAATAAACCTGCAATCAATAACCCTGATCCACCAAGTAAAAATGTTGTTAACTTTAATTCTTTTAAATATTGATACGTATAAAAAAAGAAAATATATGAAAATGGAGATGCAAGAATATATCTGTTTAATCCATTCAGTGAACCGTTTTGGTAAAATAAAGTGTACACCAGCACTCCCGAAAAGTAGACAATAGAAATATTTAAAAAATATTCCTGAATAAAGGGAACATTTCCTTTAAAAATACTTGTATGGGTAAATTCTATTTTTGACAAATATAATTTAATTAAATAGTTGAAAAATAAAATCAATGACGGAATAATGATAAAAAATATTGTAAAAATATTCATCCCAAAACTTTCTATGGACCAATCGGAAATTTGATGAGGGATGCTAAAGCTTGTTTTCCAGTAAGTATTTATTACTTCAAAATATTTAAAGAATGAACCGGAATGAATATAAAAAACAATAAAAACAACCAACGTTCCTAAAACTAAAGGTAAAAGTTTGAGAGTTATGTCTTTAATAAATATCCATCCATTTTTATGTTTGAAAAAATAAAAACTATCCATGAAAAGAAATGCAAGTCCAACATGCATGAATATCGGTCTTGTCATGGAAAAAAGAAAAATAGAAATAAAATAAACCCAATACTTTTTTTTTATCAATCCCCACATGGCCGTTGCAAATGTTAAGGTGAATACAGCTTCAGCATAGGGCAAATAAAATACAACAACTGTGGGAAGAATCATGGCAATAATAAAAACACATAATCTTTCGGATAATGATTGAACTTTTTCTTTATAAAAAAGCGTTGAAAAAATTAATACCGATATTCCAAAAAGTAAATAATTAAATAAACCGATATAGACATTCGAGATATTCAATATCTTCCAGATCAAAGGGAATAAAGGGAAAAAAGCATATTTCTTTTCATTATTCTTGTAAAAACATTTTTTTATTCCCCAATAATAGCCCCCATCCCATCTTAAGGTATTGAGAGAATCTCTGTAATAATAGGGCTGATGTGTCTTCCATACAAAATCTTTATTTTTTAAATCTCTTACATATGTATGTGTAATTTTTTTTAAGGTAGCATTATATATCTTTGGTCTCTGTAAAATTTTAAAAATAAAAAATGTGGCAAGGAATAAACTGGCGATTAAAAAAATCTTAAGTAAATTTTCCTTCTTTGAAAATAAACGAATGAGATTCATTACTCAGAATAATTATATTTTTATGTTGTTTTGGTAAATATAAAAAAAAGATTAAATATAGATTAAAACATTTTTATTATATTCGTTCAACAAAATAGTTGACTATTGAAAAAATAGAGTTTTTATGAAAGAAATCAGCGTTGTTATTCCGGTTTATAACAGTGAAGAAAATCTTATTGAACTGCATAAACAATTGACAGATGCTCTCAGAAATATTGAATATGAATTGATCTTTGTAAATGATTTTAGTTCGGATCATAGTTGGAAAATTATTTCTCAGATTGCAGCCAATGATCAACATATTATTGCTATTAACCTTCGGAAGAATTTCGGACAGGACAATGCATTGATGGCTGGGTTCCACTATGTGTCAGGAAAATTTACAGTGATCATGGATGATGACCTGCAGCATTCTCCCAAAGATATTCTTTTAATGTATCATAAATGCATAGAAGGTTATGATATCTGTTATGCGCGATTTAATGAACTGAAACAACAAAAGTGGAAAAATATTGGCAGCCGGCTTAATGATCTTACTGCTTGCTGGCTGTTTAAGAAACCAAAGAATTTATATATGTCTCCCTTCAAAATAGTGGATACCAGCGTTATTCATGAGATCATTCAATATGCAGGTCCGTTTCCCTATGTGGATGGATTATTACTCCAGGTAACAAGAAATACCTGTTCGGTTGAAGCAGATCACTTTCACAGATGGAAAGGGAAGAGTAATTATAATTTTATTAAATCATTGAAAGTATTTGTAAAAGCATCTTTAAGTTTTTCTGTTTTACCTTTAAGAGTAGCAACTGTTACAGGATTTATTATTTCTATGATTGGTTTTTTATTCGCTATCTATTTTTTAATTGAATATTTTATTTTGGATGCAGATGTTGAAGGGTGGACTTCATTAATCCTTTCACTTTTGGTGATTGGTGGATTACTGCTTATGTTCATGGGGCTGATTGGTGAATATCTTGGGCGCGTGTTTTTAACAATAAATCGTAAACCACAATATTCTATCAAAAAAATCTTGAAGAAAGAATGATGTTGAATTTTTTATTATAATTAGTTAGATAATATACCGAATAAGGTTTTTGTAACTAGTTAATATAATAGAACGCTGATAACGCAGATAAATAGGATAAACACGGATAGTTTTAACTTTTAACTTTTAGCTTTTAGCTTTTAACTTTTCACTAACCTGTTCCAGTGCATTTAATCGTTGCAAAAGGGGCGGATGTGAGTAGTGAAAGAATACATAAATAGGATGCGGTCTAAGATTGCTTAAATGATTTACGGATAATTTTTTTAAAGCGTCCTGCAATGCAGATGAATTGGAGTTTTCAGCAGCATAACGATCGGCAGCGTATTCATTTTTACGTGACACTATATTCATGATCAATCCGAGTACTAAGGATAACGGGCTGTACAGCATGCCAAAGGCAAGAATACCTAAATGAAAGCTTGGCAGTTTCCCACCCAATGATTCACAAATAGCCGAAGATAATGCCGAACCTTTTTGGATGAAAAGGGATAATATAAATAACATCAATCCTGTTTGCAAAATTGATACTATAACACCTATCAATGTATGTCGTTTTTTATAATGCCCGATTTCATGGGCTAACACAGCAACCAGTTCATCAGTGGTATGTTCTTTTATCAGGGTGTCAAATAAAACAATTCTTTTCTTTGAACCTAATCCGCTGAAATATGCATTGGCTTTTGAAGATCGTTTTGAACCGTCAATCACAAAAATATTATTCAGTTTGAATCCGGTTTTCTCTGCGAATCTTTCAATCGCAGAACGCAGTTCACCCGGCTCAAGCGCTGTTTGTTTATTGAATAAAGGAACGATCAGATTTGAATAAAACATGGTCATAAAAATCATAAAAACACTCACCACCATCCATGTATAAACCCAAAACAAATTTCCGGTTGATTCATAAATTTTGATGATTAAAGCAAAAAGCCCGCCACCGATGAGTACTGCCAGCAGCCATCCTTTCACCTTGTCGAGAATAAATGTCTTTACAGTGGTTTTATTGAAACCGAATTTTTTTTCAATGACAAAAGTGCTGTATATTGAAAATGGTGTGAACAAAATATCTGAAATAAACCCAATCACTCCAAAGAAAATCAATGTCAATAGAATTGAATTTGAAATAAATATTCGCAGCCATTCGTCCAGTATTCCGAAAAAGCCGGTGAACAGAACAATCAACATCAAAATAAACGTGAATGAAGATGTTATTAATGAGAACCTGTGCCTGACCTGCTCATAATCCTGTGACTTTTTATATTTCTCCGCATCATAAATATCTTTCAGTTCATCAGGCAACACATTGCTCCATCGAGTGCTGTTCAGGAAGTCCAGCCATCGTTCAAGCAGATAATCAAAAATCAGAATGGCTATGATTAAAATAAAAAAAAGGTAACTCATAATTTGTATTTAAATAAATTGAAAATTATTGTATAAAACAGGCAGGGAAATAGTCCATATCAAACATTTGTCTTACTTGATTATAATTATATATATCGCATGATTCCATATATTAAATACCCGAAAATTTCATGATTGATCTTATCCCAATAATAAAAACTTTCGTAATCAGGCAACAACAGGTAGTCTAATTGATATCTTCGTTCTCCACTGTGTTTATTGGTCGTATAAGGTGTTACATTCAAATCCGTTTTTTTAAAACATGCTAAAGCTCGTCGCATATGCACTGCAGAAGTGATGAGTAAAAATTTACCGTCTGAAAAATTTTTGTCAATGATCTCTTTGGTATAAATTGCATTTTCACGGGTATTGTTGGATAATGAATCTATCAGAATATCTTTTTCAGGAATATTGATCTGTAGTAAATATCTTTTTAACAATGGCGCTTCTGCAACATTAGGGTAAGCAAGGCAACCGATCCCACCGGTGAGGATGATCTTTTTAATTTTTTTTTGTTTATACAATTGAATGGTTTGTAGAAATCTGTCGGTATTATGGGAAAAAATCAGTTTGTTGGTTTTATTATCAACATTAACCATTCCTCCGCCCAGCAAAATACCTGCATCATATTCATCTTTCACTTCTTCTGTTATAGGCATTTCCCATAATCGCATCACTTCATCGGCGAGAAAACGGTTCGAAAAAAGATAAAAAAACAAAACTGAAAGGATAAGAAATAATTTTGATTTCTTTTTACTTTTTAAAAAAATCAAAGATAAAAGTAGCAGAATAAATATCCAGAATACAGGCGAATAGAGGAATGAAAGTATTTTTGATATGATGAAAAACATATTATTTTTTTTAATTCAACAATTAAGATTAAACAAAAATATGCAAAATTATTTTAAACAGAAGGAACAATTTCATATACAATAGATGAAACGATGTATTAATCCTTTGTTTCAAAGAATTCAAGTTCGGTATTCAAGATAATTTTTTGAGGAATAACTTGGATCATGGATTTTTTAACATGAGCAGTAATTTTTTTTACCGTATTATCTGGCATGGTGAATGGCATAACTGATTTATAATTCATTGGACCATCAAACAAAATTGGATCTTTGTATGATTCTGCCAGATCAATCTTTTTAATAACTATTTTTTGTCCTAATATTTTCGTATAAATTTCATACACCGCATTGATGAGTTTTAATTCAAGTTTATTTGATTGTTCATTATAATGGATGTTTAATTCTCCTTCAACATTATCAGTATATTCAAATGCGCCTGTTTCCACTTTGACATCGGCAACAAATAGAGCTTTATTTTCTGTCAGTTTTATTTGTGGATTGATGATAGTCCATTTGTATTTACCGCTTATCAAAAATGTCTCATAGGTATTTTCACCGCTTATCTGTCCAATGGTTTTCAATACTTTGTTGATTGTAGTTTCATTAATCTCAATGGTCATGTCATTGTTTTGAGAAAAGACGGAGAAAAATATTGAAATTAACAAGAATGTTATAAAAAGTTTTTTCATTTTTAAAATTTTAAATAATAACCCTATTACCATTTTTCATAATGTATATTTTCCTCATTAAATCTCTCCGGTTGTGTTCTTACTTCATTAGGATATCCAACAGATACGATAGAAACAGGAATGATTGCTTTAGGCAGATTAAAGAAAGTGGATACATCTTTTATTCGCTGTTCGCGCGGGTATATGCCAAGCCAGACAGCGCCTAAACCGATGGAATGTGCAGCGAGTAAAATATTTTGAGTGGCTGCGGCACAACCTTGGACAAGGTATGATTCAGTCGGTTCAGCTGTAATGTCACCGGAAATTAGAATTGCTGCTGCTGCCTGTTTTAACATCTTTCCATGTTGAAGCAGTTCAGCAAGCCGGTCAAGATTTGTCCTTTCTTTTACGACAATAAAACGACAGGGCTGAAAATTTCTTGCAGTAGGAGCATACATGGCTGCTTTTACTAAAAGATTGATGTGATCGTCAGTGATTTTTTCATCCGTATATTTTCGGATGCTTCGTCGGGTTAGAATTACTTCAATGGTATTCATAACTATTTTTTTCAAAAATAATAAGGAATCTTTATTAATTGAACAAATCAACCAATAAAAATAGAAAAACCCGACCAATTCAACGGTCGGGTTTTGGAGTGGCATCGACTGGAATTGAACCAGTGACACAAGGATTTTCAGTCCTCTGCTCTACCAACTGAGCTACGACGCCTCCTTAAATCCGCTGCAAATTTATAAAAAAATTAAATAGAAAAAAATTTTTCATCCTGTTTCAAAATAATTTTATAATTTTGCATCATCAATACATTGATTACTTTTCAATTAATAAAGTAATTGATTTATAAAGAAGAGGTAAGAGATTCGGCTCTATGACCCTCTGACAACCTGACCTTCCAAAGGAAAAGGTGCCAATTCCGATCCGGTAAAACGGAAAATATAAATTAATAAACATGAAAAAAACTAAAAAAGTAAACTTATTTTTTTCTTTCCACCGTCAGGTATGGTGCATGGTTTGACGCAGCTGCTGTGGTTTTGCATTTACGCTGTGTCTTTTTCAATATTTATCGTTAGCCGGTTCCGGTTAACATATTCATTTATTCTTTATGTATTAATTTTTTAAAAACCCATAAACCATGACAACACATTTAAAATTTGAAACATTGCAATTGCATGCCGGACAAGACGTAGAATCTACCACATTATCCCGTGCAGTGCCCATTTACCAGACAACATCTTATTTGTTTAAAAGCTCCGAACATGCAGCAAACCTGTTTGGATTAAAAGAATCCGGAAACATTTATACCCGTTTAGGCAATCCGACAACTGACGTTTTTGAAAAACGGATTGCTGCACTTGAAGGTGGTGTAGGCGCTTTGGCAACCTCTTCAGGATTGGCAGCTCAATTTATTGCTCTTACGAATCTGCTTGAATCAGGTGATAATTTTATTTCTACTTCATACCTTTATGGAGGGACATATAATCAATTCAAAGTACAGTTCAAACGACTTGGCATCACCGCTAAATTCGTAGAAGGTGATCATCCTGATGAATTTGAAAAACTGATTGATGAAAAAACAAAAGCCATTTATATTGAAACCATTGGTAATCCTCGTTTCAACATTCCTGATTTTGATGCTTTTGCTGCTCTTGCCAGAAAACACGATATTCCGTTGGTTGTTGACAACACATTTTCAGGTGCAGGATATTTATTCAGACCGCTTGAACATGGCGCTAACATTGTGGTTGAGTCAGCAACAAAATGGATAGGCGGGCATGGTACCAGCATTGGCGGCGTAATTGTTGACGGTGGAAATTTCAACTGGAACAATGGGAAGTTTCCGCAATTTACAGAGCCATCCGAAGGTTACCATGGATTAAGGTTCTGGGATGTATTCGGATATAGTGCATTCATCACGCGAGCGCGATTAGAAGGTGTGCGCGATTATGGTTGCACGATCAGTCCATTCAATTCGTTTTTGTTATTACAGGGCATTGAAACATTATCTCTTCGTTTGCAACGGCACGTGGAGAATACGCTTGCACTGGCTCAATGGCTTGAAAAACATGAACAGGTGGAAAGTGTTAATTACCCTGGTCTTGAAAGCAGTCCCTACCATTCATTAGCGAAAAAATACCTGAAGCGAGGATATGGCGGTGTGCTTTCATTCAAGATCAAAGGGGGTAAGAACGCTGCAGATCAATTGGTAGATCATGTCAAATTGATCAGTCATCTGGCAAATATTGGTGATGCCAAAACGCTCATCATTCATCCGAGTTCAACAACACATGAACAACTTTCATTGGAAGAACAACTGAAAGCAGGTGTTGAACCGGGTTTGCTGAGAGTGTCTGTCGGGATCGAACATATTGATGACATAAAAGCCGATTTGCAACAGGCATTTAATAATCTTTCCTATGCATAATGTAATTTTATAGAAACGTGTTTCTAAATAATATTATATAGAACCACGTTTCTATTTTACTTATTCATTTTTTTCACTATTGATCGTGTACCAGTCAATATTTCGGGTGAGGTACATGATGATTGCGAGAATCAGCAGTAACCCGATGCTGCCGAGCAACAGAGCATAATCCTGCAGTTGAAGCAGCGAGTAAAAGAATCCGTAAAGAATGATCAGTATGCCGGTGATCAATCCGGTGAGATAATTACTCTTTAAAATACTACGTGCATAAAATGTAATCAAAGCAAGTATGATCACACAACCGATGAGGTATGCCAGATCAAACTTAATATATTCGGATATTGACAGCAACATCACATAGAACAGGCAGATGGCAAAGCCGACCAGAAGGTATTGGATGGGATGTAATCTCTTTTTATTGAGCACTTCTATAAAAAAGAATGTAACAAACGTAAGCAGAATGAACATCGTGCTGTACTTGTTAGAACGTGTGGTTTTGCTGTATTCATCCACCGGCAGAATAAACCTGACTCCGAATCCTGCTGCATTATCCTCCTGGTAATTGGAATTAACATATTCAGCATCATTGTTATGATCATTTGAATGATTAGGTGACTTGACATACGAACCTAATCCCTGCTGTGCATAATTACGATTCAGATGAAGAATGCGCCATTGGGCTGTAAACCCTTTGTCGGTAACTACTCTTTTTTCAGGTAGGAATGAACCTTCAAATTTTGGATCACTCCAGGTGGATGTAATATTAACTTTTGTTTCTTTTCCAAAAGGCAGAAAATAAATGTTTGAACTGCCGTTGAGATTCAGATCGAACTCAAATGAAATTTCTTTCGGGTGTGACAGATCCACAAATCGACTGACACCTGAACTGAAAATATCCGGTGTGTTGATGCCAGGATTCATTGAAAATGACTGGTCATTCCACTGAACGATAATATTGTCTTTGATTCCTTTCATATCTGTTATTCCAATGGATACAAGACTTTCATCGGGTAAAAAATTTTCTTTTGAAAAATCAAATCCATCCAAATTGGGGATTGAAAATTTTCCTTTCACATGTAAACGGGAATTATAGACAACTACCAGATAAATCCCTCTGTTTCTTTTTTCAGGTGTGATCTTCCCATTGATCTCAAGATAATCAGGAAGAAAATGTGCGTATTCCAATTTTGTTTGTGTGACGCCATGTTCATCTTTAATTGTTGTTTTATAGGGGATTGATATAACCGGACCACCGATGGTTTGCGAACTGCCCCATTTAGATGTAACTTCTCCCATCGCATTATCACGCAGATTTTCACGTTCCCTGATCAATGAAGTAAGCATGGATGAAGGAATTAAAAGGATGAGAATTAAAATGCCGATGGAAAAAAGTTTTAAGGTGACTGACCTTTTTGCCCAGTTATTCAGGCGTTCAAAGAATGATAATTTTTCTGTTTCCATAATAAGTTGGTTTAATGAAATCCAAATATATAAAATTTTTAATTATTTGAAATTATACCATTATTTTTTTATTTCTTCTAAGCGATATTGCTATAATGCATATATAGCAACTGTTACAGGGCTATTCATTGAACTATTTCAAATACCGTTAAGGTAAAATCAAAAACGGATAAAAGATGTTTTTAGTATAAATGATTCTGTAAAAAAAATCCATCTGACATTTTTTTAAAAAGTTAGATGGTTTTCTTTTAATTGTGACCTCGGAGGGACTCGAACCCCCAACAATCAGATCCGAAGTCTGATGTTCTATCCATTGAACTACGAGGCCGGTTATTCAGTGATTAGTTATTAATAAAAAACCTGATATCACTAATTATTTTCAATTCTTTTCTTTTTGTCCTGAATGAGTTTATATGCAAAATATCCAAATATAACAAAAATAATTCCTACAAAAAACACATCAATCAAATGCTTCCACTGGCTCTTGAGTAAGGCATCCCAATCATCTTTCAACACAAATCCTACCCAGGTTAAAAAAGCATTCCATATACCGGCTCCGATAATCGTATATAAAGAAAACTTCCATATATTCATTTTGGCGATTCCGGCAGGAATTGAAATCAAATGCCGTACAACCGGTATAAAACGGCTGATAAATATAGTGATGTCACCTTTCTTATTAAAATAATTTTCAGTGATATCAAGATGATGTTTATCAAGTAATAAATATTTTCCAAATTTCAACACCAACGGTCTTCCTCCAAAAGAGCCGATATAATAAGAAATCAAAGAACCAATAATACTACCCAACGTACTGTAAAAAATTACATTTGTCCAGGTAAATGATCCTTCATAAATTAAAAAACCTGCAAAGGGCATCACAGCTTCACTTGGAACAGGAGCGATCATGCTTTCAAGTGCCATTAAAATAGTTACACTGATATAACCGGTTGTTTCCATAAAATGGGTTGCCCAGTTAGCAATGGTTTCAGTCAAACTTAAAATGATCATGGTAAAAATTATTGATTAAAAATAAAGTTACAATTAAATTTATCTACCCCATCCCTGCACCCTTCACTTTCACAAGTGGAAAGGACGGGGTTAAGGTTTAAAAACATTTTTATAATATCCTATACTTTCTCTAACATTTGATTATTAATTATACATTAAACCGAATGTGCATAATATCACCATCATGTACCACATAATTCTTTCCTTCAATATGAAATTTCCCTTTTTCTTTGCATGCATGTTCTGAGCCCAGTTCAATGAAATCAGGATAATGCATCACTTCAGCACGAATAAATCCGCGTTCTAAGTCGCTGTGAATAACACCTGCTGCCTGTGGTGCAGTCATACCGGTATGGATGGTCCATGCTTTCACTTCTTTAGGTCCTGCAGTGAAAAATGTAGTAAGATTTAAAAGTTTATAAGCAGAACGGATCAATCGATTAACTCCTGGCTCATCCAATCCGGCATCTTTCAGGAAAGAGATGCGGTCTTCTTCACTATCTAATTCGGCAATTTCAGCTTCCAATTTGCCGGCTATGATCAACACTTCAGTATGTTCATTTTTTAATGCTTCCTTCACTTTCGTAACGTAATCATTTCCTTTCACTGCAGATCTATCATCTACGTTACAAACATAAATGACCGGCTTTTCGGTGAGGAGAAATAATTCTGCAACATATTTTCTATCTTCGTCATGAACCGGTGCTGTTCGTGCAGGTTGCATGTTTTCAAGATGTTTTTTATAAACCGTTAATACGTCTATACCTTTTTTTGCCTCTTTATCACCTGATTTAACAAGCTTTTCCAGACGATGTAATTTTTTGTCAACCGATTCAAGGTCTTTCACCTGAAGTTCAAAATCAACCAGTTCTTTATCTCTTACGGGATCAACAGACCCTTCAATGTGAGGCAGCATCTCATCATCAAAACAACGTAAAACCTGAATGAGTGCATCCGTATTACGAATGTCTGACAGAAACGTATTTCCGATTCCCTCCCCTTTGCTTGATCCTTTTGCAAGTCCGGGAATATCAACCAATTCAACAGTAGTAGGAACTATTTTAACGGAATGAATAAATTTATCAATCTCAAAAAGCCGCTTATCCGGTACATTTACAATCCCAACATTTGATTTACTTGCGCTGAATGCAAACTGACTTGCCTGTGCTTTCGTATTTGACATACAATTAAACAATGTTGTTTTCCCTGTATTAGTCAGTCCGATTATTCCGCATTGTAAAGCCATTTGTCTTTTTTTTATTCGTTAAAATTGTTAAGAAAAAAATTAAACGTGTTAATAAAATTGATATATAGTTGAAAACTCAAATGTAGAATTTTCAGCAAAGATAAACGATTTAAAAGCTATCGCAAAAATATTTTTAGATATCAAGAATTTAAATTGAATAACTATTAACATGAAAACTTCGTTTCAAAAATGAATTTTTACAAAAATTAAAAAAAAGAATTAATTTAGCGTCCATTTTACGTTTAGTTAGACTAAAAATAATTATGTAGCCAACTTTCAGTTTTAACAATAAAAATTTAATTTTGAAAAAAAATAGTAATGACAACAATAAATGAATTAAAAAAGATTGCGTCTCAGATTAGACGGGATATATTACGCATGACACATGGCGCACAATCAGGTCACACCGGTGGTTCGTTAGGATGTGCTGATATTCTTACTGCTTTATATTTTGAAGTGATGGAACATGATCCAAAAAATTTCAACATCGATGGAATTGGACAGGATTTATTCTTTTTATCTAACGGACATATTTCACCTCTTTGGTATAGTGTACTTGCTCGTTCAGGATATTTCCCCATAAAAGAGTTAAGCACTTTTCGTAAGATCAATTCACGTTTGCAAGGTCATCCTGCTACGGCAGAACATTTACCGGGCATTCGTATTGCTTCAGGTTCACTGGGGCAGGGCTTATCAGTTGCAATGGGTGCAGCTATTGCAAAAAAATCAAATAACGATCCGAAATTAGTTTATTGTCTTATGGGGGATGGAGAACTGGAAGAAGGACAGGTATGGGAGGCGGCCATGTTTGGTGCTGCAAAAAAAATGGATAATGTCATTGCAATCGTTGATAACAACGGTCAACAAATTGACGGTCCTGTTGAAAAAGTGTTACCCCTAGGTGATCTTAAAGCGAAATGGTCTGCTTTTGGTTGGGAAGTCATAACCATGAATGGAAATGAAATGGAAGATATTGTAAATACAATGAAAACAGCCCGAACACTCACCGGCAGACAAAAACCTATTGTCATCATCATGAAAACGGAAATGGGGTTTGGCGTTGATTTTATGGTTGGGACACACAAATGGCATGGCATCGCTCCAAACAATGAACAGCTTGAAAAAGCATTGGTGCAACAGGAAGAAACGTTAGGAGATTTTTAATACAAAATTGATTGAATAAAATTTGTTTCTATATAATTCTGATTTTTATTTTTGCGGGTTCAGTTACTCATGCTCAACCGTTAAAAGAAAAAAAAATACCCAAACCCCTGACTCGCATTCTCTTTGTTTTTGATGCCTCTAACAGTATGTCCGGCAGATGGCAAAGCGATAATAAGATTAATATTGCAAAAAAGCTCTTATCTAATCTGTTGGACAGTTTGAAAACATTGCCTAATCTTCAGGTAGCTTTACGCGTTTACGGACATCAGAAAGACTTTACACCTATTCAGGATTGTGACGATACCCGCCTTGAAGTCCCTTTCAGCTATAATAATTTTGAACGGATAAAACATAAACTATTGGTATTACAACCTAAAGGAACGACACCCATCGCCAAAACGCTTGAACAATCAGGAAATGATTTTTCAGCATGTGATACATGTAGAAATATTATTATTCTTATTACCGATGGTATTGAAGAATGCAATGGAGATCCGTGTGCGGCGTCTATGATCCTTCAGAAAAAAGGGATTGTCCTGAAACCATTTATTATCGGGATAGGGAAAAATTTTGCCGAACAGTTTAAATGTGTCGGGACTTACTTTGATGCCACACAAGAAGAATCCCTCAAAAATGCTTTAAATATTGTTATTTCTCAGGCACTTAATTCAACAACAGCTCAGGTAAACCTTCTTGACATCTATGGAAATCCGACTGAAACAAATGTGAACATGACATTTTATGATAATCTTTCGGGGAAAATAAAATATAATTTTATTCATACGATGAACAACAAAGGGGTTCCGGACACACTTCTCATTGACCCATTATTAACATATGATATTACTGTGCATACTATTCCGGCAGTTGAAATTGATACAGTTAAACTAAATCCGGGGAAACATACAACCATTGCAATCAATGCCCCACAGGGTTATCTTAAACTCAAAGTGGATACCCGTTCGGGAAACACAAAGAATCTTCCGGTCATTGTCCGTCAGCAAGGCAAAATGGAAACCATCAATGTGCAGTATTTTAATCAAATTGAAAAATATATTGTAGGCAAATATGATCTGGAAGTATTGTGTTTACCTCGTCTTCACATTAATCAGGTGGATGTTTCGCAGAATAAAACAACCACTGTTGAGATACCGGCTCCCGGCTTTGCTGTCATTCAAAAATCCACTGAAGGATATGGAAGTATTTTTTCGGATAATGACAATAAACTGGAATGGGTTTATAATCTTAAAGAAAATACAACGAATGAAACGGTTATTTTACAACCGGGATTTTACAGGATTATATTTCGGTCAAAATATTTAAACAAATCATATTATACGATTGAAAAAACATTTAAAGTAAATGTTGATAGTTCTGTCAGTATTATTTTACAAGGGAATTGAGAACAAACTAAATTATTAAAATGAAAGAATACACCTTTACAGAAAAAAAAGATACGCGTTCAGGATTTGGCGCCGGTTTGCATGAATTGGGTAAAACAAATAAAAATGTTATGGCATTGTGTGCCGATCTGATCGGCTCATTAAAAATGGATGCATTCATCAAAGATTTTCCGGATCGTTTTATACAGGTTGGTATTGCGGAAGCCAATATGATGGGTATTGCTGCCGGTTTAACCATTGGCGGTAAGATTCCGTTTACCGGAACATTTGCAAATTTTTCAACAGCCCGCGTTTATGATCAGGTAAGACAAAGCATTGCCTATTCAAACAAAAATGTTAAAATTTGTGCTTCTCATGCAGGACTCACCCTTGGTGAAGACGGAGCTACGCATCAAACCCTTGAGGATATAGGTATGATGAAAATGTTACCGAATATGGTTGTTATCAACCCCTGCGATTATAACCAGACAAAAGCTGCTACTATTGCCATTGCGGATCATGTAGGCCCAGTCTATCTTCGTTTTGGTCGTCCGGTGGTTCCTAATTTTACACCAGCAGATCAGAAGTTTCAAATTGGTAAAGCAGTTGTGTTGAATGAAGGAAAAGATGTTACCATTATTGCTACAGGTCATCTGGTTTGGACTGCCATTGAAGCAGCACAGGCATTAGAAGCTGAAGGAATACATGTCGATTTAATAAATATACATACCATCAAGCCACTTGATGAAGAAGCTATCTTAAATTCAGTAAAAAAAACCGGATGTGTTGTTACTGCTGAAGAACATCAGATGAATGGTGGCTTAGGTGACAGCATTGCCCAGTTACTCGTTAGAAAATTACCTGCCCCGCTTGAAATGATTGCAGTAAAAGATGTGTTCGGTGAAAGTGGAGTTCCTGAAGAATTGATGATAAAATATGGACTTGATAAACCACATATCATTGAAGTAGCTAAAACGGTAATAAAAAGGAAAAAATAATTTTATTCTCCGTATACATTCTGAGTTAAAATTCTTTCAAAATTGTAAAATAATTTTACCGGCATTTTTAAATTTGAATAAATCCTCAATTTACTTACTTTGTTCATGTTAAATGAATAATTGGGAATATATATATCCTTTGTATTTTCATGCTTGTTTATTTTTACTGAAATCGGATAAAAAAGTTTTTCATTATTAATATAAATAAACTCAATGTTAATGGTAATAATATTCAATTCTATGTCAGGATCAATTTCAATATTATCCAGAACAAATCTCTTTGCACTCTGTTCTAACATAATTTCATGTTCTTGATGATACGTAAAATCAATATATTTGTTGTTGGTTTTCATTACAAAAAATAGTTTATTAACACATGAAACAATTTAAAATACTATATTAAAAAGCTACATTTTCAAATATAAGAAAAATTTGATATGTCAAATTTATTTGTAAATAGGTTGTTTTCTTAGTCTTGAAGAAGATTTTTTTAGTCGAAATAAGTTTTATTTCCGATGAAATAGATGAAAAGCTAAAAAGAATAAAAAATTGTTAATAAAATTATTAATTGTATTTCCGTTAACTTTGGTCCTGATTTTGCAGGTATATTTATTCTTATTAAAATGAGTATTATATGAAAAAAATAGTTTCATTATTGATCATCATTCTTTTTGCAATTACTTTGGTAAATGCTCAACAGCAACTGATGGAAAGCGAAGTGCCCCCTCAGGTCACTAAATCCTTTCATGAAAAATATCCGGAAGCCACAGTCGTTCATTGGACAAAATCCGATTCGGAATTTCAAGTGCAATACAAACTGGATGAAGATATTTTTGATGCTTTTTTTACATCCGATGGGAATTGGTTACGTACTGAATATACTGTTGATTCAGAAGATTTACCTGATGCTATCGTGAATGCGAAAAAGAGTAGTAAATATAAAGTTTGGGATATAAGCACCGTAAAAGTAATTGAATCACCTAAAGCGGGAAAGAACTATCGTCTGGAAATGTATGATATGGACTACAATCAAGCCCAGGTAGTATATGATGTAAAAGGAAATATTATTAAATAATGAAGGAAGAAATCGTACAAGAAATTAATCTGCTTCGAAAACAAAAAAATGCAGTTCTACTGGCACATTATTATCAGATTCCCGATATTCAGGATATTGCTGACTTTGTAGGAGATAGTCTTCAATTAGCTCAAAATGCACTTCAAACAAAAGCAGATATGATTGTGTTTGCCGGAGTGCACTTCATGGCTGAAACAGCAAAAATACTTAATCCAACCAAAAAAGTTTTATTACCCGACCTGGCAGCGGGCTGTTCACTTGCTGATTCCTGCCCTGCCGATGAATTCAGATTATTCAAACAACAACATCCTGATCATATAGTTATAACTTATATTAATAGTTCGGTTGAGATCAAAATGTTTTCAGATGTCATTTGTACGTCAAGCAATGCCGTAAAGATTGTCCAATCGTTTCCCAAAGATCAGAAAATAATTTTTGCACCGGATAAAAATCTTGGCGCTTATGTGAATAGCATTACTGGCAGAAACATGGTTCTGTGGAATGGCAGTTGCCATGTGCATGATATGCTTACTTCAGAACATATTATTAAACTTAAATTACAACATCAGGATGCCAAACTGATCGCCCATCCCGAATGTAAAGCAGTCGTTCTTGAACTGGCTGATTTTATTGGATCAACAGCAGCTATGTTGAATTATACTAAATCCGATAACTCCAAAAAATATATTGTTGCTACTGAAACAGGCATCATTCATCAAATGAAAAAAACTTCTCCTGAAAAAGAATTTATTGTTGTTAACGCTGATGAAACCTGCTCTTGCAATGATTGCGAATACATGAAAAAGATTTCATTGGAAAAAATATTAAAAAGTCTTCAGGATGAAATTTATGAAATTTCTCTCCCAAATGAAGTCATTGATCAAGCTAAATATCCCATATTAAAAATGCTTAAGCTTTCAGCATTGTAATATATCATTCGTCAATTCCTTTATTGTATTTTAAAAAATAATAATTTCGCACGAAATTATTTACGTTAATACTAATTTAGAATGAATACAATTAAATATTTAGCTCTTTCCTACCTGTTATTGTTTGGTGCATTTACGTCCATTGCACAGCAAACCCTCTTGGATTCTTTAAATCAAGATGTAAAAAAAATTAAAGAGGAAATAGGTATTGGGAAAAAATTAAAAATTACAGGACATATTATTTCACAATTTCAGATTGCAGAACAAACAGGTATCAAATCCTTTAACGGCGGAAATTTTGAAGCAAATACGGACAAGCGATTTATGATACGGGAAGCACGTGTGAAATTCAATTATACCGGTAAGTTGACTGAACTGGTGTTCCAGTTTGAAGGAACAGAAAAAGGGTTTGCTATAAAAGACTTATATGCCAAAGTTTCTGAACCTTGGTTAAAAGCATTTAGTTTGACTGCCGGAATTATGAACCGTCCTTTCGGTTATGAAATTGGAATAGCTTCTACTATGCGTGAATCACCTGAAAGAGGTCGGATGTCTCAAACCATTCTAAATGGCGAACGTGATCTCGGTGCAATGCTTACGGTTCAACTACCTGATAAACTTAATTTTTTAAAATTGGAAGCAGGACTTTACAATGGAACCGGCTCTGCAAATGTTGATTTTGATAAAAAGAAAGATTTTATCAGTCATTTAAGTTTCAAGAAAAATTTTGGCAAATCCGATTTCATTAATCTTAGTGGTGGTGTTTCTTATTATAATGGTGGATGGAGACAAGGAACAAAATATGTGTGGTCAAATGCAATGATTTCAGATTCTATACATGGATTTATGTGTGATTCAACTTCTGCTAATGTTGGTAAAATTGCTAAAAGAGAATATTTGGGCGGAGATATTCAACTCACAATAAACTGGATCATTGGAACAACAAACATCAGAGGGGAATATATTCAAGGTACGCAATCCGGTGTTTCAAATTCATCTACCAGTCCTATTGTTCTGCCGGTTGATGACAGCAAAAAATTAATGGATACTTATGTCCGGAATTTTAACGGTGCTTATTTTTATTTTATTCAAAATATTTTAAAAACAAAACATCAGCTAATTGTTAAATATGACTGGTATGATCCGAATTCCAAAGTAAACGGAAATCAAATTGGTGCAGCAGGAAGCAATCTTTCATCCACTGATATTAAATATTCCGACTTAGGTTTTGGCTGGGCTTACAAATGGGATGACAACCTGAAATTCACGGTTTATTATGATCTTGTAAAAAATGAAACAACCCTGTTAAAAGGATTTACGGGTGATATAAAAGACAATGTTTATAGTGTCAGGATGCAGTATAAATTTTGATTATTACTTCTCCTATGCAATTTAGAATGTCAGGATAAATACATATGTTATCTTTGTAAATACATTAATTTTTGGGGAAAGCAATAAAATTTATTTTATCATTCATCATCTAAAATCCCGTTTTTAAAAACGGGATTTTTTTAATCGTAAAACTCAAATTTCTATTCTCTTTGTTCTTGAAATTTGTAAGTTAAACGAATCCCGATAGCGGAGTGTTTCGGGATAAATGAGTGAATACCCCATTGCTTGAGGCGCAAAAAAAATTACATATAAATATATCACAACTCTGTGGCGAGGTTAATCATTTTATCTCATTTTTGGGCATACATCAGAAAAACAGGATATTTCCTGATATTCTGGTCGGTCTCACGTATCATTTCAAATGCGATCCTTGTTTGAATGTTCTTAAAACCTGCTTTTTGTAAGTTCTTTTCAAGTGCAGATAAATCAAACCCATTATGTCCATCAAAATGGTCATGGTGGGCATGGAGCGAGCCGTCTTCTTTCACCAGATCACCGATACATAAATATCCTCCCGGATAAAGCACAGAATAAAATTTTTTAATTATCGTTTCAACATCCCTGATGTGATGTAATGCCATCAAAGTATAAACCATGTTATAATTATTTTCAAGATTTTCTTTTGTTAAATCCAATTTAACTGCTTTCATATTATCAGCTTGATGCAAAATAATTTTTTTATTCAGCATATCAAGCATACCCTGACTTTCGTCAGCCAGCAGGATTGATTTAACTTGTTTGTGTAAAAAGAAACTCAAGGTGCCTGTACCGCAGCCATAGTCAAAGACAGACCATTCGGGTGAAATTGGAATGTGTATTTTTATTTTTTCGTAAATGGCTTTTGCAATCTCCAAACGTTGAGGATTATCATCCCATGTGGCGGCTTCCTGATCAAAATAATTCATGATGTATAATTTAATATGGATAACAAAATTAATTAGTTTAAAGATAAATTGACCATTTAAATATTAATTTACGTTTTCGGTCTTTCTACTTCTTTAAAAATTTCTTATCTAAGTTCATTATGGAATGTTTATCTTTGTATTACCTGAAAACACAATATTTATCAATATTTCTCTAATAATATGATTCATATCATATGTCAAATATTGCACATGTTATTTAATGAATCTAATTTTGCATTTTAATTTAAATGACTATGTCAAAAGAAATTGAATTCAGATATAATAAACTTGCCTCGTGCAATAGCTCACTTTCATGCAGTCCCGTGCTGGAGTTTGCCATTCCGACCTTGGGTGATGTTTGTTTAGATCTGGGTTGTGGCAGAGGAAATGATGCAATCGCTCTCGCAAAACAAGTGGGAGAAAATGGAATGGTCTATGGGGTGGATACCTCAACAGGGATGATCACCAAAGCAATGTATAATGCAGAACTGGAAGGAATAAAAAATGTAAAATTCATTTGGAGTGAATTACTTTCTCTTACCTTTGAACCGAAGATGTTCGATCTGATTGTGTCCAATTGCGCATTGAACCATGTTTCCGATAAACAAAAAATGTGGAAAATCATTTTTACCCTATTGAAACCGGGTGGTAAATTTGTGATCGGTGATATTTATTCATTGGAACAAATATCCGAACAATACAAAATTGATCCTGTTGCTGTAGCCGAATGCTGGGCTGGAGCGGTTACCAAGGATGAATATTTATCTCATGTTTCAACAAGCGGTTTTGAACAAATTGAAATACTTCATGAGAAGTTACCTTATAAAAAAGGAAAAGCTGACTTATCCAGTTTTATACTCACCGGTAAAAAACCGATTATTTAAGAATTCAAATAAAATAAATATGTTTAACTTAAAATTTCAAATCATGAAAAGCTTAATCAAAAAGAAAAAAAGTTGTTGCACTGCTACAGCACAATGCTGTGCCAAGATATCTAAAACAGTTGCCGGTTGTCATGATTAATCGGGGTTGACAATGAGTCTGACTTTTTCAAAATATAACATCTTTTCACAGATCCGAGATTCGGAGAATTATTTTATTCTTAATCTTTTATCAGGCAATGCAGATATACTTACTCCTGAGCTTGCTGGTAGAATTATTGAAAATAAATTTGAAAATGCAGACGAATTCATTCAAAAAGGATACATCGTTGATGAAGAAAACGAACAAAAAATATATAAAGAAAAATATGTTCAATTCATTCAGGACAGGGATCAAGATGAATTACAACTATTTTTTGTTCCGAATTACACTTGCAATTTTGCCTGTAAATATTGTTATCAGGATGAATACACTACTGATAAGTCAATACTGACCTATGAGATTATTGATTCATTTTTTAATTATATTACCAAAGAATTCGATTCCCGAAAAAAATACATTACCATCTTTGGCGGTGAACCCTTGTTGAACAGTGATCATCAGAAAAAAATGCTCTCTTACTTCATCGAACAATGTAATCGTCATCACCTTGAAATTGCTGTTGTTACCAATGGATACACACTTACAGATTATCTGGATATACTGAAAAATGCCAATATACGTGAAGTACAGGTTACACTTGACGGTCTTGCCAATGTTCATAATGCAAGAAGATTTTTAAAGAACGGAGAAGCTACGTTTGATCAGATCGTAAAAGGTATTGATGCGTTGATTGAAAATCAGATACCTGTTAATCTGAGAATGGTAATTGATAAGGAAAACATAAATGAGTTGCCCGGTTTAGCTGATTTTGCTATTGACAAAGGATGGACCAAGTCCGAATATTTCAAAACACAGATCGGTCGTAATTACGAATTGCATCACTGTCAGGAAAACAACAACAGATTATTTTCCCGAATCAGTTTATATGATAAAATATATAATTTGATTCAGGAACACCCGCATATTATTGAGTTTCACAAACCAGCGTTTTCCGTTTCCCGGTTCTTATCTGAAAACGGCGAATTACCTGAAGCATTATTTGATTCATGCCCGGGCGCAAAGAATGAATGGGCTTTCGACTTTTCCGGAAAAATATTTTCATGTACTGCTACAGTTGGGAAAAACGACGAACAGCTTGGGACTTTTCACCCAACAATAACTAAAAATGAAACAGTCATTCGCCAATGGCAACTTCGGAATGTAACAACAATCAAAGAATGCAAAGATTGTTCAGTCCAACTGGCTTGCGGTGGTGGATGTGCAGCTGTTGCGAAAAACAAAACAAACATACTAAATTCGCCTGATTGCCGTCCCGTAAAGGAATTACTTGAAATGGGAATCAATTTATATTTTGAAAATTAATTTAAACTAATATGAACGAAACATGCAGTACACAAGAAAATCCTAAAAATATAAAAGAATATTTCAGATCATGGAAATTCTGGAAACCGGCTATTAGCGTTGTTTCAGGTGGTCTGGTTGGATTTCTCTATTATTATTTTATCGGATGTGCTTCCGGTTCTTGTGCAATTACAAGCAGTCCTTATCTTAGCATCATCTGGGGTGGTTTATTCGGATTTGTCTTGGTAAATCGTCCTTGCAGCAGTTGTAAATAATTACTATAATTTAATATTTATAAATCATGAAAGAAATTAATGCAACTGAATATGAACTGGAAGTTCTGAAAGGGAATAAAGTCATACTTGATTTTTATTCTTCTGAGTGTCCGCCCTGTGAAGCACTGTCATCTAAGTTTGAAGGGTTATCTGAATTGTATGGGAAAGAAATAAAATTCTTGAAAATTTTTCGTCAGCAGAACAGAGAACTTGCAGAAACACTTGGTGTAAAATCTTCTCCAACATTACTTTTTTTCGATCAGGGGAAAGAAGTGGGTAACAGATTAACCGGTGGTATCAAGCGAAGTGATATTATTCAGAATCTGAACAATATGCTTCCTGCTGAAAAATCAAAAGAAATCACAGACAAGATCAAACCGGTTTCATCCGAATACGATGTGTTGATTCTGGGCGCCGGTCCCGGTGGATTAACGGCTGGACTTTATCTTTGTCAGGCAAAGATAAATACAGTACTGGTTGATATTGCTCTCCCCGGTGGACAGGTTTCAACAACGCATGAGGTGTCCAATTACCCCGGATTCATTGAGCCGCAACCCGGATATATGCTGTCACACAACATGTCGGAACAAACAAAATTATGCGGAACGGTCTACAAAGTAGCGGTCGATATTACAAAGGTCGATCTCGAAAAAAAAGAAGTTTTGATTGATGAATTTGAAACAATAAAAGCAAAAAAAATAATTATTGCAACCGGTACTTCACCAGTATTATTAGGTGTTACGGGAGAAAAGGAACTTAAAGGGAAAGGTATATCTTATTGTGCCACCTGTGATGCAAAATATTTCCCCGACAAAGATGTGGTAGTTATCGGTGGTGGTAATTCTGCTGTTGAAGAAGCAGACTTTATCACAAAATTTGCACGAAAAGTCACGATTGTTCATCAGTTTGATAAATTTACTGCCAACAAAAAAGCACAGGATAAAATATTTGCCAACAAAAAAATTGAAATCCTGTTCGAACATGAACCACGTTCATTTGTCAGAACCGACAATAAAATGATGACTGAAGTTGAAAACCTGAAAACCAAGCAACGTCATACACTTACAAGCGACGGAGTTTTTATTTTCTGCGGTATGAGACCCAACATTGAATTGATCAAAGATAAGCTGGAACTGGATCAATGGGGCTATATTAAAACGAATGAAGACATGAGAACAAATATTCAGGATGTGTATGCCGTTGGAGATGTGGTAAGTAAAAAATACAGACAGATCACGACTGCTGTTGCTGACGGAACGATTGCAGCTATTGCTATTTCAAAGGAGTTAAATTAACCATTAACTATTAAATAATATGAAAAAAAACATGGGCACTGTCGATAAAGCGATCAGGATACTGGTGGCTTTTGCAATTGCAATTTTGTATCGTATGCACTACATTTCTGGTACTGTTGCTATCATTCTTCTAATTCTGGCAGGTATTTTTTTATTAACTTCATTCATTAGTTTCTGTCCGCTTTATACTTTGTTTGGTATAAATACAGAAAAAAAGAAAAAGGAATAAAATTCTTTTGGGGATATTTTTAAAAGACATTATCTCTTGTTTTAATTTTTTACCTGACTGTCAGGTAATCCGAACTTTGATTATCATTTATAAAGTGTTAATTTGAGTTCAAGTCCGTATTCATATATTCTTAAATATAGAATATTTCCATCTATCCCTATAATCTTGCTGATCAGCAGTGCATTTTTAATATTGTACCGGTTGTTCCTATCGCAAAAGAACAGTTCACCTGTTTCAAGCAATTGCCAATAAGTATTTGTTAAATCAACACCATTGACCGAAACATCACAGGTAACTGTGCTGTCTTCGTTAAATACAATATTGGCGCCGGTAGCAGTATTCAGCATAAAATTAATATCATCTTCCATTCGCCCCATATCCTTTCCCTCAAGTACTTTAGCATTATTTTCATTTAAATAGCAAGACTTCAGTAGTTCTTTTCCGCTGAATAATTCACACTTTTGAATTCTCCAGTTACCAATGATGTTCTGTCTTTGATAGGTTTGAGCGAATAAAAAAATTGGAATAAAGAGAAATAAGCAAACGATTTTTTTCATGTTGTTTTTACTTTATAACAAATTTAAACAGTTTTTTAATCCCTATTAAATATATATTTATTCCCCATTTTAAAAATATTTTTATATTTGTAATGAATCATGAGTTTAATACTTTGATTAGTTCTTTAAATAAAAAATAAAGCGTTAGCTTTTATTCTTGCATTTGAAATCTCGACAGTTTCTATGTACTACAGGAATAATAAGTGAGCCGCGCCGATAGGCGTGGGCTGAACTTATTTGTAGTACGGGTTGTCGAGAACCTCATGTGCAGATAAAGTTACAGTTCCACGCTTTTTTATTTTATAAATGCTACGATAGGAACTTAAGTGGCGAAAAAAACTTGATATATGAAAAAAATTTTACTTTTTATTGTTTGTTTTTGGGCAATTAAATTATCAGTATTAGCTCAAATTAATTCTCAATCTATAATTTATTTAAAGAATGGAAGTGTTATCCGAGGGTCTGTAATTGAACAAATCCCTGATAAATCAGTTAAAATTCAAACGTCTGATAAAAGTATTTTTGTTTATGAAATAAATGAAGTAGAAAAAATAACTAAAGAAATAAAAGATATTAATCATGTTAAAAACGAGGTAATCTATTTAAAAAATGGAAGTATTATTCATGGGATTATTATTGAAGAAATTCCAAATAAAACAATTAAAATTCAAACTCCTGATAAAAATATTTTTGTATATAATATAAATGAAGTAGAAAAAATTAATCAAGAAGCAGAAGAAATAATTCCTCCAAAAAAAATTGAAAAACATGAGCATTTTTTCTCAAACAAAAAAAATAATTATTTTAGTATTGCAACAGGTGTCGGATCAAGTTATGGTGATATTGGTATAAGACTCCAAGCAAGACATGGAAGAAAACTTGGTTTTGGATATCACGTCGGTTTGGGGGTTTCACCTCATTCAGAAGACCTTGGGGGCACACGAATATTTATCACTACGGGTTTAAAATTTTTTTGGTATAAAGCATGGTATATAAATTGTCAGTTTGGCCCAACTGGTGTTTATAGAAAATCAATCAATAGTACCACAGATGAAACTGGTATTTTTTTTGGTCCAAGTTTTTTACTTGGAGGCGATTGGTTTTTTAATAAATATATTGGTTTAAACGGCGCAATTGGTGTTGCAACAAATATAACCGAACCCGAGGTTCAAACAGAGTTTTTTACTGCAGACTTTGGATTTATTGTAAAATTTTAATTACTTTTAATTTCTCTTTCATATAAAAATATTCAATATGAAATATTATTTAATCGGATTATTTTTACTCCTTTCATCTAATTTATTTAGTCAAAAAATTTTAAGTGTTGCTCCTGTTGCTAAACAAAATAATTCTTATTGGTTCACTTTCAAAGACAATGAACAAATTTCAGTGCAAAACTTTTTCTCTGAATATTCTTATAAATTAGGATTAAACGAAAATGATCATTTTATTTATTTAAAATCCAATACAGATACATTGGGTATTTCACATTATCAATATTATCAAACATATAAAGGAATCATCGTTGAAGGAGGTGATTTTTTATTGCATGAAAAAAACGGCAGATTAATAAAATCCAATGGTCATTTTTACAATGATTTAAATATTAATATTAATCCAACGATAACTGATGATTCTGCATTAAATATTATAAAAAATAGTATAATTGAAAAATTTTATATAGTAGATACAAATGATAATATTTTACAAAGTTCCATGGCGAAAATTGTAATTGCACCTATCAATGGTAATTATATTACAAATAATTTTCGTTTATGTTATAAATTTAACATAATTACAAAAAAACCTTATTCAAATTATAATATCTATCTTGATGCTCATACGGGTGAATTTGTTAATATGATTAGTAATATTTGCGATGTAAATGCTTTTGCACATACGGTATATAGTGGCTCTCAAATCATATCAACCGAATATTATAATAATAGTTATCGGTTACATGATATTTCTAGAAATATTAAAACTTATAATTCGACAGATATTGATATAAACACTTTTCCGAATTGTCCTGATTTTACAGATACTGATAATTATTGGACAGGTAATTTTATTTTAAAACAAATTAAAATTTCCTATGCAAATATTAATTATTGGTACACTTCTTTTACAGACGAAGTTCCTGATTTATATATTAAAATTTATGATGGCAGTTATAATAATGTTTATAAATCTGTGTATTATAGTAATACAAATCCAAGTGTTTCTTTTAACTTAAATATTCCTTTAACAAATCCTCCTTATACTTTTGAAATCTGGGATTATGATAATGTCGGTTCTGATGATTATGGCGGAAGCTATAATATTGTTATTAATAATGGAATTAATAATTTTTCCGACAATAATAACTTTGGCACTTTTACTATTGAAGAAGATAATTTAAATCCCGCATTGGATGCTCACTGGGGTTTAGAAAAAACATATGATTTTTATTTGAATAAAATGAAAAGAAAAAGTTTTAATGGTGCAGGTGGTGAAATTGTTAGTTACGTTAATCCTAATAAGATAGATATAAATGGATTTCCTAATAATTCCTGCGCTCTTACACCTATTAGCAATGGAGATACTATTAATTTAATTTTCTGGGGAATAGGTAATGGTGATTATATGGACCCTGTTGTGTCATTAGATGTAGTGGCTCATGAGTTTACACATCTAGTTACCAACCACTCTGTACAAAGTAAAGGAGATATTGGATTATATTATCAAAATGAATCAGGTGCATTGAATGAATCTTTTTCTGATATTTTTGCTACAGCAGTTGAATTTTATACAAAGCCATTAACAGCAAATTGGACTATTGGAGAAGATGTTATAATTCCATTCCCTTTTATGCGTTCATTATCTGACCCAAGTTCAGCATCTTTAGTTTTAACTTTGAATGATACAACTATTGACCTTCGACAGCCAAAAAAATATTTGGATCCATTTTGGCATCCTTTAATTCCAAACACTTTTCCTAATCAACCTCCTAATGATTCAATCGATCATGGTGGTGTGCATTATAATTGTGGTGTGCAAAATCATTGGTTTTATTTGGTTTCTCAAGGTGGTGATGGGGTAACAGGTATTGGAATTGAGCAAGCAACACAAATTGCTTACAGAAATTTAACAACTTATCTTTCTCCAAATTCAGATTATTTTGATTCATATAAAGGATCATTATCTTCTGCTGAAGATTTATTTGGTTTATGTTCAAAACAATTTATTGCAGTTCAGAATGCATGGCAAGCAGTAGGTGTTGGAGAAGGTATTATTACCCCCCCCCCTACAGTTAATAATATCAATTTATGTCAAAATGATTCTGCAATTGCTCTAAATGTTAACGGTGATAAAATAAAATGGTACTCTTGTGCTACTGACTGTTCAGGTGATACAATAGCTCCTATACCTAATACTTCGATTGTCGGAATTACTTCATACTGGGTTACACAAACATCCACTTCAAAATATTTTTGCGAAAGTCCTCGAGCAAAAATTGATGTAATAGTAAATTCTATACCAACAAAACCATCTGTTTTTTCACCAATATATTACTGTCAAAATGCAATTTCAACTCCTCTTTCAGCTTCAGGTAGTAATCTTAAATGGTACAATGAACTTATAGGAGGAATATCAAGTTCTATTTCACCAATTCCTTTAACAAAAAAAGTTGATACTATCAATTTTTATGTAACTCAAACAATAAAAAATTGTGAAAGTCCAAAAACAAAAATTGTTGTAATAGTTAAAGAACTTCCAGTAACACCAATAATTATACAAAATGGAAATAATTTTATTTCAAATTATCCAAGTGGTAATCAATGGTTTTATAATAGTAGTTTAATTCAAGATGGAATTAATCAGACATATACTCCCAAACAAGATGGATATTATTATGTTATTGTGACACAAAATGGATGCAAGTCTGATACATCTAATGTTTTAAGCAATTTTAGTGTTGGAGTCAATAATAATTATTTTGAAACTAATTATAACATTTACCCAAACCCTTCAAAAAGTATAATCACAATTGTTAATTCTAATCAAAAAATATTAAATATTAAAATTATTGACATTCTTGGAAATACTTTATTTACAAGTGATTCTCATATTTACCCTAGTGAATCAAGTAATATTAATATTAGTTCATTCCCCAATGGTGTTTATTATATTATACTCAATACCGAGAGTAATATATATCAACGAAAAATAGTAAAACAATAAAAAAACATAACGGATTAAAAATGATTATCTAATCTCCGATTAGATTTTATGAGACATTAATTTTTATTTAAAAATTAATACTTTATTCTTTATATTCTATATTTTTGAAAATAATTCATTTTCGTTATCTATTATATATATAAAAAATAAATCTATTTAAAACATGTACAGATCATTTCAACTCATTATTGCTTCCATATTAGTATTGACATTGATTACATCCGGTTGCAGAAATAAAAAAGCACATTTATGCAAAGATGAAAATAAAATTGAAAAAAGGATTGATGGGATCATTTCCAAGATGACACTGGAAGAAAAAATATATATGCTTCATGAAAACACTTCATTTAGTTCAGGTGGTTGCCGGCGTCTTGGTATTCCCGGGCTAATGATGTCTGATGGTCCTCACGGTGTGCGGTATGAATTTATTTTTTCCGGTGAAGAAAAATATTTTACAAACGATTTCACAACGTATTTGCCTGTCAGCATTGCATTGGCATCAACCTGGAATCCGCAAATGGCTGAACTGTTTGGAAAAGTGTTGGGCAGTGAGGCAAGGGCAAGAGGAAAAGATATTATTCTTGCTCCCGGTATCAACATCAACCGGACACCCTTAAATGGACGTAATTTTGAATATATGGGTGAAGATCCTTTGCTGGCGGGGATCATGGCAACCACTGAGATCAAAGCTATACAGCAGCAAGGTGTCAGTGCGTGTGTGAAACATTTTGCTTTGAACAATCAGGAAATCGAACGAGGTTCAATTAGCGTAGAGGTGGATGAACGGGCACTTCAGGAAATTTATCTTCCGGCTTTTAAACGTGCAGTACAAGAAGGAAATGTTCATACCATCATGGCTTCGTATAATAAAATAAGAGGCATCTATGCAACAGAAAACAATTACTTGTTAAACGATATATTAAAAAAGCAATGGGGTTTCAAGGGCGCTGTCATTTCCGACTGGTCTGCTGTTCATACAACGATGGCTGCTGCCTTAGGCGGTACTGATATTGAAATGGGAAGTCATTTTGCGTTGGGTTCGCTGGATTTTAACAATTATTATTTTGCAAAACATTTATTGAAACAGGTTAAAGAAGGTAAAATATCCGAAGAGCTGATCAATGATAAAGTACGCCGAGTCTTACGAGTTATTTATCATACATGCCTCGCAACTGACAGACCCAAAGGAGAATCAAGTAATCATGCTCATCATGAAATCTCAAAACAAATTGCCCGCGAATCAATTGTTTTATTAAAAAACAAAGATCATATTTTACCTTTGGATTCTGTTCATTATTCAAAGATCGTCATGATCGGCGACAATGCCCGCCGTCTGCATGCCAATACCGGCGGCAGTTCTATCGTGAAACCATTTTTTGAAATGACACCGTATGATGGAATGAACAATGTTTTTGATGATCGTTTTCAATTGGACTATGCACTCGGCTACTCCGTTGAAAAACGAAAAGAAACACCACAACAACTGATAGAAGAAGCGGTAAATTTTGCTAAAAAATCAGATTATGCAATCATATTTGGTGGAATGATACATGGTTATTCCGCAAACTTTGAAGATGGCGCTTATGATGCGGAAGCCGTTGACAAGCCAGATTTGAAACTGCCTTTCGGGCAGGATGAACTGATCAATGCAGTGGCTGCTGTTAATCCAAGAACCATTGTTGTTTTACTTTCAGGCGGACCCATTGAAATGCCCTGGTTAGATAAAGTTGCCGGCGTTGTTCAGGCATGGTATCCGGGCATGAACGGCGGTATTGCCATTGCTGAAGTATTGAAGGGAATTATTAACCCATCCGGTAAACTACCTGTTACATTTCCTATTAAACTGAAAGATTCACCAGCACATAAAATAGGTGAATATCCCGGCAAAGATGGTGTTGTTCATTACAATGAAGGATTGTTAGTGGGTTACAGATACTATGACACGAAACAAGTGGCGCCTTTATTCTGTTTCGGATACGGTTTATCGTACACCACTTTTGAACTCACTAATTTAAAATTAGCATCCGATAAAATTGCTGTTAATCAGAAATGTATTTTCAAGATTGATATCCGGAATACAGGTAAAATGGCTGGTGCAGAAGTTTTACAGGTATATGTCAAACCGATCAATCCGAAAGTGATGCGTCCGGAAAAAGAATTAAAAGCATTTAAAAAAGTATTCCTGAAACAGGGAGAAAAACAAACAATTTCATTTGAATTAAATGCAGATGCATTTGCTTATTATAATGCTGAAACAAAGAAATGGCAGGTGGATGCAGGACAATATCAAATATTAATCGGAACATCATCACAGGATATAAGTCAAACAGGATTAATTATTATAAAATAAAAAACATTCGTAGTTATAACGAAAGATAATCACTGCAGATGAACATTTACTATTTTTAATTAATAATTAAAAAATAATTGACTCAATAAGTATTAATCAGATTCCAAGTATCCCTTATAGAATATTAAAAAGCAAGTTGGAATTAATTTGAATAATAAATATTTTTAAGTTGATTTGTTAATTAAAATTTATCGAATCAGCGTAATAAGTCCTCTAAATTTTTCTGTAACATCATCGAATGTGGTTACCACAAGTGTCCAGACATAATTACCTTCAGGTTGAACAACGCCTTTGTATTGACCATCCCAACCCATTACTTGTTCATCGGAACTAAAAACTTTATATCCCCACTGATTATAGATTTCAAAATGCATTGATTTTACCGGACCTCTGACAAAAAGAAAATCATTTTTCCCATCGTTGTTTGGTGTAAATGCCTCCGGAATCCAGATGGAGAGTCTGGGTTTAACAAATAATGAAGTAATGGATGTATCATAACAAGTTAATCCACTGTTTGATTTTGAAACAATAAGTTTAACATTGAATAGACCTGTATCTGAATAAATATAATAAGGATCTTTCAAAGGTGATGCCCCTTGATTTTTACCAAAAAACCAGTTATATCCGTCAACATTCAAAGATGCAGAAGTAAAATGAACGGGTACTCCTTGCGTAATATTTGTTGGGTCATAATTAATTGTACCTGCAGTTGGTTTTGTATTTAAACTTATTTCAACTTTTTTTCTGGAAGGAACAGAACATATTTTAGTCGGATCAATGGTTTCTATGTAAAAAATAGTTCCTGTTGAAATATTTTTAAGTGTATCATTAATCCCTGTATGGACAAGATTACCATTTAAAGGTTGATCATACCAATTATAAATATAAGTAGGTACCGGATTTGTTATACTTAAAATTACATTTTTGGGAACATTAGAACAAATAGTTGCATCATCTATTTGCGGGGGAATAAAAACATAATTGGTCACTTTTACCTTTGCTGAATCTATACATAAATGAAGATCAGTTATAGTAACGGTATATGTTTTAATGCTGTCGTTTTGTGAAACAGAGAAATTTTGACCATTAAAAATTTGACTACCATCACTCCATTCATATTTTGAAGCACCGTCCGGTTTGGCGATTAACTGAATTGTAGCGCCTTTACATATAGTTGTATCTTTTCCGGCAGATGGATTTATATCAGGCCAATTAGATAAATGGGCAGATAATTTTATGGGGCAACTGCTGTCTTTGTCATTAATTGCAACTTTTACCCAAACTTCACCTGTATCTTTAACGGTAATGGTTGGTGTTACATCACCATTGAACCATTTATATGTTGCAACAGTATTTGATGCATCAAATGTATATGAATTATTTTTACATACGGTAACATCTTTTAATACTGGTTCTTTAACACGGGTGATATTCGTTATGACAGAATCTGTACAACCTCCTACTCTTTGTAATATCATTTTAACTTTATTGATAATAGGGGGAACCTGAACAGCAAATGTATCTTTAGGTGTGAAATCCCAGATGTAATGATATATATTTCCATTAGGTGGTTTGATACCTTCAAGCCAGAAACTACAATTCGTAAATCGTGTAATTGAATAATTAATAACAGACGAACCAATGTTGGAGATATATCCTAACGAAGCTCCTCCGTTTACCCCGTTTGATCCTAAAATCCCTAAAGTAAATAATGAATCATTGCTGATGATATAGGAATGGTCTGGTAATATGAGTCCTGCAGGTACTTTAAAAAATGCATACACATAATTGTTTACTCCGGGAATTGAATTAAACGTTATGCCATTTAAGTTAACAGTAATACCATTAGACAATAACTTAAATTTATTTTCAGCTCCTTTTTTAGTAATCAGAAACAAGTCAAGCGCTGAACTCATGGTTACACTTGATCTGTAAATGGCAACCTGAGTGGATCCACTGCATCCCATTGCCGGTAACAGAGCAGAAGCAGCTTCAACATCAACTCCTGAAAACTGATATGCGTAAACCGGATAATCCGTTGAAATATAATCGGCCGCATTGGTTAGGTGATGCTCATATGTTTGTCCGGGATTAATAGTAGAAACCAATGTGTTATTTATCCATATTTTTGTTTTATTCTTTGTTGCTGTAATATAAACATAATCATTACTTCCAGCCGTTTCACCCTTAATAACCATATATTGATTTCCGGTAAAATTTACCGGTACTATTTGATCACCGATTACATCCCATCCGCTTGCCATCACAATAGATTCGTCTTTAACGGTAATCGCTATAGGATTATTAGAAGTAACGGTTGTGCCTGCAGGATGATCTGCACCTAAGGTAGAAGCAGCTCCCGCAGAGTAAGACTGCCCGCTGTCCAATTGAATCTGAAATGGTATTCCTGCAGGGTGACCTATCAAATTTTTGGTCGGTTTAATAGTCACAAGGGTATTATTTTTTGTAGCAACAATATCAAATGAAAAACGTGCAAGCGGATTGACAGTTGCATCGTTCGTATTATCAAACCGGGTTTGGGTAGGAATAATAAAATCAGTTCCTAAAGCAGAGTTTCCTTTTAGAACAAATATTTCGGGATTCTTCCAGTATCCAAAATCATAATAAATATTGACAGGAGAGGTTGAAGTAATCAGAACTCCTTTATTTAATACCTGATTATACGGATAACTTTCTAAAGGATTATTTATTGCATTTTGAATATCTGCCGAAATATCTATGCTGTCAAGATTATTAGCTGGAATAGTTTTGATTTTCTTTGTGAATCCCGGATTTGCAGGAACGGATATAACAATGTCTGCAGGTTGATTGTAAGTTGCTATTCTAAATACGGCTCTTACCGGCGAAATCACTCCTCCATGTACATGAGCGATCTGAGGAACAGCAAACCAAAACATCGTATCTTTTTGGGAATATGTGTGAAATGAAATCAGTATGGAAAAAAAGAAAAGTATCAATTTTTTTGGAGTCATGATTAACGGTAAAAAAATAATTTGATATGAATTATTTTTTATCTTCATTCGGACGATAAATTATTATTAAAGAGAATATATTTATAAATAAAGTTGCGCAATATAAAGATTATTTTTTATCTTTTTTTCCACTTTATTTCAATGATTTTTTTTGTTACTTTTGATTAAAAACAAATTCAGTGATAAAAAAAGTAATTTACATTATCATTTATATTACATGTTTCTTATACGCTTGCAACTTATTTTCGGATAAAATAAATATATATCATTCAACTATTTTGAAGCAGGTAAAATTAACAATTTGTGCTGAAGACAGTTTAATTGATCTGATCAATTTAAATAAAGGAGACCGTTTAAAATTATTTTCGGAAACATTTAAAAAGCAATTAGATAATTCGATCAATATCATTAATAATCTGGATAAACCAAAATCAGATTTTAATTTAAAAGGAACAACACTGGACGTATTAAATACGTATAGAAATGTTCTTAATAAAGAATATAAGAACGTGATACGTATTGTTTGCATCCCGGAGAAAAATTATTCAAAACAGGATGATGAATTGCTTCAGTCTTCTGCGAATAAAATTAATCATACACTGGATTCGGTTTTATTGGTTTTTGTTAAAGCGGAACAAAAATTTTCCGATAATTATAATATTATTTTTTCTGAACATTCATTGGGCGTTAAATAATTATTTTTTCTTCATTTTTTATCTTCAAACTAAATAGTTAATTTTGTAAAAATTCATCAAATATGGTTAAAGACAGTAGAATTCGAATTGGTATTACGCATGGCGATATTAACAGTATAGGATATGAAGTAATTATTAAAGCATTGATGGATCCTCGAATGTATGAATTATTTACACCCATCGTTTATGGTTCATCAAAAGTTGCTTCTTATCACAAGAAGACATTGAATCTCCCTGATTTTAATTTTAACCTGATCAAAAAAGCTGAGTTTGCGAATCCCAAACGGGCAAATATTATTAATATCAGTGAAGATGAAATAAAAATTGAAATAGGCAAATCTACCGATACAGCGGGTATTTATTCTTTAATGTCACTGGAAAGGGCTGTGGCTGATCTTAAACACAATGAAATTGATGTATTGGTTACTGCTCCTATCAATAAGAAAAATATTCAGTCCGACAACTTTTCATTTCCCGGACATACAGAATATCTTGCTCAACGTTTTGAAACAAAGAATGTATTGATGTTAATGATCAGCAATTCGATCCGGATTGGCGTTATTACCGGTCATGTTCCTTTGAAAGATGTACCAGGATTGATAACCGATGAATTGATATTAAATAAAATAAATATTTTAAATGAATCTTTGATAAAAGATTTTGCAATTCGTAAACCACGGATTGCAATTTTGGGTTTGAATCCTCATTCAGGTGATAATGGATTGATTGGAAATGAAGAAGATAAGATCATTGTTCCTGCCATTCAAAAAGCAAATGATAAAGGATGTCTGGTATTTGGTCCTTACCCCGCTGACGGATTTTTCGGTTCTTCTAATTTTCAAAAGTTTGACGGTATCCTTGCTATGTATCATGATCAGGGGTTAGTTCCTTTTAAAACACTTGCATTTGATAATGGAATAAATTTTACCGCAGGGTTACCTATTGTTCGCACTTCACCAGGACATGGGACTGCCTATGATATAGCAGGGATGGATAAAGCTTCCCCTGATTCAATGCGTGAAGCGCTTTATAAAGCGTATGATATTTGTAAGAACAGAATGGAACATCAGGAACTTACGGCTAATCCACTTAAAAAGACCGTTATTCAGACTGAAGAAGAAAATGCGTAAAGGGTCATAAATACAGAATACAGTTTACAGTCTATAGTATACAGGGGTTAAAATATATTAAAATATTAATAATGTATTTATTCGGAATTTAAAAATCAGCTATGTTATTATTTTCATGAAACAATGTATTCAGCCAAACAAATAGCCGGAATAGTTAAAGGGGAATTAATTGCACAAGGTAATAATTTACATCTTGTTGTTCATTTGCTGATTGATAGCCGTCAGATAAATTCACCGGTTGATTCTGTTTTCTTTGCATTGATATCAGGCAGAAACGATGGACATAACTATATTGATGAGGTTTATACGAAAGGTGTACGCAATTTTATTGTTACACATTTACCAAGGCAATTCCAAAAATATAAGAATACGAATTTTATTTTAGTTAAGGATACACTTCAGGCATTACAGATGCTTTGTGCTTTTCATAGAAGAAAATTTAATATTCCTGTGATTGGGATTACAGGTAGTAATGGAAAGACAATAATAAAAGAGTGGTTGTTTCAATTGTTGAGTCCTGATAAGAATATTGTTCGCAGTCCTAAAAGTTTTAATTCACAGATCGGTGTGCCGCTCTCAGTCTGGCAAACAGAACAAAAACATCAATTGGCTATTTTTGAAGCCGGTATTTCAAAAATCAATGAAATGGATAAATTGCAGTCAATGATTTATCCGACGATAGGAGTATTTTCCAATATAGGAGAAGCACACAATGAAAATTTTGAAACGATTGAGCAAAAAATAAATGAAAAACTGGAGTTGTTCCGTCATGCCGAGAAACTTGTATATTGTTCTGATCATACGGAATTGGATATACAAATAAAAAAATGCGGGTTTCTGAGAAAGGTGCAGTGTATTACGTGGGGGAAAAATAAAAATTCTTTTTTAATCCTTACGAAAATTCGAGTGCAAAATCAGAAAACCAATATTCAAGCCATTCATCAGAGGAAATCAATTGAAATAACAATTCCTTTTACCGACAATGCTTCATGTGAAAATGCAATTCATTGTTGGGTTGTCATGTTGTTGATGGGATATTCAAATGAGATCATCAGGCAACGCATGTTATTGCTTTCACCGGTAGCAATGCGGCTTGAGCTTAAACATGGCATCAATAATTGTTCGATAATTAACGACAGTTATAATTCAGATATCAATTCATTATCTATTGCACTTGACTTTTTGATACAGCAGAAACAGCACTCTAAAAAAACGATCATACTTTCTGATATACTTCAAACAGGTAGAAAAGATGATGAATTATATTCTTTAGTTTCGCAGTTATTAGTCGAAAAGAAAATAGATCGGTTAATTGGAATTGGCGAGGTTATTAGTCGTCATAGAAACAAATTCAGGATGGAAAAGAATTTTTTTTCAACGACTGAATTGTTTTTGGAAAAAAGTTCAATACTTCAGTTTTCAGAAGAAGTGATCCTTTTAAAAGGCGCACGTATTTTCAGTTTTGAAAAGATTAGTCAGTTATTGCAGCAGAAGTTGCATGAAACGGTTCTGGAAATTAATTTGAGTGCAATGATCAATAATTTGAATTATTACAGGTCATTGCTTAAAAGAGGAACAAAGGTGATGGCAATGGTTAAAGCATTTTCTTATGGTAGTGGGAGTTATGAAATTGCCAATATTCTTCAATATCATCATGTGGATTATCTTGCAGTTGCTTTTGCTGACGAAGGTGTCGAACTACGTAAGGCAGGAATTTCATTGCCTGTCATGGTCATGAACCCTGAACAGGAAAGCATTGAAACATTTTTCAACTGTCTGCTTGAACCGGAGATATATAATTTCAGAACATTAGAAATGTTCAGTCAAAAGGCAATAGAAAAAAAAATAAGTTTACCTGTTCATTTGAAAATAGATACCGGTATGCATCGGCTGGGTTTTGAGAAGCAGGATATTGATGAACTAATTTCAAAATTAAAAAAAAATAAATATTTAAAAATCCGGTCTGTTTTTACTCATCTCGCAGCCAGTGATGAATCTGTACATGATGAGTTTACCGGTAAACAAATAAAATTATTTAAACAGATCAGTCATAAGATCACAAAAGCATTTAAACATTCAATTTTTTTGCATGTGGTTAATTCGTCCGGGATCAGTCGTTTTCCAGAAGCTCAATTTGATATGGTTCGATTGGGAATAGGACTCTATGGAGTATCAAACAGTATGGAAGAATTGAAATTATTGCAAAATGTATCAACATTAAAAACGTCCATTTCACAAATAAAACATATTCCCAAAGGCGATACCATTGGTTATAGCCGAAGAGGTGTTGCCAAACAGAATATGACAATTGCCATCCTACCCATCGGTTATGCTGATGGTTTGAATCGCATTTTGAGCAATGGTAAAGGGAAACTCATGATTAAAGATAACATCATTCCGATAATTGGAAATGTTTGCATGGACATGTGTATGATCGATATTACCAATTTAAAGGCAAAGGAAGGTGATGAAGTAATTGTATTTGGTAATAATTATTCCATCACTCACATTGCTGAACAATCCCATACTATTCCCTATGAAATACTTACCGGTATTTCAGCACGGGTGAAGAGAGTTTATTTTCAGGAGTAATATGCCTGTATGCTAGCTGTAAATTAAACTAAAAATTCTTTTTTAACGTTAATAAGAATAATTAAGATGATTAATGGTTAAATTTGTATAATGGTATTGTATTTGACAAGTGGTATTTAAAGATAAAAAATAAATGTTGTTGGAAATTCTTTATATAACCAGTTTTTTTAAGATTCTTGAAATTATTTTAATGAGCGGAATCAAATTTATTTTTGCACCTCCTTTATCATTTGAGTTGGGATTTAATTATATTCAAACCATTCTATTCACTACAACTGGAGGTATTGCAGGTGTGTTCTTCTTTTATTATTTTAGTAAATTGCTAATAAAATCTTTTCAAAAATATTTTCCTTTAATCATTCAATATCTTAATCCGGAGCAATTAATCAAATTTCATAAGGAAAAGAAAATTTTTACCAAGAGAAATAAAATGATTATAAATATTATGAAGAAATACGGTCGGTTCGGAATCATTACGCTTACACCAATCCTATTTTCTATACCTTTCGGGACATTTATCGTGTCAAGATATTTTTCTAAAAAACCATATACATTTCTTTATCTTTCATTATCTATTCTTGTCTGGTCATTTCTTATGACAACAGCTTATTTTATTACGGTCAAACGATTTTAATTTCTCTTGAATAATCTTTAAGATAATACTAACGTCTAGGATAAAAGGATACTGGAACCGCTGCCTTGTGTATATGATGGGGCGACAACTATTAGTCCACTTTGGGTTTAATAATTATACCGTATTTTAATATTTCGTTAACTACCGGGTTACTCTTAATAAAATCCCTCAACATAAAAGGATGTGGTTCTATCCTTAAATCAATTTTTCTGCGAAGTTTCATTAATTCAATTTGGGTATCAATAATGTCAGAAACATTATTGATAATAATAGCGATATCAATATCACTATCATCATGATTGGTTCCTTTGGCAAAAGAACCAAACAAGATTGCTTGACTTATACTATATTTATTACTAATTGAATCAATATAAGTGTTCGCTATACTTATAGCTTCTCTTTTATCCATGATTGCAATATGTTAATTTTATCAATCCATTCAGTAGTAAACTCAAATGTGCATTTTCGGTAAAATGCTTCTTTATAACTATCATACCTCGCATTCATATTGAATGTTGATATGGTATCTAACCAATCCAATTGCTCTTCAGAAAATGCTAAACCAGATAGTTTTGCAAGTTTTGTTAAATCATGCGTAAATGGAGCATGTTCAGATGTCCATTTAACAATACTTGCTTTTAATAATCTTTCAAGAACAATATGTCCGATGAATAAAGACCAATGATAATCTTTTGTATTATAAAGATGAATCATTGTAGTTGAATCCTTGTCAGATGTATTAATCCAGTGATTATATGTTTTCTCTATATCGAAATTATCTTCCATTTTCTCAGCCCAAAGTTAATTAAATATTTTTGAAATCGGTAATTGATTTAATGTGAACTTATGTTGAAGTTGTTTAAAGTTGACGTAATAAAATTGTGCAAAATGCCAGTAAATGAAGT
>CAYVNP010000028.1:0-48696 GCA_964452905.1 uncultured Bacteroidales bacterium
TCACACCAAAAGTATTCTTGTTTTGATAAGGAAATTTTTATAAGGTCGTTTTTTTAAAAATAGATTTTTAAGATTAATAAAAATTACTTTTTGAGGGACGACTAATTATTGAATCTTCTGATTTATTTCTTCTTTTAAAGGAATCAAATGTTTTTTAGATCATTAACGTAGTCGTTATAATTTGAAATGGATTTTGTAAAATCTTCAATTAATTCAATGGCTTGAATAATATCAGATAAGTACTTTAGCCCTTTTTCCGTCAAAAATTAAGATTTTAGTGGAATCAATACTTTTCCTCAAATAGGGATTTCGTATTGATGAATCAGTAAGCAAATCAACTTTTCTGTGAAAAAATGTTTCAAACGTATCCCATAAGGAAAGTAATTTTTCTCCTCTTTCAATGGGATCCTGAGCATCTATTTCAACCAGTAAGTCTATATCACTTTTCTCCTTATCAAATGTATCATTCGTTGCAGAACCAAAGGCATATAAATACCTGACCTTATGAAGTTGGCACAAAGATGTAAAATCAACCGGTTGTTTTAATATTTCATCTTTAATAATCATATTTCAAAAATACAACTTAATTTTATATAAACAAATACATGTATGATTACCATATATAAAATTCAGGTGACAGAATATAAAAGTCGCAAACTGAAAGCTAAAAGCAGCAAATGAAAACTAATCGGTCGTCTTGAACACTCAGATTTATATTACAAATGCAACTATTTATCCGTTCAGATTACACAACATAATTGTACAAACCCATTAAAATATCGCTCCTACAGGGCTTTCATTAAATGGTATGTTATATTTTTTACCAATATTTCGCTCCTGTGGAGCTAAAATTAAATCCCATCGGGATGATATTTTGGTAGAATAAAGAATAACCCCGAGTTTTAAACTCCGTAGGAGAGACATTATTATTGATGTTTAGCATGTTTCGTACAATTGTGATTACATATCCGAAACAGATGAGGTAAAAATGTTAGGGGTATATTTACAAAAAAAATTATATATGTCTTCATTAACAATTCTAATTTTAATTGTAATAAATTTTGATATTCAAATTCTATTTGCGACTTTTGAAAATTAAAAATAATACTTATTAAGTATTACTTTTCTTCCAATTCTCATTAAGGAAAGATTAAGTGTAATTAATGTTGTTAACATAATTACCGTTGAAAATTAAAGGAAATAGTATTAAATTTTAATACATAAATAAATCAAACACATTCGTCATTCGTCATTTGTAATTTATAATTAATTGATATATGTTAAAAAAATACTTATTAATTGGTTCGTTCACAACAGCTTTATTTTTTAAACTAAATGCACAGGATTTAAAACCTTTTCAAAACCCTGACATGCCTGTGGATCAACGGGTGGATGATCTTATTTCACGAATGACACTGGATGAAAAGATAGGTCAGTTGCATTTTGATGCTGCTGCAATTCCTCGTCTTGGCTTGAAACAATGGGGCTACTGGAATGAAGCATTGCATGGGGTTGCCCGATGGAAAGAAGCAACTGTTTTTCCACAGGTCATTGGATTGGGCAGTACGTGGGATCCGACTGCCATTCAGAAAATGGCTCATGTGATCGGTGTGGAAGCGCGTGTGTTCAATAACCAGTCAGGAAAAGGACTGACGTATTTCAGTCCTACGATCAACCTGGCGCGTGACCCGCGCTGGGGACGGACAGAAGAGGCTTACAGCGAAGATCCTTATTTAACCTCCCGCATGGGGGTTGCCTTTGTGAAAGGGTTGCAGGGAAATGATACAACATATATGCTGGCAGGCGCTACAGTCAAGCATTTCGTGGCTGATAACTCGGAATTCCAGCGCAGCATCTCGTCTTCTTTTACCGATATGCGCGACCTGCGTGAATATTATATGCCGGCGTTCAGGGCAGCTATCAGCGAAGCACAATCTGTTTCTATCATGTGCACCTATCGCGGACTGAACGGCATTCCCAACTGTGCCAACAAATGGCTGCTGGATAAAGTGCTCAGGAATGAATGGGGATTCAAAGGGTATGTGGTGTCCGACTGCTGGGCTATTTCGGATATTGTGAACAGGCAGCATTATGTCAAGGAAAATGAAAAAGCTGTGCAACTGGCTATGCTTGCCGGCACTGACCTCAACTGCGGGGATTATTATATTAAATATCTGAAATCAACCTATAACAAAGGATACCTGAAAGACAAAGATATTGATCAGGCATTGCATAGGGTTTTGAAAACTCGTTTCCGGATGGGTGATATGGACCCGAAAGAAAAAGTGCCTTACCGTATGCTCTCCGACACCATGGTGAATTGCCTTGCCCACCAGCGTCTTGCAGAAGATATTGCCCGCAAGTCATTGGTGCTACTGAAAAATGAGCATGTACTACCGTTGGATAAAAATAAAATTAAATCAATTGCAGTTATAGGCATTAAAGCTGAAGAGCCGGAATATGGCGGTTATACTGGCTTTCCCAATCAGGCAGTTACAATCCTTCAGGGGATCATCAATAAAACCGGAGCCGCACAGGATGGCTTTAAAAAAATTAAAGCTGAACGGTTCCATGAAGGAAGTTACATCACTAAGATTATTGACTTCAGCACATTCGAAAAACAGAATACAAATAATGACGGGCGCATCCATGTGCTTGAGATCAAAAACAATGACTGGATCATGTTCCGGCGAATTGATTTTGGGGATGGTGCCAAAACTATTCAGGTTAATGCAGCAAGTAAGATCAAAGGCGGCATGGCAGAAATTCGTCTTGATAAAAAAGATGGTGTACTGATAGGTACCGTTCAAATTGAAGAAAGCGGTGATATGAAAAAACTAATTACATCTACTGCTGTGATTTCCGGCGCTCAGGGAATACATGATGTATATATCACGTTCAAAGGCAGTGAAGAAGTGTTTATGAATCTGGAATCATTTACATTTATTCCTGTGAATGAAAAATACAAACTCACCGAAACACCTGTGGTGGTGAAGTATGCACGCGGTTGTGATGTGATCAACCCCGATCAGTCAGGGTTTGATGAAGCAATAAAAATCGCTAAAGAATGTGATCAGGTTACATTTGTTTATGGCACTGATCTCACGGTGGCGAATGAAGGACAAGACCCTGCGAACCTTGACGTGCCTGCTGTTCAACGTGCACTGTTACAAAAAATATATGCAGTTAATCCTAATACAATTTTGGTTAAGGCAGTCGGGTTTCCGCTGACGATCAGTTGGGAAAAAGAAAACATCCCTGCTATTCTCGGTGCATGGTTTGGCGGACAGGCACAAGGTATTGCTGTGGCTGATGCACTTTTTGGAGATTACAACCCGGGTGGGAAGCTGCCTATGACCTGGTATAAATCCGCAGACCAATTACCACCGTTTACAAATTACAGGCATCGCCTGCATAATCGCACATATCTCTATTTTACCGGTGATGTGATCTTTCCGTTCGGTTATGGTTTGAGTTATACCAACTTTGAATATTCAAATCTGAATACAGAAAAAGATATGTACATGGATTCTGATTCACTCAATATATCATTAGATGTCAAAAACACAGGCACTTTGGCGGGTGATGAAGTAGTGCAACTTTATTTTCAGGATGTTGAATCGTCCGTAAAAACACCGTTGAAAAAACTTATCGCTTTTAAACGTGTTCATTTAAAAGTAGGTGAAACGAAAACGATTACATTTTCATTTCCTGTTAAAGACATGGGTTTCTGGGATATCAAACGAAATGATTTTATCGTGGAAACCGGCTGGTTTAAGCTGATGGCAGGCAGTTCATCGCAAGATGTGCGTCTGACCAAAGCGGTTTTTGTGAATGGAAAAAAATATGAACAGGGTATTATCCGTATCAATGCAGGTGGGGACTATTATATGGACAACACCGGCAAAGAATGGATGCCCGACTATGGTTTTGATTTTGGAAGTCATACGTTTACTTCAGCACAGATTATGAATACGACCGACCCGACGATCTTTCAGTCGTGCAGGAAAAGATGTGATTCGGCAACAGTCAGTAAAATAGATTATCCCAATGCTGACTATCTTTATAAATGGCAAAAAACAACATGTGATACAACTCCGCTGAATTATTATTTTGAAGTGTTGAATGGGAAATATGATGTGATTCTATATTTCGCCGAAATAGAGGAAGTCAAGCCAGGCGACCGTATATTCAGCATCAGAATTGAAGGTAAAGTTGTAATAAAAAATCTGGACATCATGAAAGAAGCCGGACAGAATAAGGCATTGATAAAAACGATCAAAGGTATTGATGTGAAAGATCAGTATCTGACTATTGATTTTATTGAAAATAAAGGATTACCTTGTGTTTCAGGGATTGAGATCATTCCTCAATCATCAAAAAAATAAAAATATATTCAATTTGAAATAACCTTTTTTTGAAATCAATTCTACTCATATTAATTTTATATCCATTTATTCTTTTTTCACAGAAAGAAAAATTTAATGATGCACGCCGCGAGGATAAAGGCATTCGTGTTGTTTTTTACAATGTTGAAAATTTGTTCGATACCATTGACGATCCGAAAAAGAATGATAATGAATATTTGCCGACATCAAAAAAGAAATGGAACAGTGCAAAGTATTGGAGTAAACAAAAGTCTATAGCTCAAACCCTGATTGCAGTCGGTGGTTGGGAAGCGCCTGATATCATTGGACTTTCTGAGGTGGAGAACAGGCAGGTGCTTATCAATTTGATCAGAACTACTACCCTAAAAAAATTTAATTATGAGATCATTCAGTACGATTCACCCGATGAACGTGGTATTGATGTAGCCATGTTATACAGACCTGATAAATTCAGAGTGCTGAATACAAAAGCATTTCCTGTAATTTTTCCGGGAAAAATTAAACCCACTACGAGAGATATTTTATATGTCAAAGGAGTTGTATTGAATAAAGATACAATTCATGTATTTGTCAATCATTGGCCATCCAGAAGAGGCGGGCAACAAAAATCAGAACCATTGCGTAAAGCAACGGCAGCCATCCTTCGGACAAAAGTAGATTCGGTGTTAAAAATAAAATCATCTGCAAATATTCTCATCATGGGTGATTTGAATGATGAACCTGATGATATCAGTATTGCCGAGGTGTTAAAAGCTAAACAAGTAACAACGTCCATTAATTCAAACGATCTGATAGACCTGATGAGTCCGATTAAAAAAGAAGGAAAAGGGACATTGCTTTTTAAAGATAAGATTGGGATTCACTGGTATACATTTGACCAGTTCATTGTTTCGTCTTCCTTGTTAAATAACCAAAGTCATATCTTTGTTTCACCTGAAAAAGCACAAGTCTTTAATGGTAATTTTTTATTCAAAGAAAAAGAAGACGGCACGAAGAAACTCAATCGCACCTACGAAGGACCAAGATATACAGGTGGTTTTAGCGACCATTTACCGGTGTACCTTGACCTGATGATTAAATAACAGAAAAACAATTATCATTACTTAAATAAATAATCTAATTCAATACCGTAATTCAAATTATAAATTTTAAAGTTGTTGTGAATCGATTGAATTGAGTGGGAGAACCTAAACGCAATAAAGAATTTATCTGAATTTTTTATTTTTAATGGATAAATAATTTTGGTCAACAAAGAAAGATCGTTCTTTTTAAATTCCCTTAAAAATTCAGGGTTCATTGATGTATTTTGCGAAAAAATTTTTAAACTTAATAATTTGGCATATGCAACCCCGGCTTCAACAAACATTCTATTTTTTAGAAAATTAAATTGATATCCAGCTGTAAAAGGGATTTCAATGTAATTCAATTTGATTCCATTGTAATACAATGTTGCCCCCATAGTTCCTTTAGAAATATATCTGAATTCAACATTTCCATAGATTTTTTTAGTTAAAAATTTTCGCACAAAAATACCAGGTGAAAATCCAATATCTTTTCTTCCTTTTTCACCTTGTATGATTACCTTGTCTCCTTTAAGTCTGTAAAAATTGCAGTTGGCAAGAAAACCAAGTTTAAATGCTTTGTCTTGAGAAAACAAGTTTATAGATGAAAGAATTAAATAAACTGAAAGAAAAACTAAAACAATTTTAAATTTCATTTTTTCCCAAAAACATAAAAAAGTGAAAAATTTAAGTTCTCAATTAAATTCAAATGACTTTCATTTTTAATGTTACCTAAGCCCTGAACATAAATTATTTTTCCTTTGAATTCTGTTGCGAGATTAAAATGTTTGCTGATCTTAAAGTTGACTCCTGCAAGCGCCTGTAATCCACCTTGGAAAGAATAATCGAAGTTTTTGTGCCCGTTTCGTTTTAAATGTTCTTCATTCTTTTTATCATAAATGGTGGTTAAGTTAGTTGAAGTATAATTGCTTTTATAGTCTTCCGTGCCATCATATCCTAAACCTGCAATTATCCCACCTCCATAATAGAATGACACAGTTTTTTGTGGGTGAATATATCTTTCCAATCCTCCATTCACGCTCAAACAATTTTTATATTCATATTGATGAATGATGGAAAGTGATGAATCAGCATTTTTCGTTATTGAAGAAATAGATTTATCATTGGTTGTACCCGATAGCTCGATTCCTAAACGAAATGCATTATTTTCTTTTTTACATTTATACATTAATTCAATGGTGTGATGATTCAAGTAATCTATTCCTAATCCAATAGATTTTTCAGAAGGTAGAGTTGACAGTGGAGAGGAGGCAGTTTGCGATTCCTGTGCAAAAGAGAAAAAATAAACTACTATAAGTGTAATACTAAGAACTAACTTTTTCATAAAATTAGATTTAAGGTTTATTAATAAATTTTATCAGAAAACGGAGAACATATATTATTATTGTTAAATATAAATATTTTGAATTGATAGTTTTGTCTGGAAGTATTGTTAATAATGCTTCTGACTCTGATAGAAATAATTATTAAGAATTTGAAATCTTGAAGATTTTTGTTTAATCTGCCTGTTGAAAATTTACGTTCATACAGATTGACCAACTGTAATCCCTATTTTCGGGATAACGGTTGATATATTGGTATTTAATATTTAACAAAAACCAGTTTATAAATGCAATTGAAATAATTTACATGCCGAAGTAAAATGCGGTGGCAGGTGCTAAGAAGTCGCTGTATGAGGAGCGCAGCGGCGAGTTTGACTGCGGAGTTTTACAAGGCATAGAAAATAGTGAATGTTCTATCAGCGGTGATTTTTCTTTCGCCTCCTTTCATATTATGGCAGAAAAAAAAGAAGAAATAAATTTTATATTTACTTTTGGGTTGATCAAAGAATAACCAAAAATCAAGACTGAATAGTTTTCTTGATTCATCCATAAAAATTAAATTAATAACTTATCAAAAATAAAATAGGCTGTCAGTATTTGACAGCCTATTTCCCAAAATATCTATGAAATTAAATCTATCTCACCAGACAAACTTTCTTTGTCATTGTTTGTTTTCCTGTAACAACCTTTACAAAATAAATTGCCTGTGCATTGCTCTGATTCATATCAATGGTAGTGGTTGTATTCGGCTGCATATTCCTTTCGGTGATTTGCTTGCCTAATACGTCATACACTGTAACCACGCCATTTTCGGTAGTGAATGTATTATTATTCTTAACCACGATCTGATCATGATCAGCATAAATATTAATATTCCCCATGCCTGTTTCTTGAATTGATGTTGGTGCTGTGGCTCCAAAATGAACAACAAAACGGTTGTCATTGGAAACTGGCTCGGTTGCAAACGTATAGGTTGATGTACGCAGGTTGGTAAATGTTTTTGTTTTTACATCTTCAAGATATACTTCAACGCTCGGATCTATGCCATTAAAACTGTTTGCCATGATAGTGAAACTACCGGATACGCCCACATTGATATCAACAGGGATGCGTGAATTGTACATATATGAAACTGGTAAAAAGTTCACTGCCGTATTAACCTGATTATCATCTAATGTTTTGGTACTGATCTGTGGCACTACTTCCTCCGGACTCAATAATTTATAGGCATCTATTGACTGGTCAAAGCCGGTGGTTGCTTCATTTGAGAAAGCAATCACACTTTCATCCGAGTACTTAGTTCCGCGAATCAATAAACTCAACTGATTAAGATTATTTGCCGGTGTGGTTTCATTTCCTTTCCAGAATGGGATGTAATATGCCTTACGCACTCTGTTATCCATACTCCATTGACCTGCTGCTGTACAATGTATGTATAATCCCTGCATAGATGGAATATAACGTGAACCACCGTTTGTACCGGCATGCGTGTTTGAATTATAGGTTGTGTATCTAAAACGCAGAGCATCATAGGTATAAATTGTCGGATCTACATTTGTATTGTTCCATCCGCTCGCAGCTTCCCAGTCTATCGCACACGGATAGGGGTTCCCGACCAGATTCCATCCGTCTCCTTTTCCGCTTGTATACGTAATTGGATAAGTGATGGTACCGGTATGTAATTTCGAAATTTTTGCCGGTATATTTACCAGTCGATCAGAAGGTTTCACCTTTGTACCATTTGGATACGTAAAATCATAATTCCATTTAATCGCAAAACCTCTTCCTCCTACCAACGGGAATTTCCCATTGTACCATTCATAGATATTTTTTGATTCATTATATAATTTACCAAAGAAATATTTATACACCATAGCACCCAGATAACCTGAATCAATTGGCGCTGAAATATAATGCCAGTTATCCAGCGTATCAAAAACCTGAACAATCACAGAATCATTAGCACCGGTTCCGGTTAACTGTGAAGCATTATCTTCAATGGCAAGCTGAGCCATGTTGGTAGGTCCGGAAACCAATATTCTTATTTTATTTATCACGCGCATGATATGACCTCCACCCTGAATGGTAAACAGTTTGCCGGGTGCTATATCAACATCATTAAACGTAGTCGTGGTAGCTCCTTTATAAACCGTAGCTCCGTTGAATATGACCTTACCGCTATTGTGAGTAAATGCCCCTTCGTTTGTAAAGTCGCCTGCAACAAAAAGATTTTGACTGGTGCTTTGCAATGTACCTGCAGTAATAGTAAGATTTCCATTCACAGTATCATTGCTGGTCATGGTTGCAGTATAACCTGCTTTATCGATGGTCAGGTGATGATATTTGACAGGAATAACAGCCTGATTCGTTGATGTATTGTTATATACAACTGTATTCCCTGCTGTGTGAAAATTATAGGAAGCACCACTGATACTACCTGTAATATTAATTATACCTGTGCTTTCATTAGTGATTAGTCCTGAACAAGTCAATGATGATGTGCTGTTAATATTCAATGTGCCGAATACATTCAGGTTATTACACTGACCAGCTAAACTGGTTATGTCAACCACATGACCATTGCTAATAACAACATTATTACAAGGTGCAGGTACTATAGTCACATCCCAGTTATTGTCATTGCCCCAGCTACCTGTATTGGTGCTGTATAATGTAGTTGCAACTATAACCTGAACACTGCTCGATGCAGTACAATTTGAACCATTGGTAACTGTAACTGTATAGGTTGAAGTTACTGTAGGGGTAACAGTTGCAGCCGATGATGCACTGCCTGAACTCCATGAATACGTACCACCTCCCGTTGCATTGAGCGTGATGCTTACACTGGGACATGTAATTTGTTTATTCCCTGCACTGGCTGTTGGTAATGCATTAACTATTACATATGCATTGGCCGTGTTAGTACAATTATTTCCATCTGTACCGGTTACAGTATAAGTTGTAGAAGTGGTAGGACTGACTGATCGAGGTGTGCCACTACCTGCTCCATTGCTCCATGTATAAGTACTTGCACCGCCTGCAGTGATATTTATTGCTGTTCCATTACATGTTGTTCCACCGCCGGCTGTAACTGTAGGCGGAGTATTCACCGTTACCTGTTCTGAACCGGAGAGATCACCGCTGGTTGAAGTACAGTATTCGTCAACCGCAGAGATAATGGTATAGGTTGTTGTACTTGAAGGACTGACACTCTTATTCCAATTGCCAGTACTACCGGTACCGGTCACTACACCACCGCCATTGCTTAATGTGATAGTCCAGTTGCCGGATGCCATAATCCATCCTGAAATGGTTGTGCTTGAACCATTACAAATACTGGTATTACTGCTCGATATACCTGCTGTAGGACGTGAGTAAACAGTTACTGACGGAGTGGTACTAAGCTGAACAGAAGAGCATCCTGATATAGTTGCCAAAACATTAAAAGTTGTATAAGACGTCAAATTACCTGTCGGTAGGTTAATGTTTGAGCCGGTGCCATAAACTGCACTTCCAATCAATGTATTACCTGTGTTATTTCTTAACTGATAACTTACGCCGTTCTCGCTGGAAACAATAATATTGGTTGAATTGTCGATACAAATGGAACTGTTTTGTGCGCTTACAGTTACCGATGCGCTCGGTGCATTAGCAACAATTACAGAAATACTGTTTGTTCCTGAACAACTGTTATTATCAGTTACGGTATAGGTTAATGTGTAAGTGCCTGTGGTTGCAGAACTGAATACAGGATTTACAATATTTGTTGCAGATAACTTGGTTGTACTGCCTGACCACACATGCGTATAGGGTGTTAAACCGCCTGTAGGATTTCCGTTCATATTTAAAGTACCGCTTGTACATACACTTGCAGGGTTGGGAGTGATTGATGCTGTTGGCATTGGATTTACAGTTACACCAATCATTCTCGACATGTCTCTTGTACATGAGCCGCTGGTTGCAGTTACCCTGATGGTAAGACTGGCTGTAAGTGCGCTTGAAGTAAGTGAAATGGTTCCGCCTGTACCGGCTACCACTGAACTGAGCGATGCATTGGTTGCATCGTTGAACAACTGGTAATTTACTCCAACCTGTGATGAAGCCACAGAAACTGTAACCGTTTGTCCCGAACAAATTGTACCGTTTGCAGGTGAAACAGTTACAGTAAGATCATTAGGACCAACATCTTTTTTAACAGTTACATTTACCTGGGTTGGTGTTGAATTGCCACCTATGAATATTGAACATTCCGTAGAAGTTGGGACTACTCTGAGTGCTCTGACCTGAAAGGTTTTAACTATATCGCTGCCTGTTCCGTTAGCCAGATTGCCGGTTGAAGTGGTTGTAGTACTACCCGTACCACTGCCATTGTAGCCGATATAAGAAGACGTTCCAACATCATATACTTTGTAAATAATACCTAACTGTGAATTATTGATGGTGATCTCAGAGGGTGTACCGGCGCAAACAGGCGTTAAACCTGATAAAGAAAGATTAGTTGTGATAAGACCTGTATTACAGGGAACTTCCACACTGGTAATTTTTGCACTCTCACATTGCGTTCCCTGAACAGTAGCTGATAATTTAGCACCTGCATAAAGTAAACTTGCGCTGTTTGCATCAATTAAACCGCTGACAGTCCATGTAGCTCCATTAGCTACATTCGTGGCTGACCATGCAGCTTCATTGTAATTGTCAATATATAACCTGACGGTGAAAGTTCCGCCTGATGCGGGTGCTACACCTGAAACGGAGGTAGCGCCTTCAACCGGAGTCGTTATGGTAAGACCAGTATTGGAAGTTGTTGTGCCGATGTTTATTGATTCTGTAGAAGCATCACTCTCTGATTCACAATCAGCGCGGTTAATGGCTTTGGCTGTAATCTGATCACCCGGACTGACAGTCACTGATTTGGACCATGCATTATTTAATACGGTAGTATAACCGAGTAAAGTTGTACCTGCTTTATAAATATTGATTGTATCACCATTATGTTCAGAGCTTGTACCTGAAATTGTAATGGCCGTGCTTGCTGAAGGTACACAGTAACTATTGCTTGTTATACTTGGTGTAGTTGCTTTGCGTTTGGATACAGTTGCTGTTGCAGCTGCTGAAATACAACCTGTAGTAACCTGATATACCGATATACTTTCGCATCCGTTAAAGCTGAGACCGCTTTCACTCCATGTAGTACCTGTAACGGTTGCATTGGGTTTCGAAAGGTTATTGATATTTACATATACTGTTGCACCACTCAGGTTAGTTCCTGCAATGGATGTAGCTGTAGATGCAATCGGTGTTGTAATACCGGGTGCAGCAGCAGTAGCATTGTAAGGCGCTTTATTATCGGTCATACATTTATAGACTTTGTCTGAAGGACAATTACCACCTGTAACATCTTTGGCAACAATATAATAATTACCACCTACAATGGATTGCCCGGTACCGGCTCCAACAGTCCATGAAGTGGAGGTAGTAGTATTCGGGTTTGTAATGGTATTCCCTTTGGCATCTAATGTTACCAGTGAGCCGTCTAAATTATATAAATAAATATTAATGGTGTGTGAACTGGGATTTACAATACTTCCCTGAAATCCTTTTTTACCGGCAATTTCTGTAACACCTGTAACTTGAGGAGTAAGATTATCAGTACAAGAAGTACCAACGGTCTGTGTACTGCAATTGTCAATGGAAGCACCTTTGCCTGTAGCTGTAACAGATGCTTTAACAATATTCCCTGCTGCCAGTGTGATGGAAGGGCTTAAGCCGGTTACTGCAAGTTGCCAGTTGGCTGTAGCTGATACTGTACCACTCGCTCTCAGTGTGGTTCCGTCCGACTGATAAACAGAAACCGTAATAGTACCGGTAGTTTCAGTGGATGTACCGGTTATATAAGTACTGGTTGTATTGACAGAATTGATCAACGGACAAACAGAACGATCCTTGATTGAAGTTTGAGTTTGTAAGTCTTTGGGAGAAGCGGGTGTTTGATTGTTAACCAATGTAGTAATAAGAAGAGCTGTGTTTTTTCCATATTTGCTGTCATCAATCCCGCCAAAGTCAGATAATTTATCAATTAATACCGGATTGGGTGACATGCCTGTACCGGTTACCATTCTTAACTGTGTTGTAGAAGTAACACCAAGTGAAGCAAGGTCTGATATGGGAATATAAAAATCATAAAATACTTCCTGATCACCACAGGAAGAAGTATAATAGGCAAATGCTTTCTGGCAGTATTGTTCGTAAGGGCGAGATGTTTTATCTACTACAGTAGTGATCGTATTTGTATTGTTATTAATGTTATATACACCTACGCCAAAATTGGTAGCCAGCATGATTTCAATTTCAAACCCGGGATTAGTTGACGTATAATCAGGGTCAGCATTAGGTCCGGTGTTACCCATTTTACCATCTGTATCAATCAGGATGATATATGCTTTTGAGTTTGGAGCACTTTTAGCCAAACGTTCACGGAATAATAAATTGGTACCGTCAAAATAACAATACAATGGCTGTCCTTTTTTCCCGATATCTGCAAAGTCATTGAAAGCGCAACTTGGTCCGAAATTCGGGTCACTGGTCGGCTCCATAGAAACAGCAGCTACAGGTACATAAGGTATTTCACTTTCCGTTATGGTATCTGTGCTTTGAAAACCTTTATTGGTTTTAGAAACATAACCATCACCGTTTGGATCTAAAACAACTCTTCCTGTTGAATTAGCTTGTTTGAAAATCAAACCTGTTGTTTGGGCTGACAATCTCTGACCTATTGGTAAGAGTATCTGAAATAAGATTACGAATAAAGTAATTTTTATTGTTTTCATAATTCTTAATATTAATAAATGGAATTAATAGATGCAATTTAATTGTTTGTTTGTCTTTTTTAATAATTGGTATGATATATTTATACTTGTCAAATTTATACTTTAATTTTATAAAATGCAAATATATTTCAAAAAATATATAAAAATTCAATTTTGATTATGATATAAGTCATATTAGAGTTTGATAATTTATAATTATAAACTGATCAAACAACCTGAAATATTCATTTTCCAATAGTTTGCATTAATATCATAACTTATTAATTCTAACCTTTTAAATAAGGATGTATTTATAGTTTTAATATTAAAAAATCAACATTTTTTAAATATACTAGATTTACAAAAACTCTTAAAAAATCAACTGTTAATCTTAGGAATTTTTTATCCGGTATTACATAAATTGAAGTTTATTTGCAAAATTTTAACTTGTTTGATTTTCTTAGTTAGTGCGCGAGTTCTTCTCGCATACTTTATAATAATTAATCTAAGTTAGTGCGCGAGTTCTTCTCGCGTACATTTAAATAAACATGCTCCATGTTCGGTTTTTTAAAAAATAACATATTAAACAATCGGTTTTGCAACCTTCAACATTTACAGTATTGTGTTTCCCAAATAAATTTCATTTTCTGTTATATTTTAACAAACCAAATAGATAAGCAATAATTATGCATACTTTTGAAGTGCTGATTTTTAACTAATTACAGAAAACTTTTTAAAGTTATTTTCCTGATTTTGGAAGACCTATTTTATAAATGGGAAATATTACCCCTTGTTGGTGCGCAAGTTCTTCTCTTAGTTAGTGCGCGAGTTCTTCTCGCGTACATTTATATAAATAAATTCAATTTTGTTTTATTTAAAAGCGTAGGCAGGACAAAACAGCGGGTGTGTAGTTGCATGTGCGCAGGCAGCATTGTTTTGTCTTGTCCGCCTAAGGCGGATTGTTTCTTTCCCGTGTTGGTGCGCGAGTTCTTCTCGCGTATATTTATTTAAATAAATTCAATTTCGTTTAATTTAAAAGCGTAGGCAGGACAAAACAACAGTGGGCGGGCGTTTGCTCCTCGTGTTGGGGCGCGAGTTCTTCTCGCGTACATTTATATAAATAATTTAATATGTTCTCATTTGCCTGCTTAATAGTATTATCTCTAACAATGCATCAAGTTCAGCATAATTTCTTGCGGATGAATACAAATAGTCTTCTGCTACCATTACCAACCCTTTTTCAATTGGATTATTATGTATGTAATTTAATTTTTGATATAGAAATTTATTGGATGAAATTTCTTCAGGATGATATCCATCTTGCCATACTTTGTAGTACCAATTTCTTTTGATTGATATTGCAGCTTTGGAAAAGATGTTAAGTAAAATATTCATATCCTGTTCTTTTTTCAACGTTTTAATAATTTCAACTGAAGTAAACTTTTTAATATCTCTGACTATTGCAGATAATTTTTTATTTTCGGATCTAATAATTAAATGTATATGACTTGGCATTATACAATAACCATATATTTCCAATCCATAATGATTCTGACAATATTTCAATGATTGAATGATAATATCAGCATAAATATATAAATGAAACAGGTTTACCCATTCAACTAAAGAAAATGTAACAAAATAAGGGTTTTCATCATTGTGTATTTTATATTTTTCCGACATATAACATATTTTATCAAGTAAATATAAAACATATTTAAATACTAATTTTGTTTACAAATAAAATGAGTGTATTCCAATTAAATCAGATACACAAGAAGAACTCGTGCATGAACCAAGAACATAAATAATCTTCTGCTACCATTACCAACACTTATTCAGTCGGACAGACTCATCCCAACAATCTGTTATTTGTAATTTCAAACGCACAACGGGTTTTAAATACTAAATTAATTAGTGTAAAATATGTGAGCGTGCTCCATCAAAATCAGATACGCGAAAAGAACTCGCGCATGAACCAAGTAATATACGAATAAATGAACGAACTCAAACTGATCAGATACGCGAGTTGAACTCGCGCATCAACAAAGGATATTTCAGTGTACGTTTATATAAATTAATTTTCCTGTGTTGGTGCGCGAGTTCTTCTCGCGTACATTTATATAAATAAATTCAATTTTGTTTTATTTAAAAGCGTAGGCAGGACAAAACAGCGGGTGTGTAGTTGCATGTGCGCAGGCAGCATTGTTTTGTCTTGTCCGCCTAAGGCGGATTGTTTCTTTCTTTGTTTCAAGACAAAGAAAGAAAATATCAATGATTTGTTTTCTTGTGCTTTTCTCTTGAAAGAAAAGCACCAATCCGCCTGAGGCGGACAAGACTGAATAAATTTTTCTATAAAACTACGAATGCCTTTATTCACGCATTACAAGCCGTCCCTAAATTTATTTTTTAATATTTACAAACTAGTTTTTTACTTCGGGACTCGTGTAATGCTTACTAATACCCAACGCACCAAACGCATTCTTGTTTTAGTCACGAAAATTTTATTAGGTCAATTTATAAAAAAGGGCGATGGCAGGACAAGACTGAATAAAATGTTGTAATTATTCAATGTTCATTTTCTGAATGAGCGTGCTCCATCAAAATCAGATACGCGAGAAGAACTCGCGCATCAACAAAGTACTCCAACAGATTAAATACGCGAGAAGACTCGCGCATGAACAAAGAAATAAGCTCCTGCATTTATCAAACAGACGGTTACCTCTTTGGAATGTGAAATAATTAATAAAAGCAGTTTAAATTAAATGTGTAAGGGCAGGACAAACTGCGGAGAATAAATCCGGTTCAAACATTAGTCATTCGTAATTAGTCATTCGTAATTATTTAAGTGTTTTCTTCACTTCAACCAGTTCATACCCTTCGATCACATCGCCTACTTTGATATCATTGAAGTTCATAATGTTCAGTCCGCATTCCTGCCCGGCTTTTACTTCCTTCACATCATCTTTGAACCGTTTGAGCGAGCCGAGTGCACCGGCATATATAACAATACCATCGCGGATCAGGCGTATTTTGGTACTTCTCGATATTTTCCCGTCAAGCATCATACAGCCAGCAACAGTACCCACTTTTGTTATTTTGAAGACTTCTTTGACTTCAATATTGCAAATGATCTTATCAATGATATCCGGTGATAACATACCTTCCATCGCTGCTTTCAATTCTTCAATCGCATTGTAAATAACTGAATACAGACGAATATCAATATGTTCCTGTTCGGCAAGTTTACGTGCCTGCAATGATGGTCTAACCTGAAAACCAATGATAACTGCATCTGACGCAGAAGCAAGCATCACATCTGATTCGGAAATCTGACCAACAGATTTATGAATTACATTAACCTGTATCTGTTCATTGGAAAGTTTCAATAATGAATCAGCGAGTGCTTCCACTGAACCGTCCACATCCCCTTTCACAATTACATTGAGTTCTTTAAAATCACCAATAGCGATTCGTCTTCCGATCTCATCCAATGTAATATGTTTACGTGTCCGCAGACCTTGTTCACGTTGTAATTGTAAACGTTTATTGGCAATATTTTTTGCTTCCTGTTCTTCGCTCATCACATGGAAGGTATCACCCGCTTGTGGAGCGCCGTTCAAACCAAGCAGCAGAACAGGTGTAGCTGGACCGGCATCCTTCACGATGCCGTTACGTTCATTGTACATGGCTTTTACTTTTCCGTAATAACAACCGGAAAGGACAATGTCGCCATTATTCAACGTACCGTTCTGAACCAAAATTTTTGCTACATAGCCCCGCCCCTTATCCAATGCTGATTCGAGCACAGTGCCGACTGCTTTTTTCGTAGGATTCGCTTTCAGGTCAAGCAATTCTGCTTCAAGCAAAATTTTTTCAAGTAATAATTCAACGTTAACGCCTTTCTTGGCAGAAATTTCCTGACACTGATATTTACCGCCCCACTCTTCGATAAGAAGATTCATTTCAGCGAGAGCTTGTTTGATTTTTTCAGGATTTGCACCCGGTTTATCTATTTTATTGATGGCAAATACCATTGGAACCTGAGCTGCCTGAGCGTGGTTGATTGCTTCTTTTGTTTGTGGCATGACACTGTCGTCAGCCGCAATAATGATGATAGCGATATCCGTCACCTGCGCTCCGCGTGCACGCATGGCTGTAAACGCTTCGTGTCCGGGTGTATCAAGGAAGGTCATTCTTCTGCCATCTTCAAGTTTCACTTCATACGCTCCGATGTGTTGCGTAATTCCTCCGGCTTCCCCTTCAATTACATTGGCTTTACGGATATAATCGAGCAAAGACGTTTTACCATGATCGACATGCCCCATGACAGTAATTATCGGTGGACGAGGCATCATATCTTCCGGTTTGTCTTCTTCTTCAACGATAGCTTCCTGAACATCAACAGAAACAAACTGAACTTTAAAACCAAATTCATCTGCAACAATTGAAAGTGTTTCAGCATCCAGACGTTGATTGATAGATACAAAAAGTCCGAGACTCATACAAGCCGAGATCACATCACTGCTCGAAACATTCATCATTGTAGCTAACTCATTGACCGTAACAAATTCAGTTACTTTTAATATATTTTTTTCTTCTTCACTGCGTTCAAAATCTTTTTGTCTTTGCTGTTGAATAATTTCACGTTTTTCACGACGGTGTTTAGCTGTTTTGGATTTCCCTGCAGGTCCTAATTTGGAAAGAGTTTCCTTGATCTGTTTATCAACGGCTTCACCGGATATTTCAGGTCGATCCCCTTTTTTCTTTACCTTCTTTTCCTTGATGAACTTCTTGGGTTCTAATTTTTCCGTTTCTTCATCTTCAAAAACTTGCTTGAAGTTCTTTTTGATTCTTTTTCTTTTCTTTCGTTTAAGACTTTCAGCGGATTCGGCAGCAGTAATAAGTTTTTTAGGCGTTTCTTTTTTCTTTTCCTCGGGGAGATCCATTTTACCAAGAATGACAGGACCATCCAATTTCTGATATTGCGTTTTGATAAATTCAGGAACATTTTCTGTTTCGTCTTTCTCGACAATAACTTCATCCGGTATTATTTCCGGCTGAATGACCTCAATGATTTCGTCCGTAATAACTGGTTTTTCAACTACATCGGACAATTCGGGTTCATCCAATTGTTCTTTTTTCCCTTTTTTCCCTTTGGTAACTTTTTCTTTTTTCTCTTTTTCCTTTTGTTTTTTGTCCGGTCTGGTTTTGGTATTCATGGAGTCAAGATCAATTTTACCAAGCACCTTCAGTTCCTGCTTTTGATCTTCTTTTTTATCTTCAACCGGTGTTTCTTTCTTCTTTGTTTTGCTGACCGGTTCAGTCTTTTCAACGACAGGTTTTGATTCAGGAATTATTTTTGTTTCAACCGGTTCAGTTTTTTTGGTCGTTTTTGTGACAGTTTCACTGCTGACTTTCGTTTCTTTGACCTGTGGAGGTGATGAAATTTTTTCCTGAACGGGTTCAGATTTTTTAACAGGAGGAGTTTCTTTCTCAATGGATACGGATGCCTTCTCAATAAAACTGATGTCTTTCATTTTAGAAAGTTCTTTGACATTCTTTTCCGTTTGAAATTCCTGGCAAAGTATACCGAAGATTTCTTCAGAGATTTTGGCATTGGGACTGTTTTCAACGGTGATCCCTTTTTTAGTTAAAAAATTCAGGATGGTTGAAATACCGATGTTGAACTCTCTGGCAACTTTACTTAATCGTATCGATGTTTTTTCTGTCATAATGGCTATAAGTTATCTCCTGAATATTGAAGAATCAGGGCAAAGCTATGAATTTAATCTGATTTTTATGTTAAAATAAATTGAATAGATATTGATTTACAAATTAATAATTTACACATATTTAATTAACAAAATTTTATTCAAATTCCTCTTTTAATATTCTAACCACCTCAGCAATGGTTTCTTCTTCAAGATCAGTTCTGTTAACCAGTTCTTCTATACTAAGTTCCAAAACGCTTTTAGCTGTATCACAACCGATGTTTTTCAATTCATCAATGATCCACTGATCGATTTCATCAGAAAATTCCTGAATATCCACATCTTCGGCATCTTCATCGGATTCACGGTAAACATCCAGTTCATACCCCGAAAGTTTGGAAGCTAATTTAATGTTATACCCGTTTTTCCCGATGGCTAATGAAATCTGATCGGGTTTCAGATAGACCTCAGCACGTTTGTTCTCATCATCAAACGTGATGGAAGTAATTTTAGCCGGACTGAGAGCGCGGGTAATATAAAGCGTTGGATTGGTCGTAAAATTGATCACATCAATATTTTCGTTACGAAGTTCACGAACGATCCCATGAATTCGTGCACCTTTCATTCCGACACAAGCGCCAACAGGGTCTATGCGGTCATCATAGGATTCAACAGCAACTTTGGCACGTTCCCCCGGAACACGGACAATATTTTTGATTGTAATCAATCCATCAAATATTTCAGGTACTTCAGCTTCAAACAAACGTTCCAGAAATTTAGGTGATGTACGTGACAAAATAATCACCGGATTGTTATTGCGCATTTCAACCATAGATACCACAGCACGGATTGAATCTCCTTTACGATAGTAATCTGAAGGTATTTGCTCGGATTTAGGAAGGATCAGTTCGATGTCTTCATCGTCAAGAACCATAATTTCTTTTTTCCACACTTGATATACTTCACCTGTAACAATCTCTCCAACCTTGTCCTTGTATTTTTTATAAACCTCATCTTTTTCATAATCAAGAATTTTAGATATAAGATTCTGACGTATGGAAAGAATTTCTCTTCTGCCAAAAGCTTCCAGTTTAACTTCTTCCGATACATCTTCACCGATTTCAAAATCAGGTTCGATCTTGACTGCTTCGGAATAGGTAATTTCTTTATTCGGGTCCTGAACAGCTTCATCATCAACGATAACACGGTTACGCCATATCTCAAGGTCCCCTTTATCCACGTTCACGATGATATCAAAATTTTCATCTGTGCCGTATTTTCTTTGAATCATATGCCTGAATACATCTTCCAGAATACGCATCAATGTTTCACGGTCAATATTTTTGAACTCTTTAAATTCAGAAAAGGATTCGACTAAATTTATTGCATCCATTGGTTTTTAAATTTATTTTGTTAAAATGTTATAATCAGTATTGTTTCTTTGATCTCAGTAAAAGGAATAGTTAAATTGGGTACTGAAATATTTTTTTTATTTTTTTTATTCAGTTCTCTGATCTCAACCACATCATTTGTCACTGAAATTAGTTCTCCCTGAATGATGGTTTGATTGGTTTGAGTTATTTTGATTTGTTTTCCAATATTTTTTTTATACTGTCTGAGTAATTTAAATGGTTTATCAAGTCCTGCAGATGATACCTGTAAACTGAAATCTTCGGTTTCTCTGTCCAGATTGGATTCAACATGTCTGCTGATCATTTTACAATCATCTATTGTAACCTGCGTGTCACTATCGAGAAAAATAAAAATATCATTCCCTTGAGTTACCTTGATTTCAACAGGGAACAATAAGGTTCCATGTGTTTTTTCTTCAACCAGTTGTTTTATTTTTTCTTGATTTATCATACGTTACAGGCAATAAAGAAGGGGCTCCCGCCCCTCACATGTCAACCAATTTTCTTTGCAAAGATACACCTTTTATTATTATCTGCAATAATTTCATAAAAAAGTAATATAGATCAGGTTATTGAATCAAAAAAATATATTTATTTTTGTAAGAATAATATAAATGAATTTATGAAAAAATATACGTTCTGTTTAATCATTTCAATGTTTTTAATTTTTATTTCTTTCCGCTTGTTCGCACAGAGTGAAGTAATTTACGAATTTGAAATGGATGGGAAAAAAGCAACTGTAACAACACATCAGTTTCGCCGATTGATGGAACTTTCAAACAGTGTATTACGATCGATTAAACCAACGATCCCGACCAAAGAGGACATACGTCAACTTGCAAATGTTATTGGATTAACACGTGCCTTACCTCCTAATATTCAATTTCGTTTTACTGAACGTGAGATTGAGTTCTGGGCTGATCAAATGGCAGATAAAGAAAAATTACGATTGGAATTTATGGCGCGAAAAGCAATTCTTGAAGCTGCCTATTTTAAAAATATTGTGATTCCTTCTGAAGATGATTTCAATAGATTAGTTCTTGAACTCATTCCTAAAATTGCTGACATGCATTGATCCGTTAAAGCGGATAGATAGGATCTACCCGATAATTTTTCGCCAGCGCTTTTAATTGTTCGTTGGACAGTTTATAGTTGATTCCTCCTGCCGACAGGCAATTGAGAAAGATGGATGCTTCTTTTTCGGCAGTATCTATCAAACCGAAAGCAGTATCAGTATTATTTCCAACAGCAAGAACACCATGAAATTGCCAGACAACCAATCGGTGTTTTTCAAAAAGCGCTGCGGTGGCAGGTGCAATATCACTGCTTCCTGGTAACATCCAGGGCAAATAACCAATCCCATCTGGAAAAACGATGATGCTCTCATTCTGAATCTCCCATAACATGCGGGTTAATTTTTCGGAATCAAGCTGAAATAAATTTGTTAAAGCTATAAGATTGGGTGGATGAGCATGAACAACAATTCTGTCGCCCCCCTCTGAAATTTTTTTCCTTAATGATTGGATGGCAAGATGAGATGATAATTCAGATGTTGGGGACGCATTTTTTTTAAACCCTTTCAAAATTCTATACTTTTTCCCTTTATCATCTAACTGAATGACGCCGGCATTTTCCCAAATATCCTTTACAATATTTTTCAAAAAACAACCAGCTCCGCTGATAATAAAAAAATCACCGGAAAGATTATCATGTTGATCAGCAAGGTCAATCCACTCGGAAAGAGCTGTTTTATCACTGAATTTCTCAATGCTTCCGGATGACATTCGCATGGAGATATTACCGGCATTCGCTTCGCACCAACCTTTAAGCCACAAATCATTGCAGATGGTTGTAAAATCATTCAAATCATCAGAATGTTTGCTCATAAATAAATTGATTTTAAATACCTATTTTGAAGAACTAAATGATAGACTTAACGGCTTGTTTGATTGCTTTAATATGTTCGGGGGTTGTACCGCAGCAGCCACCAATGATATTTGCTCCGGACAGAATCAATGCTGGAACCATCTTTGCCATATCTTCAGGTGTTTCAGGAAAAACATCAATCCCATCAATATTCTGAGGAAGACCTGCATTGGCATGTACAAGAATTGGCGTAGTAGGAGTTACAGTTCTGATTTCCTTTACAATTTCAATCATACGTTCAATTCCATTCCCACAATTGGTACCGATAATATCCGAACCTGCTTCCAGGACAGCCAAAGCATAATCAGTAGGTGAAACACCCATCATGGTCCGATAATCGCCTTGTAAAGTTTTTTCAAAAGTAAATGTAGTGATCACTTCAAGTTTTGTATTTTCTTTCACTGCTTTGATGGCAATAATGGTTTCATCAATGGCGCTCATCGTTTCAATACACACCGCATCAGCGCTGCCTTTTTCAAGAGCAATAGCTTGTTCTTTATAGGCATCATAAAGTTCATCTTCACTCACCTCCCCCATCATTAGGATCTTTCCGGTAGGACCCATGGATGCAATCACCCATTTATCTTCTCCGGCAGCCATTCTTGAAATTTTTGCTGCAGCTTCATTGATCTCACTCACTTTATCTGCAAGCCCATAGTGTTCTAATTTAAAACTTGTTCCGCCAAAGCTGTTGGTTTCGACCATATCTGCACCGGCATTGATGTAACTCTTCGCAATATCAAATACTTCTTCAGGATGATCAATACACCATTGTTCAGGACATTCACCCGGTTTCATTCCTTTGTTTTGTAAAAAGGTTCCCCATGCACCATCTGATACAAGCGCCTTAGTCGTTTTAACGGCTTCTGAAATTCTTATTCTTTTCATTTCAATTAATTTTTCTACAAAAATAAGAAAGTATTTAATGCTGTAAAATAATAAAACTATTAAGTTTATAGTTAAACTAACATATTGTATTTATACAAATATATAGACTTATTGCATGCTTTTAATATGAAGACTATTTTATTTCATTCCAATCTTATTACAAACTTGATGAAAATCAAATTTAAACACCAACCATTTGAATAAATTTCATCAAGAAACTTATTCACAAATTATGAAAAACATAATAAAAGAATAAAAAAAAATTATGTTTTAAATATGAACAACTTGAATTATGGTGTAATTGGAAATTTTAGGAGTGCAGCTCTTATGTCCCAGTGGAAATGGAAAATCAACTTTAACTCTTGAACTTATTTCAAATCATAAATGGTCTTATCTAATACCATTAGCCAATATAAAATCGTCTGATAATTTTAATATAACCACTCTGTTCTTTCAGGCATATTGTTTACTAATTGAATAAACATTAAACTGTATTATAAGAGTAAATGGTATAACGGATGAAATGGTGCAAAAGATAATAAAGTTACCGCCAAGAGTATAAAGACAGAAACGATAGTGATAAATTAAAAATTAAACCATTGTGAAAGGTCAGAAAAAGAAATACTGACAAGTCAAGAAAGCCAACACTCTATCCGACCCAATTTTTTTTATATTTAACCTCTGTACATTTTTAAAAAATAATTTAAACAGCCACACAAATGGAACATTTGCTTTTCCCCTGACACACAAAGCCCACCACTTCTGGAAAATCAAAAGAGCCATTATATTGTCAACTATACTTATATTTTTTTTTTAGAAATAGAAACTCAAATGTGTGAATTATGTAATTCTTTTCAAAAGTTATGTAAAACATTAGCTTCTTTATGACTTTAAATTTATGGTATTAAAAATCACCCTAACATAAGTTTGTATTTTCTCAAAGGAAGGGTAGGAATACTCAATTAAAGTAAAAATTAAATTGATAATTAATAGGTAAAGTGATTAATATAATTCCGCTTTATTTTTTCTTGAATTTTAATAAAGCAAATAAATAATGGATTCACAGACTCAAAAATTTAAATTACGCTTAGGACTTTTCGTTGCGGGAGGTCTGACACTTTTTGTAATAACAATATTTATCATCGGAAAACAAAAGAACCTGTTTAATCCAGTGTTTAAACTTACTACCACTTTTTCGAATGTAAGTGGATTACAAGTTGGAAATAATGTCCGTTTTTCAGGAATCAATGTAGGTACAGTCGACGAAATTGTCATTATTAATGATACAACTGTAAAGGTTGATATGGTGATTAAAAAAGATGTATGGCAGTTTATTAAAACGGATTGTAAAGTAACATTGGGATCGGAAGGGATAATTGGCGACAAACTTTTAATTATCACTCAGGGAAGTCCGAATGCTCCGTTGATAAAAGATGGTCAACACCTTATTTCAATAGAACCAATTGAAAAAGATGCTATCATGGCTAGATTGGATGTAACCTCAAAGAATGCAGAAATTATCTCGCATCAACTTTCCGAAATTACTTTTGATGTTAACAGTGGACATGGAACAATAAGCCGTTTAATTCAGGATTCAATTCTTGCCGAAAATTTAAATCAGACCATATATAATTTAAATAATTTCTCAAAAGGGTTAACCGGGTCTGAAGTTTTGATGACAAGTTTAAAGAAAACAGCAGGAAATGCAGAAAAAATCTCACAGCAACTAGCGGAAATTATGAATAAAGTTAACAGGGGAAATGGAACACTTGGTCGGCTAATTCAAGATTCAACCATAGCCGAGAATTTGAATCAAACTATATTAAACTTAAAAAAGAGTTCAGAAGGATTTACCGGGGCAGAGACCATCATGGCAAAGATAAATGTTACTGCCGGGAATGCTGCAATTATCTCCAAACAGCTTACTGCAATGATGTATAATATTAACGAGGGAAATGGAACACTCGGACGGCTAATAAGAGATACCATACTTGCAGAGAATCTAAACCAGACCCTGATTAATTTTAAAAAGGGTTCCAGAGGTTTGGATGAAAATATGACTGCGGTAAAACACAATTTCCTTTTCAGAGGTTATTATGAGAAAAAAGCAAGAATAGCAGCTGCCAAAAAGGAATTATTAGAAAATAAAAAAAATAAATAATATAAGTTGATTTAATTATGATAACATTGAAAACTAAAATAACCGATCATTGAACACTGTTTGCCGTTCATTCGTAATTCGTTATGATTTAAACTTTATATCCAAAAATAATTACTATTTATAATACTGGGAACCATTAAATGGGAGCAGTTCCAAAACATAAAAGCAAATCTTTATACCAAGGTAAAATTATTTCAGTTCGGGGTAGCGTTGTGGATGCTTGGTTCTAAAATAATTTACCACCTATTTATACGTTACTTCACACGGGCAAGGATAAAGAGATATCTATTGAAATATTGACCCAGCTTGAAGCACATCGAATAAGAGGTATTGCGCTAACACCAATAGATAAGGCTTCGTGTGGCGTCAGCCCAACATGAAGCCGTGTTGCACGAAATCCCACGTACAATGTGGCTTTTAGAAGCGATCCTCAATATGGAGTTTTAATGATTCTTGTGTGTTTTATCGAAGGAGAAAATCCTGATAATTTTTGAAAACCCGATCAAAAAAATTGAAGAAAAGAAATATTTTTTTCTTCTGTAATTCGCCAGTGATTGTTTTTTGAGCGGTGTATGCAATACAGTTCCATGTCCTTTGCAGAACGATTTCATGATCTATATATTTTATTTATTAATATTTGTTTTGCAGTGAGTATATCGGGTGGCGGTCTACCAGGTAGAATCATTTCAATGGTAAGCATTATCCCTTTGCCGCAACGGGGACAGGCATCGGGATTAAAGCTGAGATGTTCGCGAGAGATTTGTTTCCAATTTTTCTTTTCTTTAATAGGAGCAATAACAAGACCAAATGCCTTCTGTACTTGCCTTAACAATGGACGTTTTGAAGTTGACAGCAAACCATAATGCCGGATTCTGACAAATCTTTTGGGAAGGATATGCTGAGATAATCTGCGAAGGAACTCAGCGCCTTGCAGTGTCATCATTTTTTCTTTATTGTCACGGTAATCACGCCAACGGAAAGTAACACCTGAATCATCAATGTTTACAATGCGGTGATTACTGATAGCCACTTTGTGCGTGTACCTGCCGAGATATTCCACCACCTGTTCGGGTCCGGCAAAAGGTTCCTTGGCATAGACCACCCATGAAGTTTTGTATAGCTCACGAATGAAGTTTTTATCCTGCTGTAGCTGTTGTTGCAGCCCTGCAATGAATTTACCACGGAATACATGAGACAGATTTTGCACGGGAAATAAAAATACTTTTCCGTTATCAGATACATTTACCTGCTTCCATTGATTTTTATAATCAAGTCCACCACCGGGAACCACACAATGTATATGAGGATGAAGCGAAAGGTTTTGTCCCCATGTATGCAGTATAGCAAGCATGCCTGTTTCAGCGTTATGTTTTGTGTAAGAAAATTGCGCAATGGTTTGCCATGCTGTTTGAAATAGCAGATTGTACATCAATACCGGCTCATGCAGGAACAAACGGTTAAGTTTATCCGGCACCGTAAAAACCACATGAAAATACGGAACAGGAATCAAGTCTTGTTTACGGTTTTCAATCCATGCTTCGCGTTGCGTATTCTGGCACTTGGGGCAATGACGGTTACGACAGGAGTTATAGCTTATGCGAATATGCCCGCACTGGTCGCATTGATCAACATGTCCGCCAAGTGCGGATGTACGACAACGAAGCAAAGCACTCAATGTACGCTGTACATACGCATTAGGTGAATGTTGTTCATGGAACTCTTTTCCGAACCGTTGTATTACCTGTGCCAGTTCAAATGCAGGCTTCAGGATTTTGCGTACAACCTGTCGAACGGGCTGAACAGGTTGGTGCGGTTAGGTTTTGCCACATGAAGATAAACCATTGTGGTTTCAATACGTTCATGACCTAAAAGTTCTTTAATGGTAACGATGTCCATTCCAAACTCCAGCAGATGCGTGGCATAACTGTGGCGAAGCGTGTGAAGCGTGATTCCTTTTTGCAATTTACACTTTTTGATAGCTTCACGTAAAGCCCATTGCATGCCCCTTACACTTAAAGGTGAACCCGGTTCATTACCGTTAAAAAGATAATCTACCGGCTGACAGGCATAATAATATGTTCGCAGTCCTTTCAGTATCAAAGCGGAGAGCGGAACATAACGATCCTTGTTGTATTTACTTTGCCGTATGTGGATCATCATTCGCCCTGAATCAATATCGGAAATTTTTATACGACTTGCTTCACGTGCTCTCAATCCAGCCGAATACATCAATGATAAAAGCACTCGATGCTTAAGCAATTCCGGCGCATTAAACAGAGCCTTGCATTCTTCGTAGTTAAGTACAACAGGTAGTTTATGGTCGTGTTTAATTTTGGGGAGATACACTACTTTGTCATTCATACCCAGCAAGCGGTAGCAATACCGCAGTCCATACACAGCAAACTTGAAATCACTCAGCGATGGTGTTTTGCTTTGCCGTGCCAGTGAAGCGAGATATTTATTCATCTCTTTTTCGCTGATGTGCTGCGGCAGCTTTCCGAAATGAAGACTCAGTTGTGCCAGTTTCCGGGCATAATTCTTCAATGTACTGATGGATTGTCCCGATAAACGTATCTTGTCATCGAGCTCCTGATACAGGTTACGAAAACCTCTTACCTGATGAATTGCCTGTTCAACGATTGTGAACGATTTTTTTTGTAATTTTGGTTGTGAGTTCATAATACAAAAGTTTTAAGTTATACATTAATCTTTAATCCTTTTGTACGATGTTCTTTGAAAAAAGCTACTATCCCGCCTCTGCAAAGGGGCGGGATTTAGTGCAACTCAGGGTTTAGCACGTGGCATGATGGTAGAAACCGATGGGAAACAACTTATAGTTCCGGTTGGAAAAAAAATCATGGGCCGGATGTTCGATGTTTTTGGCAATACCATTGACCATGAGAAGCCTTTATCAACCGAAATTGAAAAACGCAATATACATAAATCACCGCCACCATTAACAAAACAGTCGATAAAATCTGAGATTTTTGTAACTGGGATAAAAGCTATAGATGTTTTGATACCATTGGAACGTGGAGGAAAGGCCGGTTTGTTTGGAGGAGATGGTGTAGGTAAAACAGTTTTGCTTACCGAAATGAATCATAATATGGTTGGGCACAACAAAGGTGTAAGCATGTTTTGTGGCATCGGCGAACGCTGTCGCGAAGGGCATGAGCTTTATCATGATATGAAAGAAGCTGGAGTACTTGAAAACATGGTGATGATGTTTGTCCAAATGAACGAACCACCCGGCGCACGTTTTCGTGTTGGTCATGCAGCGCTGACTATGGCCGAATATTTCCGCGATGATGAGCATCGTGACGTGTTATTGCTTATCAACAATATTTTCCGTTTTATTCAGGCAGGTATGGAAGTGTCTGGCCTAATGGGGCAAATGCCTTCCCGTTTGGGTTATAAACTACCTCGAAGCAGAGCTTTCGAGGTATTACGTGAAAACTATTTCTCTCGCAGCAAAGCTGCGGGGAACTAACTCCTCAGAAATTAGAGGAGCAAATTGCCAATACTGATGCAGGAGCAATCACTTCAATTCAAGCAGTTTATGTCCCTGCCGATGATTTAACCGACCCTGCTGCTGTCCATACTTTTTCTCATCTTTCTGCATCTATATGTTCTTTCGAGAAAAAAAGCGAGCGAAGGTCTTTATCCTGCAACGTAAGTTGATATTGCAATCCAAACCTGTGTCTTTACAGCATTTTCGCTTTGGACCCAGAAAGATAATATTTTCAAGTGTTGTTTAATCCATTTAAAAAATGTTTCTATTCCCCAACGATAACGGTATAAAGCTACAACTGTAAACGATGATATTTTAAAGTTGTTTGTGATAGTTACCTTATACTTCATGTTATCTTTTGAGAGTTTCCATAATCGTGTAAAATCAACATAAGCTTTATCCATAACAAGGTAGCTTCCCCTTGGAATACAGATGTTGTCAAGTACGTTTACTTCATACATCGATCCTTCGGAAATGAAAATATATTCAGGAATAGAAGTTTTCAAATCAAGCAATGTGTTAATCTTAATGGCTTCCTTTGTAGTTCGGAAACTTGCCCACCAGAATACATTTAAGCAAAGATCAACAACAGTTGCATCAAGTGCATAGATTCCGCCTTTAAGTTTTAAATCAAGCTGATTATCATCAATACATAATAATTAATCCTGTTCTATTAACTTTAAAGCAAAGTATCTGTATATACGCCAATCTCTGCTTTCATTAGCTCTTGATATGGTTGACTTATCAAATGGATGCCCTATACCAAGATGATAAAGTTTCTCTGAATGGAGTTTTAAGCAAAGGGCAGTATCACTTAGACTTTCTCTATGGGTAAGTAGTCCAAAGCACATACACAAAAATTGCTTCCAACATATAAAATTCTTTGTTTTATAATTGCCGTTGTACCTTTTAACAAACCATTTAAAAATATAATCAGATGCGAATTCGATTAATTGAGAAAAAACCATTTTTCCTTGATTCATAGCTAAATTTTTTGGCAAAGATGATTTGTTGACTCTTTTTCAAATCATCGCCGTCTATAAAAACTCTAAAATGAAGATATATCAAGAAGTCAAAGAACATTTTAAAAAAACAACGCAACGCTAGTGCTAAAACATTTAAAAATATTAATTCGGGTAAACAATATCTTACACTGGATTTTGATCTGAAACCGGGAACATATAATCTTGATGCAGTTGGAACTTCAGATTATCTGATCTATCAAGCTGACAGCGGTGCTTTTCCCTATACTGTTCCCAATATTATCAGCTTGACAAATACTGAAACATGGACTAAAACACGATACGGTATGTTCTATGATCTTACTGTTAAAGTTGGAAATACCTGTGCGCGAACACCTGTATATACTGTAATTGATGCCAATTATCACTCTTGCAAAAAAGTAGGAATAAATAATAATCAAACAAAAAATGATTTGTTGGTATTTCCAAACCCGTTTACTTCAGAATTGAATTTTTATATGAAAGACTTGTCGAACATGAATGGATTTGTAAAAATTATGGATGGGCAAGGTAAAATTGTTAATTGTATGTCTTTCAATCAGCAGGATTTAATTACTATTGATATGAGCAGATTACAATCAGGTTTATATTTTTATTCAATCCAGTCAGGTTCTAAAAATTTCAGTGGGAAAATCATAAAATAATTTCAAGAATTTTTAAATTGAACCTTATATATTTAGTTCTATCAAATTTTTGATTATTGAAAATTCCGGGTAATTCCGGCTGGTTAGAATACTCCTATTCGTTCATTTAAAAAAAGAAATAATTCCTGAAGGATGTTTTAAGGATCAGATCATATTTTTTTCCAAATGTTTTTTTTACCCAAATAAATAGTTTTGCCATTTCATATTTTGTCAAATATTTAAATGATTTGTTTATTTCTAATTGAAATAAATCACTGTTAAAACTTACTTTTTGTAAAATGAGTTTTTGATAATCTAACATTTTTGACATAAAAAAAGGATTTGGTATATTTTCAAGTGAACAAGATGTATGCCATAAAAAGGAACTTTCAAATATCCATATTTTACAGAATATTCAACGGCTACCCTAAAAATTGAATTCCACAAAAAGGAACTTTTTCTTTCTTTTGGGAAATAAAAAAGCCGGATGAATTTTCAAACATCCGGCAAAAACAAATAAAAAATTATTAATTAAATTTAACGTTGTGTCCTTTACATTTCTTAAGATATTTCAAGCTGATTTCAGGTCCCCCCATGTAATTACTGGCTTTATGAAGTGAAGAGGTATTAATTTCATAATCAAATGTTAAAAGGAAACTTGAGAATCCTAATCCAATCATAGCAACAACGGCATCTTGAGTTCTGTAAAATGCGCCCAACTGAAACCCGATTGAATTTTGATCTTTAGGGGATAAGAATTCAAGGATCGCACCAAACTGTTCTTGCATTACATTGCCCTGTGACTGCAGAAGAATGATAGGTTGTAAAGTAGTAGTTTTGGATGTTTTAATTTTAGCTCCTACATAACCAATAAATTTTCTTGGCAATCTTGCCTCATTTCCTGTTGATACAGAGGTAAAAGATTCTTTAGGTGATAATAAATGAAATACAGAGATACCTAACCATGGCTGAAATTTTTTCCATTGATCTTTTACATAATACATAGCTCCAAAATTGAAGTCCGGATAAATTTTGGACTGTGATGTAAATAATTCCCCATTTGATTTATTTGGGTTAAAACCAACGGTTGCGTTTTCATATTGGTTACCAAAAAATAATTCACTTTGATTAAAACTTTTTTGTTTGATTCCTGCCTGAAGACCGAATGCAAGATTATTCCCCCCTTTTCGAGATAATTTTAAATTATACGAAAATGAAGCCATAATATTCATATCCTTTAATGCCCCCTTACCTGCTGTGGTATTTGAAAAAGCCAATCCCCATCCGAGGTTTAATTTTTTTTCAGGTTTATCAAATGAAAAACCATACGTGGAAATTCCCTTATTCAATACACTTGCCCATTGATTACGGTAATTAATATGTGCCCGCATGCATTCACCCTGAAAAAAACCGGTAGTAGCCGGATTAATATTCAACGGAGATGTTGTAAACATGGATATCTGGGCATCCTGTGCATTCAGATTTGAGAAAAAAACAACAGAAAACAGAACAATAAATATATTTCTTTTCATAATATGATGATTGAATTTTGTTTTACAAATATACAATTTAATTTAAATTACCAAAGAATTCTAAAAATTAACTTTTATAATTTTTTTATATTAAGTTTTGTTCTGATAATTTGTTACAGTTTGTTAAAGAAAAATAAGTCGTAAATTCAGAATTTATTTACTTTTGCAAATAAACCCATTTAATTAAACCGATTATGAAAGTTATAAAATTTGGTGGTGCCGCTGTTAGCTCAGTTAAAAATTTCTCCAATCTTAAAACGATATTAAATGGCTGTAAAGAAAATACTATTGCCGTCATTTCTGCTGCAACAGGTATTACAGATTTACTGCTTGAAGCAGCAGAAAAAGCCGGACAAGGAAATCAGGATTTCAAAAATTCATATTCACATATTAAAAAATTCCACATTGATTTGATCAAACAAGTGGTTAACAAAAAAGATCAAACCAAAGTTCTATCACGTGTTGATCAGCTTTTAAATGAATTAAAGGATGTACTTTACGGTATTTCATTGGTTAAAGAACTAACTCAAAAATCATCCGATAAAGTCGTTAGCTTTGGTGAACTCATTGCATCCTTAATTGTTTCTAATCTTTTTACCAATGCCGTGTTGATCGATTCACGTGAGATTATCTTAACGGACAACACGATTCCCAAACCTTCTGTAAATATTGAAGAAACGAATAAACGCATCAAAAAAGCGATAAATTTAAAAAACAAACTAACCATACTACCCGGTTTCATTGCTTCGGATTTAAATAATATTACAACTACACTTGGCAGAGGCGGATCGGATTATACTGCTTCCATTATTGCATCTGCCCTTAACGCTAAAGCGCTTGAGATATGGACAGATGTAGATGGCTTTATGACAGCTGACCCAAAAATGATCCGTAGCGCCTATCCGATAGAGAAGTTAAGTTATATTGAAGCACTTGAGCTTTCACATTTTGGTGCTAAAGTAATTTATCCGCCTACTATCCAGCCGTTATTTAGTAAAAAAATCCCTATCTATATCAAGAATATTGAACAACTTGATCAGAAAGGTTCTGTCATAACTGAAATAAAAAAGAATGATCATCCAAAACAAATCAAAGGAATTTCATCCATCAATGACATCTCATTGGTAACTGTTCAGGGTGCCGGAATGGTTGGTGTTACCGGTGTTGCAAGCAGATTATTTTGCGTTCTGGCTAAACATCAAATTAACGTCATATTGATTTCACAGGCATCATCGGAAAATTCAATCAGTTTTGCTATCAACTCCGGAGATGCTGAAAAAGCAAAACAATCCATACTGAACGAATTTGAAAATGAAGTAAAAACCAAACAGATCAATAAAGTCAGTGTTGAAAATGATTTATCCATAGTTGCGATTGTTGGTGAGAACATGAAACACACTCCCGGTATTTCCGGCAGATTATTCAACACGATTGGTAAAAGCGGTATCAATATTTTCGCCATTGCTCAAGGTGCTTCGGAAACTAATATTTCTTTTGTCGTTAAACATGCTCAGCTCAAAAAAACATTGCATGTTTTGCATGAATCATTTTTCTTATCAGAGCACATTGAATTAAACTTATTTCAGGTTGGTATAGGCAATGTTGGTGGGAGTTTGATGAAACAAATGGCAAAACAAGAAGCGAACCTTTTAAAAAATCATCAATTAAAAATTAAGTTAATCGGTGTGGCTGATGTTCATAAAATGTATTTGAAAGAAGAAGGAATAACACTTGCAAAAACATCAGAAATTCTTGATAAGTCAGGTATTCCGGTTAATCTCGACCTGTTCGTTCAGCAAATGATTCAGATGAATCTCTCAAATAGCGTCTTTATTGACTGTACTGCCAGTGAAAAAGTATCGCAGTTTTATAAAAACATTTTAAGTTCGAACATATCTGTTGTAACCCCTAATAAAATAGCAAATTCGTCCAAATACAGTTTATACAAAGAATTAAAAAATATTTGTATTTCCAAAGGGGTTAAGTTTTTATACGAAACCAATGTTGGTGCAGGACTTCCTATTATTGGCACCATCAATGACATGATCCGGAGCGGTGATAAGATCATTCGCCTGGAAGCAGTGTTATCAGGCACATTGAATTTTATTGTGAATACCATCAGCAGTAAATTACCGTTGAGCAAAGTTATAAAAATGGCACAGGAAAAAGGGTACTCGGAACCGGATCCGCGGATTGACCTGAGTGGTAAGGATGTAGCACGAAAATTATTGATCCTATCACGTGAAGCAGGATATCCTCTGGAAGCTGATCAGATCAAACTGAACCCTTTCATTCCTGAAAAATATATTCAAACCAAAGATTTAAATGAATTCTGGAAAATAGTTGGGGAATTGGATGAGCCATTTGAAAAAGAAAGACAACAGATTGAAAAACAAGGTAAACTTTGGCGATATGTTGCACAATTTGAAAATGGAAAAACCACTGTCGGATTAAAAACAGTTGACCGTAACAGTCCATTATACAATTTGGAAGGAAGCAATAACATCATCCTGATCACAACCGAACGTTATGCTGAACACCCTATGATCATTAAGGGTTATGGTGCAGGAGCCGAAGTAACCGCTGCCGGTATTTTTGCCGATATTATTAAGATTTCCAATATTTGACCTTATTAATAATGTCGAATTACTTAATATGATAATTTGATTACGGTTTATTTTTCCTCGCTCTGAATTTTAAATTTTATTTTTACTTTTAACGTAAGGTAATTAAACTTATCATCCATCACTTGAAACAAATTTCATTATTTGTTATTCAATCACTCTTTAATTGAAAGAAAAAACTATGGAAACTTTTTTTGTAAAAAATGTTTCCATAATCAAATTTTTATTATTTTTGCACCATGGAAAAAAAACTACAGAAGTTATTGGACAATATTTCTGAATTATTCATCCGTTACGGTATTAAAAGTGTAACGATGGATGACATCGCTTCACATCTCGGGATGTCTAAAAAAACACTTTATCTTCATTTTAACGACAAACATGATCTGGTCAGAAAGGTTGTGTTATTTCATATTTCAAAACACAATAATAATTTTAAAGAACTTGCTAATCAAAATATGAATGCCATTGATATTTTGCTTTCAGTCAGCAAAAATATCATGGAATTACTGGAAGAATTTACACCCCAGGTGTGTTATGATCTTAAAAAGTATTATCCTGATATTCACATTATTCTGGCAGAACATAAAAGCAAGCATATTTTTGATAATGTTAAAAAGAATCTTATCAAAGGGATTGAGGAAGGACTCTATCGAAAAGATATTAATCCGGAAATCATCTCAACGATTTATGTAAACAGAATTGAATTAATTTTTAACGACGAAAATTTCCCGACAGAAAAATTCACGTTAATTCAGCTATTTGATGAACTCTTTAAATATCATATGCATGGGATAACAAGCAGAAAAGGTCTTGAATACTATGAAAGTAAAATAAAAAAATAATCAGATTATATACCAATATTATGAAAAGGATTTTAACTATTTTTTCAGCATGTTTGATTTTATTCTTAACTATTTTAATAAATCATTCATTTGCTCAATCTCAACCAAATGAATCGTCAGAAAGTTTTACTTTAAAACAGGCGCAGGATTTTGCAATGAAAAACAGTCCTGTTATGAAAAATGCTGAGATTGATCTGGAAAGCGCCAAGAAACGTATTTGGGAATATACAGCCATTGGCTTACCTCAGGTGAACTCAAAATTAGCTTATTCTTATATGCTTACTTTACCTGATAAGATAAAAGAATTTTCAGGTTTAAGTAATTTGAGCGGATGGATGTATGGGGTTGATAAATCTCTTAATAAATTAGATTCAACTCACAGAATATTTACATCCCCACCTGATCCAAATCAGAAAACTGTTAGCGACAAGGATTTACGATGGGGGCTCACCTATGATATCACTGTTTCGCAAATAATCTTCAGTGGTGCATACCTTGTAGGGTTACAGACCAATAAAGAATTAAAAAATCTTGCGGAATTAAGCATGAGCAAATCACAAAACGATTTGATGGAAGCTGTAACCAATGCATACTTTCTGGTATTGATAGCCAAACAAAATAAAATATTGCTGGACTCAATTTTAAATAACACAGAAACACTTTTAACCTATATCAAAGCTGTAAACAAAGAAGGGTTTGTTGAAGAAACGGATGTTGATCAATTGCAACTTACGTTGGATAATATTAAAATCACGGCTGATATGTTAACAAGACAAGTTGAAGTGGTAAAAAATCTTCTTAAATTTCAAATGGGCGTGGAAATTTCAAAAAATATTGTTTTAACTGATAATCTGAATGAGCTGCTTAACGGTACTGATTTTAACACCTTGCTGATAAAAGAATTTAACATGAACAAACATACGGATTATATGCTAATGAGTTCACAGGAAAAGCTATCTCATTTGTACCTTAAATATCAGAAATCATTCTTGTTGCCTGACTTTGCTGCTTTTTTCAATCATCAGGAAAACTTTAATAAAAATTCATTTACGTTTACCCCACCTAATATGGTTGGTGTTGGAGTGAACATACCAATTTTTGGAAGTGGTATGAAACTGGCTCGTATCAAGCAAGCCAAGTTGAGTTTTGAAAGATCTAAAAATACAACTGCGATGGTGGGAGCAGGTTTAACAACCGGATTCAGTGAAGCAAAATCAAATTATATTACTTCGTATAGTAAATATCTAACCAATAAAAAAAATATTGATCTCGCACATAAAATCTATCAGCGAACAATGGTCAAATATAAAGAAGGGATGGCAAGTAGTCTGGAGCTTACGCAGTCTCAATCCCAATATTTACAGACTCAGACCAATTATTATACAGCCATCATTGAGCTGACCAATGCCAAATCAAAACTTGAAAAAATGTTAAAATAAACTTAAAATCATAAATAAAATTATCACATATGAAAAATAATATTCTAATTTCAGGAATCCTCATTCTACTTATTGCTTGTAACGGAGGAAACAATAAACAAAACACCTTAAACAAACTTCAAAAGGAGCATGATAAAGTTTCCGAAGAGATTAAAAAATTGGAAGATGAGATTGCCAAAGAAAAAGGAGTGGATTCAACCAAGATTGTCAATATTGAATCAATTGTTGTAAAGCCACAGGAATTCAGTCATTTTATTGAAGTGCAAGGCAAAGTGGACGGAGAAGATAACTGTGGAGTCAGTGCAAAAACAATGGGTGTGATAACTGATATTTTCGTAAAAGAAGGTGATGCCGTTAAGAAAGGTCAAACGCTTGCTCAAATTGATGATGCAGTCATGCGACAATCTATGAATGAAGTGCAAACACAACTTGATTTGGCTACCAGTTTATACAATAAACAAAAATCATTGTGGGATCAAAAGATAGGTACTGAAGTTCAATATCTTGGTGCAAAAACCAATAAAGAAGCTTTGGAAAGACGGAAAGCCACTTTATTAGATCAGATTGATATGTCAAAAATTAAATCACCAATCAATGGGACTGTTGAAGAAATCCCAATAAAAGTCGGACAGTCCGTAGCGCCCGGATTACCAATTTTTAGAGTAGTGAACTTTTCCAGGATCAATATTTTTGCTGATGTTGCTGAAGCTTACTCAGCCAAACTTAAGAAAGGGGATGATGTAATCATATTTTTCCCCGACCTTCAGAATGAAGTGAAGGCTAAACTGGATTTTACCAGCCGGTATATAAGTCCTGTGAACCGTACTTTTTCGATTAAAATTAAACTCGAGGCAGGTGCTATTGAATATCGTGCCAACATGATTGCTGTTTTAAAAGTTAAAGATTATAGTTCTCCCAATGCCATCGTTCTGCCTATTAACACTGTTCAAAACGAAAGTACCGGAAAATTTGTTTATGTGGTTAATACTAAAAATGAAAAGAATACAGCGCATAAACAGCAAATCAAAGTGGGGCAATCCTACAATGGTAACATTGAAATTCTTTCAGGATTAAAAGAAAGCGACAGAGTCATTACATCAGGATATCAAATGATAGAGGAAGGAAGTATAGTTCAGTTTTAGTTACTGAACCATCACTTAACATATTTATTCTTTTATCATATATAATTTATTATCCTCTACTAAATACATCAGCGGAGCAATTTGAATTTTAGGATAGCGCAACCTCAGTCGTTTTGTTTCACTTAAAATAAAATCAACTTCATTACCAATTTCGAACATTGGGGAATAATGCATGTAGTGTTCTTCTGCTTTTTTTTTATCCCACCCTGCAATATTTACAAGACCTTCAATAAATATATCCTTACGACCAAACAAATTGACCATCCCGCAATTATTATGTGCAATTAAGGCAATATGTTTAACACCACCCACTGCAATAGCAAACGAAACTTTAAATTCACTGTATCGCAAATTTGCGCCTCCCGACCGGATAATAAATGCAAAATTATCAGGAATATGTAAATGTTTTCTGTTATCCATACACATTCCAATCAATAGTTGGGCATTTTCGTACGAATCCGGTTTCCGATTTAAATTATGGTATTCCAACAATAAACCAATAGGTGTATTCCAATATTCTTTGAATATATCTTCTTTCTTTGAAATATCAATTAATCGATTCATTTTTATTTTTTCAAAAATTTTAATACTTATTTTTTAAAGTTATACCGATACTCAATAAGTAAAAGTCCAATAAATTGTTCTTAACATATTGTAGATCGGCATTAACCATTCTAAATTATAAAATTGCCAATGGCATATTTTATAATAAGAATTGGTATTATGTGTATGCAAGATACAAAAGAATCTTAAAAACATTCCGTTAAAATTAAATTTACTTTAACTATTTAAAAAAGCTATAAACAAAAAAACCCTTCGCACAAAGAGTGGAAGGGTTTTTTATTTAATAATTATTGAAGCTTATCGGGTAATACAAACCTTTTTGGTAAAGGTCTTATTATCCGTCATAATTCTGACAAAGTAAACTGATTGTGCTTTGTCATTCATTTCAATACTTGTTAATGAATTAGGTGTGAGTTCACGTGATGATACTTCTTTTCCTAACATATCATAGATTGTGATCAACCCTTTTTCATTTACATTGGATGTATTACGAATTACAATATTGTTCTTATCCGTATAGATTGTAACCAATTCGTTCAGTTCTTTTTCTTTCACTGATGTTGGAGCAATTGCGCCAAAATGAATCAGGAACCTGTTTTCATTGGTAACAGCTTCAGACTTAAACGTGTAAGTTGCATTTTGCAGATCGGTCATCTTGCCTGTTTTCACATCTTCAAGAGTAACCATGACAGATGGATCAAATAATGCATTGTTAGAGGAAATGGTATATGTGCCTGCCTGACCAACAGTGAATTGTAATGGTACGGTTGATTTCTGACTGTAATCCTGTGGCAAGAAGTTTATAGCAACCTGCATTTTATAATCATCCAGCGTAGTTGTATTGATTTGCGGTACATTTTCAACAGGACTTATCAATTTGTATGCATCATAATCCCTGTCGAAGCTGCCTGTAGCATCTGATTTGAAACCAATCATACTTTCATCTGAATAACCATTGCCGGACACTTTCAAACTAAATACACTTGACATAAGTGGATTTGTATTCTGTTCAGCACCTTTCTTCCAGAACCAGAATGGTCTGTTCTGGGAATAAACTGCGCTATCTGTTCTAACTCTGTTATCCATGCTTAAAGTACCGCTACCGCTAAATGTAGGTGATCCATCTGAACAGAAGATATAGAACCCTTGCATAGCAGGAATAAACTGCTGTCCTCCTCTATTCACATTATCCATATTGGTTGATATACTTGTATTCTTATTATAAGTCGCATATCTTGATAATACACCATCCCAAACATAATAAGTAGGATCAACATTTGTGTTATTCCATCCTTCAGCTGCAGCCCAGTCAATGGCACATGGATATGGATTCCCTACCAAATTCCATCCACCACCGTTATTTGAACCTGCTGTATTGGTTAATGATAGAGTTATAGTTCCGTTGTGTAATTTGGAAATCTGTTCTTTAAACGTAATTGTTCTACTGGGTGCGTAGGTACTGTACTTAATTGAATAACCAACTCCAACCCTTAATGAATCTTTTCCAACTAGTGCCACCCATTTTTGTGTTGGTTCATTATATTTCTGAACATAATATCCGAACAAATTAATTTGTGCACCTTTGGCACCATTATAAATCGGAGATGATATATAATGCCATGTGTTCAAGGTGTCATACACTTCAACATATACCCGTTTATTATTTGTGCCGCCAACCAGATAAGCGGAATTGTTTTCCATTACCAACTGACCCATATTGTGCGGATCGGTTGAACGAATATACAATGTACTGTCCATGGTTATTGTTTTTCCACTGGCAACTTTTAACGAATTATTCGGTTTGATCTCAACTTTAAATAAGGTAGCATTTGATGAACCGGAGTAAGTGGTTATACCTGTAAAATTAATACGACCACTATTATGCGTGTAACTTCCATTATTTGTCCAGTTACCTGCAATATTCATATCTGTAGCATGTCCGGTTAGTGTACCTGTAGTAACAACATTATTGAACGTTGTGGTGGATGTACCGCTAACTGTAGTGGTTCCTGCAAAAGTAACAGTACCACTGTTGTGAGTAAATGTTCCATTATTTGTAAAGTCACCATTAACACTTAAGTTTCCGGTTGTTGCTGTCAACGCCTTCCCGTTGTTAATAGTAAGTGCAACACACACAACATCAACTCCACTGTTGATTGTTACATTATTATCAATCACCACATCGTCGCAGGTCAACGGAACTTCATTACTTGTCCAAGTTGAAGCAGTGTTCCAATCGGTTGCATTGGCGCTGGTTTGAGTTGCACCGCCACGAATCGTAACTATGACTTGGGCTGTATTGGTACAACTGTTAACGGCTGTTCCAGTAACGACATACGTAGTAGTCGTAGTAGGGTTGACAGTCTTAGGAGTACCACTACCTAAACTTTCGCTCCATGCATACGTGCTTGCACCATCAGCAGAAATATTAACTGAATTTCCACTACAAACTGTAGCAGCACCATCGGCTGTAACAGTTGGAGCAGTATAGGTAACACTTGCAGTTGGAGCACTTGATGTTAAATAATTATATGTTCCAGCGTTAGAACCATTCCAAGTGTAAGGTACCACAAGATAATTATAGGTATTACCGCATGGTGAACTTAAACTATTATCACTGGTTGATACAGAAGGTGTTCCTGTGCCATCATAATTGGTAATCAATGTAGTATTTGCACCTGCTGAAGGAGCAGCACCATTACTACTACCTAAAGAAGGTGTATTGGGTGATGTTGCTCTTAAGATTACATATCCTTTATTTGTAGCACCAGAACCCGGATATGTAGCACCTGTCCAACTTAAATCAACCTGTGTGCCTGAAACTATTGAAGCATTTAAACTACTTGCCTGTACTGTTGGAGCATTGGATAATGTATAGAAATCACTTTCGGTACTAATACCTGTGACAGATGCACTAACATTCGTTCTGCTTGCATAACCAACAAAATAATAATGGGTTTGAGGTGAAAGTCCTGTTATATCTTGAGTAAAAGCAGTGTTCAAACTTGGTGCGCCTGAAATAGCAGTAGGATTCTGATTGGTTACGCCCGTACTTGTATTATAGGCCACACCGCCTGCTGTTAATGTTCCACCATTAATAGCAGTAACTGTTGCACCCAATGTAGCGCCTGTAGTTGTAATTGCTGTTACCGTTGGTGATGACACTGTAGGTGTTCCGCAAACGGATAATGTTACCGTTCCGAAACCGCTTGGATTCTGCCAATCATCATTATTTGTACCATTCCAACCGACAGTTGCCTCACGTGCACCTGCACCATTCTGTTGGTCATTAATATTGATCTCAAAACCTAATGTTCTATTATTCACTATTGCATTTACATTTGATCCCATTGTACTCCAAGGAACTGTCACAGCCATATCGTACCCACCAAATCCAGCATCAGTCATGACCCAGTTTTTATTATTTAAAGATGTGATAGGGTTTGTACCGGTAATTGGATTTGTAGCACCTGCAGTAGCATTCCATAGAAAACGTGATTGAGATTGGTTTGGATTGGTGGTATAACCGCAACAACCATTTTTCGTATTATTCGGATCGTAATACATCTCAATCCCATCCTGATTATAATTATTACCATCATTAGCAGTGCTTAAATTAGCATCTTTAACTCTAACAAGTACATAGATATTAGTAGCATCAAACATCGCCTGCCAAGTAGAACCAGTCTGTATTGTTCCTGAAATAGTTTGAGCAATTGTATTTGTTGGCGCTTTAGACCATTCGGACAGTGTAATTCCGGTAGTTGTATTCGGTGCTGCCGGAGCATCAACTACAACGGCACTTGAACCGCAAGCTGAACCAACCGTATAAGAAATAGTTTGAGTATTTCCAGTTGTTACGCTACCTGATTTGTTTGCTGATGTAAAAGTAAAATCCGTATTAGCAATAGATGATACAACAACAGTATTGCCAAAAGTGGCAGTGGATGTAATATCAGCAGTAATCCATAAATATATTGTACCGGTTGTAAATGTTTTAGTAAATCCGGATAAAGTATGAATACCTGATGTATTTGACACGTCCGATCCAACGATAGTCGCTGTTGAAAGATTATTTGTCGTATTGGACCAAACCTGAAACTTAGTAATATCAGCCGGTGTATTGGTGGTTGTAAATACAATACCGGTTAATACAGCTGATGCATCAGTTACTACGAATTGAAAAGCAGATAACGCATTTTTTGTAGAATTTTGCATAATTAACCCACTTGCAATTTGTGATGGTGAAGAAATGACAACTGTAGGTGGTATTGGTATATTGAATGTGTTTGAAGTGGTAGAAGCCAAAGAACCACTTGTAAAGGTAATGGTTGCACCGGTTACTGCACTTGAACTTGTTGCAGTCAGATTAGTAAAAGTAGCTGTTCCTGCCACTGCGGCTTTAGGATTGCCGGCTCCACCTATGGTCCAACTTCCTGCTCCAACAGTTGCCGTAACACTTGCTGTGCTGGTAGTTGTGTTGCCATATTGATCTTGAATTAAAACGCTTGGTTGTTGAGCTAATACATCACCATTTAATGCAGGGGCAGTAGGTTGAGTACCCATGCCGAGTTTAGTTGCTGTACCTGCTAAAATGGTTTGACTTACTGTTCCATTTGCATAACCTGTAGCAATCACTACAATACTTTTATTTGTGCCGGCTGTTTGTAAGAGTGAAGTAGGATTTGAAGCAGAAGGTGTAAATGTAATTTTACCGGAAGTAACAGAATAACCTGCTGCATCAAGTGTTGTTCCATTAATTGTAATACTTGTAATAGCTGCTCTCCATGTTGCATCATCTGTAAAAGTAACATCAAATGGTGCATCTACAGTAGCGCTACCTGCTGGTGTAAGTGCAGGAGCAGGTGGGGCGGGTATATTAAATGTGTTTGAAGTAACCGAGGTCAATGAACCACACGTAAAATTAATGGATGCACCGGTTACTGCAGCTGCACTTGTAGCAGTCAGATCAGTAAAAGTAGCTGTTCCGGCTACAGCAGCTTTAGGATTGCCTGCGCCACCTATAGTCCAGCTTCCGGCACCAACTGCTGCGGTAACACTTGCTGTGCTGGCAGTTGTATTACTATATTGATCTTGAATTAAAACTGTTGGTTGTTGGGCTAAAGTACCACCATTAACTGATGGTGCAGTAGGTTGTAAGCCCATTACGAGTTTTGAATCCGCACCGGCAGAAACTGTTTGGCTTACTGTTGCATTCGTATAATTAGTTGCATAAACAATAATACTTTTGCTTGCACCGGCTGTTTGTAGAAGATTAGCAGGATTAGATGCAGAAGGTGTAAACGTAATTTTACCTGAAGATACAGAGTACCCTGCGGTTAATGTTGTACCATTAACAGTAATACTTGTTATAGCTCCTCTCCATGTTGCATCATCAGTAAACGTAACATCAAATGGAGCATCCACTGTGGCACCCACAGCTGCAGTCAATGTAGGAGCTAATGAACCACAAACAGCTATCTGTGAACTGTTTTGCAAAATATTTCCGGTAATAGTACCCCCAGCAATAGTGCTACTAAAAGAAATATTATTATTTGTTCCTCCAATTGTACCGGAGTTAACCACAGGACTTGCATTTACAAAACGTGCCCATTGTCCGGTTGTGGTAGGTCCGGTAATAGTAGTGCTATTTGTAAACTTACCATCCGTAGTTACAGTTACTCCACATGCAATTGTTTTTGCATTGGTAGAAGTAGTTAAATTATAATAACTTCCACCGGGTATGGCTGCCGTAGCTTGATGAACAAATGTAGGTGTGCCACTATATGCCATGTTCATTGAGCCGGCATTGGTAAGACTTGTTGCAACAGTTGTAGTACCAATACCTGACAAAGTAAATCCTGTTTGACTATTCATGTCAAAATTAGTAATAGTTAATGCACCTACACCGGATCTAGTAGCTGAAGAACCACCTAATTTCAAGTTGGCTATAGTAGTTGAGGCAAAGGAATTATCTAAAAACAAGGTGCCCGTTGCTGTAATAGTGCCTGTAGCAGTTAATGTATTTCCATTACTAGCACTACTATTAGTAGGCATAAATAAAGATTTCATTGAAAAGTTAAGAGAACCAAAAGTAATTATATTGCCTGGACTATAAGTTGTACTAAAGTTTATATCTCCAACCTGAAGGGTTCCTCCTGTACAATTTGTAAAATTAAAAGGTGTTACATATGTTGGCGTTTGTCCTATAGTAAAATTACAATTAGGTGCAGTACAAGTAGCGCCAGCAGTAAAAGCTAATGTTGTACTTCCTCCATTTACAGTAATGTTTGAGGTACCTGATTGGCAATCTAAATTTAATCCTATTGTTAAATTTGAACTACTACTAGTTATAATTATATTACTATTATTACTTAATCGTAAATAAGGTATTGTTAAAGCGCAACCAGAACTGGACCACAAACAGGTTTGTCCACCGCCAATAACGACATAACCTCCGCTTGAAGTAAAAGTAGGAGGATTACATGCATATGTAAAATTACCATTAATTGTCAGATTGTAATTACCTAATGCTACAGTCTGACCAGATCCATTACTGAAATAAACACTTCTACATGCTTGATTAGCACCACCAAGATCCGTGATATTATGCGCTATCTGAACATTATCTGACGCACCTGGATATGTAATGCCAACACCTAAACCGGCTGTAGTCCCCCAAGTAGTATTCGATGTCCAAGAACCGTTTGCAACAGTAGTAAAGCCCAGTGCCTTCGGAACGATTTCACCTGAAGAAAGTATTGTTGCATTGTGGTAGTTTTTAGTTGTAGAATTATAAAATTGTATTTGTGCTACTTGGCTTGCATCCAAACCTGAAGCAGATGACCCTACAAAAACTTTACCTGATGTACCGGTAGTACCATTCCAACTTCCAGCCCAACCAGTAATTATCAGAACACCACCTGAACCCCACGTAATACCATTCGCTGAAGCGCTGGCAGCAAATTGAAGTGTATGACTACCGGCAAATAAACTAATTGTAGATTGTGTTGATGCATTAACCATCAAAGTACCCATTGTTTGACCATTCGCTGCAGTAGTTGCAACTGTACCACCATTCATAACAACCTGTCCTGAAGAAGGCATACAATTAGTTGCACCCATTTGCAAAATTCCTGCTGTTAATTTGGTACCACCAGTATATGTATTGGATGTTCCAGATAAAACAACAGTACTTGTAAGAACTTTTTCAATTCCAAGTGTAGAAGTACCATTGGTAATAGCGCCTGATAAAGTCAAAACCTGACCACTTGTTGTCCCATTGGTAATACCACCTACTCCTAAAATATAAGCTCCGGTACCGGAAATTGCAGCAGTAATTGTACGTGCAGCACCGTAAGCATCTATTCTTGAGCCATTTGCAGTTACTGATAATGCACGGGTACAAGTGCTACCAAATTCAATTGCTCCACCATTTAACTGAACTGCATTGGCACTGTTACCAAAAGAGCCAACAGCAGAAGGAGCAACAGCACGACCTGTTCGGATAGTTCCTTCTGTAATAATAGTATTTCCGGTATAACCAACATCAACAGCTTCATAATAAATACCAGAACCGGTTTTAATTAAACTATGTGAATTGGCGCCCCAGTTGTTACTTGTGTGACCATCATTAGGAGATACAACAAAAGAATAACCATCATTTATTATAAAATTATTTTTAGTAGGTGTTCCACCGGTACCTGCAATAGAAACAATGGCATTGTCTGATTTAAAACCTCCCGGACAATTAATAGTTATTGCACCATTACTACCACCGGTACCTGAACCAACGCCATTACCACCTGAATTAGTAATGGTTCCACCTGTTAATTGAAAAGAAGTAGCAGCAGAAAAAACAAATGTACCGCCATTACCACCATTATTATTTCCTGAAACACCATTACGAGCTCTGGCGTCCATTGCATTTGATATCAATACGTTACTGGCTGTTGAAACCAAACTATCATAACCGCCATTACCGCCAATACCATTTGTCACTGTACCACCGGCTAAATCTGCAATTCCACCAGTATGAGTAACAGTTCCCACACCTCTATAACTAACATTACCTCCTGTACCTCCATTTCCACTGGTTGAACCACCTACGCCACCAGGCATAGATAAAGAACTGCTGTGAGTTACACTACTTGTTGTAGAAATAACTCTAAGAGTTCCGCCATTACCGCCATTACCTGTAGCACCACCTGCGCCACCTTTAATATTAGCAGCAGTACTGGCAGAGTAAGCATCTCTGCAAGTCAAAGTAACAACACCGCCTTTACCACCGGCTCCTGAACCGGCTCCTGCTCCACCATTTGATGTTATTGAATTAGTTCTTGAAAAAGCACCACCAGTAACTGTAATTTTAATATTACCGCCATTACCAGCATTTCCTGTGGTAGTACCGTTTCCTCCTGTAGTACTTATTGGTTGTGTATAAGAAATAGTAGCACAAGTAAAATCAAAACTACCTCCAACTCCACCATTGCCAGTTCCTGAGCTTGCAGCGCCATTTGAAGTAAGATTATTACCAACACTAAGTAAACCTCCGGCAGTTATTTTCAAATTTGCACCAGGATAACCGGGTGTACCACCTGTTGCAGCGGAAATAGAAATTGCCTGAGATATATTTACTGCGCCGGCAGCAATAATTGTCAACGTAAGCTGTGCAGCACTATTAACTGATACTGAAATACCGTTTGACGTAGTTACATCACCATTTTGACTTCCAGTACCACTACAAGCTGTTAAAATTACAACATTCCCTTTTCCATTGGTAGCACAACTTAGCGCACCACCATTAACAGTACCTGTACCAAGCATACAATTTGAAATATCTGTATTTAAAATACCAGCACTATTAGCACTGGGTGTAAATGTATAGGTACCCGATGCAAATGCCCAGCTACCATTTGATGTTGCAGTATTCCTAATTACAATATTCGCATTTCCTGTTGCAAACACATTGTTCGTAATCAAAACAGATGCAATCATTATGAATGATAACATTGCATACCTGATTTTTTTTGAGAGTTTTGTAATTTGTTTCATAATTTTATTTTTTGTTTTTGAAATTTTTATTTAATAAACTGGCTAATATATTGAGAATTTTTAATTACGATATGATTAAGTAAATATACAAAATTTTAAAGAAAGAGTCAATAGTTTTATTCATGATATATGTCATGACATACCTGTTTGGTTAATAAATTTTTAAAAGAATTAAAACACTTATAATCTCATCAACAGAAGAATTAGTGTATAAATAACACTAACTTACATATTTAACATTCTTAATTTTATTGATACTGTTCGTATTGAGAATAGATTTTAATTTAGTGTCAAAGATACGAAAAAAAATATTATTGACAAACTCCTGTTGAAAAAAATTTAACAAACCGTATTGATAAACTATTAAAAATTATGAGTTAACCATAAAAATCTATCTTTCGTTTGGAATAAATGTTATTTTCATCGTAAATTATCAATTTGCTTCAATAAAAAGGAATTTATTTTTCAACTGGTACATTTATTTTCATCAATAGACAATATACCGAAATACTGATATTTAATAGTTCGGGAATTTTTTTATTAACTTTGGGCTAAAGCCCGGTTTCATTGAGATTCATTAACCCCGACCTTAGCTTCGTATTCTAGGACTTAACCAAATTATTTTGAATATATTTTATCAA
>CAYVNP010000029.1:0-18601 GCA_964452905.1 uncultured Bacteroidales bacterium
CAAAGAACAACTTAACTTATTTAGTAACAGTGAAATATTAACGCATCAGTAATGAATTTTTATTATCAATTAATTCAGGAAAGAGTGCAAGGTTATATCCAATTCTATCTTTTACACTGGTATATAAAAAACCGTCAATATTTATGTCTTGCTTTATTGAATCATAAACAATAACATTACAAAAAGCAGACGTAACCTGATGAATGTTACTATTGTCATCTTCCGTAAGAATTAGTTCATTTATTCCTTTTAGTATATTAATATTTTCGAGAGAAAGAGTTTTTAATGAATCTATTTTTTCAATAAACGAGTTCATTGTTTTATTTTCCCAATCGGGAATTACACAAATATTTAAATCTCTTTGAAATGTCCATTGACCAATTGTAATCGCAATTTCTTTTTTTTGTTCTATTTCCATTTTAATTTTCCAATTTAACTCTGACAAACATGTATTTGCATTATCCGAAGCATAAAAATATACTTGAAATGGACGGTTAACTCTGCCAAATTTTTTAACTTCTTCTTCTTTACGGTATGAAAGTCGATCAATATTTTCAATAAATTCTTCATCAGAATTATGAATAATTGCGCGATAAACTGGCACTGAAATTCCTTTATTTTCTTTAGGTGCAGGAGTTGGGAAATAAAAAAGTTGATTTTTCAAATTTAATAAAAAGTGTAAAAATGCTTGTTCGTAAAGAAGACGAATTTTATGGTTTCTTATGTCATCTAAATAAAGCCGCATACTCATATTTATTTTTTCAAATCAAAAATATGCAAATTCAATTTAAAGCTATTAAAATTTTCAGAAAAGTTTCATCGTGTTAAACTTTCAAATATGATGAAAAGAAAAACATTTTTTTAGTTTCGGTTTATTCTGTATTTTTGTAAAAAATAAACAGACAATGGAAAGTGTAGTATTAACAAGTGATTCAAAGTCGAATTTGTCAATTCTATTGAATCTTGCAAAAAAACTCGGCATCGGTGTGAAACGACTTACAGTAGAAGAATCTGAAGACCTTGGCTTAATCAATGCAATGAAAAAAGGTAGAACCGGCGAATATATTGATAATGAAAAATATCTTAAAAAACTTCGCAACAAATGATAATTAAAATTGACCGGAGTTTTGAAAAAGACACGAACCGGATCAAAGATAAAAAATTGCTTAACCAAATTGCTTCCTGTATTGAAACCATTTCTATGACTTCAGATTTGTTAGGAATAAAAAATCTGAAAAGAATGAAAGGCGCTGCTAATCATTACCGTATACGAATAGGGGAATACAGAATAGGCGTAGTAATTATTGGGAAAACAATTATTTTTGAACGAATTCTACATCGTAAGGATATTTACAAATACTTTCCTATATAATTAATATAGCAGAATAATTAAAAACTATTTCATTGGTTTACCTCCTCGCTGAAAACCTGACCAAATCTTACGGAGACCTGGTTCTGTTTGAAAATATTTCCTTCAGTATTTATAAAGACAGAAAGGTAGCGTTAATTGCCCGTAATGGTACAGGGAAAACTTCGTTGTTAAATATTTTATCTGGTATAGACACACCCGACAGCGGAAAAATTATTTTTAGAAATGATATTTCGGTTGGTATTCTGGAGCAAAACCCGATTTTAGATGAATCGCTGACAGTGATTGAACAAGTGTTTCGTTCTTCCAGTAAAATTGTGGAAGTGATCCGCAGATACGAAGAAGCTATGGAAAATCAGGATCATGAACAACTCGATTCATTGATAGAAGAGATGAACCGGCTGAAGGCATGGGACTTTGAAGTGAAGGTAAAACAAATTCTCGCTGAACTGAAAATTGAACATTTTCATCAATCCATTGCCACGCTTTCCGGCGGACAAAAAAAACGTATTGCCCTTGCCAATGTGCTGATCAATGAACCGGATATCCTTATACTGGATGAACCGACCAATCATCTTGACCTTGAAATGATCGAATGGCTTGAAGAGTATTTACTGCAATCAAGAATAACATTACTCATGGTAACGCACGACAGATATTTTCTGGAGAATGTGTGTGATGAAATTATTGAGATTGATGATCTGCAACTTTACAATTACAAAGGAAACTATTCTTATTTCCTTGAGAAGCGCGAAGAGCGGCTGCATAATCAAAACACGGTGATTGACAAAGCACGCAATCTGCTGGTGAAAGAGTTGGACTGGATGAGGCGAATGCCCAAAGCACGCTCTACCAAGGCGAAAGCACGCATCAGTTCTTTTTATGAATTGGAAGAAGTGGCTACCCGGAAAAAAGGGCAGCAACAAATGGAGATCAAAGTGAAGACTGGACGACTTGGCAATAAAATCCTTGATATTAAAGGGTTGAGCAAAAAGTTTGATAACATCATTATTCTGAAAGATTTTCATTATGTGTTCAAACGATATGAAAAATTAGGCATCATCGGGAAGAATGGTTCAGGTAAATCAACTTTTTTGAATATGATCACAGGGATTGAAAAGCCCGATAAAGGAAAGTTTGAGGTTGGGGAGACCGTTGTTTTCGGGTATTACAAACAGGATGGGTTGCAGTTCAAAGAGAATGAACGTGTGATTGATATTGTGAAAAATATTGCCGAGGTGATTATGCTTGGTGATGGGCGAAAGTTTACTGCCTCACAATTTCTGAATCATTTTTTGTTTACGCATAAAATGCAACATTCTTTTGTGGAGAAGTTGAGTGGCGGTGAAAAACGACGACTCTACCTGTTGACTGTTCTCATGCAGAACCCTAATTTTTTAATTTTAGATGAGCCAACGAATGATCTCGATATCATGACCCTTAATGTGTTGGAAGATTATCTAAAAAATTTTGCCGGTTGCCTCATCATTGTTTCGCATGACAGATACTTCATGGATAAGGTGGTTGATCATTTGTTTGTTTTTGAAGGCAATGGACAGATTAAAGATTATCCGGGAAGCTATACGCAATACAGGGAAAAGATCAAACATAAAGTAACTGCTGCAAAAAAAACAGAAAAGTTGAAAGAGCCAGTGGAAAAGTCCATTGGTGATAAACAGCGCAAACTTTCCTATAAACAAAAAATAGAATTTGATCAACTTGAAAAAGAAATTTTTCAACTTGAACAAGAAAAAACTTTAACCGAACAACTATTAAATTCCGGAACATTATCATCTACTGAACTGAATGAAAAATCAAAACGATACGTTGAGATCGGGCTTCTGATTGATGATAAAACCAATCGGTGGATAGAACTTTCGGAATTGTCAGAATAAATATTCATTATAGGTATTTAAATTTTTAATAGATTTGTTTTTGAGCAGTAAAAATCTAAACAAAAACATATGAAAAAAGTATTTATTTATTCATTTATTCTGTTTTTTATTTCGTGTAAAAAACAAGTTACACAGCTGAACATTATTCCCAAACCACAGGAAGTTTTATTTCAAAAGGACAAAAGGTTTCTTTTGCCGGAAAATATCAATATTGTTTTTTCTGATACAATATGTAAAAATTTTGCCGGATTACTTTCTTTTTACTTAAATGATTTTGGTTTGAAAAGCACGACTGTCGGGCAAAAGAAAACGTTAGATGAAAAATATATTGAACTGGAAATAAAAAAAATACCTTCTTTGAACAACGAAGGGTATGTTTTAACAATAAATGAAAATGAAATCACTATTGCTTCAAATACTGTAAATGGTATAGCTTATGGCATACAAACTTTTCGGCAGTTGCTTTATGGGATGGAAAACGGGAAAAAAGAATTACCTTGTGTTGAAATAAAAGATCAGCCGCGCTTTGTCTGGCGAGGGATGCATTTGGATGTATCACGACATTTTATGCCAAAAGAATATATTAAAAAATATATTGATTATATCGCATTCTTCAAAATGAATGTGTTTCACTGGCATTTGGTAGATGACCAGGGTTGGCGCATTGAAATAAAAAAATATCCGAAGCTCACAGAAGTGGGAGCATGGAGAGAGAAAACATTGATTGGACATGCCGATTCGCCCCCGCCTTTTAAATATGATAATGTAAAACATGGAGGTTTTTATACACAGGATGATATTCGGGAAATTGTTCAGTATGCCACTGCAAGAGGTATTACCATTGTTCCCGAAATTGAAATGCCCGGACATGCACAAGCAGCTATTGCTGCATATCCTTATCTGGGCTGCACAAAAGATAGTATTAACGTTTGGACCAGTTGGGGTGTTTCACCCTATATTTATAATCTGGAAGAAGGAACATTCGTTTTTTTACAGGATGTGCTGGATGAAGTGATGGCGCTGTTTCCCGGAAAATATATTCATGTGGGTGGAGATGAAGCAGCTAAATTCCAATGGCAAAGTTCTACAAAGATTCAGCAAAAGATGAAACAACTTGGATTAAAGAATGAACAGGAATTACAAAGTTATTTTATCAGTCGGATGGAAAAATATATTAATTCAAAGGGACGTGTTATGATTGGATGGGATGAAATACTGGAAGGCGGTTTGGCGCCCAATGCCGTTGTGATGTCCTGGCGCGGTGAAGAGGGTGGTATTGCTGCTGCAAAGATGGGTCATCAGGTGATTATGACTCCGGAGGACCCTTGTTATTTGGATCATTATCAAAGCAAAGATTCCACTGAACCTTTAGCCATTGGCGGTTTTACACCGTTGGACGTGGTGTATGCCTATGATCCTGTTCCTCCCAGTATTCCTGCAGAGAAAACTCAACTGATCCTCGGTTCGCAAGGAAATGTTTGGACAGAATATCTTCCAACTCCATCCGCTGTTGATTATATGATTATGCCCCGCATGTCAGCTCTGGCTGAGGTTTTATGGACAAAGAAAGAATTAAAAAATTATAAGGATTTTAAGAAACGTTTGTTGACATTTGAAAATTATTTTATTCAAAATAAGATCAATTATGCGAAGCATGAGTTTAAAAAATAATTTAAAAAATTTAACGAAAAGTCCTCTCATCCTGCAGAATTTTATTAAAAACAAGATTAATCTAATATTATTTTTCAAAAATAGTTAAGTGTTAAAATTTTTCTATTCTTCAAAAAGTACAATAATTTAGAGGTTTTCATTAGAATTAAGAGCTATATTATATGATAGTTTTCAATGATAGATAAAACTCACGTATAAATTGGTATATTTGTACCGTCAATTGAAATATTGCTTTTGACTTTTAAATTTTTTTGAATGAAATCATTTAGTATTGGTAATTTAACTATTGAGGTTCCTATTATTCAGGGTGGTATGGGGGTAGGTGTTTCACTGTCGGGATTAGCATCAGCAGTGGCAAATGAAGGTGGTGTTGGAGTGATATCAAGTGCAGGTTTGGGATTAATTTATCGTGACCTGACAACGGATTTTATTTTGGCAAGTATACTCGGTTTAAAAGAAGAAATAGCTAAAGCACGCGCAAAAACAAAAGGAATCATCGGTGTGAATATTATGGTTGCAATGACCAATTATGCCGATATGGTTAAAACGGCTATTCAGGAAAAAATTGATATTATTTTTTCCGGAGCCGGTTTACCGCTTGATCTGCCTTCATTTTTAACCAAAGATAGTCATACAAAATTAGTTCCCATTGTGTCTTCGGCACGCGCAGCAAAATTGATTTGTGAGAAATGGAAAACAATGTACAATTATTTGCCGGATGCATTTGTCGTTGAGGGACCTAAAGCAGGAGGTCATCTGGGTTTTAAATTAAATCAGATTTTTGATCTGGAGTTTACGCTGGATAAATTAGTTAAGAATGTTTGTAAAGAAGTTAAACTATTTGAAGCAGAAGGGGAGAAAAAAATTCCAGTCATTGCCGCTGGAGGAATTTATTCGGGTAAAGATATATATAATATTATGCAATGCGGAGCAGATGCGGTTCAGATAGGGACACGTTTTGTTACATCCGAAGAATGTGATGCAGCCAATGAATTCAAACAAGTTTATATTGATGCTGTTGAAAAAGATATTGAAATCATCAACAGTCCGGTGGGTATGCCGGGAAGGGCTATCGTTAATTCCTTTATTGATAAAGTACGTTTAGGAAAAAAGCAACCATTGAATTGTCCGTTCAAATGTATTAAAACCTGCGATATTACTACAAGTCCCTATTGCATCATCACTGCTTTGCATAATGCCTCTAAAGGAAATTTTAACAGTGGGTATGCTTTTGCTGGCAGCAATGCTTTCAGAAATACAAAGATTCAACCTGTAAAAGAAATTTTTTCAGACTTGAAAAAAGAGTATCAGGATGTATTAAATGAAAAAGGATTACCAACTTAGGCGGTAACTTCAATTTTCTTTTTACGTTTTCTTTCATTCTCATCAAGAATAATTTTACGTAAACGTATTGATTTTGGTGTTACTTCAACATATTCGTCTTCACGGATATATTCCATCGCTTCTTCTAATGAGAATTTTATTGCAGGCACTATAAATATTTTTTCATCCGAACCGGATGCACGCATATTGGTTAATTTTTTGGTCTTAACCAGATTGATGACCATATCTTCACTTCGTGTATTCTCGCCAATGACCTGACCGGCATATATATCAACATTCGGATCCACAAAGAATTTTCCTCTGTCTTGCAATTTATTTATTGAATATGTAATGGCAGTGCCTGTTTCCATGGCAATCAGTGCACCGTTGTTACGGTTTTGCATTTCGCCTTTCCAAGGTTCAAACGCTTTGAAACGATGAGCAACTACAGCTTCACCTTCGGTGGCTGACAAGATAGGATTGGTCAGACCGATCAATCCACGAGCGGGAATGCTGAATTCAATTTTTATGCGATCGTTTTTTGGCTCCATTAAAACAAGGTCACCTTTTCGTCTGCTGACAATCTCTATCACTTTTCCGGAAAAACTTTCAGGTACCTGAATAGTCAAATATTCAATGGGTTCATGTTTTACACCATCAAATTCTTTTATGAGCACTTGTGGTTGTCCGAGTTGAAATTCGTATCCCTCACGACGCATGGTTTCAACCAAAATTGAAAGATGAAGAATGCCTCTGCCAAATACCATGAGCTTTTCAGGGGAATCGGTTTCTTCAACACGCAATGCGAGATTTTTTTCAGTTTCTTTAAATAATCGATCACGAATATGTCTTGAAGTTACATATATTCCTTCTTTTCCTGAGAAAGGAGAATTGTTAATGGTAAACAACATACTCATGGTTGGTTCATCAACACTGATAACAGAGAGGGCTTCAGGATTTTCGAAATCGGCAATCGTATCCCCGATATCAAAATTTTCAGGACCAAGAACAGCACATATCTCACCTGCAGCTATTTCGGTTTTTATTTTTTCTTTTCCTAAACCTTCAAAACGATACAATTCTTTTACAACGGATTTTAAAATGGTTCCATCTTTTTTAACAACTGAAACCTGCATCCCTGATTGAATTGAACCGCGTGATATCCTGCCAACGGCAATACGTCCGACATACGAAGAATAGTCAAGCGAACTGATTTGAAGTTGAAGAGTTCCTTTTTTAAATACGGGTGGTTGGATATATTCAATGATCTTATCTAATAAATAGGAAATATCTGTGGTTGGATTTTCCCAATGGTCTGACATCCATCCTTGTTTGGATGAGCCGTAAACAGTAGGAAAGTTCAATTGTTCTTCATTGGCATCTAAGCTGAACATCAGGTCAAATACAGCTTCATGGGTTTCGTCAGGAGAGCAGTTGGGTTTATCCACTTTGTTAATGACAACGATCGGTTTTAATCCCAATTCCAATGCTTTTTGCAATACAAAACGAGTTTGAGGCATAGGACCTTCAAACGCATCTACCACGAGGAGTACACCATCAGCCATGTTCAAAACACGTTCCACTTCACCGCCAAAATCAGAGTGTCCGGGAGTGTCAATGATATTTATTTTAGTTCCTTTATACCTGACGGAAACATTTTTTGACAGAATAGTTATTCCCCGTTCACGTTCAAGGTCGTTAGAATCAAGAATGAGTTCGCCCATTTCCTGATTTTCCCTGAATAATTTAACCTGATGCAAAATACGGTCTACAAGCGTGGTTTTGCCATGGTCAACATGTGCAATGATCGCTATATTCCTGATGACTTCCATAATTTTTATTTACCTCCTGAAAAAGAATTTGCAAAAGTAGTGAAAATTAGCGCAGGAAACGATGAAGAGGTGAATTAATTTTAAATTAGACTAGTAAAAAAGCATACAAGGGGTTACAACGTATATAATAAATACATATACGTTAATCGTTTATTTCGATAAAAAAATTTAAAATCCTCTTAAGGGAAAATTTAAACGTTCACAAAAAAACCTATTTGCAAGCATTTTGTTTAGATTACAACAGCCCTTTTGATGAAGGTAATTCATTATTAAATGCTTCACGTTTTTTTGCCATTTTGATTGCACGTGCAAAAGCTTTAAAAATTGCCTCTATTTTGTGGTGTTCGTTGGCTCCTTTGGCTTTGATATTTAAATTGCATTTGGCTGCATCTGAAAAGGATTTGAAGAAGTGGAAAAACATTTCTGTTGGCATTTCACCCACTTTTTCTCTTTTAAATTCTGTATCCCATTCCAACCAGTTTCTACCTCCAAAGTCAATCAATACCTGAGCTGCACAGTCATCCATGGGTAATGCAAAGCCATAGCGTTCAATACCCCTTTTATTGCCTAATGCATTGAAGAATGCTTCTCCCATCGCTATAGCCGTATCTTCAATGGTGTGGTGTTCATCCACATCCAGATCACCATTCACTTTTATAGTGAGATCGCTGCCCGAGTGCGTAGCAATCTGTTCGAGCATATGGTCGAAAAATCCCAATCCGGTTGATATATCTGCTTTTCCGGTTCCATCAAGATTAAGCATGACAAGTATTTCTGTTTCTTTTGTTTTGCGTTTTATTTCAGCGCTTCGTTCAGACAAGGCAAGGAATTTACTGATCTCATCCCAATCATCGGTAACCAAAACACAATGGTTTTCGAGTTTTTTATTTTTTAATTCATCCAGTCGTTTTGATTTATTCAGCATCAGAATGCCTTTGCTGCCAAGGTTTTTAGCCAGTTCAATATCCGTGATCCTATCACCAATCACAAATGAGTTTTTCAAATCATAGTCACCGTTTAAATATTTTGAAAGCAATGCTATTCCAGGTTTGCGTGTGGGGGAATTTTCTTCAGGAAAAGTTTTATCAATGATCACATCGTCAAATAGGATTCCTTCATTTTCAAATGCTTTGAGCATTTTCAGTTGAGGAGGATAAAAATCTTGTTCGGGTAAGGATGGTGTTCCCAGCCCGTCCTGATTGGTTATGATTACAAATTCAAAATCCAGATTTTTTTTAATATAATAAAGATTTCGAAACACCTTTGGAAAAAATTCAAGTTTTTCCAGTGAGTCAACCTGCCAGTTATCCTGCGGTTCAATGATCAGTGTTCCGTCTCGGTCTATAAAAAGAACCTTTTTCATAGATATGGTATTTATACGTTAAACAATTTCAGAGTATTTAATAATTCAATGTTTTCTTCCTCAGTTCCAACAGTAATTCTCAGGCAGTTTTCAAGCAATTCAAGATTAGATCTGTCGCGCAGAATGATTTTTTTTTCAACAAGGAAATCATAAATTTTTCTCGGCTCTTTAACCTGCACAAGAAAAAAATTGGCATCCGAAGGAAAAATTTTCACAACGAATTTTAATTTTAATAATTCGGTGGTCAGATATTTTCGTTGAGCAAGAATAGTTTTTACCCAATTATCCTTTATGGTTAGGTCTTTCAGGGCATCCAGCGCAACCTTTTGTGTGTTTACATTTACATTGTAGGGATATTTGATTTTATTCAGGATGTCAATAATTTCAGGCATTGCATACGCCATTCCCAGTCGTATACCGGCCATTCCCCATGCTTTGGAGAATGTTTGAAAGATAACCAGATTCGGATATTTATCCAGTATGCCAAGCAGTCCGGGTTTGTCGGCAAAATCAATGTATGCCTCATCAACAATGACAATACCTTCAAATCTGTTTACTATCTCAAGAATATCCTTTTCAGGAAAATAATTGGCTGTCGGATTATTGGGCGAACAAATAAATATCAACTTTGTTTGTTTGTCCACAGCATTGAACAAACCATGTAGATTTAATGAAAAATCATCATTAAGTAGTACCTTTCTCATTTCAATATCATTGATATCAGCGCAAACCGGATACATGCCATAACTGGGATGAATCGTAATGGTATTATCAATTCGAGGTTCGCAGAATGCTCGAAACATCAGGTCTATAGCTTCATCGCTGCCATTCCCCAGAAAAATTTGGTTTGTATGAACATGTTTCAGTTGTGCGATTTTATCTTTCAGTTCCATTTGCAGAGGATCAGGATAGCGGTTGAATCCAGTATCGTAGGGATTTTCATTTGCATCCATGAATATCGCTTCTTTCCCTTTATACTCATCGCGTGCGCAGGAGTATGGTTTGAGCGTTTTAATATTTTTTCGAATGATTTTATTTAATTCAAACATATATTTATTTTGATTATTTAAGATTTGTTTTTGATTTCAATCGAAGAGTCATTGCATTTTTATGAGCAATCAGGTCTTCGGTTTCAGCCATCAATTCAACGGCAGCGCCAATTGATTTAAGTCCTTCTGCAGATAATTCCTGAAAAGTGATTTTTTTAATGTAACTGTCCATATTGACACCATTGTACATTTTTGCATATCCGTTGGTAGGCAGAGTATGATTTGTACCTGACGTATAATCTCCTGCACTCTCAGGTGTCAGATTGCCAAGAAAAACAGAACCGGCATTCACGATTTTTTCAGCAATATCTTTGTAATTTTTAAGTGAAATAATGAGATGTTCCGGAGCATATTCATTTATAATATCAATCATCTCCTGATTATTTTTTACCAGAATTATTTTGCTGTTCTTTAAACTTTTTTCAGCCAGTTTTTTTCGTGGTAAATTTTTCAGTTGTTCTTTTACCTGCCGGATTACAGGATTGATGATGCTTTCAACGGATGTTACCAGAATAACCTGACTGTCTTTACCATGTTCTGCCTGCGAAAGCAGATCCGCCGCAACAAAGCCGGGGTTTGCTGATTCATCAGCCATAACAGCTACTTCAGACGGACCGGCAGGCATATCAATTGCAATGCCATCGCGGGTAATAAGTTGTTTGGCAGCCGTAACATATTGATTGCCGGGACCGAAAATTTTATAAACATTGGGTATGGTTTCAGTTCCATACGCCATGGCTGCAATTGCTTGAATACCGCCAATTTTAAAGACTGAAGTGATGCCAATGAGTTTTGCTGCATAGAGAATTGCAGGATGAATATTCCCGTTTTTATCAGGAGGAGTACAAAGAACAATTTCTTTGCAACCTGCTATTTTAGCCGGAATACCGAGCATGAGCACGGTTGAGAATAAAGGAGCAGTCCCGCCGGGAACATATAATCCCACTTTTTCTATGGGGAGATTTTTTTGCCAGCACTTGACTCCTTTGGACGTTTCAATGATTTTTTTGTGTGAGATCTGTGATGTATGAAATTTTTCTATATTCTTTTTTGAGAGTTGGATAGCTTTCTTGAGTTTAGGTGTGATGAGTTTTTCCGAATGATTTATTTCTTGATTTGTTACAGCCGTTTTTTTCAGATCGATGTTGTCAAATTTCAATGTGTATTTTTTGACTGCTTTATCACCATTGATTTTAATGTCATTCAGGATGGGCTGAACTTGTTTTTCGAGTGAAAAAAAATCAATGGTTGGTCGCATGAGCAACTCTTGCCATTTGTTTTTCTTCGGATATTTAATAATTTTCATAGTGTTATTTCATCTGAGATTAAACAATCATTTTTTCTATCGGTATAACAAGAATGCCTTGTGCACCCAGTGTTTTTAGCTTGCCGATGATATTCCAAAAATCATTTTCATTGACCACCGAATGCAACGAACTCCAGCCATCCTCTGCCAAAGGCAGTATTGAAGGGCTTTTCATACCCGGTAGGATTTGTATAATTTCTTCCAGCTTATTGTTGGGCGCATTCAATAAAATATATTTATTGTTTCGGGCTTGTTTAACTGCATTTATCCTAAATAATAAATCATTCAGTATATTCTTTTTTTCATCAGATAAATTTTTCTGTGCAATCAACACGGCTTCTGATTTTAACACCACTTCAACTTCTTTCAAGCTATTGCTGATCAATGTACTCCCTGAGCTGACAATGTCAAAAATAGCATCTGCCAAGCCAATACCTGTTGATATTTCCACCGATCCGCTGATCTCATGAATATCGGATTGAATATTTTTTTCAGCTAAATAACGGGATAATATTTTGGGATATGAGGTCGCTATTCGTTTCCCGTTAAAAAAAGAAACATCTGTATAATTAACTGATTTTGGGACTGCGAGCGAAAGCCTACAAGTTGAAAAACCCAATGGATCAATAATGTCAACGGGGAATTCCTTTTCAAGCACAACATTCATACCCACAATTCCTGTATCTGTAACGCCATCTGCAACGTATTGGGGGATGTCATCATCGCGAAGAAATAAAATTTCTACAGGAAAATTTGTAGCTGCGGAAATTAATTTGCCGCTGTCATTGGATACTCGAATGCCGCAATCGGCAAGCAGTTTAAGTGATCCTTCACTGAGTCGCCCTTTTTTTTGGAATGCTATTCTTAATTTCGTTTTCATGGTTTCAAGGTTAAAATTAAAAAAAAAGTCTGCAGTGAGATGCAGACTTTCAAAAAACTTTATTAAATATCAACATACGTTCACTGCCTTATCTGGTAAAATAAGAATGATGGCAATGTATATGTATGTTTCGTGTTTTCATTTTTTAACTTTAGAATTGCTCTGCAAAGATAAAAATATTCTGAATACCAAATGTATTTTTAATTAAATTATATTTGTTGTAATGGTTAGCAGATATTTTAAACATATTATTTTTTTAATCTTTTTTTTAGGGGTACTTTTTGGTTTGAACGGACAGAATATCAAAGGTGCACTCAATGTAGGATGTAATGCAACTAAGGTCGATGGTGATGAAGTTGATGGTTATCATAAATTTGGATGGAATATTGGGCCCTCGGCAATAATTCCTTTTGGTAAGTTTTCGGTAACCATTGAAAATATTTTCTCACAAAAAGGTTCCTATCAAAAACCTCGTTATAAGGATTTGGGATTTGCAAATAAAGATACCGGAATGTATAAATTGAAGTTAACATACCTTGAAGTACCGGTATTATTCAGTTTTACGGATAAAGATTTTATTACTTTCGGGTTGGGAGCTTCATGGGCTCGTTTGACAGGCGTTGATGAATGGGAGCATGGCAGACGAGTTACCACTACTACTATTCAAAGTGGAACCTATAAAAAAAATGATTGGGATGTACTGTTTGACCTGCGTTTAAAAATATATAAACAACTTAAGTTTAATTTCAGGTATGCTTATTCGATGGCAAAAATCAGGACAAGAATTTTTAAAAACGGTGAAACTCGAAAGCAATTTAATAATGTTCTAACATTCCGTTTGGTATGGGTGTTCAATGAAAAAAATAATAAAAATAAAAGATGATCATGACTGCTGCAGATTGGATCAAAAAATTAAATCTTGCGAAACACCCGGAAGGCGGGTGGTTCAGGGAAGTTTATCGTTCGGGTGAGTTGATAGAAAAAAATGCATTACCTTTTAGATATAATGACAGCAGATGTTTCGGGACATCCATTTATTTTTTATTATCAGGGAAAGTGTTCTCTGCATTTCACCGGATTAAATCAGATGAAACATGGCATTTTTATTCTGGAACATCCTTATCCATTTACATTATTGATGAGCAAGCCGGTCTAACCAGAATCACATTGGGAAATCAGCTTGATGAAGATAATGTATTACAATATACGATTCAACGAAACACGTGGTTTGCTGCTGAACTCAATCATGAAAATTCATTTGCATTAGTTGGTTGTTCCGTATATCCCGGATTTGAATTCAGTGATTTTGAGTTGGCGAAAAAAGAAAATCTTATCAGTCAGTTGCCAGAGCATAGAACTATCATTGAAAAATTATGTATTCAATAATTCTAACTATTTATTAATGTAATGTTTAAAAGAGAATTACAAATAATTGAAAACAGTAAGATTAGTTCAACCCCTGCAACAAACTAATCAGAGTTGATTCTTAAAACATAAAAATCTATTTATTCGTAAAAGTTACTTTATGTTTTTTTGTATCAATATCTGAAGTAACCAAATTTGCAGGAGAATACTGAAATTCTATTTTTTTCGCATCTATTGAAACAATCTTTGAAGCATTTACGGCAAGATCGAAAGAAGTTATATCCGCATTTTTAACGTTTAATACGTTCACAACGTGTGAGGAATTATTTATAAAAGTAAAATTATATGGTGGCTTGTCACATGAGTTTAATAGGATTAAATTAACTGAACATACTATAATCATTAATAATAAACTAATTTTTCTTTTCATAACAATTTAATTTATGAGTTTATAATTATTTTTATGCAATATAAGATATTTTTAATGAAAGTAATAAATATAATATTATTTTAATTAAAAACTTAAATTAAGCTGAACAAAACAAAAAGGGAAGGGTGTCATTTTTTCATAGAATGTTTTTAATCAAAAATAGTAGTTGAATTGAATTTCATTTGTGATTAATCCAAAAGGGTGGATAGGTTTTAAAGGTAAGAATGGTGCGGGAAAACGAAAACCGGATATCGGTCAGGCTTCCATTCCCGACAACAAATATAGTAGGTTATTTACCTTCGTTTACTGAAAATAATCCGTACAGTAATTGAAAAAGCCATCAGCAGGAATCCGAAATAAAAAGAGATTCGTCCGATATAATCTCCTTGTAGGGTGTAAAAAGTCTTTCTGTCATTAGCTAATACCGTTTGTTTGATAACGGTCGGTTCCCACCATTTTGTAAATTGAATGATATCTCCTCGTTGATTGATAAACCCTGAAATACCGGTATTAGCGGAGCGGATAATGCTCTTTCGTGTTTCAACTGCCCGCAGTCGTGCATATTGAAAATGTTGTTTATGTCCCGGTGTGTTTCCCCACCAGCCATCATTCGTAATAATTGCAATGAGTTGTGCCCCATTCAATACGTATTTGCTAAGGAATTCACCATAAATGGATTCATAACAAATAGCTGGTGCAATCTTGATGGTTTTTTTAGTTGATGTGAATGGTCTTCTTTCCTTCTGAACGCCAAGACTACCGGAAGTTCCGCCAAGATCAAGGGCGAATTTTTCAAGAGGTTTAAGTATTTTGGGGAAAGGCATTTTTTCAACCCCGGGGACTAAACGTGATTTATGATAAATTTGAATAGAATCAGTTGAATTCATTAACAGGGCAGAATTAAATGCATCAAAATAGTTTTCACTGTCACTGAATTTACGGGCAGTTATGGTTATTTTTTCTCCGGGATTGATCATCCTGAAGCTTGACAATCCGGTAATAATATTGAGCTTCGGAAATTGTTTCTGAAATAAAATAAATCGTTGAATGCTATAATAATTTTTTAATTCGTTTTCCCACATGCTCTCGGATATGGCTGTTTCAGGAAATACCAGAAAATCAGTAATGGAATCTGTTTTAGTTTTTGCAAGCAAAAGCATTTTATCCACTTGTTCCTTATATGTAGAAGGGTCAAATTTTTCATTGTAAGGATCAATATTGGGTTGTACAACTACTGCATTAACAGGAACGCCTTCATCCTTTGTATGAGAGTAAATAATTTTTGAAGATATTACGGGAATGATAATCAATATGAGTGTACCGATCAACGTGGACAAAACATAAACGGAAAATTTTTTGTCCATGACAAAATGATTGATGGTCAGAAATATTAGAATATTAACTCCCAGAATCCAGAGTGAACCGCCTAAAACACCTGTATATTCGTACCATTGAATGAGAGCGGGATAATTGGCAAAGCCATTTCCCAGATTCAGCCATGACCAAGAAAGATCCCAGTCAAGATGAAGATATTCAAATGCAATCCAATATAAAGCCAAAGACAAATAACCTGATTTTTCTGCTGTTGCTTTACGCGTTGAATGAAACAATTGAAAAATTAATGACATAAACATCGCATTCAACATGACGGCTCCAACCATACCAAACTTGGTTGCATTATAGATCCACCAGGTAGTAAGCAGATTCCATAAAAAGAAAGCAGGATACGAATAAAAAAACACACTGAAACGTGGAAAATGTTTTTCGTTTTGATAAATATGATCTTCAACAAACAGCAAAGGAATGAAACTGATCAGTAACAGAAAAGGAATTCCTTCGGCAGGCCAGCTAACACTTAGTAAAGCACCGGCAAGACAAGACAATAATATTAAACTGATTTTTTTCAATACAGGAATTGATTTAACTATGAATAATTTTACTCAAAGGAAATAAATTATAACATTCAAAAATCAAAAAACAGAATACTTTTTTAAACAAATTGAACCCATAAAAATTTAATTGGTATGCTCATTTTTATATATTTGCACAAAAATTTGACAGAATGAACAAAAATAATTATCTCATAATTATGGCCGGTGGAGTTGGATCAAGATTCTGGCCTATGAGCAAACTGAACATTCCTAAACAATTTATTGATATACTCGGTGTTGGTAAATCATTAATAAGAATGACGTATGATCGTTTTCAGCAGATTTTACCAAAGGAAAATATTTTTGTAGTCACCAATGAAATGTATAAAGGACTTGTGCTTGAACAAATTCCTGAATTATCCCCGAATCAGATTATTAGTGAGCCATCACGGAGAAATACAGCACCCTGTATTGCCTATGCTACCTATAAAATTTCCTGCATGAATCCGGATGCATGTTTTGTTGTTTCGCCATCAGACCATGTGATTTTCAAGGAAGAAAAGTTTTCTGAAATCATTAGAATTGCACTGGAGAATGTTTCAAAGAATGATTGGTTGATGACACTGGGAATTAAGCCAACCCGACCCGATACCGGTTATGGTTATATTCAGTTCAAGGAAAATGGACAGGAAGGGTCTGATTCAAGAATTAAGAAAGTAAAGACATTTACTGAAAAACCAAATCTTGAATTTGCCAAAAAATTTATGGACAGTGGTGATTTTCTTTGGAATTCAGGTATTTTTGTTTGGTCGGCTAAAAGCATAATTAATGCGTTTGAAAACTATTTGCCTGAAATAAGCACAGTATTCGGTGAAGGCAAGGATTTATATAATACCGGTCAGGAAGATGAATTTATTCGTAAAGTTTATCTTAGCTGTAAAAATATTTCTATTGATTATGGTGTGATGGAAAAAGCAGATAATGTATTTACTTTTTCTTCAGATTTTGAATGGTCTGATCTTGGCACCTGGGGTTCACTGTATGATATTTCAAAAAAAGATAATCAAAAGAATGCCATCATCGGAAACAATGTGTTAGCGTATGAAACATCGAACTGTATTGTTAATGTACCAAAAGATAAACTGGTTGTGCTTGAAGGGTTGCATGACTATATTGTCGTAGAGTCAAATCATATTTTACTTATTTGTCGCAAATTAAATGAACAACAAATACGTCAGATCGTTCAGGATGTGAAAAGAAGTAAAGGTGAAAAATACGTTTAAAAAAAAATATTTTTTTATTTTTAAATAATTAAAACAAATCTAAAATTAAAAATTATGAAACAAATTAGTATTGTTTTCTTATTTGTTTGTTGTTTAATTTCAGGATTATTTAGTCAGAATCCTAATGATAATAATCCGAAACACACCAATTATTACAAAGTGCCCGATCCTATTAAAACAAATGATTATACAATTACAATAGATGATATTGTTGCCAAGATGGAATATGTTAAAATGAAAGTTAAAATTGTAAATAATACATCTGATTATTTAATTTTTAAACCATCCGAATGTTCTTTACAATATGAAAATGGTGAATTCAAACCCACAAAAGATTTTATTGTCATTAAGCCGTATGATTGGGGAAGCAGGGTTATAGAAGTAAAAGGTGGAAATAATTTTCATAAAGATTCATTTGTGTTTAAACTAAACGGACTCTATCGTGTTTCTGCAAAAGGAAATGTTCAGCAAGCTCCTGATTTCAAACTGCCTGTTACGGTTAATGATTTTGATGCAGGCACATTCAAATGTAATATGTTGGGTTTAAAAAAAGAAACTCAGGAAACATGGGTGAAGTTTAATTGTATCTATAACGGGAGTCAGATGGGTATCATCGAACCTTCCAAAGCTGTGATCAAGTTGGAAAAAAATGGTCTGGAGTTTGCAACTTCAGACTCTAAACTTAAACCTGTTCTTTTATTCAAAGGCGAATCTGATAAATTTTCAATTACATTTAATGTACAAGGAAAGATTGCAGATATGCAGTTTGCAAATATGTCGGTTGTCTGGAAAAATACGTTTATTGAATCAGAGCCAAAACAGATTACTATTGCGCCTATTACTATCAGTGTTGATCCGGGGTTAACTGCAGGGAAAAATAAATAAGATTTAGGGTTTAAAAATAAGTGATTACTTAACTCGTTTATTGATTCTCATATTTCTGTACCTCTTCACTGAAATATTC
>CAYVNP010000029.1:18611-19931 GCA_964452905.1 uncultured Bacteroidales bacterium
CTAAATTAATGTTTGCTTTTTTAAACATTTCTTCCGATTCGTTTCCTGCATGATATTTTTTTTCACATACTACACGGATAATGCCGCAGTTGATGATCATCATGGCACATGTTCGGCATGGAGTCATACGACAATAAAGTGTAGCACCGTCTAATGAAATGCCCATCCTTGCTGCCTGACAGATGGCATTTTGTTCAGCATGTACTGTGCGGACACAATGTTGTGAAACCGTATCGTCTTCATGAATTACTTTTTTCATCAAATGCCCCACATCATCGCAATGCTCCATCCCGCGGGGTGAACCAACATATCCCGTAACCAGTATTTGTTTATCCCGTGCGATCACACACCCACTGCGTCCTCTGTCGCACGTGGCACGTTTTGAGATTGTTCTGCATACTTCCATGAAATACTCATCCCACGAAGGACGAACATAGTTATTGTTTTTTGTCATATGTTAGTTAAAGATTTTTTGAAAAAAATAAATGAATCTTTTTATCTTTTATTGTCTGCATTAATATTGTCTAATATAAGTTCACATTGTTTTTGCAGTTCAACGACAGAGCCATTATTTGTAAGAATAAAATCAGCCAGTTGAATGCACTTTGACAGATTCTGTTTATAAGGATTATCAGAAGTCATTTCTCTTTTTTCATTGTCAAGAAATGTTTCAAAAGTAATACGATCCGTTTCAGATGCACGCTGAACAATACGTTGATAGCGGAGTTCAGGATCAGCATCCACAGCCAGCAAAAAAAATGTTCCTGATTTTTTTAATCCTTCCACCTCGCCAACAGCACGGATGCTCTCAATGATACAGTTTTTGTTGGTTTTTGCAGCTTGTTGGTAAAGTTGTTCAACAATATAAGCCGGTGAATGTTTTGCTCTCAGATCATTACCAACGGCTGTCATAGAATCCCTGTCAACAGGTAAACCGCGTTTTTTTATTTCTTCAATTAAAAAAGCTCTTACGGAAAAATGAATAAATCCTTTTTGATTGACCAGATAATCAACGATAGTTCCTTTTCCTGCACCTATTGTGCCTGTGATTCCAATGATGATCATACGAGTTGTATAGAGATTAAATAGTTCAAAACAGAAAACAAAGTTAAAAGTACAAAATTTGTTTTATACCTTTGTAATAATAAAAATAATGCTTCATAAAAAAAATAATATGAATTCAATTTATCCGTTAAAATTCAAACCGATTTTTAAAGAAAAAATTTGGGGAGGAACCAAAATAAAAAGTATGATGGGGTTGGATTTTGCTCCGCTTTCCAACTGTGGTGAAGCATGGATGATTTCCGGTGTGAAGAATGA
>CAYVNP010000029.1:19941-47824 GCA_964452905.1 uncultured Bacteroidales bacterium
ATGAATGTTCTGTTGTTGAAAATGGTTTTCTTGCAGGGAATGAATTGAATGAACTGATAGAAATATATATGGGTGATCTGGTTGGGGAGAAGGTATTTGATAAATATGGAGAAGAATTTCCTATATTGATAAAATATATTGATTCCAATGATTATCTGTCTGTTCAGGTTCATCCTGATGATGAACTTGCCATGAAACGCCACCAATGCTATGGCAAAACTGAAATGTGGTTGATAAATCAGGCAGATCCCGATGCTGTTTTGATTAACGGGTTTTCACAACAATCGGATAAGGAAAGTTTTTTAAAACATTTAAAAAATAAATCAGTTAATGAAATTCTAAGAACCGAACCGGTGAATAATGGTGATGTATTTTTTATTCCTGCCGGTAGAATACATGCATTAGGATCCGGTCTGTTGTTAACGGAAATACAACAAACATCCGATATTACATACAGGGTGTATGATTGGGACAGACAGAGTAACAATGGGATTGCACGTGAATTGCATGTTGATCTGGCTTTGGATGCAATAGATTTTTCGCTTCAGGATACAGTGAAAACAACGTATCATGAAAAAATGAATCAACCTGTTCAACTCGCCAATAGTCCTTATTTTACTACTAATTTGTTGCATTTAAATGAAACAATTGATCGCAATTATCATTCGATAGATTCATTTAAAATATATATATGTCAGGAAGGTTCTTTCAAACTAAAATATGCTGATCATGAAATGATCATCAACAAATCAGAATGTATTTTGGTGCCAGCCGTATTTGAATATGTAGAACTGCATCCTCTAAACTCCGCAAAGTTATTGGAGATTTATATTGATTGATTTTTTAATTTCTTTATCGGGTTCGGTTTTAATTTCGTCGAGCAGGAATTTTACAATATTCGCAGAATGTTCGTTGATTAGTTTTAGCATGTTTATTAATTCAATATGAATAGTGCTTGTTTCGAGTGATTCTTTGATCTCATTTTTCAAACGGATATAGTGATTTAATTCAAATTCTCTGGCTAATGCCGAACAGTCTTCAAACTTTTTTTTCAATGCTTTTGCCTCATGTACATTCAGTTCAGCAAATGCTTCAATGGCGCTGTGCGTTTGATTAATAGTTATTTCATAATAACGGATCAGTTCTTTTTTCCCTTCTTCCGAAAAATCACTTTCAGATTCCAGCCAGTTTTTTGCCTGTGCAACAATTTTTTCGGAAATGATATTTTTGATTTGTAGAAATTCTTTGATGGTATACATGATCAGAAATACTTCATTCAGCCCTTTGCCGGGAATGTTTTCTCTACTGAGACTGATCAAATACGGATTGATTTTATTGAATAAGAACTGAACTTTTTTTTCTTTGTATTCAATCTCTTTGATGATGTTTTCATTTCGTTCGGTAAACGGAAGCATACATTCTTTCAGCATATTTTCTATGGCAACACCCATGCGTAGTGTTTCCTGATTCGCAACACGTATTGCCAGCGTTGGTGTTGATAACAATGCATCATCCAGAAATTTTAATTTAAATTTTTGTTCATCCGAATAATATTTAACAGGTACGAGACGGTCGGTTAGTGTGATGATTTTCTTTGTAAAAGGTAATCCGATGAGAGCAATAACGATATTAAAAAGTGTATGTGCATTTGCTATTTGCCTTGGTGTTGCTAGTGTTTGTAAGGTTGAATTTGTTTCATCATTTGAAATATATTGAATGATTTTTATAAATGAAGGAATCCACCAGACAAAAATCAGTACACCTAAAATTTTTATGACAGTAAGTGATATAGCTACCTTATGTGCTTCCCGACTGGTATTGATAGTTGCCAATAAACCCGAAACTGTGGTACCTATATTTGCGCCAAAAATAAGTGGAATTGCAGCTTCAATACCAATCAACCGGTGGATGGATAAGATGATCAATATACCGATGAAAGCGCCGCTGCTTTGCACCATGGCAGTACAAACAATGCCAATCAAAATACCAAGAAATGGATTATTTAGCTGTGTAAGAATGGAAACAAATGGTTTATAATTTTCCAAAGGTGTAACGGATTCGGACATGATATACAATCCGAAAAATAACAAACCTATGCCCAATAAGGTTTCACCGAGGTATTTTATAAAAGCGTTTTTAACAAAGAAATATCCAAATGTACCAACTGCAATAATTAATAATGCGTAGTCTGTCAGTTTAAATGCGATGAGTTGTGCAGTAATAGTAGCGCCTATCCCGGCGCCAAACAATACCCAGATGGATTGAGCGAACGACATCAATCCTGCATTGACAAAGTTAACCAGCATGGCTGCCGTAGCTCCACTGCTTTGGAGGATCATGGCAATGAATATACCTGAACCGGCTGCAATCAAAGGATTATTGGTTAATGACCTCAATATGGAACGTAGCCGGTCGCCTGCTGTTTTCTGTAACCCTCTCCCCATGCGATTAATGCCCAGCAGGAATATCGCAAGGCCGCCTAAAAGACCTATAAACAGAAAGAATAACCAATTTTGTTTTTGAACATTAAATTTATAAATAATCATGTCTCCGGTTACTTCCGATGATCTGGCTGTTAAAATGTATTCACCTGTCTTGGAGCCGAGAATAACTTGAGTTTTTACGATGCCTTGTTTATTCGTATAACATGTGTCTTTGGAAATAGAAAATTCGCTCGCATTTTCCGGAAAAGAAATTTTATTGATTGAAACAGGAATACCCTCAACAGCATTTCCATTCATATCAATCGCTTTAATGTTGAGTAAAACGGATGAACCCGGGTTATAAAAAACAGATGAATCATCTGAATTTATTTTAATCAGGTGAATGGAATTCTTTTGCTCTGCAAATAAAATTGATATTGAAACAAAAAGAATAAATGAAACGAATAGTATATGTTTAATATATTTATATGATGACATTAAACTAATTTTTAGTTCAAAGAAATTTGAATAACAATAATACTAAATGTAAATACAAATTTTTTAGGAAATGAAATTACTATTTAACCTTGAAATGTTAATTAGTTGTACTTAAATTTTAAAGTGAATGAAAACGTGTTGTATTTGAAACAAGATATATAATTATTTAACTACTTTAAATTGCTAATAATATATTTACCCTATTCAAATATGTTTAGTGTGAATATTAACTGATAAAGAAAAATGAAATATTAATTTTATTTTTTTATTCGATTGTAATCTTCCAGATATTATGAATACCACTTATTGATCCTCTTTGGGATGTAAAGTATAAAGATTTTCCGTCTTTTGACCATTTTGGATTATAATCATTTCCGGGATGAAATGTAATCTGTGTGAGTCCTGTACCATCAGCATTAATAACAAATAAATCAAAATTAGATTTATTATTTATAGAACTAACGCCAACAAATGCAACTTTTTTTCCATCAGGTGATACGGCAGGTTGGCTGTAACCTTTGGTGTCATTACTTAATAAAGTGTATTCTTGTCCTGTTTCAAGATTCAATATCCATAATTCATTCTTTTTTCCGGTTCTCACACAAACAACTTGTTTCCCATCCGGGAAAAAATCAGCAAGAAATCCTTTTCCATATTGAATTAATGTTCCTTTTTCTAAATCGTAGGACCATAAAAAAGTTTCATAGTCAGCAATATACTTTTGAGTTGGAGCATTATAATGTTCACCAATTTTTTCATATTCGGTATATAATATTCTTTTATTATCAGGTGAAAAAACAGGATTACAGGTATAACTTGGGGTATTTGTTATTTGTTGAATTTTTGCTCCAGTTTCTGCACCAACTAAAAACAAATCAACCTGACTATTTCTATTTTCTTCATAGCATATCCACTTATTATCTCGGGAAAGACAACCATCAGAGGTAAACTTCTGGAAGGTTCGTTGTTGTTTAATTTTAAGATTGGAAAGATTTCGTAAATAATAATTTGCTTCTTTAACTCCGTTTTTCATTAAGATTGACTGAAAAATAATTAAACTTTCATCTTTTGATATATCAAAAACTTTATCACTAATATCATTCCATTTGCTTCCAAAATCAGAAGTAAAAGCATTAATGCCGTCTAAATCGTCACTAATTTTTAAGAATTTATAACCACTCTCCTGTGGAACATAAACAGGGGAATAATCAACTTTTACAACCGGCTGTTGGGAAGCACTTCCCCAAATTAAAAATAAATAAACGATTACACCGACAAAGGTTAACGAATAAACTATTAATTTTTTCATGCTTTTTTAAAATTAAAGTTAATGGATTTTAATTGGAGAATTATAACTAATGAACCTGAAATAAAAAATGTTAAAATATCTTTCATATCAAAAGTACCTGAAATAAATTTAAATAATTGTAATATTTCGATAATAAAAGGTGTAAAGAAACAACATATGAAAATAATATAAAAGTCTTTTTTATAGCCAACAAATTTCCATAAAATACATAGAAAGGACAGAAACGAATAAAACCACAAACCATCAGGTAAATTAAATTTAATAAAATTGGGTATTACCAAACCTTCAGTTATATGTAATAAATATTTTTTTATACTTATTAAATTCAACCATTGTTCATAGTTATAGATATGATTTCTAAAAAATAAATAAATAATGAGTCCAACAATTATTGGCAAAATAATATGGATTAATATTTTTTTTGTTGTATTCAATAAATTGGGATATTCCTAGTTTGTATTTATAACGATAAAAATTCGAATTAGTAGTATTAATAGAAACAAAGATAATTAATTAACTGTATTTATTTTACAAAAAATAAAATTTTGAAGATTAATTTGAAAAATAGTAATTTGTTTTAAGGATGAAAATGTAATATTATTACACCACCTTCCTGTACCTATTGATAGCAAGCCCTAACACAATGATGGCATAAACGGATAAAGAAATAAATTCTTTCAGAATATCCATAAAGCCAGATCCTTTCAGAAGCACCATCCGGATCACACGCATGAAATAATAAAACGGATTGATGATGTTGATATACTGTGCCCACTGCGGCATGCTTTCGGTAGGAGTGAAAATTCCACTCATTAAAATGAATATGATCAGGAAGAAGAAAGCAAGGAACATGACTTGTTGCTGAGTGTTGGCAAAAGTAGAAATCAGTAAGCCAATGCCAAGTATGACGAGAAGGTAGATTCCCGTAAATCCAAACAATAAAAAAATGTTTCCCAACATGGGTACATGAAAAAATTGTTTTCCGATAGTAAGCCCCAAACCCAATTCAAATAAAGCAATGCACCAGAAAGGTAAAAGTTTACCAATAATAAACTGGTATTTACGGATGGGTGTAACGTTGATCTGTTCAATGGTTCCCATTTCTTTTTCTCGTACCAGATTGAGCGCTGAAAGGAACATACCGATGATTGTAACGAGTATAACCAAAATACCCGGCAACATGTATATTTTATAATTCAATTCCGGGTTATACCAGAATGAACTGATGATGCGTATGTCAGGAATTTTAAATCCTGCCGGCATGTTGATGTATTCGGAAATAATATTTTTATTGTATTCAGCGATGATGGAAACAGCATACGCATTAGAGATACCGGCTTTGGTGCCATTGATGGCATTGAACAGCAATTGTATTTTTGATTTTTTTTCACGCAGTAAATTTTTTTCAAAATTTTTAGGAATATATAAAATAGCATCTGTTTTGTTTCTTAACAAAGCTGTTTCGGCTTCACTGATCGAGAATGAAGATTGATTAAGTATGAAAAAAGGGGAGCCGCCAAACTTACCGATCAGTTTCCTTGAAACGGATGACATATCCTGATCAACCACAAACAGGTTGATATTCTTCATCTCCAGTGTAGCAGCATAAACCAGAATCAATAATTGAACGATGGGCAACATGAAGATCAGCGGCAACATCACTTTATTGCGAAATATCTGCGTAAATTCTTTTCTCAAAATGAAGAAGATCGTTCTCATTTCATATTACAATTACAAATTACAAATGACGAATTACGAATGTTTGTTTTGCATTTATTTTTCAACTCATTATTGAATAGCATCATTATAAAATATTTTTTTATTCAAGTCGTATTTTAAACCGTTTAACACTTATAAAAATAAACAAACAAGTCATTCCTGCAATGATCAGGGTTTCTTTCCATATATAAGTTATACCCGCCCCTTTCAGCATAATGTTTTTAACAATGATGATAAACCAACGCGGAGGAACCACATGGCTGATCACCTGAAGGATGATAGGCATATTTTCTATCGGGAAAATAAATCCTGACAATAATATGGTAGGCATCATCAAAGCAAACATAGAGATGAACATCGCTACTTGCTGGGTTTTGGCTAGTGTTGAAATCAAGATACCAAGCGAAAGAGCCATCGTAATAAAAAGAATAGTTTCTGAAAGCAACAGCAACATACTGCCTTTAACAGGCACATTAAAGATCAATGACCCCATGACAATAATAGTAATGGCATTGATAAAAGATAAAAATATATAGGGCGTTACTTTACCAATGATGATATGTGCCGGCTTGAGAGGTGATACCAGCAGGGTTTCCATGGTGTTGAATTCTTTTTCACGGGTAATGGAAATGGATGTCATCATGGCTGAGATCAACATCAGGATCAGTGCCATAGTGCCGGGAACAAACATATAAGCGCCTTTCAGATTTTCATTGTACATCATCCTTATTTCGGGAATGATCTGCATTGAGATATTTTGGGATGCAATTTCTTTCATCTTGAATTCATTGATGATGGCAGTGGTATAATTGACAATTAGGTTAGCAGTGTTTGCATCTGAAGCATCAGCCAGTAATTGTATATTTGCAGTTTTTGTGCGTTCTATTTTGCGAGCAAAATCTTCTTCAAAAATTATTACTTCTTTTACTTTACCTTCTTTGAAGGTCTTATCAATATCAGTATCACGGTGGATTTCTTTTTCAAGGATAAAATATCCTGAGGATAAAATTTTTTGTGTCAGTTTTTGTGTTAGTTGATCTTTGGATTTATCATAAATTGCAATATGGATATTTTTAATTTCATTGGTGATCACATAACCGAACAACAGAATTTGGACCGCTGGCATTCCAAATAAAATCAATATGGTTCGCTTATCGCGAAAGATATGATAAAATTCTTTGATCACAAACCCCCAAAATCTTTTCATGTTAGGTTATTGTTATTTTATTTTTAATACTTTAAAACTTTTTGCAGGTTTATTTATCATATTCTGAATTCTGATTTATGTATTCTCTATTCTTAACATTTAATCCGTTATGCTATTAAACATATATCGTTGATGGTCAGACTGAGCCTGTCGAAGTCATATTTCGACAAGCTCAATATGACATTTGTAATCAATTACTTGTAATTTCAATAGCATAAGGGATTCACATTTGTATAATATATATTTATTATTCGTAATCCGAATTATTTCTTGCCAGTTTAAAAAACACTTCATCCATGGTGTTTGCGTTAAAATTCAATTTTAGTTTTTCCGGTGTATCCAGTGCTTTGATTTTACCATCCACCATGATTGAAATGCGATCACAGTATTCTGCCTCATCCATGTAATGCGTGGTGATAAAGCAAGTAACACCATGGTGAGTTGCTTCATAGATCATATCCCAGAACTGGCGGCGTGTTATCGGGTCAACACCGCTGGTTGGTTCATCCAGAAAAACAATTTTTGGCTCATGAAAGATGGCAATAGAAAATGCAAGTTTTTGTCTCCACCCCAGCGGCAGAGCAGCAATGAGTTTTTTGCGTGACTCCTGCAAATTCATTTTTTTTAAAAGTACTTCCGTTTTTTCTTTGATTTGCTTCATCTGCATACCGTAAATACCAGCGTAAAACATGATATTTTCTTCAATGGTCAGGTCTTCGTACAAAGAAAATTTCTGACTCATATAGCCGATGTTCTTTTTTATTTTTTCGGTTTCTGAATAAACGTCAAACCCTGCAACGTTGATCATTCCTGAAGTAGGAGAGGATAGACCGCAAAGAATTTTTATGGCTGTGGTTTTTCCGGCGCCGTTTGCGCCAAGGAATCCGAAAATTTCACCTTTGAACACTTCAAATGAAAGATCATTGTTGGCAATAAAACTACCGAACTTTTTCATCATGTTTTTTACTTCGATGATCTTTTCTCTTTGCATCTCAAAAAATTATTGTTTCATTAATTTGATAAAACAATCTTCAATGGTGGCTTTGACCGGTTTTATTTCTATGTGTTTAAATTGTTTTTTTCCCAGATAACTGAAAATAGTTTTCTCATCTGAATGGTCTGATTTATCTGTATAATGAACATATTGTCCGAAAGGATAAACACTTTTGGTATATTCATAATTTCTTAATTCGTTTAGCAGGTGATAAATGTTCTCAGTCCGAATAGCAAGTAGAGGTGAGTCATATTGTTCAATAATATTTTCTGGTGTATTAATACTTAAAATGTTCCCGTTGTGGATAAGTGCAACGCGGTCGCATAAGCTTGCTTCGTCCATGTAAGGTGTTGAAACCAGGATCGTGATTCCCTGCTTTTTGATCCGGTTAAGCATTTCCCAGAACTCTTTTCTCGAAACAGCATCTACACCAGTAGTTGGTTCATCAAGGAATAATACTTTAGGACGATGGATCAACGCGCAGGACAAAGCCAGTTTTTGTTTCATCCCACCCGAAAGTTTACCGGCAAGTCGTTTTTTAAATGGCTCTATCTGCGAATAAATTTCTTTTACCAGTTCATAATTTTCCTGAATGGTTGTCCCGAAGATAGTAGCATAGAAAGTTAAATTCTCTTCCACGGTCAGATCGTGATACAATGAAAACGTACCGGGCATGTACCCTATGATTTTGCGAATGGTTTTATAATCTTTTATTACATCTAATCCTTCAACCTCAGCTTTTCCTTCATCAGGTAAAAGGAGTGTGGTCAGTATTCTGAAGATTGATGTTTTTCCTGCCCCGTCAGGTCCTATCAAACCAAACAATTCACCATGATTGACCTCAAACCCGATGGACCCCAACGCTTTTGTTGTTCCATAGGATTTAGAAATGTTGGTCAGTAAAATGGATGGTTTGTTCATTATTTATAGGATAAAAATTTTAATGGAATGGATGCGTTTTTTTAAAATCCGGAGTATAAAATTGATTACTCTCTAATTCCTGAACCCACCCATTCACAAAGCCCAGCTTATCCAATTCATCTACGACATATTGATATTCTTCAGAATAAAGTGAACGGTTTAATTCTTCATGGCTATTCACGTTTATTGTTGGATAATATTGAGACATAAGTGAAATATGAATCCGTTCGGAAAGTTCTTCAGCTATAAAACGTAATAATGAAATGCTGTCTTCAGCATGATTCGGTAATACCAGATGTCTGATGATCAGTCCGGTTTCAGCCAGATTCCGCTCTTTGTCCATTACAAGCGTACTTCCTTTCTGGCGATACATTTCTTTTAATGTTTTTTTTGCTGAAGAAAAATAATCAGGCACGTCGGAATATCTATTTCCCAAACCGGTGTTGAAATATTTAATGTCCGGAAGATAAACATCAACAATTTCTTCTAACTCACGAAGAGTTTCAGTTTTATCGTATCCGTTTGAATTGTAGATGATAGTTGGATAGATGCCTTCGCTATGCAGCGCTTTGATGATGAGAAGCATTTGAGGTACCATATGCGAAGGGGATACAAATCCTAACCCGCTAGCTCCGGTCTCCAATAATTTTTTTATATGCAGAATAATTTCATCCAGTCCATACTGGTGATTGATGAATCCTCTTTGGTTATTACTGATCTGGTAGTTCTGACAATAGATACATTGCATGTTACAGTGGGCGAAAAAAACATTGACCACCCCGTTTTTTCCACTGATCAGAGGTTCTTCACCCATATGATTGCAGATCGAAGCAATATTAAACCCCGCGTCATTCTTGCAATAGCCGAGGTTTTCCGAATAACGGTCGGCATGGCATTCACGTGGACAGATCGTGCAGTTTTTTAAAGGAGATAATATTTCTTGATTATTGATCACCAATTTATTTTATTAAAAAGAGTTTTGTAGTAAGAAATTAAAGTTTTAATATGAAAGGTTTAAGCATATATTAATTAAATTTTTGTTTGTTAACTTTTTACTTTTAAATTAAACCGTATTAAAATATTAGTTCGGTAATTTTTTATTAGTTATGCGCTAAAGCCCGTTTTCATTGAGATTCATTAACCACTACACTAAGGTCGTGGTTAATGAAATACCCGCTATAAAAGAACTTTAGTCCTGATTTATAAAAAACACCAAAGTTGTATTAAAATATTCTTACTTCTAAATTCAATATTCTGTATTTTTGAATTTTAATTTTCACATCTTGTCCAATAGTACGTAAAACTGTTCTTTTCGACTCCTTCACTGCCTGTGATGAAGTTATAAAAATAAAAGGAGTCGGCATTTTTTAATCGTATTTCCTGCATGTCCGTTGTTACCGTGAGTCTGAAATTTTTTGAACCGGCTTTAATGCATATAGGCATAAAGAACCCTTTATCCACCTCATCCCATTTGTATTTTAAGACAATGTCATCACCTTCAATTTTATATGTATAAGACAATACCGGGATATCACGGTCTTTCAGGAATTTTTTGAAAAAAGGTGAATAATTTTTTCCTGTTTCATTGTTGACCAATTGTATAAAATCATCAGATGTTGTAATCTTATGTTTATATTTTAATGCATAATCTTTAATGATTTTAAAAAATAATTCATCATCATCAATACAACATCTTAAATTGTTCAACATGGCTGCACCTTTGTGATAGACGTCATTTGACGCAAATGAATTTTCATTGACGCCATAGTTTTGCACCATAGGCCAGAAATTATAGACTTCAAACATTTTGGTGGTCAGTTCTTTCAGATATGCCTCATAATCATATCTGCATTCCATAAATAATAATTCGGCATATGTTGCAAATCCTTCCTGTATCCACATGTCAGCCATATCGCTTCCTGTTACTGAATTTCCCCACCATTCGTGAGCCGTTTCATGAACGATGATATAATCATATTCTTTATTCAGTAAACGTGAATCTTTTTGATTGTACCCATTTCCATATGCAATGGCGCTCTGATGTTCCATTCCGGCATACGGCGATTCCACCAATGAATATTTATCCATAGGAAAAGGATATTCCCCGAAATATTTTTCATAACATTTCAATACATCTTTCCCTTGGGTAAATACCCTTTTTGCTTTGTCCAGATTGAATGGTAAAACATAATAATCAAGCGGATAAAAGCCATCTTTGTTTTTTAAAGTATCTGAAAAATGAACATATTTGCCAATGTAAAATGTCACCAGATAATTATTGATCGGATAACTGACGAACCATGTATGTTTTTTATATCCTTTTTCATCATTTACCACTGAACGTTCTCTGCCGTTTGAAACCAAATCATAATCACTCGGAATGATGAATGACATTCTAATAGAATCCGGTTCATCGGAGGGATGATCTTTACAGGGCCACCACGAACTGGCACCAAGATGTTCGCAGGCAACGCTGATGAAACGATTTCCTTTTTCATCTTTTTTCCAAACGAAACCGCCTTCCCACGGCGGATTGATGGCTTTCTGGGGTTTCCCCGAATAGTTTACGATCAAGGTTTGTAAACTTCCCTGAGAGAGTGTTTCAGGAAAATCAACAAATACAGCATCAAATTCACGATGAAATGTCAGGTTGATATTATTCCAGGTAATGCTTTCAATGGAATACCGTTTAAATAAATCTATCTGAATTTTTTTTGTTGCATGAATGGTTTTGAAATATATTTTATTTTCACCTGCAATTTTTTTCTTCGACGGCATGATCTTCAAGGTCAGGTCGTAAAAAACAACATCATAGCAATCCCTATCAGGACGAAGACTTCCGCGTAAGCTGTCTTTCCGGGTATATACAGGACGATACTTATTATCTTTCGACAGTTTCATTCCTTTGTAATAATGATAACCGGTTTGAAGAATGTTTAATTTGAATTTATCGTCACCAAGAAATTTAACTACTTTATTGATCTGACTGAAATTATTTACATCTTTCACTTTATACTTTTCGGCAAGTTGCATATCATTGTTAGCGCCTCTGATATCTCCCAGGCAAAGTTTGCCGAAACTACGCATAAAATATGCATTTCCATTGGTGCTGTTTTTTTCAATGGATTCATTGAGCAGTTCAATACTGCGCTGGTAGTTTCTGTTATTATGAAAAGAAATAGCACTTTCCAAAAGATCAGAAGCACTTTGTGAAAATGTAGAATGAAAAGTAAAGATGAGAAATGAAAGCAAGATAAAATTTTTCATATACTAATATTTATTAAAATTATTTTGTAAAACGAACTTCACCCGGCATTCCGATTTTATATACTCCGTCATTTTTTACCAGTACTTTGATCGCATAGACCATATTCACTCTTTCCTCTTTGGTTTGAATGATTTTTGGTGTAAACTCTGCCTGACCGGAGATCCAACTGATCATACCGTCAGATTTTTTCATTGTTTTTTTATCCGCGTCAACAAGAATTGTTACGTTTTGTCCGACTTTAATTTCAGACAATTGTGAACCGCTCACATAAGCGCGTAAATACATTTCATTGAGATTGGCAATTTTATAAAGTGTTTTTCCTTGTGTTGCCATTTCATGCGGTTCAACATATTTTTCCAGAACTGTTCCTTTCATCGGGTTAATTATAAATGATTTTTTTATCTGATCATTGATTTGCTCAATCTGACTGCTGTAAATTGTCATTTCATCTTTCACACTGTTGTTTTGTGTTTGCACAGATTCAATCTGTTTATCAATCACGGATATATTTCCTTTGACATCATCCATTTGTTTGTCAGTGGCTGCGCCATCTTTAAGAAGTTTATCCAAACGGTTTTTTTCTACTTCGAGATTTTTTTTCTGTTCTTTTAAAACGTTGATCTGTGCACTAATATTATCAATCTTTGAAGAAATTGTTTTTTTCTGGGCTTCAATCTGTTTCTTTTTAAGGTATAACGGGATGGTGTCTATCAGCCCAACTGTATCGTTTTGATTGAGTACCTGACCTTCTTCAATGGCAAATTGACCCAATATTCCGTTTGCTTCAGCAGAAATAATGGTCTCTTTTGCTTCAAAGTTCCCATACGCATCTGACGATCTGTTGCTGTCAGAACATGCCGACAGTTCAAACAGAAAAACACATGTGATAATAGTTAATTTGTTCATTTTACAAATCTCCTTTCAAAGTTAAATAATTTATTTTTGCCTGAGTAGCTTGTATTTTATGTATTTCAAGATTGATCTTTGATTGAGTTTCGGAATTTAATTCTGTCAGATAATCTGTAGCTGTGATTGTTCCGTTTGTCAGTTGTAAAGAAGCATTTTTGGAGATGCTGCTTCTGAGTTCAATGATTTCATTGTCTTTTTTGATGAGTTCATTGTATTTGTATATATCAGATAATTCCTTTTGTAAGGCAAGCGTAATATTTTTTTCAAATACAGCTTTTTTTGAATCGATTAAATTTTTCTGTAACGTAAAAATTTGTTTTTGTCTGTTTACTTTTTTCCAATCCCAGATTGACCATTTCAATCCGGCACCAACATAATAAAATGAATTGAATTTATTGTTCAGCATGTTTAATCCCGGTCTGCCATATCCAACTTGTCCAAAGCTGAATAAACGCGGCATTCGTTCTGTCGAGCTGAGTAAGATGTTTCTGTCCAGTCTGTTTTTTTGAAGATTAAATAAAACCAATTCAGGTCTGTGATACGTTTGATCCTGAGTTATGTCAACGTCAGGCAGAATCAATGAAGTGTTTTCAGAAATATCTTTACTGATAAGTACGCCAAGCATTTTCATTCCTGCAGAAATGGAAAAATCAATCTCAATGAGTTGTTCGTTGAATTTTAATAATTCGACTTTTAACACATCCAGCGTGGATGAAAGAACCACTCCATTGCGGACTCCCGATTCAATCTGTTTTATTTTTTCTTTGATTGTATTTTTTGCACTTTCCACCAATTGTTTTTGATTTTGTAAAAGAAGAATTTGAAAATATAATTGATTCACCTGTGATTTCAATTGGTTCAGTTCTACTTCAACCTGTTGAGAATCGACAGCAAAGGTAGCAGACTGCAATAATTTTTGTTTACGTGAAAGTCCTCCATCGTAGATGTTTTGTGAAAGATCAACGGTTAACTTATACATATCCTTTTCCAGTTGCGGCATCTTAACACTGATAGGTGAATTAGGAACGGAAATATCAGGAATATGCGTAACATCCGATTGATATGTAGCTTGCCCGTTCAGATCAATTTTTGGCAACCAGTTGGTTTTGATATTTTTTATATTCAGTTCGCTAATTGATTTATACAATGATTTGTCAATTGCCTGTGGATGATTGCGTATGGCTTCATGATAGCAGTCTTTAAGTGAAAGATTGGTTTGGGCTATGAGCGATTGTATTCCGAAAATTAAAAATAAAAGTAACTTTTTCATTCTAATTTTTTTTTATTGATTTTAAAATAAAATCGGTAATCTCTTTTTTCCGTTCATCTAAAAAACGGTTATAGGATTTAAGATTATTTTTAAAGAACAAGTTTTGAATAATAGGACTGGCGACAAAAGGAAAAATACACATGCTGATTATATTTACCATAAGATGTTCGGCTTTTACCTGCCTGATCAATCCTTTTTTTATATCGTGATTGATTTGAGATATAAGCAATTCCGGCTTGATACCCTGATTATTGATAAACGAAGTTATTTTTGTTGGATTTTTTTGCAGTTCCGAAAGAACAAACAACGGGATATATGGATTCTTTCGTAATGTTTCTATATACCCATCCACGAAGAAACAAATTTTATCACAGAAATTTTTTTCAGAATGGAATGTGGAAATGATGATGGGAGCAAGATGACTGAACGCTTCAGAAAAGACAGCATCGAATAATTTTTCTTTGGTACGGAAATAATAATGAAGCAATGCTTTGTTGATACCTGCTTCATCTGCAATCTCCTGCATACGAGCACCCGCCATACCTTTCTGAATGAAGATGGTACGTGCAGCTTCAAATATTTTTTGTTCAGTATCGGTTTGAATTTTTTTCAACAGTTTATCCAGATAGTTTAACTAAATAATTTAACCAAATGGTCAAAATTATAAAATTTTTTTTATCCGACAAATTTTTTTGAATAAATTTTACATGTTAGAAATTATAACTTTGTATCATTCATAATAGGATATTTCTAAAATTGAATTTACATGTCAGAATTTCAGTTTAAACAATTTTCGTTAAGAGATGATCATTCACCCATGAAGATCAGCACCGATGCCGTTTTGCTTGGAGCATGGACCAATGAAGATCCGTCTGAAATTCTTGATATAGGTACCGGTTGTGGTATTATTGCCATCATGCTTGCGCAAAAAACAAATGCCGTAATTGATGCGGTTGAGATCAATGCAGCTGCGGCTGAAGAAGCAAAACGGAATGTATCTGCATGCAAATGGAAAGAACTCATACACATTCATCCGATTTCATTCAAAGAATTTTTTTTAAAATCTGATAAGAAATATGGTCTGATTGTTTCCAATCCACCTTATTTTTCGGATTTACTTAAATCACCCAACAAACTTAAAAATCTTGCCAAACATGATATCCAGCTTACGTTTGATGAACTTATTTCCGGAGTGAAAAAGTTGTTGCTGCCTGAAGGAAAATTTAATGTCATTCTGTCTGCCAATGAAAGCAAGGTATTCAGGGATAAAATGATTATTGAAAAGTTGTATTGCACCAAAATTCTTGAAGTCAGACCAACTTCCACAAAACCTGTTAACCGACTGTTGATGCAGTTTTCATTTCAAAAAATACCATTAGTAAAGGATGAGTTTGTTATTCGAAATAATAAAGATTTCACAGAAGAGTATAAATTTTTTACAAAAGATTTTTATCTTAGATTCTAAATAAAGATAACTGATAAGTCAAAATGTTCTAAGTTTAACCAAAATTTATATTTTTGCACCTCAATTGAATAATTTAAACATTTTTTTAAATGACAGCAAAACAAATTTTATTTATACTCGCATTAATCATCACACTGGGTGTATTTTCATATACGGTTATACGTATTATTTCATTATTTAAACTTACGCGGAAATTTCCGGTTAACGAATTCGGTAAACGTTTTGTCTTAATGCTTGAAGTAGCGATCGGGCAAACTAAAATCTTTCGTCGCCCTGTGATGGGATTGTTGCATGCACTGGTATTCTGGGGCTTCTGCGTTATATTGTTCGGTAGTATAGAAATGGTGATTGACGGCTTGTTTAATCTGGAACGTTCTCTGTCGTTTTTAAATTTTATATATGATTTTTTCATTGCCTCCGGTGATGTGTTTGCTTACATTGTTGCTGCTTCAATCATTGTTTTTTTGTTCCGAAGGATTTTTATGAATATCAAACGTTTCACAGGAATTGAAATGGAACATAAATCACATCTTGATGCAAACATTGCACTTACGATCATTCTCTTGCTGATGCTTTCACTCATAGGAATGAACATTTCATATTATGCCGGTACGCAGGAAGAAGTAAAAGGGGTATATCCGTTGAGCAGTTATTTTGCCGGGTTCATAACTATTTGTCCATGCAGACTGGCATTCTGGTATCAATTTTTTTGGTGGACGCATATATTACTGATATTCCTGTTTGCAAACATTTTGCCGTATTCAAAACATTTTCATGTATTCATGTCTGTACCGAATGTTTTTTTAAGCCGATTGGAACCTTTGGGAAAATTAGCGAATATGGAAAATGTGATGCGTGAGGTCAAACTTATGCTTAATCCTGAAGCATCAGTTACGACTGATGGTTCAGAACAACCTGCAGTTTCACGTTTCGGTGTTAAAGATGTAGAAGATGTATCCTGGAAAAATTATTTTGATTCTCTTTCCTGTACAGAATGTGGCAGATGCACATCTGTTTGTCCTGCCAATATCACCGGTAAAAAATTATCTCCGCGTAAAGTGATCATGAATCTTCGCGCGCGAATGAAAGAAGTAGGTTTGTTAAAAGTGAAGAATGGAAAGGATTACAGCGATGGGAAATTTTATATTAAGGATTGGGTGTCAGAAGAAGAGATTTGGGCGTGTACTACTTGTAATGCGTGTGCACAGGAATGTCCAATCAATATCAATCATCCTTCACTGATCGTTGATCTGCGCAGATATCTCGTGATGGAAGAAGCAGCATCACCTGCAGAACTGAATGCCATTTTTGCCAATATTGAAAATAACGGTGCTCCCTGGCAGTTCTCTCCTGAAGACCGTATGTTATGGGCGAAAGACTTAACCATTAATGAATAATTCATTGTAAAATAAATGATGACCATGAATACTAAAAATATTGAAGTGCCTGTAATGGCTGATCTTTTTGCAAAAGGTGAAAAACCGGAATACTTGTTCTGGGTTGGTTGTGCAGGTGCTTTTGACGACAGATATAAAAAAGTTGCTCGCGCATTTGCCAAGATACTTACACATCTAAATATCAGTTTTGCTTGTTTAGGAAAAGAAGAAACATGTAACGGCGATCCGGCACGCAGAGCAGGTAATGAAATGCTTTTTCAGATGCAGGCATTAACACTTATTGAAACATTCAACTTGTATGAAGTGAAAAAAATTATAACGATTTGTCCCCATTGCTATAATATTTTTCATAATGAATATCCTGATCTGGGTGGAAACTACGAAGTGATCAATTATACACAGTTTTTAAATGATCATATTCAAAGCGGTAAATTAAAAGTGAATCCTGATGTATTTAAGAAAAATAAGATCACGTATCATGATCCGTGTTACCTCGGTCGGGCGAATAATATTTTTGATGAACCACGGAAAGTTATATCAGCTGTTGCTTCACTCCATGAAATGAAACGGAATAAAAGTTTTGCTTTATGTTGCGGTGCCGGTGGTGGGCAGATGTTCAAGGAAGCAGAAAAAGGTGAGAAAGAAATTTTTATTGAACGCACGGAAGATGTTCTGGAAACAGGTTCAGATATTATTGCTACTGCTTGTCCTTTCTGTATGACCATGATGACCGACGGACTGAAATATAAAAACAAAGAAGAAGAGATCAGAAATCTGGATATTGCTGAACTGGTCGTTGAAGCATTGAATTTATAATAGAGAAATTTTTTTTGATAATTCTTCCCCAACGTGATACTTATTGATAATACGATTATTTCCGATGATTTGTTCCATGTTCGTTTTATTTGCGATTGCAAACAGTGCAAAGGACAATGTTGTATTGAAGGCGATGCCGGGGCACCGTTGGAAATAGAGGAGATCCCGTTGCTCGAGGAAAATTACGAGAAGTATAAACCCTTCATGACCCGGAGAGGCATTAAAACCATCGAAAAATCTGGTCATTCCAAAACAGATAAAGATGGTGAATATGTTACACACCTTATCAAAGGCAATGAATGTGCCTATGCCTATGTTGAAGACGATATCTACAAATGTGCAATTGAAAAAGCATATCTTGAAGGTTTAATAACATTCAGAAAACCAGTTTCATGTTTTTTATATCCGGTACGGTTAAAAAATTTTAAGAATGGTGATATTGCCGTAAATTATCAAAAATGGCATATTTGTAAATCCGCATTAGCCAAAGGAAATGAAGAAGGTGTGCGTTTGTATGAATTTCTGAAAGTGCCGTTAACAGAGCGATTTGGGGAAGAATGGTATAAAATTCTGACGGAGAGTTTTGAACATTTGTAAATTCAGGAAGAAATTCCAACTTTGATTTTTTGTCCTGGTACAAGACTTTTATTTTCCTGTAAATTATTTATTTTTTTGAGTTCATCTACAGTAAGTGCTTTATATTTCTGTGCAATGGACCAAAGCGTATCCCCCGATTGTATGGTATAGAAAATATATTTTATGTTTTGCTGTTGAAAGTTTGAACCATTCGTGTTTTTTAAATCATTCTTTTGATTATTTATTTTTTTACCCATACCCGTGCTATCCAGTTGCGGAGTTAACGTGTCTTTTGAAAGAATCGTAGATTCTTTATTCAATCGTGTATCTTTTTTAGGTAAAGCATTTACTGATATACTTTCCTGTTTCAGATAAATGATGTTTTGTTTAACAATAAGAATTTGTTTTGGATAAATAAAATTATTTCTAAGATTATTCCATTTTTTTAAATTGGCAATAGTAGTACCGTATTTAGCCGATAAAACGCCTAATGATTCACCATTCTTTACCACATGTTTAATATTTTGAACCACCGGTGTTTTTGAAACATTCACCTGTTGTGTTTTTAGAGATTGAGAACGGACTCTGTTGATTGAATCGGCTATAGCCGTATTTACACGGGTTGAATCAGCTTTAGCCATGGCAGTATCTGATTTGATCATGATCAGCAGAGTTTCCTTCGGTTTGAGTTTATCCCGTTTGAGTTTATTCCATGATTTGATATTTTCTTTGGTACAACCGTATTCATCAGCAATCATTTGGAGATTTTCACCATAACTTACCACGTGTTTTTCAAACAGGCACCCGTTGATATTGATTTTATTTCGCGTTATAGCCAGTCTTTCATTATTAATTTCCTGCTTGGTTTTGTAATTATATAAAGCAAGTTCATTGTTGACAAAATCAGCGGTAAATTTTTTAGGTAAACGCAAAGTGTATGGTTCCTCAGCAGAAGCAGGGATAATACCGCGTTTGAAAGCAGGATTCAAAAAAATAAGTTCATTGTAAGGAATATTCAAGAATTCGGACAGTTGATCAAAACGCAGTGTTTGCGAGACCTTCACTGTATCAACCTGATAATATAGGAAGTTAGGTGCAACGGGAAAAATATTATGATCAGCAGCATGATTCATCACATAGTTGACAGCAATAAATGCAGGTACATAACTTCTGGTTTCCATTGGCAAATATCGTTTGATTTTCCAGAAGTCCGTTTCACCGCCTGCTCTGCGAATGGTGCGGGTAATATAACCTTCGCCGACATTGTATGCTGCAATGACCAGTGTCCAGTCATGAAAAAGAGAATAAAGATATTTAAGATATTTGCAGGCAGCTTCAGTGGCTTTGTATGGATCATATCGTTCATCTACATAGGAGGTAACTTTTAAATCATATATTTTGCCGGTATAATACATGAACTGCCACAAACCACCCGCACCGGCAGGAGATACGGCTACCGGACATAATGCAGATTCAATCACCGCAAGGTATTTCAGTTCAAGTGGGAGATTATATTTGTCAAGCATCTGTTCGAAAATCGGGAAATATAATTCGGATAAACCCATGATCCGCTCTGTCAATCTGGATTTCCGTAAAGAATATAAATCAATGAATTGTTTAACATCATCGTTATAGACCAGATTAAACGGAGTTTGTTTATCCAGCTTATTGATGCGTTCAGCATAAGTAGCAGCACTGTAAACAGGAACATAACCCTCTGAAAAATTATTGACATTTAGTTTGTTGCGGTCAGTAGTAAATTTTGAAAAGGTAATATATTTCTGGTGTGCAAGACTGTCGAGCATAGCAACCACAGGGTCGTCAGAGCATTTGCCGGGGATTGTTGAGCCGGTTGATCTGAACGAAGTATCATCAACAGCAGTAATATTAGCTAAAGAAAAATTGGATAGGGTTAAAACCAGCCAGAAAGATAGTATGTAGAAAAAGTGTCGCATTATTAATTATATGGTTTAGAAAACAAAATAGAAATTAAAAGAGTTCGTGATGCTGCCTGTTATTCTTATACTCTTATTTGTTCAGAACGAATGATTAATTATTTTATTATCACTAAATAGTTTTAAACAGCATAGTCTGATTAACAAATATAAGCAAAATTTTAAATTTCACAATTGCTTTAAAAAAATATTTTGTTAACAATCTTTATAACAATCAGGTCTTTTATTTAATTTGTATCCGATTGAAATTTGGCACGTAAATCATATTTGGATTATCTGAATATGTAATAATGTATTTAATAGACCTTAAACTTTGATAATTTGATACCGCAACAAACCATACAGGAAATAGTTGAAATAGCCAGGGTGGAAGAAGTAATTTCCGATTTCATCAGTTTGAAAAAGCGTGGTGTAAATTATATTGGTCTCTGTCCGTTCCATCATGAGAAAACGCCTTCATTCACGGTCTCTCCCGCTAAAGGGATCTATAAATGTTTTGGGTGTGGGAAAGCAGGTAATTCGGTCAATTTTATCATGGATCATGAGCAGTATTCCTATCCGGAAGCACTGAGATATCTTGCTAAAAAATATGCTATTGAAATTGAAGAAGAACAGCAAACACAGGAACAATTAGATAGTCTGACGGAAAATGAATCATTATTTAATCTGTCTGCATTTGCCCAAAAATATTTTTCTGAACTTCTTTTTTCCAATGAAGACGGTATTGCCATTGGGATGAGTTATTTTAAAGAAAGAGAATTCAGCCCTGAGATCATTAAAAAATTTCAATTGGGATATTGTCTTGACAAATGGGATGCATTCACACAACATGCGCTGAATAACGGTTATAAAGAGGAGCATCTGGTTAAAACTGGTCTGACCATTTCCGGTGAGAATAAATTGTTCGACCGTTTCAAAGGGAGAGTGATATTTCCCATCCATAATATTTCGGGCAGAGTACTTGGCTTCGGGGGTCGCATTCTGAAAAAAGAAGACAATAAAGCGAAATATGTTAATTCACCTGAATCAGCGATCTATTCTAAAAGCAAAATACTTTACGGATTATTTTTTGCCAAGAACAGCATCATCAGCAAAGACAATTGTTTCCTCGTGGAAGGGTATACCGATGTCATCTCATTGTTTCAGCAAGGGATAGAAAATGTAGTTGCTTCATCGGGTACTTCGTTGACAACCGAACAGATCAAGCTGATTAGGCGTTATACACGTAACATTACGATTTTGTATGATGGCGATCCGGCAGGAATTAAAGCAGCATTTCGTGGTATAGATATGATTCTGGAAGAAGGAATGAATGTTAAGATCGTTCTTTTCCCAGATGGTGAAGACCCTGATTCCTTTGCTCGTAAGCACTCTCGTGATGATGTCTCAGATTTTGTTTCAGTTAATGCACAGGATTTTATTCGGTTTAAAACAGGACTATTATTGAAAGAAGCTGCGAATGATCCGATTAAAAAAGCCGAACTGATCAAAGAAATAGTTTATTCTATTTCACTGATACCGGATGGAATTGCACGTTCAATCTATATTACAGAATGTGGAAATATTTTAACTATTAAGGAACAAACACTGTTGAATGAACTGAATAAGATCAGAAGACAGAATATTGCTAAGAAAAATAAAGATGAGCAGGAAAATGAAGTTCCCGAAATTACATCATTCACTTCTGAAATACAAAGAATTAACAAAGATGATGATCAGTCATATCAGGAAAAAGATATTGTGCGTTTACTTTTAAATTACGGAACAAGAGAAATCGTTTTTAAAAGTGAAGATGATAACAAAAATAGTATTGAAAATCCCATTAATGTTGCTGCTTATATTGTAGGATCTTTGAACGAAGATGAGATAAAACTGGATGATCCCGTTTATCAGAAAATAGTTGATGAATATGTGAATATGATCGAAAGCGGTTTTTTACCTGACGATACATTTTTTATAAATCATCCCGATGCAGAATTGAATCGTGTTGCCATTGATCTGATCAGTGTTTCTGATAGTCTGAGTCCTAACTGGAATCAGATGCATCAGATTGAGGTACCGGTTGAGTTGGATGTACTGCTTCAAAGTGTTGTTTCTTCGGTGTTATCTCTCAAATTAAAAAATGTGGATCGTTTGATCAGCCAGAATCAGAAAGAGATTGCTGATTGTACGGATGAAGATATTGAAACCTTATTGGTCAAACATAAAACATTACTGGGCTTGCGTAGCAACATTGCTACAAAACTGGGAAATATTATTATTCTGAAATAATCACTTTGTACTTATCACTTGACCGCACCAGCAACAGAGGATTTCACATCCTTCGGTACCTGTAGTTACCTTATGTTTTGAGTTTTTAACATTGATGATAAAGTCACCCGAACAATGTGTCCCGCGTTCATCCGTGAACGCCCCCTTTAAAATATAGACCCATTCGGTTTCTGGATGCAGATGTTCTTCAAACTCAAAATCCGCAGGGAGTTTAATGATATCCATTCGGAGGTTTTTTTCTTTATCTTTTGCAAGGGGTTTGTGAACAATACGTTCTCGCAGGGGTTCCCAAGGTAATTTATCGGTATTCATAATATAAAATCAATTACTGTAGGTAATGGGTTCTTCACTGTAATTTTGAAATAATTCGGTTTTCAGTTCAGCAATTCTTTTTTCTTCTACTTTTGCTTGTTTCATATGTCCATAGTTTGTTGCAAAATAAATAGCAGGGCTGAACAGGTTGCTTGTAAAGCGTTTGAAAACTGACCTCAAGGTGTAGAATTTTTTGCGAGCCATTGTTTTTCCATACTGAAGTTCATAAGGCAACATATTGTTGGGTCGGAATACAACCGTGTTATGATCATAATATTTCCAGTTGTCAGTCAACAGCCGTCCTTCATCTTTTAACTTCTGAAAAGTTTTGGTCCCCGGATAAGGCGTAAGCACATTGAACGAAACAGTACTCACATTATTTTTGATCAGGAATTTAACCGTATCATCAAATACTTCTTTGGTGTCATTATCAAAACCAAATATCATTGAAGCATGAACCATAATACCCATTTTCATGATCTTTTTCAATCCCTCTTCTAGATGAGCAATCTCCTTGATTGACTTATGCATTGTTTTCATTTGTTTTTCAGACACGCTTTCCAGACCGAAGAAAAGAACTTTGCAACCGCTTTCAGCAGCAAGTTTAAGAAGTTCGGTATCTCTTACCAATAAAGAAACAGAAGCTTGCCCTACCCATTTTATTTTTAACGGGATCAATGCTTTAAAAAGTTCTTTCGCATAAATCGGATGACCAATGATATTGTCATCGAGGAACATAAAATTTTTAGCACCTGATTCTTTGATATCCCGGATCACATTAGGAATTGGTACGTGTCGGATCTCTTTGCCGTAAAGATTGGTTACACAGCAAAACTCACAATTGTAAGGACATCCACGTGTGGTCAGGATAGGTACAATGTTGAACAAATGCTTTTGAATGATTTTTGAAAAATTTTTCGGAACATATTTTTCAAGATCAACATTGGGTTCGTGATATTTTTTTTGAAGGCAATTTTTTTGAAAATCTTCAAGAACTTTTCCCCATGCACATTCTGCTTCACCAATTACAACGCAGTCGGCATGCAACAACGCCTCATCAGGAAGTATGGTTGGATGTACGCCACCTAATACGACGGTTTTATTTCTTTTCTTAAATTCTTTAGCCAGTTCATAAGCTCTGGGTGCATTAGCAGTCATGCAACTTATTCCCACCAGATCACATTCCTGATCAAGGTCAATATCAACTCTTTCTTCTTCAATCACTACGACCTGATGTTCGGGTGGTGTTAATCCTTCAAGGATATAGAGTGCTAATTGGGGTATTAATAGTTGTTTATTAGTTCGTTTTTTAGTATCAACTGAAGGAGAAATAAGAAGTATTTTCATTTAAATAAATTTTCTATTTGAATAATCTTTTGAATAACACAATTGTATTTATTTTGGTTTGTTAAGTTGTATGAAGATTTTTTAATATCTTTTTCTTTCTTTTCTTTCCCTGCCGCCTCTAAACTCATTTTTCTTTTGAGTAGTTTCAGGTTTTGAAATTTGCACGGTCAGTTTGTTCCCCTCGTAAGAGGCATTTTTAAAGGCATTCAAAATAACCTGTTCATATTCTTTATCTACTTCAAAGAATGAAAAATTTCCAAATATATCAATTTTCCCTATTTCAATATTTCGTTGACGTGTATTTTCATTGATCAACCCGATTATGGTGGGTACTCTGATTTTGTTTTTTGAACCCAGATTAATAAAGAAACGTGAGAATTTTTTGTCTGAAGAATGTTTTTTTACCGGTGTGTTTTCACCTTTTGAAACATTCATATCCTTTGCATCTTTATAGTAGGTAAGAAACTCATTGAACTCAACGGAGATAAAACGTTTGAGCAATTCATCACGGTCAATCCATTGCAGTTTTTTATTGATGGTTTCCCAATAAGGGGCAATACGTTGTTCATCCACCTGGATATTTTCAATTTTATCCATCAGGTTGTATAATCTTTTTTCACATATTTCTTGTCCTGAAGGAATATTTTTTTGAATAAATTTTTTCCCGATCAATTTTTCAAGTTCACGGATTCTTCTTTCTTCACGTGCTTGCGTAATGATGATAGATATCCCTGTTTTACCTGCTCTGCCGGTTCGTCCGCTGCGATGGAGATATAATTCCGAATCATCCGGAAGATTATAATTGATCACATGGGTCAAGTTGTTGATATCAAGTCCACGTGCAGCAACATCAGTAGCGATGAGCAATTGCAGTTGTTTTGTTCTGAATCGTTTCATTACATGGTCGCGTTGTGCCTGCGACAGATCCCCGTGTAATGCATCTGCGCTGTATCCGTCAACAATCAGCTTGTCGGCAAGATCTTTCGTTTCGGAACGTGTACGACAAAAAATAATTCCGTAAATATCAGGATGAATATCAGCTAATCGTTTTAAGGCCAGATAACGGTCGTGCGGTTTAACCAGATAATAATGATGCTGTACGTTATCCGCTCCTGTATTTTTTTTGCCGGCTGAAATCTCGATCGGATTTTTCATGTAATCTTTTGAGATATGTCTGACCCCGTCAGGCATGGTAGCTGAAAAGAGTAAGGTTTGTTTTTCAGCAGGAGTATTTTCAAGGATGGCATCCATATCATCCCGAAAGCCCATATTAAGCATTTCATCTGCTTCGTCCAGCACCAGCCATTGAATGTGATTAACTTTCAATGCTCGTCTGTTCAAAAGGTCAAGCGTTCTGCCGGGTGTCCCCACAATAATTTGAGCACCTTTTTTTATGCTTCTGATTTGCTGTTCAATACTTGCACCGCCGTAAACAGCAACAATAGAAATATGTGCCGAATATTTGCAGAAGCTCTCGAAATCTTTGGTAATCTGAAGACAGAGTTCACGCGTAGGGCAGAGGATCATTGCCTGCACGGCTTTTTTATCCGGGGAAATTTGTTGGATAATGGGTAATCCAAAACCTGCTGTTTTTCCGGTCCCTGTTTGTGCAAGCCCGATCAGATCCTGTTTGTCGTTAAGAATATTAGGAATCGTTTTTTCCTGAATAGGTGTTGGAGTAACAAAACCCAGTTCAGTGATTGCTTTCAGAATTTTATCCGAAAGACCAAAATCATTAAATGTTTTCATTTGTATGTAATTGCACCAGTCTAAAATTCATTTTTCTTTCACACTGGAAGTTTTAATTCAATTGCCAGGTGTGAAAGAACAAAATTAGACGGCTGCGCTGCCAATGAATAACCTTAAATGAGATTCTTTTTCACCTGTCTGTTTTCCTATGTTTTGGAAAACGAAGTTGCAAAGGTACTACTATTTTTCGGATTAACTGTTGCTTTTTATTTTACGAAGTGAAATGGGCAACAATTTTTGTTTTACAATTCATCTCGTTCCATTGCTTTTCTTAATATAAAAATCATCTTTCTTTAAGGTGATTATTTTTTTAAGTTCTGTGATCAGTTCAGGTGTTAAACCTTCAATTACAAATGGAAATAGTTTATTGGATATATCCATTTGTGAGGCATCCAGAAATCCAACATAATTGAATCCATAAGCGTACGTTTCAAATCCTTTGAGAATCCCGTTTTGTCGGATCAGGTCTTTCAGTAAGCTGTAGTTATCCTGATTATCCACTTGAAATGCTAATGAAACAATATTATCCGTTTTAACGGAAACCAAATAAAACCTGAGGCATATCTTATCATTTATTTTTTTATTACAGATAAATTCAAGGTCATAATCTTTGCGATGAATACTAATCATTGTTTCATCAAGGGAAAGACTAAGCATGATCTGTTTTCGGTTTTCATTTATGTTTTGCGAGAAGACAAAGCATGAAAAAAAACTGAATATAATAATCAAAAATAGTTTACATTCTGTTAATTTCATATATTCTTTGTTCTATTTGAAATAAATATTCTATATATTTTTTACTAATATATAGAATTTAACACTAAAAGTCAAGGAAGTATAAAGTCTAAATCATTTAGATATAAAGAATATCTAAACAAATCAGTTTTGAAAATTTCATCAGGGAATATATGATCGAGCAAATGAAAATAAAATCAAATATTGATTTCTTCTTTAGATGTTTCTTTTATTTCTTCTTTCAAAAAATGTTTTTGAAAAAGAATTAACAAACAAACACCAATGGTAATAGATGAATCAGCAATATTGAATACCGGTCTGAAAAAAATAAATTCTTCATTTTTCCAAAATGGAAACCATTCAGGGAAATGACCTTTTAATATTGGGAAATAAAGCATATCAACAACACTTCCATGTAAAAACGAACTATATCCACCATGACGAGGAAGAAATTTAGCAACATGAAAAAAACTGTCACTGAAAATTAGGCCATAGAATGCACTGTCGATTAGATTTCCAAGAGCACCGGCAAATATCAATGAAATGCATAGGATCAATCCGGTATGAGCATTTTTTTTGACCAATGAAAATAAATACCAGCCGATGGCAGCTATGGCAATAATCCTGAAAAGACTCAGAAACAATTTTCCGGATTTTCCGGCAAACTCAAGTCCGAAAGCCATTCCACTGTTTTCGGTAAAATGAATGATGAACCAATTTCCAAAAATGTTTATTTCATCAC